>CBESWG010000036.1:0-33063 GCA_965533275.1 uncultured bacterium
ACCGGCTCGGCCTTAACTGGCTCGGCCTTAACTGGCTCGGCCTTAACTGGCTCGGGCTTAACCGGCTCGGCCTTAACCGGCTCAGCCTTAACTGGCTCGGCCTTAACTGGCTCGGGCACGGATTCCTTCGGAGCCTCATCCGCTTTTTCAGGAGCCGCCTCCGGAGGAGCCGGGCTTACGGCCGCCGGGCTGGGCGCCGTCATCCGCTCCCCAGCCGCTTCTTTGGGTTGGGGCCGCCGGGCCTTTTTCCGGCGGGGCTTGGCCTCCTCCTCCATTCTGGAGGTAAGGTAACGGAGGATGGTCTCGGTCTGCTTGAATCGTCTTTCCAACTCGGTGGGGACGTCTGCCTCGCTTCTGTAATGGAAAAACACATAAACAGCCGCATCGAACTTCTGGATCTGGTATGCCAGCTTACGCTTTCCCCAAGCATCGATATCAACCATCTCACCCTTATTATCGGTAACGATGGCGGCCATCTTCTGGATGAGTTCTTCTGTCTCATCTTCGGCCAGATTGGGGGCGATAAGGAAAGCAGTTTCGTAGAGTCTCATTAAAACCTCCTTATGGCTTTGTAGCCCCTTCTCCTGGTGGAAGGAGCAAGGAGAGAACAAACAGTTTTGCTGATTTGTTTGTTCGATCTTCCCGTATGGGAACGCACACTATAGTATAAAAATCCTCATACGTCAAGACATCCAACAACGCCATCCAGCTCCTCTCCCCCCCCCCCTCCTTTCAAGGAGGGAGGTTGGGGTGGAGAGATGGCGGGTGAGTGGGACTCAGAAGGCAGAAGCCCTCACTGATCCGTCTCGTTGGGTGGGTGGGATTCAGGAGGGGGAGGTTGGAAGGGATTGAAGCGGTTCATGGCGGCATCGATGTTCCCCGCCAGGATCATCTCGAGGGCCTCGGCGGCACGGTCCAGGGGATCCGTGAGCCGCTGGAGCTCCTCGCCCGTAAAGGGGGAGAGCACATACTCGACGGGATCCGCCTCCGGAGGCATGGGGCCGATACCGATGCGGATGCGTGAGATATCTCGTGTTCCCAGCTCCTCGATGATCGAACCCATGCCCTTGTGCGATCCACCGCTGCCTTCCCTGCGGATACGGATCTCGCCCAGGGGGAGGTCGAAGTCATCATAGACAACGACCATCCTCCCCACATGGAGGCCGCCCTGGTCCACCAGGGACCGAGCGGCCCGGCCGCTGGAGTTCATGAACGTCTGGGGCATAACCAGCAGGACCTTGCCTTCGGGCCGGTCCACTCGGATCAGTTTTGAGAGATGACTCCTCTTCCTGACCCTGGTATCCCAGCGCCTGGCAAGCCTCTTGATAAACTCGAAGCCGACATTATGCCGATTCCGCGTGTATTCCCGTCCGGGATTCCCCAGCCCCACAACGGCCCACACGCATCACTCCTTGCTCGCGCCCGCCTTTTCGTCTTCTTCGGCCTTGTCTTTCTTGATGACCTCGGGCTGTTCTCCTTCGGCCATGATCTCTTCCTCTTCCTCTTCAACCTCGACCACCTCTTCCTCGACGGATGGGGCCTCGACCGCGACGATCACATACTGGGGATCGGACATAACCTTCACGCCCTCGATCGGAGGCAGCTCCTCGATCTTTATGGACTGGTTGAGGTGCAGTTCGCTTATATCGACCGTGATGCTCTCCGGAATTGCCGAAGGCAGGCATTCGACCTCCACGTCTCGGGTTATGAATTCGACAAAACCTCCCTCGGTCTTGACACCCACGGGGTCACCGGTCAGCACGATCGGCACGGTCACGCGGATCTCCTTGTCCATGGAGATGCGGATGAGGTCGACGTGCAGGAGCTCATCCGATGTCACATCCTGCTGGTAATCTTTGATCATGACTTCCGGCGTCTCTTTGTCGACGACGACCTGGAAAATGGTGTTCTCGCCCGATTCGGACTTGAGAATGCTGAAAATGTCTTTCTTGTTCAGGACCAGAGGGATGTTTTCGGCCTCCGCTCCGTAAAGTATGGCCGGGAGATTTCCTTCCCGACGGATCCGGCGGGCGACATTCTTTCCTCCGGAATCTCGTTTCTCTGCGTTAATGGTCAAGCTCATGGGTCTTCCTCCTCAATCATTGGGTGAACAAAGAGCTAACGGAGTTGCCTTCATGAATCCTGCGAATCGCTTCGCCAAAAAGTTCGGCAACCGACAGCACTTCGATCTTGTCTGAGTTATGCGAATCCTCGTTTAGAGGGATGGTGTTCGTGACGATCAGTTTTTCCATGCGGGAACCCTCGATCCTCTCCCGGGCCAGGCCCGAGAGTACGGGGTGTGTGATGGCAGCCCAGACCTTGCGTGCACCTTTTTCGAGCAGGGCCTCCACGCTCTGGACCAGCGTTCCGGCCGTATCGACCATGTCATCCAGGATCACCACATCACGGTCCGCGACCTCTCCGATCACATTGAACACTTGAGCCACGTTGGGCTGGGGCCGCCGCTTGTCGATGATGCCCAGCTCTGCCTTCAGCAGCTTGGCAAACCATTTGGCCCTGCCAACGCCTCCGGCATCGGGAGAGACCACCGTGATGTTATCCAGGCCCAGGCTCCTCATGTAGTCTGCAAAGACACCTTGAGCCATCAGGTTGTCCACGGGGACGGAGAAGAAACCCTGGATCTGAGGAGAGTGCAGGTCCATGGTCAGGACACGGTTGGCCCCCGCCGTCTCCAGCAGGTCCGCCACCAGTCGAGCGGAAAGAGGCACGCGGGGCCGGTCCTTCCAGTCCTGGCGGGCATAGGAATAATAGGGTATGACCGCGGTGATCCGCTCGGCCGACGCTCTCTTGAACGCGTCGATCATGACAAAGAGTTCCATCAGATGAAAATTCCGGTCATGTGCCCCGGTCTGGATCACGAATACGTCCTCACCGCGCACGTTTTCATCGATGTAGAAATGGATCTCTCCGTCGCTGAACTGCTCCAGAACCGACCTCCCGAGGTCGATATCCATGCAGCCGACGATCTCCTTGGCTAACGCAGGGTTCGAGGATCCGGTGAATACTTTCATCTCTCGTCGTTCTCCTGTCTTCCTCTTTTGTTGGGGGCACCGTCTTCCGGGCCGCCCTATCGTTCTATGGCTGGGGTGGGAGGATTCGAACCTCCGAATGGCGGCTCCAAAGGCCGCTGCCTTACCGCTTGGCTACACCCCAGCGTACACGGATTCCCAATACTGTTCACGCGTCACGGTCTCCACGAGGCGAACTCGCGCCTCGGCCTCAAGTGCGCACTTGGCTTGCAGGGCTGCCTCGGCGTCGCCGAACAGGCCGAATATCGCGGAGCCAGAACCGCTGACCAAAGTCAGCTCGGGTCCCAGGTCGTGAAGACGTCGCTTTAGTTCCTGTATCAGAGGATAGAAACGAAAGATCGTTTCCTCGAGATCGTTTTCTAATCCGTGCAGACCGGGACTCTTCAAAAAACGCCTAATTTTACTGTCTTTACTATGTGAAGTCAAGGCGACGCGGTGATGTCCGTAGATGTGGGCCGTGGACACGGCCAGCCGGGGAAGCACCAGCAGGACCTGCCTGTTCGCGAGGTCGTCCTGGGATCGGATCTCCTCGCCCCGGCCCGTACCCAGGCACAGCCCTCCCTCGAGGAAATAGGGGACATCCGATCCCAGTTCGGCTCCCAGGGCCAGGAGTTCCCGATGCGGGAGGCCCAGGCCCCAGAGCTTGTCCAGAGCCCAGAGGGTCATGGCGGCGTTGCTGCTTCCCCCACCCAAGCCCTTCCCGGCGGGGATGTTCTTGACCACGTGGATGCCAATCCCCTTGTTCCCGGGAACATGTCTGCGGACGAGCAGGGCCGCGGCCCTGTGGATGAGGTTGTCATCAGACCAGGAGATGCTTGGATCAGAGCCTGTCAACTCTATGGCGCTCCCCGGGATGGGGGTGAACGCCAGCGTGTCTCGGAGTCCGACGCTCTGAAAGAGGGTCCGGATCTCATGAAAACCATCCGGCCTCTTCCGGATCACCTCCAGGCCCAGGTTGATCTTGGCGAAGGATTCAACCTTCATTGTTCAATATGTCCTGGATCTCCTCCCAGGACTTTTGAGCATAATCCTGGAGGAAATCGGGAGCAAAAACATCCCGACCCAGCGGTCGGTTGAATTCCATTTTCAGGATCTTGAGCCGGCCGGAGTTGCCGGGATGCACGAACTGCAGGCTGCGCGGAAAAGGCGTGTCCGGGACGAACTCCTCGACCCTGAAACTCAACGCCTCTCTTTGGCCCGCCGTGATGCGCCCCTGTGCATCCCTCTCCAGGCTCCAGTCCGACGGCTGCCGCCCTTGGGGGCCTGACGCCCACTCCCCGCTGATCAGGCTGATCATCTCGTGCAGGTCCAGAGGAAAGCCCAGGAATCTTTCGAAGATCTCGGCCTCATCGCCCTTCCAGAATACCTTTTTTGCAGGGATGATGAGGTAGGCCGCATCCCGTGTGACCAGGATCCGGTAGAGCGAGCGGCCGAGAATGTCCGAGACCTCGATGCTGCCTTGATCGGGGAGGGAGAGCAGGAAGGCGAATTTCGTCCTCGTCCCCTCAGGCTGGGACAGCCAGACCCGCGCATGCCCCTCGATACTTTCCACTTGGGAGGGAACGGGGGAAAAGAGAACACGAGAAGGGCGGCAGCATACCAGTCCCAAGAGGAGCAGCGCGGCCGCAATTAGTGGGAATCCCGAACGATGGCCCAATCCTTTCTCACCCCTAAGATATATCAGCCTGTGTTCCCCTTGTCGCCCTTGTCAGGAGGGATGTCGGGGGCCTGCCGGGCACGGGAGTCACTGAGGTTGAATCCGTAATCTTCCGTCGGGGGCTTCTTCGATGCGGGGGCATGGGGTTGCGGACGGTGCTCCGAGGAGGCCCCATCGCCTCCCAGGTCGAACCCATAGTCTTCGGTGGGGGGCTGCCTGCGCTTAGCTCGGGATCGTTTCCTGAGCAGCGGATACAGCGGGGATTGGAGCTTCCTTCCGAAGCAGGACAGGTTGGGATTCAGGATCATGAGCAGGACGAATGCCCCGAAAATGATCAGAATGCCATACGCCCCGAGATTCATCTGAGGAGATTACGCTTTGTCGCCCTTCTCTTCCTGAAATTCAGGGAAACGGGCGACGATCTTTTCCTGGCCGAGATAAAATCCAATAAAGAATGCTGTCGAAGCCAGAGCTAGGGTAAAAAGGGATTTGCAAAGACTCTTCATCCTCTTGTGACCTCACGAAAACGGTTATTCCATTTTCGTTCAAATCGGGGAAAAAGTCAACCTCCTTTGCACGGACCCGGCATGAAGAGATTTGATTTTTAGGGGAGCCCGGCCTATATTCACACTGAGAAGAGGGACATGAGACGCTGTTTTCTGACATGCGCACTGGGGCTGCTGATGCTGGCGTCCACCATCTGGGGCCAAGCCGTGCGCGAGCCGGTCTGGGCCGGCCGGTTCTATGATGCCAGGCCGGAGCGCCTGTCCCGACAGTTGGACGACCTGCTGGCCTGGGCTTCTGTGCGATCTTCCCCGGCTGCGGGCCCCGCCGCCCTGATCGTCCCCCACGCGGGCTACGTCTATTCCGGCCGGGTCGCAGCCCACGCCTACGCCCTGATCCGAGGGGCCGAGATCGAAACGGTGATCATCCTGGGGGTGGCCCACCGGCACGGCTTCAAGGGAGCCTCCATCTATCCTCGCGGCGGGTATGCCACGCCCCTGGGGACAGTCGAGGTCGACGAGGCAACGGCCGCGGCTCTGGCCAATGCCACGGGATACGGATTTGTCGCGGCAGCCCACCGGGAGGAACACTCCATCGAGGTCCAGGTCCCTTTCATACAGAAAGTCCTGCCCGGCGCCAGGATCGTCCCTGTTCTCATGGGCCTTCCCGCCGAGGAAACTGCCCAGCTCCTGGGAAAAGCCCTGGCCGAGGTCCTGCCCGGGAAAAAGGCCCTGGTCCTCGTCTCCAGCGACATGTCCCACTATCTCTCGAAAAATGAAGCCAATGCCCGGGACGCAGAAACCATCGCCCTGCTGCAGGCGCAGGAGACGGACATCCTGATGCGGAGTGTGACCGCTCATGACAACATCATGTGCGGCGGAGCCGGCGTCTTGACCGCCCTGGCCTATGCCCGGCATCTCGGCCAGCCCCGGGTCGAGGTCCTCGAGTATGAGGACTCCTCCGCCCGCGGGGGAGACGAGAGCCAGGTGGTCGGATACCTCTCCGCCGCGATCTATGCGGACAGTGAACCGATGGGAGCCTCGCCCCTGTCTTCTTCCGAAAAAGCAGAGCTCCTGCAGATCGCCCGGGCCGCCGTGGAAATGATCGTGCGCGAAAACCTCGTCCTGGAGCCGCAGCCGGAAAACCCGGGACTCCGAGGCCCATCCGGGGCATTCGTCACCCTGAAGAAACAGGGTCGGCTGCGCGGCTGCGTCGGCTTCGTCGAGCCCATCGCCCCTCTCTACAAGGCCGTTACCCTGGCCGCCATCTACGCGGCCACCCGGGACAATCGTTTCCCCCCGGTCACTTCCTCCGAGCTCGGGTCGCTCGAGTTCGAGGTCTCAGTCCTCTCTCCCCCCCGCAAGATCAGCGACCCGAGCCAGGTTAAGGTGGGAATCCACGGCCTGCTCATTAAGCGGGGTGAACGCAGCGGCCTGCTCCTGCCGCAGGTCCCTGTCGACAATGGCTGGGATCGTTTAGCCTTTCTCAGGCAGGCCTGTCAAAAGGCCGGGCTGCCCCAGGATGCCTGGCGCTCCGGCGCCGAGATCTTCGTCTTCGAGGCGCAGGTCTTCCGCTGATCCCGGCCGGAGGAATCGCTGGACTTAA
Organism: uncultured bacterium; assembly: GCA_965533275.1. Lineage (GTDB taxonomy): Bacteria > Acidobacteriota > Aminicenantia > Aminicenantales > Aminicenantaceae > JAUXEH01. The sequence goes on from CBESWG010000036.1 coordinate 6,817, forward strand.
CTTTAAATTTTGCTATAATATGGCTTTAATTCGAGGGAAAACCATGCCGCTCTATGAATATAAATGTACAGAATGTGGAGTTGTTGTCGAGTCCATCCAAAAGGTCTCGGATGCGCCCCTGAAGGTCTGCTCGCAGTGCGGGGGGCCGCTCCGGAAGCTCGTCTCCAGCCCGGCGATCAAGTTCAAGGGCTCGGGCTTTTATATCAACGATTATGCCCGCAAAGACCAGGGAGCCAAGAAGTCCCCGGATAAGCCCCAGGTCAAAGAATCCACCAAAACCGATAAAGGCACAGAGAAAAAGGAATCTGCCCCGGCAGACAAAAGCCAAGCGTCTTCTCCTTCCAGCTGACGGTTGGGCAAACGATGAAGATCCTGGTCAGAGCCCCCAACTGGATTGGGGACTCCATCCTGGCCATCCCCGCGATCCAGAGCCTGGCCCAGGCCTATCCCGAGACAGAGATCTGGGTCGCGGCCAAGCCCTGGGTCAAGGACCTATTCCTTTCCTATCCCTTCATCAAAGGTGTTATCCCCCTGCCAGATGAATCCGGTTTGTCTGCCATGCGCCGCACGTCCCGTGGATTGAAGGAACACCGATTCCATGCCGGCCTTCTGCTCACCAACTCCTTCGGTTCCGCCCTGCCTCTGTTGTGGGCCCGGATCCCCGACAGGTGGGGCTACGCCGCAGATGGCCGCAGTGCCCTGCTCACGCGGAGTGTTCGCCGCCCCGCTCCAGAGGTATCGCTCCATCAGGTCCGATACTACCTGGGCCTGATCACCGGATTAGGCCTGGAAGCTGCGAACCCGGTCCTGTCCTTCCCGCTGGAAGCTGGGGAGATCCAGGTTGCAGCGCGGCTGCTGTCTGCCGCGGGTGTCGCCCCAAGTGCCCCCCTGGTCCTGCTCAATCCCGGCGGATATTTCGGATCGGCCAAGCGGTGGCCGCCCGATCGCTTCAGTGCCCTGGCCGCACTTTACCAGGAGAAAATGAGGGCCCAGATCGTGATCGTGGGGTCCGGGAACGAGGCCTCTCTGGCAGAGGCCATCGCCAAACCGCTGGCCTCCCCTCCCGTGATCCTCACGGGAAGAACCTCCCTGCGCCAGCTGGCCTCGATCATCCACGCCGCAGACCTGTGCGTTACCAACGATTCCGGCCCCATGCACATGGCCAATGCCCTCGGCACTCCGGTCCTGGCGATCTTCGGTCCCACCGATCCCGATGCCACGGCCCCCTTTCAGGATCCTTCCGCCTATATCCATAAGCCTCCGGCATGCTGGCCCTGCGCCTACCGAGACTGTCCCTTCGATCACCGCTGCATGGAATCCATCTCTCCCGAAGAAGTCTTCGCTCTCAGCCGAAGGTGGCTGCCATGAAGAGGGGGGCCGTGTTCCTGGACAGGGACGGGAACATCAACCGGGACGTGGGATATCCCAACTCCTTCGACCAGGTCGAGATCTATCCCTACAGCTTCGAGGCTGTACGCAGGATCAACCAGGCTGGGCTTCTGGCCATCGTCATCACCAATCAATCCGGCATAGGACGGGGGCTGATCGAGGAACCCCGGCTGTGGGATATCCATGACCGGATGCAGGAGGCGTTCCGGGAAGAAGGCGCGCGCCTTGACGGCATCTACTACTGTCCGCATTTTGTGTCTTCCAGCATCCCGATCTATGACAGGGACTGTGAGTGCCGTAAGCCGCGGCCGGGAATGGGTCTGCAGGCCGCCGCTGAGCTGGGGATCGACACGTCCCGTTCCTATATGGTGGGTGACAAGGTGGAAGACGTTCAGTTCGGGTGGAACCTCGGGGCCAGGTCCATACTGGTCCTGACCGGATACGGCCAGAAGTCCCTTGCCACGCTCAAGGCGCAGGGAAAAACGCCCGAACATGTTGCCCGTGATCTGAGAGATGCGGTAAACTGGATAATCGAAGAAGAACACAGGGGATGATCCGCTTCAACGATATACTGGACAAGGTCTCTCCGTACTACACGGAACGGGACATCACCCAGCTGCAGAAGGCCTACGTCTTCGCCGCACGGGCCCACAAGGGACAGGTCCGCCGCTCCGGAGAGCCCTACCTGAGCCATCCGCTGGAGGTCGCCAGCATGCTGGCGGACATGCAGATGGACGCGGTCACGCTGACGGCCGCCCTGCTCCACGATGTGCTGGAGGACACGGACGTGACGGCCACAGACATCCAGCAGGAATTCGGCAAGGACGCGGGCCACCTGGTGGAAGGCGTTACCAAGATAAGCCTGGTCCAGGAATCCTCTCCCGAGAGTCGTCATGCCGAGACCATTAGGAAGATCATCCTGGCCATGACCGATGACCTGCGTGTGATCTTCATAAAGCTGGCCGACCGCATACACAACCTCAAGACCCTCAAATTCCTGGATGAATCCAAACAGACCCAGGTGGCACGGGAGACGCTCGAGATCTATGCCCCTATCGCCAACCGATTGGGCATGGGGCGCATCAAGGCAGAGCTGGAGGACCTCGCGTTCCGCTACGTCGACCCGCAGCATTTTTTCAAGATCCAGAAGCATGTCGAGCCTCTGCGCAAAGACGCCGAACAAGGACTGGAAAAGATCAAGAGCGAGCTGGATGAGCTGATGCAGGAGAACCGCATCAAGGCCACGATCGTCTTCCGGATCAAACGGACCTACAGCATCTTCAAAAAGATGAAGCGGCAGGATGTCGCCTTCGATCAGGTCTACGATTTCATGGCGCTGCGGCTGCTCACAAATTCCGTCAAGAACTGTTACTCTGCCCTGGGCATCATCCACCAGCGCTGGCCCCATCTCCCGTACCGTTTCCGGGATTTCATCGCCATGCCCAAGCCCAATCACTACCAGGCTCTGCACACCACCATCATTGCCGGCAAGAAACAGACCATCGAGATCCAGATCCGTACGAACGAGATGCATGAGATCGCAGAGAAGGGGATCGCGGCACACTGGAAATACAAGGAATCCAGGCCCGAATCCTGGGACAAGGACGACAGGAGGCTCGAGTGGCTGCGGGAGATGGCGGAACTTTACCAGGAGCGAAAGAGCCCACGTGAGTTCTTGAGCAGCCTGAAGACCAACCTGATCCCTGAAGAGGTCTACGTGTTCACGCCCAAAGGCAAGATCATCACGCTGCCTATGGGGGCCACGGCCCTGGACCTCGCCTTCAAGATCCATTCCGAGATCGGCCTGCATGCCCATAAGGCCCGGATCGACGGCAAGCTCGCTCCCCTCAAGACGGTGCTCAAGCCGGGAAACATCGTCGAGGTCCTGACGTCTCCCGATGCCACTCCCGGCCGGGAATGGCTGAACATCGCCTTCACCTCTACGGCGCGGCATCACCTCAGGCGCTGGCTCAACCAGCAGGAGAGGGCTAAGCACATTTCCCTGGGAAAAACCCTGTGGACCCAGGAGGCTGCGAAATTCCGGATCCCCGCCAAGATGCTGAAGAAGGATCCCCTGGTTAAACAGGTCCGTGCCGCCGTCCCCTTTCGCATCCGAAGCCTGGAAGACCTCTACTCCCTGATCGGATCCGGCAGGATCATCCTCGATCACCGCCTGATGGAAAAGATCTTCCCTGAAACGGCCCTTGTCCAAAGGAAGGAGCCGCTCCTCAAGAAGGTGGTCACCCGGGTCACGGGCAGGCCGGCCGCCGGGATCCTGGTCAAGGACCGGGTGGGCTCACCCGTGCACCTGGCCAGGTGCTGTGCACCCATCAAGGGAGAGCCCGTCATCGGGTACATCACATCCGGAAAAGGCATCACCGTCCATGCCCTGCGCTGCCACTACGTCGCCAAGGAACTGCTCGATTCACAGAGGATGGTGGAGGTGGCTTGGGACGAGGCCACCAAGGGAGAGTACAGGGGGGGCCTGGTAATCGTGAGTCAGAACGCGCCGGGTGTGCTGGCCAAGGTAACGGCCGTGATCGCCAAGCAGGGGGGGAACATCAACCAGGCTCGGGTGGACACATCGGCAGACGGGAGGGGGCGGATCAACCTGGTGCTCTCCATACGGGACATCCGACAACTCGACAACATAATAAAAAAGGTCTCGGAGATCAAAGAGGTCGAATCGGCGGAACGCGCCTGATCGTTCAGACGGCTTTTTTGACTTTTCCGGAACGGACACAGCGGGTGCAGACCCAGATTCTCTTGGCTCCCGACTTTGTCTCAGCCTTGACCCTCTGCAGGTTCGGACTCCATTTCTTTTTGGATGCTTTATGTGAATGGCTGACGCTATGTCCGAAGATCGGGCCTTTTCCGCAAATCTCACAAACTTTCGGCATTGGTTTTCTCTCGATTTCTCTGGTTCTTATTCAGGAAGTCCATTTTATACCACAAATCCGCGAAAAAGCCAAGCTGAGGCTGGGACCAGAATATTCTGACGAAACGATCCTGTACGGCGGCCCTCCCTCATGACTGTCCTGCCCGGGGACACCTGCGTCCTCGTGTGGAGACACATCTCCCCTGCGGCAGGGCCGATCCCAGGGGGGCGGGGTTGGTATGTTTCTTGCTCCTTATCAGGGGTTACTTGACGAAGTTTGCGAAAAGGCTTACCTTTTAAAGTTGAGGTCAACCATCTTGATGAACGTAAAATTCCTCTATTCTACACTCGTTGTCCTTCTTTTGTGCCTGGCTTTCAGTGCCTGCGGGCCGGGGACCTATCGCAATCAGATGCTCTTCGGCATCCAGGCCGCCCAGAGCAGGATGTGGGACGAAGCCATCTTCCGCTGGCAGAAGGTTCTGGAGCAGGACCCCGACTCCGCGGCTGCGCACAACAACCTGGCCGTTGCCTACGAACGGACGGGACGCTGGAAGGAGGCGGAAAGGGAATACCAGCAGGCGCTGGCGCTCTCCCCCGAGAACGAATATGTTCAGGCCAACTTCAAGAATTTCCAAGCGAACATGGAGCAGCTCGAACAGATCCAAAGGCCCGAGAAAAAGGAAAAAAAGGATGCCGAGATCAAGAAATAGGTGGCTGTGGCTGGTCGGGCTGGCGGTGCTGTTGGGTGCGTCCTGCTCCGGGACGGACTACTTCCGCATGCGGCTCCGAATCCCGCGCAGGGCAGACGTAAGGCTGGCGGATTTCGACGGGATCGTGGTGGCAGATTTTATCCTGAAATCCGAAGTCGAGGGATTCGACCTCAATCGGGAGCTGCGGGACTATCTCTCCACAGAGCTCGCCGTAGAGTTGGAAACACCGGTGGACCTGCACACGGCCCCCATAGAGGACGAAGCCGTGTTCGAGGACCAGGATTTCTGGAAGAACCTCGATCTGGATAAAAAGAAGGCCGTGATCTTTTCCGGCACGGTCGAATATGCAGAGGAGACCCGTAAGGCCCTGGTCCATAAAAAAGGCAGGGAACAGGAAACCCCTTTCCCAGACCGAGACTACATGAAAACCCAGAAATTCTACAGCCTGAACATGACGGTCCACATCATCGACTCCGAATCCGGCATCAACCTTTTCAATCAGGAATTCAAGGAACAGCGTGCCTATTCCAACCCCAACCAGACGGCCTATTTCGCCTTCTTCGACCTGGCATTTCAGGTCAAGGAAAAGCTCTTCCGCGAGATAATGGGGGGAGACAAGATCCAGGACCGCTATCTGATCATCCACTGATCGAGGAAAAACCATGGGAACAGGAACGAAAAAGCTCCTCTTCATCGTGCCGCTCTTGCTGCTGAGCACCGCATCGCTAACCGCCCAGATCGCATACACGCAGTTCTACGGAAAGAACCGCGTGATGTATACCGATTTCAACTGGGAGATGTATGCCACCGAGCATTACGACATCTACTACTACACCCATGATATCGAGATGCTGCAGACCGTGGCGCAGCTGGCCGAGAGTGCCTATGCACAGATCAGCGACAAGATCAAACACCAGCTTTCCGCCAAGGTCCCCCTGCTCTACTACAAGACGACAACCGACTTCCAGCAGTCCAACCTTTTCCGGCCGCCTGAGGGGGCCCTGGGCGTATCCGAACCTCTCCTCTTCCGGGTGGCGATCCAGGGAGACATGCCCATTCTCGACCTGTACGACCTCATGCTCCATGAGCTCTCGCACATCTTCCAGTACGACCTCCTGTGGGGGAGCCCCGGGGGCGTGGTCTATGCCGTGAGCCAGCCGCCCCTATGGGTTTTCGAGGGCTTTTCCGAATACAGCACCGAGCGCTGGTCCCCATGGTCGGAGCTCATCGTCCGGGATGCCGTGCTCAACGACCGCATCCCTGAACTGAACCGTGCGGGGATGATGTTTTCCCAATACCCCCTCATACGAGACCCGGCCTACGATTTCGGGCACGCCATGTACGACTTCATCGAGGACAAGTTCGGCAAGAACGGGGTGCGCAATTTCTGGCAGAACATGAAAAATTCCCCCCTTGTGGGGCGAATGGATCCGGTCATGCAGTCCTTTGCCATGGATAACCGGACGTTCTCTCATGAATTCAAGAAACACCTGCGGGAGAAGTACCAGGATTTCGTCACCCGGGAGAACCCAGACAACTACGGGATCGTACTCGGCCCGGAATATCCGGTCAACCAATATTGGTTCGCATTCAGCCACACCGTCTCCCCGTCAGGCGACATGGTCGCGGTCGTGACCTACAACGTCAGGGACCTCGACCTCGACATCATGCTCTTCAGCGTGGTAGACGGGCGCCCCATCAAGAACCTCACAAAGGGGTATTCCCTGAAGTACGAATCCATCAAGTTCGAGATCGAGCCCTCCAACGGCAAGGACCTGGCCTGGTCGCATGACGGCGACATGGTCGCTTTCTTTGCCCGCGCCGGCCACAAACACGCCCTCTTCCTGGTGGATGCGCTCACGGGGAACATGTTGAGAAAAATCCCGCTTCCCCAGGACGTTCCCGCCTCCCCCTCCTTCTATCCCGGGGACCGGGAACTGGCCTATACCGCCTTTGACGGGGGACAGCGCGACATCTTCAAGGTCGACCTCACGACGGGCGAGACCGTCAACCTGACTCAGGATGAGCTGTTCGAGAAGTCCTCCTCCCTCGCTCCCGACGGGGAGCTGATGGCCTATACCATCCTCATCGATGAATACGACAAGCTCTTTGTCTCTCCCGCGAGCAACCTGAAAAAAAAGACCCAGCTGACCTTCGGCAAGGGCAACACCATAACCCCTGAGTTCACGCAGGATTCCCAGGAGATCTATTTTACCAGCGATTCCCGTGATGCCTACAACATCTACTCCATCACGCTCGAAACCGGAGAGATCTGGCGCTACACAGACGTGCGAACGGGCTGCTTCCTTCCTGTCCCGGATCCCAAAGAGGAGGGGAAGATCATCTTCTCCGCCTTCAACAAGGGGGCTTTCCAGCTCTTCAAGAGCGAATTCGAACCGGTGCTGGAACGGACGGTCCAGGCCGACGAGCTTGAGCCCGAGGAGCAGTATGAGCGCTTCGAGCCCCTGGTCCGGATCGAGATCGAGGATAAAAAGATAGAGCAGTATACGGGGCTGGGCAAGCTGTATATCGTGGGCCGCCCCCCTGTCGAGGCTGTGGTCTCGACCGACGGCTCCATCTACGGCGGCTCCTCCGTGACCTTCGGGGACCTGTTCCATGACCACATGTTCAACTTCACGGCCTACCAGGTGCGCAGCTTCCGCAACTATTCATTGTCCTATGGGAACATGAAGAACCGCTTCCAGTGGATGGTGCAGGCCATGGCCTACACGATCTTTTACTACCCTTCCTACGCCTACTACGATCCCAGCCTGTACAACCTGCTCAACTACAGAGACGCCCTGGCGACCCGGGAGATCTCCGGCATCACCATGATGGGGGCCTATCCGTTCAGCTTGTACTACCGTCTGGAGACGAGCATCGGATACACCTACTTCAACGAGGACTTCTACAATCCCTACATCAACCAGATCACCGATCCCCGTGTCGGTGGATACAACTATTTCTACAACGGCAACATGGTCCCCTTCTCGCTGGCGCTGGTGGGGGAGACGACGCGCTTCAAGAGCTACGGCCCCGCCAAGGGCAACACCTTCCGGCTCTCCGTGTCCCAGAGCCTGCCCATCTCCCAGTCCTTCCTACAGAACACATCCGTTTCGGTCGACTACCGCCAGTATCTCTACCTGGGCAGCGATGCCCTTTTTGCCTTCCGGTTCAACGGCTTTATGAGCCGGGGAAAGAATCCCTATGTGAACTACTGGGGCGGGAACAACGAGGTTCGCTCCGCCTATTTCTACAGCATCATCGGGACCGAGGGCTGGTACGCGAACCTCGAGTTCCGGATCCCCCTGGTCAACGCGGCCTATACCTTGCTGGGCCCCTTCGGCCCGGTCCGAGGCGTTGCGTTCTTCGATGTCACGCGCAGCAAGCTGGGTGACAATCCATCCGAGTTCTATTTCCCCATCCTGACTCCCGATGGGGGGCAGGATTTCATATTGGCTGAGGCCCAGGGCTCGTACGGTTTCGGTGTCGAGTTCTTCTTTCTGGGCATGCCCATGCACGTCGAATTCGTGAAGGGACTGGCCTGGGATACGCTGAGTTCACCCTTCGACTGGGCGGTAATAACAGGGTGGAGGACCAAGTTTTGGATCGGATTCGACTTCTAGTTTATTTTTTTCATTTTCGTTGCAATCACCAAACAAGGGTGCTATTATACCTGAGCTCTAGCAATCCCGTACAAAATCGAATACAATTTATCGACACCGATAATTTTCCACAGTTGTGGATATTTCTGTGGAAAAATCGGGAGCCAAAATGCAGCCTTCTGAGAAAACGAACCTCTGGCTTCAAGTCCAGAATGAAATAAAAAAACGCATCGATCAGAAGAGCTACGAAACCTGGTTCGAGCCCACCGTGTTTATCGGCCAGGAGAACGACGCGCTCTACATCAAGGTCCCCAACTCTTATTTCAAAGACTGGCTGTCCTTTCACTATTCCAGCCTCATCAACGGCTGCTCCCGCGACATATTCGACAAGGTCTACGACATCAAATACATCTATGAAGACACGCCGACATCATTCATGCGCCGTTCCCCCGATGAACGTCGCACCAAACACGGCTCTCTACTCAACCCCAATCTCAATCCCAATTACATCTTCGAAAATTTCGTGGTTGGCTCCTGCAACCAGTTCGCGCATGCCGCCGCCTCGGCCGTGGTGAAAAATCCCGCAAAATCCTACAATCCACTGTACCTCTATGGCGGTGCCGGGCTGGGAAAGACGCACCTCATGAACGCCATCGGGCACCATGTCCTCAAGGACAATCACCGCGTCAAGGTCCTGTACATCACCACCGAAAAATTCATGAACGACCTGATCAACCACCTCCAGTACGGTAAGGTGCTGGATTTCAGACAGAAGTACCGGAGTATCGATGTGCTTCTCATGGATGATATCCATTATCTATCAGGAAGAGAGAGAACCAAGGAAGAATTTTTCCATACCTTCAATCATCTCTATGACGGCCAGAAGCAGATCGTAATCACAAGCGACTGTCCTCCCAAGGAGATCCCGAACCTGGAAGAACGATTCAGCTCCCGGTTCGAATGGGGACTGATCGCGGATCTCAAGCCTCCCGACATCGAAACCCGGATTGCGATCCTGAAGAAAAAATCGGAAATGGAAGAGATCTATCTTTCAGAAAGCGTGGCGCTGTTTATCGCCGATAAGGCGCATTCCAATATCCGGGAGCTGGAAGGCTACCTCCGGAGGGTGATCGCATACGCCTCTCTCAAGGGAGAGCCCCTCGATCTTGACCTCGCCAAGGAGGCGCTCAAGGGACTCCTGGATTCCTCGGCCACGCTGGTCACCATCGACAAGATCCAGAAGCTCGTAGCGCGCCACTACAAGATCAACCTCACGCAGATCAAGGCGCGTAACAACTCCCCCAAGATCGCTTTTCCTCGCCAGGTGGCCATGTATCTTTCCAAGGAGCTTACCAAATCCTCTCTACCTGAGATCGGGAAGAAATTCGGTGGAAAACATCATACAACGGTCATCCACAGTATACGTAAGATCGAGAAACTCAGAGGGGATGACCCCGAATTCAACAGGGAATTAAACAAAATAATCAGCTATATCCACTAAGGAATCAACGGGATACATGGATTATGCACATTTTATTTGCAATTCTTATTCTTATTACATAACCTAACGTATTATATAAAAGAAAGAAAAGAAGGCTGAGGAAAGGTGGAAAAATGAAATTCTCGATCGCAAAAGACGAAATTCTGAGCGAGCTTCAACTCCTGCAGGGGATCGTGGAAAAAAGGAACACCATGCCGATCCTTGCGAACATATTGATCGTGGCCGAAGATAATCATTTAGAGCTGACGGGAACCGATCTCGAAGTGGGACTCAAGACCCACTTCTCTGCAGATATCGAGGAGACCGGGGGAATCACGGTGTCCGGTAAGAAGATGTTCGAGATCGTAAAATCTCTTTCCGGTGCCACGGACGTGCGTTTTGAACAGAACGAAAACCACATGATGGAGATCACGTCCGGTGCGAGCCAGTTCAAGGTCCTTTGTCTTCCCAAAGAAGACTATCCCCAGGTCCCCGAGCCAAAGTTCGAAAAGAATATCGTCCTCCCACTCGAGAAATGCAAGGATATGATCGACAGGGTCTACTGCGCGATCACCCAGGAGCAGAGGTACTATCTGAATGGCGCCCTCATGATTCTGAAGAACGGCAGCATCGAGCTGATCAGCACGGACGGCCATCGCCTGGCGTATACGTCTTTCCCATGGGAAGCGCTGCAGGTGGGCGAGGAGATAAGAGGGATCGTGTCCAAGAAGACATTGAATGAGTTGAGGAAATTCGATGATTCGGACCTCTTGTTCGATATGGACGAAAACAACCTCTTTTTCCGGGTTCAGGCCAGAACCCTGATCTCCCGTGTTATTGAGGGCAAATTCCCCAATTACGAAGCGGTCATACCCGAAGACAATCCCCATGTCGTCATCCTCGACAGGGAAGAGATCGCCGATGCCATCCGCCGGGTCTCCCTTCTTTCCACCGAAAGATCAAAGGGGATCAAGTTCAACATCCAGAAGGACCGGATCGTTCTATTCTCATCCAATCCGGAGCTGGGAGAAGCCCGGGATGAAGTGGGGATTGAATACGATGGTGAGGAATTCGACATTGGATTCAATGCTCAGTACCTCCTGGATTTTCTTTCCACGGTGAAAACGGAAAAGGTCCGGATCGAACTGAAGGACGAGAACAGCGCCATCCTTATGCGTACGGACGAGGATGATGACATCGACTATAAATATGTTCTCATGCCTATGAAGATCTAGGCCTTGTCCCTGGCCATCCAACCTCCCCCTTATGAATCCCTCCCACCCGATCCGCTTGAAGCGGTGAATCGCATCTCGCCCTCCCTTATGATTCCCGCTCATCTATTTAGCTAGAGGGCTGTGATTTGTACACAGATCGTTCCTGGCGCCGAGCGGCCCTGTATTGAGCTTGTGTTTTTATTGGGATTGGTTTAGTTTATTCTGGTCTTCTGAGAAAGAGACAATCGAGTAGCTGGCACATGCTGATCACATACAACGGAACGCCTGTTTCTCTGCCGGATTTTTTTATCGTGGGGGCGCCACGCTGCGGAACCTCCACCCTCTATTCCTATCTCTCGAACCATCCCTCGATCTTCATGCCGGCGGAAAAAGAACCCATGTTCTTCTCCAGCTGGAAGAGGGAGCCGATCGTGGATATCCTCCCTCCCCGCATGCCGATGAAATGGGTAATCCGGGATTTTGAGGAATATCTGGCCCTATTTCATCCGGCGCTAGAGAACCAGGCCCGAGGAGAGGCGTCCACTTGGTATCTATCGGACCACAAGCACGTCTTGGCCAACATGACCTCTCTTTACGGCGATCGCCTGAGTGACGTCAGCATCATCATCGCCCTGCGCAACCCCGCTGACCGTGCCTGGTCCCAATATCTCCAGAAAAGAAGTGAGCGTCGGGAAAGCATGGACTTCGAATCCGCCATCCAGCCGGATGTCATCGCGTCCCGCAGAGAGGAGAACCTTGCCCCCTCCTATGACTATCTCGGATTAAGCGAATACAGCCCTGGAGTCGGCGCCTATCTGGACCGGTTCGACAGGGTCTTCGTGCTCATATTCGAAGAGTTTTTTCCCCGAGTTGAGGAGAATATCTTGGATGTCTTCAATTTTATCGGTGTGCCCCATGGAGATGGGCGCATTGACCGCCGCAAGGACAACGTTTCAGGCCTGCCCAAAGGGGAAATAGGGAAGATGGCGCTGAGCCTCGTATACCGGCCAAATCCATTAAGGTCGGCCGCCAAGGTTTTCCTTCCCCGCCGCTTCCGCGCCCAGCTAAAATACCGGATCAAGTCCGCCTCGCTCAAACATGTGCCGCTCGACCGGGGCCTGCGGCAGAGGATACTTGAGGGATACCGAGAAGACGTCATGGAGCTGGAGCGCCTCCTGGGAAGAGATCTGTCTTTCTGGTTTAATGAGAAGGGACATCAGGAGCAGGAGACCGGGACATGAAGGTCTGTCTGGTCTGCTCTTCGGGCGGGCATTTCTACGAGCTGTACTGCCTGCGCAAAGCGTGGGGCGCCCACGAGCATTTCTGGGTCACCTTTCTTCGCCAGGACACGCGGTACGTGCTGAGGGACCAGAGGGTCTATTCCGCCTATTTTCCCACCAACCGAAACCTCAAGAACCTGGTCAGGAACCTTTTCCTAGCCAGGAAGGTGCTGAATAGGGAAAAGCCTCAAGTCGTCGTCTCGACCGGGGCTGGAGTGTGCGTCCCGTTTTTCCTCCTCGCCCGCTTGAAGGGGATCAGGACGATATATATCGAATCCCTGGCGCGGATCAATGAGCTGTCCCTCACCGGGCGCATGGTCTATCCATTCTCCGATGAGTTCATCGTGCAGTGGCCCGAGCTGGCCGAGAAGCATCCCAAGGCGAAATTCGAGGGGCAGTTCTTATGAAGATCTTCGTTACGCTGGGCTTCGAACAGCACCCGTTCGACCGCTTGCTCAAGGCCATCGACGATGGCATCGCCCGCTGCGCTATCCCGGAGGCCACCTTGGTCCAGAAGGGCCACTCCTCTTATTCTCTCCGCCGATGTCCTTCGGTTCCTTTCCTATCTTACCCAGAGATGCGATCGGCGCTCAAGTCAGCAGAGATCGTCATCGCCCATGCCGGAGTCGGGTCCCTGCTGCAGTGCCTGAGCCTGGGCAAGATCCCGATCCTTTTTCCCCGCCGCTCCTCGCTGGGAGAGCATGTGGATGATCATCAGATCGAATTCGCCCGGATCATGGGGGAGAATAAGAAGGCCCTCGTGGCCTACGACGGTGAACAGCTATGGCGGATCGTTCAGGGTTATGCCGCACACGTCGATGGCCTGGCGGGGATCGGCGGCAGTCATGGGACGGCTCGCCTCTGTGACTACCTGAAGGGGATCCTGGGAGAGATCCGCGAAGGGGACAGCTGAATGGATGCAAAATTTCTCATCCGGAACAGCGGGTCACTCCTCTTTCGGCGGAGACTGAACTTCTATTTCGACCGCATCCCCATGCAGGCCCGCAACATTTCCAGGCGCAAGCTTTTTAATCTAGCCAAGGTCGGGCTGAACCGACTTCTTCCGATCGCGCATACGCTGGGCTATCCCTACATGGCCCACATCGCTCCTTCCGGGGTATGCGACCTGAGGTGCGACCAATGCCCCTCTTCAGCCCCGGAGACGCAGGGAAAGCAGCTGTTGGCTTTTGAAACGTTCAAAAAGTTCATCGATGAGACCGGCGACTATCTTCTCTATATCATCCTCTGGTCCTGGGGAGAGCCCCTCCTCAATCCTGATTTATATCGCATGATCGCCTATGCCAAGCAGAAGAACATCCTGTCCGTGACCAGCTCCAATCTGAACAGGCTCACACGGGAAGACGCTCGCCGCCTGGTCTCCTCCGGATTGGACGCCCTGATCGTCGCCCTGGATGGGACCTCTGCCGAGACTCATGCCAGTCAGCGGATCGGAGGCGACTTCCACTGGGTCATAGACAACATCCGGCTCTTGATGGAGGAAAAGCATCGGGCCGGATCTCAGCGCCCCATCGTCAACCTGCGCATGGTTGTTTCCCGCGAAAACGAGGCCGAGGTGGAGCCGTTCTGGCAGCTGGCAAAAGACCTGGGGGTGGACATGGTCAGCATCAAGGCCTTTTCAACACGACAGTCGGGATGCACCGATCCCGAGATCGACCGTCGCGTCGTCCCCCAGGAAACCAAATACCGCTGGTACCGCTACCACCCAGATTTCACGACGGACAAACAGCAGAAAAAATACAAATGCCGCTTCCCATGGACCAAGCCCACGCTCTTCGCCGATGGGACCGTGGTCTCGTGTGAGTTCGATCTGACATACACGCACCCTTTTGGGAACATTAACCAAAGCGGCTTCGATGAGCTCTGGTTCAGCCCTCAGGCGGAAGAGTTCCGTCGAAACTTCCAGAAAAACCGGGATGCCTGTGAATTCTGCCGGGATTGTGTCTATGACCACAAGCTCATCGACGGATGTGTCCTGGAGTGGGAATACCTGACCGATGCCGCCAAACCCTGAGCCCGCCGGTGCTCCACACGTCGATCACGAAGCCGCCCAGATCTCCGTCATCGTGATCACACTGAACGAAGAGAAGAACATCGCAGCCTGCCTCGACACCCTGCTCCGCCTGGATTACCCCGGGAACAGGCACACCATCACGGTGGTGGATGCGTCGCAGGATGCCACGCCCGAGATCGTGGGGGCCTATCCCATGGTCCGCTATGTGCGTTCGAAAAAGGGCTTCAGCCGGCAGCGGAATGCCGGGCTGAATGCGACTCGGTCCGAGATCTTGGCCTTCACCGATGCCGACTGCCTCGTCCCCCCCGAATGGCTCCGGGTGATAGACCGGGCCTTTAAAGACCCGAAAATCAGCGGGATCGGCGGCAACGCCCTGGTTCCCCCCGGATCCGGCTATTTTGAACGATGCGCGGCGGCCGTCGGGCATCCGGCCGGAGGATCGATCGGATTCGATGCTAATGTCCGGCGGGGGCCAGGGGGGATCGAATTCATTGCCGGCTGCAACAGCGCCTTTCGCAGGGCAGCCCTCGAGGTGGTGGGGCAATACGCCCCGGGATTCGAGGATGGGGGGGAAGACGTGGACATCTCCCGCAGGCTAAAGCGCAAAGGCTTTCTTCTGGATTATATTCCTGAGCTCTCCGTGTTCCACAGGCCCAAGTCGTCGCTGGGGTCCTTCATGCGGTGGAACATGGGGGTCGGTCGAACGAAATATAACCTGAGGCGTCCGGGATTGCTGCGCCTCCTGTTCGAGCCCGGATTTATCCTGTGGCCGGCCCTGGGGCTCTCGGCAGCGGCCGCTATCGCGCTCCGGTACCCAGGCCTGGCCGGGGGGCCGTTGCTCTTGGGGTGGCTGCTATATCTGAGCGCACTCTGCTGCCTTTCGAGGCCGTACCGGTTCCTGCTTCGCCGCCGGCGTCGGGCCCGGCTGGGCCTCCTGTCGGTGGCCACGGTAGTTCCCTCCCTCGTGTTGGTCCGTCAGGTATGCATCAACCTGGGACAGCTGCGGAAGTGTTTCAGGGCCCGGTCTGTGGCCAAGGCCTGAGCGGGAAGGGCTTCCCGAGAGAGGAGAGCTTCCCTGCCGAATCCACCAGGAAGGCCCCATAGTCAGGAAAATATTCCAGGATCTCTGCGGGAGATTCCGAGACAAACAGGGCCGTCGAGAGAGCATCACACAGTCCCGTTTCCGGGCCCACCACGGTGACGCTCTGCTTGCCCCGCGCGGGTCGACCCGTCCGAGGATCGAACACATGATGGTATCGGATCCCGTCCTGTAGGAAGAACCGCTGGTAGTCTCCGGTCGTCGCTGCCCCTAGGCCGGACAGGGAGAGCACCCCCAAATACCCCTCTCCCCGCGGATGTTTGACTCCGATCTGCCAGGGGCGGCCTTGAGGGTTGGTGCCCCAACAGAAGAGATCCCCCCCGGCGTTGATGAATCCCCGTGCCACGCCCAACTCGATCAGGGCCCGAGCGGCCCGATCCACTCCGGCCCCCTTGGCGATAGCCCCCCAGTCCATTCCCATGCCCTCGGGAATCTCCAGCCGATCAGGCAGGGCCCGGATCTTCTCCATGCCGACTTTCAGGAGCGCGGCATGGATCTCTTCGTCAGCGGGAACCCGGTATTCCCCCGCATGAAATCCCCAGAGCTCGGATAAGGCCCCCACCGAGAGGTCGAAACATCCCCGTGAGCGAAGAGAGACCTCACGGGCCTGAGCGAACAGATCCAAGGTAAGGGGGGCGGAGAACTCGCGGCTGCCGGGAGAAAACAGCCGTGTCGTGTCCTCGAAGATCTGCTCGAGGGCCCCACGGGCTTTGGCATAGGTCGGGGCGCTGCAGTAGAGTTGGACCTCGCACACGGTGTCGAAGTACAGGAAGGTGGTTTTCTGCCAGGAGTTCAGGTTCCGGCAGCCGGAGGCCCCGGCGGCCAGCAGGGCGAGTCCGAGACAGAAGGCGCGTTTCATGGGGGTCGTGATTTGGTTTTAGCACAGGGCCTCGGGTTTATCAAGCCGTCTCTCCACCCCAACCACCCGCCTTGAATGGATGGGGGATAAAATCACTTTTCTCTGCCAACCTCCCGCCATCCCTCCACCCCAACCACCCGCCTTGAATGGTTTTGGGGAAGATGATTCTTCTCTTCCGACCAATCCTGCTCGTCACTTACTCGAACAACGCAGCCCTCTTTGCGTCTCGTATTTCCGAATCAGGATTGACAATCCCGGGCGTTTTTTTATATGGTGAATCTACTTTGCCGACGAGCACTCGCGAACATCCGGTTTTCCCTGGATTCCAGGGCACGGCCGCCCTCCTGTGTGAGGGAGGCCGGGCACCGCAGCGGAGGCTAGGGGGAAGACCGGAGATGAGAAGGGAGGGATCCGAATGGGAGTAAAATATCGCCTGGGAGCCATGATGTTCCTGCAGTATGCCATCTGGGGGGCATGGGCCCCGGTGCTGTCTGAGTACCTGACCAGCGGCCTGGGCTTCAGCGGTACCCAGGTGGGAGTTATCTACGCCCTGCTGCCCTTAGCGACCATCGTCGCACCCTTCATCGGGGGGCAGATCGCGGACCGGTATTTTTCCTCTGAAAAAGTCATCGCCATCCTGCAGCTGATGGGGGGAGCCCTCCTGATCTACATCTCACGCATCACCGACTACAACACGATGATGTGGACGATGCTCATCTACTGCATGCTCTATGCCCCCACCCTTGCGCTCACAAATTCGGTGGCTTTCATCAATCTCAGCAAGTCTGAAAAGGAGTTCGGCCAGATCCGGGTCTGGGGGACCATCGGCTGGATCGTCGCCGGGCTGTCCTTGTCGGGCTGGCGTTACCTGGGAGATTCCAGCCCGGCCCTGCTCGTCCAGGGCGACACCCTGTTACTGGCAGGGATCTTTTCTCTGATCATGGGGCTCCAGGCTTTTACCCTGCCGCACACTCCTCCCCAAAAGGAGGGGGCCAAGCCCTGGGCCTTCCTGGAGGCCCTGAAGATGATGAAGGATAAGAATGTGCTGGTCTTCATGATCATTTCCTTTGTGGTGGCCACGGAACTCATGTTCTATTATGTGCTTACGGCGCCATTCCTGGGATCCGACAAGATCGGGCTGTCCTCTGCTGGGATCCCCCTGGCCATGGTGATCGCCCAGGTGGCCGAGATCTTTGTGATGGCGCTTCTCCTGCCCTACTTGATCTCCCGCATCGGGATCCGCAAGATCCTGGTGCTGGGGGTCCTGGCCTGGCCGGCACGCTACATCATCTTTGCCATCGGCAGCCCGTCCTGGCTGGTGATCGCCTCCCTCGCCCTGCACGGTTTCTGTTTCGTCTTCTTTTTTGTGGCGGCCTTCATCTACATGGACCTCGTCGCCCCGCGAGACATCCGGCACTCGGCGCAGAGCCTGATCACCCTGGTCACATACGGCTTCGGCAATTTCATCGGCAGCCTCTTTGCGGGCTGGGTCAAGGATCACTTCACCGTTGAGGGGATTACCAACTGGACCGGGGTATTTCTGGTCCCGGTTGTGCTGACGGTCCTGTGTGCCCTGGCATTCCTGCTGTTCTTCAGGGATCCCAGGGCCGACAAGCCTCAGGAGCAGGCGTCCGAAAGCTGAGCGACCGGACGGGATTCTCCCGTTTTGGCCGTTCGGCGGGAACGGTCCCGCGCCGCGCCCTTTGATCAGATACATAAGGAGAGAGAAACATGGAGAGAAAGAGACTGGGAGTCGGATTCGTCGGGGCGGGCTTCATCGCCAACTTCCACATAAGATCCTGGGTGGGGATCCGCGATGCCGACATCCTCGGCATTGTAGACAAGCATCCCCAGAAGGCGGAGGAGGCGGCCGCCCTGGCGAAGAAGCTGCGGCTTGGCGAGGCAAGGCCGTTCGCCTCCATCGCAGACATGGTCGCGGATCCCAGCATCGATGCGATCTGGATCCTGTCGCCCAACTTCACCCGCCTCGAGGTCATGGAAGAGATCGTGCAGGCCGTGGAATCCGGACGGGGCAAGCTGGTGGGCGTGACCTGCGAGAAGCCCCTCGGCCGGAATGCCGCCGAGGCGCGCCGGATGCTGGAGCTGGCCCGGAGGGCGAACCTGCTGGACGGCTACCTCGAAAACCAGGTCTTCTCGCCCGCCGTGGTCCGGGGGAAGGAGATCCTCTGGGCGCGCGGAGCAGCCACCACCGGCCGCCCCTACCTGGCGCGCGCCGCCGAGGAACACAGCGGCCCACACATGCCCTGGTTCTGGGAGGGTGAGCTCCAGGGCGGAGGCGTCCTGAACGACATGATGTGCCATTCAGTGGAAGAGGCCCGCTACATGCTGACCCCCCCCGGGGCGGACCGGGACTCGATAACACCGGTCAAGGTGACGGCCCACACCGACTGCCTGAAGTGGCAGATCCCCCATTATGCCAAGATCCTGGCTGATAACAGCAACGGAAAAACCGACTATCTCGAGCGGCCGGCCGAAGATTTTGCCCGGTCGCTGATCGAATACAAAGGAGAGTCCGGGGAGAAACTGATCGTCGAGACCACCACCTCGTGGTGCTATGTGGGGGCGGGGCTGCGCCTCAGCATGGAACTCCTGGGGCCGGAATATGCCCTGCAGATCAACACTCTGGACACGGGCCTCAAGGTGTTCTTCAGCCGTGCGGTCACGGGCAGCCAGGGAGAAGACCTGGTCGAGAAACAGAATGCCGAAATCGGCCTGATGCCCGTGGTCAGCGACGAAGAGACCGAATACGGCTATACCAGCGAGAACCGCCACATGGTCCGGGCCTTTCTCGATGGCAAGAGGCCGGAGGAGAATTTCAGCGACGGGGTCAATGTCACCGAACTGCTGATGACCGCCTACATGAGCGCGGAACAGGAGCGGACCATTCCTTTCCCACCGCCCGGGCTGGACACGTTCATCCCGGCTGTAGCCAGGGGGGAGTGGAACCCCAAGACACGATGAAGGGCCCGGTTCCCCGGGTCGTCCGCTTAGAACCGCAAGATTTAGGAAGAGAGGAGGGACAGTGAAAAGAACAGCAATCCTATCGATACTGGGCATCGGGCTCTTCGCCCTGCTGCTTTTGTCCGCCGGATTCACGCCGGAGGCAGGCAGCGTGCCCCCCCAGGGAACAGAGATCGAACGAGGCCCATATGATGAGGTCCGGATCCGGGAGTTTCCCGTCGCCATGCAGTGCTGGACGTTCCGGAAGTTCACTTTTTTCGAGACCCTGGACAGGGTCAAGGAGATGGGCATCCAGTATCTGGAAGCCTACCCGGGACAGCCCCTCAGTCAGGACATGCCGGGTAAGAGTTTTGGTCACACGATGGACCAAGCAACCCGCGACCTGGTAAAGGAGCGTCTTCAGGAGGCTGGGATCACCCTGATCAGTTACGGGGTGGTGGGATTCGACAACACGGAAGAGAGCATGGGCCAGGTCTTCACTTTCGCCCGGGACATGCGCATCCGCACGATCAACACCGAACCCAAATACGACGACTTCACCCTCCTGGAGAAGATGGTCCGCCGCTACAATATCAGGATCGCCATCCACAACCACCCACCGCCCACCAAGTACGCCCGCCCCCTCACGGTACTGGAACATGTGCAGGGGCTGGACCCCCGCATCGGGGCGTGTGCGGACACGGGCCACTGGCTCCGGACCGGAGTGGATCCCGTGGAGGCCCTCCGGCTCCTGGAGGGACGCATCACCAATGTCCACCTCAAAGACCTGGATCAGTTCGGGGTCCGCAAGGCCCTGGACGTTCCCTTCGGGCAGGGCAAGGCCAATGTGCGCAAGATTCTCGCCGAGCTGACGCGGCAGAACTACTATGGGCCGCTGGCCGTGGAACACGAGAATCCCGCGGACGTCGAGAATCCCGCGCCCCCGATCATGGAGGGACTGGACTATATCGACAGCATCACGTATTACAAGGGTTACGAACAGATCCTGGGACAGCGGAACGGAAGGTTCCACAAGCACGGCTGGAACCACTACGGGCCGGGTTATTTCACCCTGGATGAACAGACGGGAGAGATGAAATCCCAGGGGGGCATGGGCCTCTTCTGGTACAGCGCCCGCACATTCAGCGACTTTGTGCTGGACCTTGAATTCAAATGCGCGCAGAAGAACACGAATTCTGGAGTGTTCCTCCGTGTTCCCGAGATCCCGGTCAACAACGACTACATCTACCATTCCTTCGAGATCCAGATCGACGATGCCAGCAAGGGGGTCCACCACACCGGTGCGGCCTATGATGCCGAAGCGCCCTCGGCCTCCGCTTCGAAGCCGGTGGGCGAGTGGAATCACTTCAGGATGACGTTCCAGGGAGGCCGGATCCAGGTGGACCTGAACGGGACACGAGTCCTGGACTGGGAAGCGGAGCCCAGGGGGAAGGTCAAGGATTTTGCCAGGGAGGGCTACCTGGGCCTGCAGAACCATGACAGCCGGTCTCCGGTCTATTTCCGGAATATCTTCATCAAGGATCTGACGAAATAGGGGGGCGGGGCTCAGACCAGGCGGCCGAGCCGCTCCCGCAGCGAGAAGGGATCCTCGCCGGGCTTTCCCTGGGCCCGCTGTGCTAGGGCATGGAAGAGCCTTTTCTGCAGCGCATAGGCCTCACGGGCGCTTTCTCGGGGCCGCCGCCGGCTCGCCTCGGTTTGTATCACAAACGGGGCCGTGACCTCTTCAAGGGGGAGCGCCTCTCCCTTTTCCTTCAGCCATACCCAGGCGGCATGCAGAGCCGCCCCCAGTGCGGCCCCCTCGCCCTCCACAGGTACTGTGTCGGTGTCGAAGATGTCGGCGATGGCCTGGCGCCAGGAGTCGGACCTTGCCAGGCCTCCTGTCAGTCGGATCTCGTCGGGCGTCACGGGCAGCCGGCGGAAGCCTTCGTAGAGGTTGAGGACGTGGCCCTCCAACACGGCCCGGGCCAGGACCTCGGGACGGAAATCAGACAGGGAAAAGCCGAAGTAGAGGGGAGCCGCCTGCGGCAGGTCGGGAGTGCGCTCGCCGGCATACCAGGGCAGGAGCAGGCGTCCGGAATTACCGGGCGGTGTCTTTTCGATGACGCGGTCGAAGCCCTCGTGATCGAGGCCCCACTGCTCCAGAAGTGCATTGTACCCATTGGCTAGGTTGGAGACACACAACAGGGGAAGGTGGCGGCCGGTGCTGTCTCGGAAGGCGGCGATCTCTCCCAGGGGATCGATGAAGGGCTCTTCCATAAGGGTGTAGGCTGTGCCCGAGCTGCCGAGGCTGACGGTCGCGATCCCCGGGTGGACGTTCCCGGTACCCACAGCACCGTACATGTTGTCTCCGCTCCCGGCGTCGACCGAGCACCCCGGGTCGAGGCCGAAGCGTTCGGCCACGTCCCGGGCCACGGTGCCGATGCTGCGGTCGGAGGGCATGACGGGGGGGAGTTTCTCGGGGAGCTGAGGGTCGATGGCTTCGATGACCCTTGTGGACCAGAGGCCTGTGGCGGGATTCCAGAGAGCGGTACCCGAGGTGTCTCCCGGCTCCATGACCGCAACCCCGCCCGTCAAATACCAGTTGATGTAGTTGTGGACCAGGAACAGTGTCGCCGCGGCCCGGAAATTATCGGGCTCATGCCGCACCATGTGGAATATCTTGGGGGCGGTGTAGCCGGTGCGCTGAGTGTTGCCGATCTCCCGGATCATGGCCTCGTCTCCGCCCACAGCCTCCGTGAGGAGACGGCATTCCTCTTCCGTGCTGAAATCGTTCCACAGCTTCGAGAGGGGCCTTGCCGGCCGGCCCTGCTTGTCCAATGCTACAAGGCCGTGCTGCTGGCCGGATACGGAGATGCTGAGGATGTCTTCCTGTCGAATGGACGAAGCGCGCAGGCGTTCGAAGGCCAGGTCTACGGCTGCCAGCCACATGAGGGGATCGGATTCGGAGGCCCCTTCGGTCAGTCCCGGAGCGATCCCGTTGCGGGTCTCATACTCAGGAAGGTCCCGGTCGTAATTTACGGTGTCGGCGTGGACCACGGCCCTCTCCTGCCAGTCCAGGACCACAAGTTTGCAGCTCTGGGTGGAAACGTCCAGCCCGGCGAATAATCGGGATTCCATGCTGTCCACCTCCTCCTCTATTCCTGGAGTCCATTCTAAGGGTCCCGGCCGCTCAAATCAAGGCAGAAGCACACTCGAGTCCGTGACCTGGGACATTAGATGAGAGTATTTTTGAAAATGGATCGCGGCGCCCTCCATGGGGGCTCCCGCCTAAGCGAGCGGCCGCGCAGGGAAGTCCGGAAGGTCGATGCGCTCAGCCGATCACCGTGTCAAGGCCTCGGGGCCCCTGGATCTCCAGGAAGAGGTGATTGGGCGCACAGATGATTCGCTCTCCCGGGGTGAGGATGGGCGGCGTGCAGAGGCAGATCTGATGTCGACAGGGAGATTCGATCACCCGGGCACTCCCCTGGTCCACCTGGATGACAAGGGAGCCGTCTCTGGCTGGGATCCGCATGCGTCTTGCTCGATCGAGCGGTACCCGCTCCTTGAGAGTCCCATCCTGATAGATGGCGGCGAACCTGCCGGGGAGGGCATCGGTGGGCCGAAGACGGAATCCGGCGATGGTCAGCAGTGCAGCGGATCCAGACCGCTGCCCCATGTCATCCCATAGGGCCTGGAGCTTGCGGGAGCGGATATCCCAGATGCGGCCGTCTCGGACAAAGGTGAAGGAGGGTCGAGACGGCGAGTGGAGGGGATTGCAGGAGAGCGTCAGATGAGCTTGGCTTGGATCGGCCGTCGGCGTCCACCCCTGTTTCACCAGCTGTGCTTGCAGTTGATGTGCATTCGGATGGGGCGAGAAGAAAGCGAAGGAGGTGCCCTTGGCGGACTGGAAACCCTTGGACTCGGCCAGGAGTCTGGGTAGATATTCTGAGGGCTTGTCTGAGATCAGGTAGAGCTCTCCGCTGTGACGGGTCTGTTTGGCGGCCAGCCACAGCGGCGTCAGTGCCGGTACTGTCAAGAATGTATGAAGGAAACTCCGTCTATCCATGGCGTTCTCCTTTCTGGATTATATCTATGATGGAGGGGTAGAGATGGTGTTCGTTGTGTTTCCGGAGGTACAGGATCAGGCCTGGGACGGCCAGGGCCAGGCCCGCGAAAAAGCCGATCGGGCCGGAAAGCGCTGCATCCAGGGACAGGGGGCCGGAGAGGCCATAGCCTCCCAGGGTGCCGAGCAGTGATGCGGCCAGCAGGCCCGAGAACATCACGATCAGGACACGGTTGTAGCGGCCCTCCGGGACATCGATCACGACCTCGTCTCCGGGGTGGGCGTTCAGTTTGTTCCTTACAGAGAGGATCCCCTCCTCCCGGGAGGAGCCCTTACAGAGGCGCGAGGCGCTGCAATCCTCGCAGACTTGGGCGCATTCCACCCTGACCTGGGCAAGCGGCCCCTGGGCCAGGACGACAGTCCCCCTATCCCTCATGTACGGCCTCCTGCGCGGAGTCTTCAGCGGTGCCCTCGGTGACATCGTCCTCGTCCCGGTGCAGCCGGCCGATGGAGTCGGTCGGGCATTTTTCAATGGCCGGGATCTGATCGGGTTCGATCTTCTTGTAGTCCAGGATCACGGCCAGGTTGTCCTTTATCTCGATCGCATCCGGGCAGGCTCGGGCACAGATCCCGCAGCCGATGCAGGCGTTCTTGCAAGCCTTTTTCGCGGCCGGGCCGCGGTCCAGGGACCGGCAGAACACGAGGATGTTCTGGTCCAGGGAGTGGAGCTCGAACAGATTGCGGGGACAGGCGTCCACACATTTTCCGCAGGCGGTGCAGTTCTCCTCGATAACCTTGGGAAGCCCGTCCTCATCCATGTACATGGCGCCGAACTGACAGGCGCGGACGCAGTCGCCGTAGCCCATGCATCCATAGCTGCACTGCTTGTTGCCGCCCACCAGATTCGCGGCGTAACAGGTCGTCAGGCCCAGATAGTCACCACGGTCCTTGGCGGCGGCGCGGTCGCCCCGGCAGTGCAGCCGGGCGACCTTTTTGATCATCTCGCCGGCCTCAACACCCAGGATCTCCGCGATCTGCCGGGCGGTCTCGCCCCCCCCGACAGGGCAGCCGTTGGCAGGAGCGCCTCCCTCGACCACGGCCTCGGCAAAGGCGCGGCAGCCGGAAAAGCCGCATGCTCCGCAGTTGGCCTGGGGCAGGCTCTCCGACACCGCGACGACCTTGGGATCCTCTTCGACCTTGAGCTTCTGGTAGGCAAAGGCCAACCCGAGGGAAAAAAGGAGCCCGAGGGCAGCCATGGTTAGTATCGGCAGCAGGATGTCCATCAGCTTATCATCCCTGAAAATCCAGTAAAAGCCAGAGCCATGATCCCCGCCACGATCAACGCGATCCCAGCCCCCTTGAGGGGCTCCGGGACATCCGCCAGGTCCAGCTGCTCACGGATCCCGGCCATCAGGACGATGGCGAGGGTGAAGCCCAGCCCCGAGCCGATTCCGTAGATCACGGTCTCCAGGAAGGAGAAATTCTTGAGCGCGGCCAGCAGGGCCAGGCCCATGATGGCGCAGTTCGTGGTGATAAGGGGAAGGTAGATGCCCAGCGCCTGATAGAGAGGCGGGCTGATCTTGCGGATGAACATCTCCACGAGCTGTACCAAGGAGGCGATGACGAGGATAAACGATACGATCTGGAGGTATTCGAGCTTGTAGGGGATGAGGATCAAGTGATTGATCAGCCAGGAGACAACGGCCGTGAGGGTCATCACGAAGGTCACGGCCATGCCCATGGACACCGCGGAGTCGATCTTCTTACTGACGCCCAGGAAAGGGCAGATGCCCAGAAAATAGTAGAGCACGTAGTTCTGGACAAAGATGGCGGCGACAAACATCATGAGCAGGTTCATGCTGCCCTCCTCGCCTGGGTCTTCTGTTCGATCAGCAGGGCAATCCCCAGCAGGACCCCCAGCGTGATGAATGCTCCTGCGGGAAGGATCATGATGATCCAGGGCTTGAACCAGGTGCCCAGCACCTGGTAGCCAAGGAAGGTGCCCGCACCCAGGACCTCGCGGATGCTGCTCAGGACCAGCAGGGCCAGCACGAATCCCGTGCTCATCCCCAGGGCGTCGATGAGTGAGCGCCCCACGGAATTGCGGGAGGAAAAGGCCTCCTGCCTGCCCAGGATGATGCAGTTGACCACGATGAGCGGGATATAGGGTCCCAGCGTCTTGGAGATCGCGGGGAAGAACGCGGCCATGACCCGGTCGGCCACGGTCACGAAGGTGGCGATCACGACGATGTAGCTGGCGATCCGGACCTGGCTGGGGATGAGTTTCTTGATGGACGACACGACCACCGAACTCAGGATCAACACAAAGCTGGCTGCCAGCCCCATGGCGATGCCGTTGATGACGGCGTTGGTCACTGCCAGGACCGGGCACATGCCCAGGAGCTGGCGGAAGACAGGATTTTCATCCCAGAGGCCCTTGAGGTATTCTGCGCGTAGGCTTTTATTTGGCATGGCCGCCTCCGCTCCCGAGCTTGCCTTCCTGCTTGATCCGCCGCAGCCGATCGAGCGATAGGTTTACGATCCCCAGGACCTTGTCAGCCGAGATGGTGGCTCCGGTGATCGCATTGACCTCCGAGGTTCCCAGCTCTTCCGGGGAGCCCACCGCCGGCTTTCGCAGGGTCAGGGGCTGTCGGATATCCTTGTCCTGCCAGAACCT
>CBESWG010000037.1:0-30560 GCA_965533275.1 uncultured bacterium
CAAGGATATGATGGTCAACAACATGGGCAACCAGTACCAGTTCGCGATCGCCCCGGACGGGTCCGTGTATGTGGCCTTCAGCTTCCAGAACCGGATCGACAAATACACTCCGGAAGGAGAGCTCGTTTGGAAGGCGGACCGGCCGCTGAACTACGACACGGACGCTCCCAAGACCAAGGGCAAGAGGCGGGTCAGCGGAGGGAACATCTCGATCGAGGCTCCCCAGATGAACCGGGCCTCACAGGGAATCGCCGTGGACGGCAAGGGCCGGCTCTGGGTGGTGAACTACGTGCGCCAGATCAAGGAAGAAGAGCAGGTCGGCACGCGCATCGGCATGACCATGAACGAGAGCGGCAAGCGAAACATGAACCTGGCGTTCGAAGGCAACACCGACCTCACCAAGACCGACATGTACCGGCTTGAGGTCTATGACTCCGAGGGAGTGCTGCTCACCGCATTCCCGATCGGCCACTTCGCCGATTCCATCCGAATCCAGGATGACCGGATCTTCATCATGGACCGGATGCGAGGCGCACAGTTCTACGAATACCGCATTGTCGAGAAATAGGCATCGCCGACTCCCCGCCTGAAATAAGCTCTGGGGAGGGAGTCGCTAGGCCAGGTCGGCCAGGGCCTGGTTGAGGTTGGCCAGGCCGGCGCGGATCTCATCCGCGTCGGCGCCGAATCCGATCCTGAAGAAGCGCTCATCCATCTCGAAACAGCGGCCCGGAACTACAAAGGTCCGGTACTCCTCTGCCAGGCGGCGGTACAGGGCCTCGGGATCGACCCGCTTTCCCGACTTCATCCGGGGCAGGCAGACCACTCCGGCCTCCGGCCTCACCCACTCGAAGTCGGACTGTTCATCCATCCAGCCCGCCACCACCTCAAGGTTCTGGGCGATCCGATCTCGAGCCTTGACCAGGAAGGGCTCGCTGTTCTGCAGCACCTCTTGAGCGATCTTCTCGCTCAGCGCATTGTTCGCAATGCTCACCTGCTCGCGTATGGCCAGGACCCGGTCCAGGATCTCTCTGTTCTTGGTGGCCAGCCAGCCGGTCCGGATCCCGGGCAGGCCAAAACACTTGGACATGCTGGAGATGCTCACGACCCGATCGCTCAGGCTGGCCGCCGCGGGAAGGAGCGCATCGCCCGAGGCCATGTGACGGTAGGTCTCGTCGAACAGCAGGAACAGCCCCCGCTCCTCCACCAGCCTCACGGCCTCACGCAGTTCCGCCTCCGTGATCATAGACCCGGTGGGATTGTTGGGGTGGGTCAGGCTCACGAGTTTGGTGTCGGCCCGAATGAGCCCCCTCAATTCCTCCCAGTCGGGCTTGAATCCGTCCTCGAACCGCAGGCAGAATAGAGTGACCTCGCACCCCAGGGAGCGCGGTACTTCATAGAGCGAGGGGTAGTTGGGGTGCTCGACGATCATGTGGTCGCCGGGATCTACCAACGCCGAGACCACAGCAAAGTTGGCCTCGCTGGCCCCGGTCGTGACCACCACGTTGTCCTCTGACAGCCCGGGATACTGCCGGGCGATGCTGGCCCTCAGCTCCGGCTTTCCCTTGTGATACCCGTAGCGCAGGAGGACATCGTCCAGGTCGACTCCCAGATCCCGGACAGATAGGGTCTTCACCGCGCTCTCCCCGATGTCGCAGTCGATCTCATACTGGTATTGGTCGAACCATACCTCAAGGGCCATCCGATTGAACCACATGCTCGATTCCTTTTGATATGTATTTGGCTAGCGTAAATCGATGGTTCTACCATATCCAAATCTGTGGAGGAACGTCAACACCGCGGTATGAAAACACATCCCCAAGGCCAGTTCATTTCCTGGATTTAGACCTGCTCTCTCATTCCTGCTAGAATGAAGAGGCCGCAAGATGCGGCCGGGAGGGCCAGGCAGCAGGGCAACACCTCATGAGATCCCTTAAACGTTTTCTTAGCCTCGACCGTAAACAGGATGAATGTCACGTTCATGGATGAGAACGAAATCATCACCCGCTGTTTGAACGGTGACACCGAGGCTTTTGAGATGATCGTCACCCGATATCAAGAACCCCTGCTGGCTCTCTGCTGGAGCGTGCTCCGGAATCCAGAGGAGGCCCGGGACACGACCCAGGATGCCTTTATCCAGGCCTTCCGCCATCTGGATCGATACGATCCGGACCGCAGCCTCAAGAACTGGCTTTATTCCATCGCCTATCACCGCTGCCTGGACAAGATCCGCAAGCACAGATCCTTTCAACACTATATGAAGGTCGGGGCTCCTGGGGAACGCGACCCGCGGTCCTACGACCTCCTCGCGTCGGGCGATGCGGAATTCTCGCCTGAGATCCACAGGCAGCTGGAGAGGCTTCCCCAGAGAGAACGGATCGCCCTGCTCCTGAAGACCCGGGACGGTTACACGGCCGTGGAGATCGCCCAGATCTTCGACTGTGCCGAGAGCACCGCCCGTGTTTATCTTTTCAACGCCCGGCGCAAACTTAAGAAATGGCTCAAGGAGAAAGAGCATGTGTAGACTCTGCAGGATTCTGTACGGGCTGCTCCCCTTAGTCCCCGTTCGGGGCTGGCTCCTCCATATGCATCTTGCCGACTGCCCGAACTGCAGCGAGGCCCTGGATGCGAATACACACCGCACTGTGGCGCAGATACCGGCCTGGATACGGCAGCAGGACAGCCTCTGGCCCCAGGTCAAGGCAGGGATCCTGGTTCCCCGGTCCGAGCCTCACACTGGCCGGGGGCGCAGCGAACCACAGCGGCTCCTCCACTGGCGGGCTGCCGTGGCAGCGCTGAGCCTGGCCGTACTGGTCGCCGCCAACCTCCTTATCCAGCGGAACCTTGACGGCCCCACTACGGCGGGGATAGCGGCCGGGGCTGCAGACCGCGTGACCGTGAATTACGCCGAGGTGAAGGGCAAACAGGCCCGACACCACATCTACCAGACTCCGTCTACATCCTACATCTGGTTTATCCAAAACAAGGACAGCGGAGGAGAATGATGCGCAGATACCCAGTTTGTGTTCTGATGGCCGCCCTGGCCTGCGGGAGCCTGTCTCCGGCGCTGATCGCACAGGATGTCATCATCGAGGCCCGGCTCTTCAAGGGGTCCCGGCTGGCCCAGATCGGAGGTTCTGATGTCGTGGTCTCCTCCTTCTCAGATCCCCTGATCGTGTCGGACGATCCGGCCAAGATCCGCACCGAACAGGACCAGATCGCGGCCATGCGGGCCGAGCTCTTCGATATCTATCATCTCCGCAGCGTCAATCACATCACGACCCGGCGGTTCATCTGGGACGGCAAGAAACGGAACGTGGGAGGGACCATCACTCTGTTGGAGCGGAACTATCCCATCGCGTTCTACCCGGAACAGGCCTCGCAGCAGGGGCTGCGGCTCCGGGTGGCCGTGGACAGGCTCCAGGGTTATGAGGCCCCCGGGCCGGCCCCGGGGCTGAGGGAACTGACTCAACCCAGCCGCTCCTCCCAACGCCTGGAGATCGAGGGAGGCAGCGGGCAGGCCCTGCTGAACACGGAGATCGACCTCAAGTACGACTGGCCCGTGGTCCTTGGTTTCCCAGAGAACGGCCATGTGTATTTCCTTTCGATCAACGTGTCGAGGCGGAGCGTTGACGCCGGAAGTGAACACGTGGTCCCCGGCAGTTTCAGGGGGGAAGGGTACCTGCCGCCGCCGCTCCCCCTGCGCGAGGTGATGCCCGAGTATCCGTCGAGCCTCAGGGAGGCTCTGGTCGAGGGCACCGTGATCCTCAACCTCAGCATCGATGTCGAAGGGCGCGTGGGCAAGGTCACAACCCTGATCTCCACACATCCCGACCTTGAGAGCTCTGCGCATGCCGCCATGCAGCAGTGGCACTATGAACCCGTGCTCAGGCGCGGCCGCCCGATCCCGGCGGTATTTGCCGTTGCGGTGGAGTTCAGGCTGAGGAAGGGCCCCTCCGAAAAGAGCGGCAGCGAGATCCGGAACCGATGATCCAGGGGAATGCCATGGGAAACAGAAGCACTCTATCCGGTTTGATAGTCACATGTCTGATGATGACCGGGCTCTGCGCGGCAGTGGGGCTCGGACAGGAAAAGGCCCAGGCAGAAGAGCTCCAATACGAGGTGGCCGTGACCCTCAAGCTCATCCAGGTCTACGTTCTGGACAAGAAAGGAAAACCCGTGACCGACCTGAACATGTCGGACTTCAGCATCCTCGACAGCGGCCAGGTGCAGACCCTCACGGAGTTCGAAAAGCACCTGCTCTCCGTGGTGCCGATCGAAGGACAGGAGCAGGCGGAGCCATCCGCGGAGGACTCTCCTCAGCTCACCCGCAAGTTTTTCTTCCTGTTTGATCTGGGGCGGATGCAGGTTAACGGATTCAACGAATCCAAGAAGGCCGCACTGCATTTCCTGGACAGCCAGGTCCGATCCACGGACCAGGTTGGCATCATGGTCTTTTCCCGGATGCGGGGCATCGCCCTCCATGAGTACCTCAATGACGACCATGCCCAGGTACGGGAGATCATCTCCAGCATGAACGAGATGCTCTGGAGCGGAGATATCGACCGCTTCAACCGTCAGACACGGAGCAGCGGCGACCTCTCCCTGAGCGGCCAGCGAGACGAGGGCGAAGCGGAAATGGGAGTTAGGGACGGCCTCAGTGCACGCAGCTACACCGCGCTGCCCGTTTCCATCCGCACGGAAAGGAATCCGGAGGAAGACGCTCGAGAGCTCAAGGACTTCGATTTCATCGAGGAGATGGAGGAGCTGGCGAAGGCCATGGGCTCCATCCCGGGCTACAAAAACGTAGTGCTTTTTTCCGAAGGTTTTCCCCGGCGGCTTTATCAGGGCGACACGTTCATACAGAAAAACATCAACGAGATGGCCAAGGAATTCGCCACGGCTTCGAGCCCGATCCACACCGTAAACACGGACGGGGGTCGACATTTCTACAAATCTGCGGATGAACGTGGGGATTCAATGCTGCGGAACCTCTCGAAGCGTTCCGGAGGTAAGTATTTCGGGGACGTCAAACGATACGAGGACATCAGCCAGGAACTGCACACGATGACCGGCAACTACTACGTTCTGGGCTATTACACCGGCGAAGCAGCGGACGGAAAATATCACGAAATCCAAGTCAAAGTGAAGCGCGATGGCTGCAGGGTCATTGCCCAGCAGGGATATCTCAATCCCAAGCCCTTTCCCAAGCTCTCCCGGTTCGAAAAACAGCTGCGTCTCTTCGACCTGGCCATGAGCGACGAGCCCCAGTTCCAGGAACCCAAGTACTTCTCCGCCGTAGCCCTGCCTTTCGCTGCAGAGGACGAACCAAACCTTGTACTATTTTCCCAGATCACCAAGGAGGATTTGCCGGAAGTGATGGAGGGGAAAGTCGAGATCGTTACCCTGATCTATGAAGAACACAACATCGTCATGGACTCGCAGAGAAGAGAGCTGGGGGCCGGCGCCCAGGACGCACCTGAGCTCTTCGCCTACGCGGTCTCCAGCCTCCCACCTGGTGAATACAGCTGCCGCATGGTCATTCGCAACCTGGAAAGCGGCCGGGGAGCGGTGGCAGCCGCCGAGGTCGAGATCCCGGAGGCACGGGAGCGGGAGGTCAGGCTCTATCCTCCGCTCCTTTTCCTTCCTGACCATCCGTCCATCCTCATCCCCCTCCAGGAGTCATCGGACCCCAAGGACAAGGGCACACCCCTTATGAGCAGCATCTATCCTCTCCTGCCCGGAGAGTTCACGCCGTTGATGGGAGCCCTGCAGCCGGGGGCTCGGAAGATCGGGGCCGCCTTGAGGCTCTCTGCCGCTGGGACCGAATGGGACGTGTCCGGCCTCACGGCAAAGCTAACCCAGGAGGGATCTTCCCAGGTGACGATCCCGATCGGATTCTCCGTCCTCGAGACCGGAAAAGAGGGTGGCATCGATGTCCTCCTGGCCGAGCTGGATCTCCCGGACCTCGAGCCGGGTGATTACATCCTGGAGGTCACACTCGTCGATCCATCCGGGGGCACCCAATCTTCGGTCGCCCGTCCCCTCGCAGTAAGGAGTGACAAATGAGCACACGAACAGGCACCACTGTGATCTCGGTTCTCATCGTTTTCGGCCTCTTCAGCCTGGTCCCCGGACCGGGATCGGCGGCGGAGGTCCTGCGGAGCCCCGGATCCTCTCCCCAGGAAGAGCTCCAGCACGACGTCACGGTCACACTTAAGCTGGTGCAGGTCTATGTCAGGGATGCCGGGGGCAGGCCGGTGACCGACCTGATGCGTGGGGACTTCGTCATCTTCGACAACGGCAAGCGCCAGGAGATCACGGATTTCGAAAGACACCTCCTGCTTCCTGCCGAGAAGGCAGAATCCCAGGCAGGGATCGAAGACGTATCCTCCGTGCCCCAATCGATACGCCTGAACCGCAAGTTCTTCATGCTGCTGGACATCGTAGGAAACGATGATGTGGGCGTCATCAAGGCCAAGCGCGCCGCCCTCCACTTCCTCGAGACCCAGCTCCTGGCGGAGGATGAGGCAGCGGTCCTGTCCTTCACACCCGCCACGGGGCTTAACCTGCTGACCTATCTGACCCGGGACCGTGCCAAGCTGCGCGAGGTCATAGATACTGCGCAGGAAGTCCCCCCCGGAAAAACCCCCGTGGGCATGACGTGGGAGGGGGAGATGTCACGGGCCGAGGCCGCCGCCGGGCTCCGGGGAGAGAGCGAGGTCGCCGAGGCACTGGGCCGGGATACAGTCTTCGTGGAACCCTCCCTGGCCCTCAAGGTCCGTACGGCCGCATTCCTGCCCCTGGAGATGAGCGAGCTGGCCAAGGCGCTCCGCTACATCCCCGGCTACAAGCACATCGTGTTCTTCTCTGGCGGCGGGCTTGCGCAGCTGCAGCCCCTGTACGAGAGCATGGGGAGAGAACTGGCTTCAGCCAACTGCCTGGTGTATGCCGTGAACACGCTGGGCGAGCGGGCGAACCTGCGTGGGCACCGGTTCATCGCCGATAACAACCTGAGAGCGCTGGCCTCCGTGTCCGGGGGACGCTATTTCGATGATGCCGACGAATACCAGGCGATCGCCACCGATATCCAGGAGACGACCGGCAACTACTATGTGCTCGGATACTATATCAATACGGCCTGGGACGGAGAATATCACGACGTGAAGGTCGAGCTTGAGAGGGAGGGCTGCGAGGTCCATGCCCAGGCCGGCTATTTCAATCCCAAGCCCTATGAGCAATTCTCCGACCTGGAAAAACAGCTGCACCTCCTCGACCTGGCCATGAGCCCCAATCCCTACCATCAGGAGCCCCTCCGCTTCCCCCTCCTCCCGCTCGAATGCTACCGCGCCGGCAAATCTCATGTGATCCTGATGTCGCGCCTCCCGGTCGACTCTCTCAAAGACCGGATCACCGGAAGCGCAGAACTGCTGACGCTGGTCTACGACAAAACACACACCCTCGTCTTTTCCAGCCGGGGGGAGATGATGTTTTCGGCCATCCCGGAGGAAGAGCTGTTCCAGTACACGGTGGCTGAACTCCCGCCCGGGGACTACACCAGCCGGATGGTCATCCGGGATATGGATTCCGGAGAATCCGCCGTGGGCGCCGCCGCGATCCACATCCCCGAGCCGGAAGGCCGAGGAGTGCATATGGACCCCCCTCTGGTACTGGCCCCGGGAAACAGAGCCCGGTTCATGAGGCTGTCTCAGGACTCGCCAGAGGGAGAGGGTACGCGCTCCCTGTCCGAATTCTACCCGTTCCTGTCCAACCGCTGGCTCCCGCTCATGGGAGACCTGGCGCAGGGGACCCGGAGCCTACTGGCTGTGGTCCGGAGCATCAATACGGCCGTCCCTGAGCCGGAGACCTGGCTTTCTGTGCTCCTCAAGGACGAGTCGAGCGGCCTGGAATCTCCCCTCTCCTTTGCGGTGTTGGATTCAGAGCAGCAGGGGCCCACGGACATCCTTCTGCTGGAACTAACCCTGCCGGGCCTGGAAGACGGTCAGTACTCCCTCATTTTCACCGCCGAGGAGGGCCTCACCGGAGCCGTGTCCACCGCATCTCGGGCCTTTTTCATCCGCTGAGACTGCGGAAAAACGGACACTTAGGCCCGGGTGTCCCCCAAGGAGAAACAAAATGTACGACGTGGGAAGTGTCCGGGCTATCTGAGGGTTTGACTTCTGCGCATATTCAACTATATTAGAAGGGAGCCAACCGATGAGGAAGACCTGGTATCTCTGCCTGCTTTTCGTCCTGTGCACCTCCCTGCTCTCGGCCCAGAGCCTGTATGAGCTGGCCCAGAAGGAGAAGAAGCGCAGGGCCCAGAACAAAGGCAAGACCGTCAAGGTTGTGACCAACGCCGACCTGGCAGGGAAGGAGCTAGCCCCGTCCGTGAGCGTTCGATCCCCCCAACAGCCCCCCGGCAAGACAGCAGCATCACGGTCCCCTGGCAGCGCGGCAGTGACGCCTGGATCGAAAAGCTCGTCTCCCCGGGTCACAGTGGCCGGAAGGCCAGCGGTCCAACAGGACACCCGGGATTCCCAAGGCACGAGTGCCCTCTACGCGACTCAGGTCCTCTCCGAGACCCAGAACGTCTCCAATCCGGAACTGGCCCTCGGCAGACCGGACGGCCAGTTCGCTCAGGTCCACATATACGGCTTCCTGGACCTGGAGCTGGCCGTGACCAACAAAGCCGGTGACGACATCGTTGTGTATGCCAGACGCCAAGGGCAGGGACTCCCCAACATGCTTAAAAACTACTATGTCTACGCCCGGACAGACCGTGGTGAATGGGAGGCGATCGGCTCTGGTGCCGGAGTGAGCGGCTCGCAACGATTCGATCTGGGAGAGGTCCGGCGGGCCTCCGCCATCCGCATCGTGTTCACCAACCCGAGGCGTCCCGCACAAGCCGGGGTGGACCGCAATGAGGGCGCCGATTCCCGGATGGGTATCGATGCGGTCGAAGCCGTGCGCTGATCCAGGCCAAATAGTCCCTCCCCTAAGATCTATCCCAGCCCTCTTTCACCGGGTCCCGATACTCCTCATCCTCTCTCCCTCCCAGGTGGTCTATGAGGAATCCGGAAATCCGTCTCAGCATGTGATCGAAATCCATCTTGCGGGAGTAGCGGTGGTCTGCCCCAGCCAGGACCTCGAGCTCTCCCTGGGGCAGCAGCGCCACAAGCCTTCGGCTCTGCATCACGGGCACGGTCTCATCCGCCTCGCCATGCACAATAAGAGTGGGGACCTTGATGCCGGGAGCGGACTCATAGCCCCGGGCAGTCTCTGCATCCTCATAAAAGGAAAAATTGAGACGCAGGCTCCGGCCCTCGTCATCGGTGAGTGTCAGAAAACCGCGATCGCGCCATTCCTTCAGGCTCTTCCGGTCCCGATCCGCGATCAGCCGCCCCAGGTAGTCGGAGACCGGGGACTTCAAGGCCAGGCAGCGGAGGTCCGGCGAGGCAGGGGCCGCCAGCACAGAGGCCATTCCCCCGAAACTCGATCCCATGAGTCCCAACCGCCCGTATCCCCGTCTGCGGACGAGCTCGAGTGCGCTCAGGACATCATCAACCGCCTCGGATATCGTGAGATCCGCGATATCCCCCCCGCTATCACCGTGTCCGAAAAGATCAAAGCGGAACGCGGCCACTCCGGCTTCGTTGAGAATCCCCTCGAGCGCCACCCCGGTACGACTGTGTTTGCCGGTTGAAAATCCGTGGCAGAGCACGGCGACAGGATTCCGGGAACAGGGAGCGGGGCCAGACAGGATGCCGCAGAGCTCGATCCCGGAGTCTGTCAGAAAGGAGATGGTTTCCTGCATGCTGAGAATGGGTAAGATGAAACAACGCCCTGGAAATGTCAAATCCGATAGTCCGGTCAGGCGTCATGACCTCGAACGGAGTGTCTCCACGAAAATAAAATCAGAATAGAGTGCATTTTGTGAACCTTTTTCGCCGTTCCAGCGTATTACAAGTAGATAACTTTTATTTCATAAAAGATATCAGGAAAAACAGCATGATGAAATATCTGACCCGCAAAGAGGAGCTGATCCTGCTGACCGTCTTCCGGCTCGGAGAGTCCGCCAGCCTGGTCAACATCAGGGAACAGCTGACACACACGACCGGCCGAGCCTGGTCCGTGGGCAACGTCTATGTCCCCCTGGACCGGCTCAGCCGACTGGGCTTCCTGGAGACCCGGATCGGCCAGCCCACCGCGCGGCGCGGCGGCAAGGCCATCAAGTTCTATCTCCTCACCAGGCAGGGAAAGGACTCGCTGACAGAGCTGAAGAAGGTCCAGGATGCCCTCTGGGAAGGCCTGACCGGCCTGGCCGCGGGAGAGAAATAGGCAGGCCATGATCCAAAAAAAGCCGTTCCACCGTCCACCCCTGATCCCCCGATGGATACTGGGGCGGTTCCTGCCAGACGATGAACGCCCGTATCTCGGCGGAGATTTTGACGAGATCTACAACAGCGTCCACGCCGAACGGGGATGCCTGGCAGCGGATGCCTGGTACTGGTGGCAGTTCCTGATATCCCTGCCCCGGATCCTGACCCAACCCATCCTATGGAGCTTTATCATGTTTCAAAACTACCTCAAAACCACTTTGAGGAACCTCAGAAAACACAAGGGCTATTCATTCCTCAACCTGGCCGGCCTGTCCGTGGGCATGGCCTGCTTCATCCTCATCCTGCTTTTTGTGCAGTATGAGTTCCGCTACGAAGACCATCACGTGAATTCAGAGCGCATCTACCGCATCCTCGTGGAGCAGAATCTGGGAGACCGGGTGTTCCTGGCAAACTCCTCCCCGGTCCCTCTCTCCGAGGCCCTCGCACAGGAGCTTCCCGAGGTGGTCGATTTCGCGCGCCTGTACTCCCCGGGGCGATTCCTGGTCTCCCGGGGAGAGCACACCTTCTACGAGGAGGATGTGGTCTTCACCGATCCCGGGGTACTCCGGATGTTCAGTTTTCCTCTGGTCTCCGGAGACCCGGACAGAGTCCTGGCCGATGCTCTCTCGGCGGTCGTCACCGAGGAAATCGCGGAAAAATACTTCGGGCGGGAAGATCCCCTGGGCCGAACACTGGCCATGGATTTCGGAGGGCCGATCGATGTCACGGTGACGGGTGTCATCCGGGATCATCCTCCCACCACCAACATCGCACCGGACATCCTGGTCTCCTTCCGGACTATTAACGAGGTGATGCCCAATGCAAACAGCTTCCTCCAGAACTGGATCAGCCAGCAGATCACATCTTATATCATGTTCCCGGAAAGCCATTCAGTCACGGAGATGGAACAGAAGATCATGGGAGTCTTCAGCCGCCACATCAGCGAAGAAGACAAACGCGTGCTGCGGCTCGAACAGCTGGCGAGGTCACACCTCTATTCCGCGGCCAACGATACCGGAGACATCCGGACCCTGTACATTTTCCTGGCCAGCGGGATCCTGGTCCTCCTGACAGCATGCATTAACTTCATGAACCTGTCCACCGCCCGCTCCGCCAAACGTGCCAAGGAGGTGGGGCTCCGCAAGGTGGTGGGGGCGGCCCGGAAACAGCTGATCCGCCAGTTCATCGGAGAGAGCATGATCTACTCTGGCGTCTCCATGCTGCTGGCGGTCCTGCTCGTCCTCCCCTGCATCCCTCTGCTGAACCGGCTGACCGGGCAGTTCGTCTCGATCGCGGATCTCGGACGTTCGAGTGTGATCCTGATCCTGCTGGCCATCGCGGTGCTCACCGGGATCGTATCGGGGAGCTATCCCTCGCTGTTCCTGTCCGGGATGCAGCCGGTCCAGGTCCTGAAGGGCAGCCCCGCCTCCGGGGCCCGTGGCGCTCTCTTCCGCAAGATCCTGGTCGTGGCCCAGTTCAGCATCTCCATCATCCTGATCATCTCCACTCTGATCTTCGGGCGCCAACTTCGGTATATCCACAGCAAGGACCTCGGCTTCGAGAAGGACCAAATCGTGGTGATCCGCAGCCAGACCGGCGAGACGGCCCAGAACCTCGAACCGCTCAGGGCTGAGCTCCTGCAGAATCCCCACATCGGAGGCGTGTGCGGTTCCCTGCAGCTGCCCAGCTCCATCGGCATGTACAACAACGTGACCTGGGAAGGAGCGAACCCGGATGAGATGACAGAGATCATGCACAACCGTGTCGACTATGACTTCCTGAACACCTATGAGATCGAACTCGTGGCCGGCCGCAACTTCTCCCCGAAGTTTCCCACCGATGCCCGCGGAGGCAGTGAGGGAGCTCCCCGGTCCCTGCTGATCAACGAAGAGGCGGTCCGGAGGTTCGGCTGGAGCGATCCTGTGGGCAAGAAGGTCATCCAGGTCTACGGGGATCGGAAGATCTACAACACGGTCATCGGAGTGATCAAAGACTTCCACTTCACCTCTCTGCGGAATTCGATCCGGCCCATGAAACTGTACCTGAGTACCCGCAACAATCGATATGTCTCCGTGAAGCTGCAGACCGAAGATATCCCGGGGACCCTGTCTTTTATCGAGAGCGCCTGGAAGCGCCTCTATCCTCAGCTGCCCTTCGAACACTTCTTCCTCGACACCATCTTCGAACGGCGCTACCGTTCCGAGGAGCGGCAGAGGCAGCTGTTCGGCTACCTGAGCGGCTTGGCCGTGTTCATCGCCTGCCTGGGGCTCTTCGGGCTGGCGGCCTTCGCCGCCGAGCAGCGTACCAAGGAGATCGGGATCCGGAAGGTCATGGGCGCCTCTTCTTCGGGGATCGTCCTGCTCCTCTCCAAGGAGTTCACCCTCTGGGTCCTGGCGGCCAACCTGCTGGCCTGGCCGGCGGCCTATTGGGCCATGAGCAGCTGGCTGCAGGGATTCGCCTACCGAATCCCCTTGCTCCCTCAGCTGATCTGGTTCCTGCTGGCGGCGGTGCTGTCCCTGCTCATCGCCTGGCTGACCGTGGGATTCCAGGCGATCAAGGCGGCCATGGCCAACCCGATCAAGTCGCTGAGGTATGAGTAGCGGCAGCGGGGCGTAGCCCGCGCCTGGATCGGAAAGATCCTGCAGGTGGCGGTTTTGTCAAATCCTCGGATTCCCGTATAATTACGGGCACGGAGGAAAACCGTGCACGAGAGCGCCCCAGTCCTGGATCTGTTCGATCCCTCGATATCCCACTGGTTTGACGAAGAGGTTGGGCCGCCGACGGACATCCAGGAGAGGGCCTGGCCTCCCATCGTCTCCGGAGAACACGTCCTCCTCTGCGCTCCTACAGGCAGCGGCAAGGGATGCGAACAGGAGAACCAACACTGCAGAAAAAATCCCCTGGATCCAGCCGCTGCCGCGCCCCAACGCGGCGATGAGTGCGGCGAAGAATTCCGGGCGCAGGATCACGTAGAGTGCCAGGAAAACGGCCGCCACAGGAGCCAGCCGGCGCAGGGCCAGCCGTGCCCCTACCCTGACATGGAATCTGAACAGGACAAACATCGCCAGGCGGCCTCCAGAATCGGGTGCGGGGGGCTCGAGGAGTGAAGGATCCTGAGGTTGTGGCATGACCAGCTTCAGGTATCCATTGTAGCAGATACACCCCGCGTTGACGATTCGGTTTTCGCTGTGATATCTTTCGTTTTGTATAGCCCAAGGAGAGAGGAATCGTTGCAGCCGAGACAGGAGATCCGTCGATCCCTCGCCCCGGGGCGTGCACGCATTCCCAGATAGAGATCAGAGGAGGACCCATGAGATCAAGAGTATTCGTTTTCACAAGGACAGGCATTTTGGCAGTCTGTATCTGGCTTTGGATGACCGGAACAGGGACCCTGCAGGCCGCGGAGGAAAACAATACCCTGCTGGATACGGAAACCTTCTTCGAGATGGAGTCGCTGGGCAGCCCGGTGATCTCGCCGGACGGCACGCTGATCATATTCTCCCGCTCGAGCATCGACAAGGCCAACGACCGCTCACGCAGCAACCTGTGGATCGTGGACGCGGAAGGCAAGCGGCTCAGAGAGCTGACCCATGGGAACTGGCGGGACTCCTCTCCCATCTGGTCGCCGGACGGCACCAAGATCGCCTTCCTTTCCGACCGGGACGGGACCACCCAGATCCATATCCTGTGGCCCGACACAAGGGAGGTGGCCCAGCTCACACATCTGGAGCGATCGCCGCGGGGAATGCGCTGGGCGCCGGACGGGAAAAGGCTGGCCTTTTCCCTCTTCATCCCGGACACCACACCCATCCTGGCGATCGACATGCCCGCCAGACCCCGGGGTGCACAGTGGGCGGCACCGGCCGTGCTCATCGACCGCATCTCCTGGCAGAACGACGGCCGCGGCTTCATCCCCAGGGGATGTGAGCATATTTTCGTTCTAGACGCAGAGCTGGGCGGATCGCCCCGCCAGGTCACCTCCGGCCCCAACCTTCACTATCCCATGCAGCAGTCCCCCCGGCATCCGGTCCAGGCCGAGTGGTCGGCCGACGGCCGGACCATCTTCTTCAGCGCCGTGCGCAAGCCGGAGATCGACTACATGAACGGAGATTCAGAGGTCTATGCCGTCGATCTCGAGACGCTGAAGATCTCCTCCCTGACCGACCGCTACGGGCCGGACCGCAACGCGCTCGCCTCCCCGGACGGGAAATGGCTGGTCTACATGGGATTCAACGAAAAGAGGAAATCCCACACCTTCCTCGACCTCTATCTCATGGACACCCAGGGGGGGCAGAAGAAGCTCCTCGCAGGAGGGTTGCTCAACACTCCCTCCAATGTGATGTGGGACCAAAAGAGCCGGGGAGTCTACTACCTGATGTCTGAAAAGGGAACTTCAAACCTCTATTGCGTGTCCCTGTCCGGGGAGATCCGGAAGATCACGGACGGGAGCCACACGTTGTCCGGTCTGTCGCTGGCGCGGAACGGCCGGGCGGCCACGCGCTACTCCGATCCCCACACTCCCGGCGTGCTGGCGACCTTCGATCTGGAAGATCCCGGCCGCATCCGGACGCTGGTGGACGTGAACGAAGACATCCTGGGCGGAAGAACCCTCGGGCAGTTCGAGGAGCTGTGGTTCACTTCCCCGGACGGGCTGGACCTCCAGGGCTGGCTGATCCGGCCTCCGGGATTCGATCCCTCCCGTAAGTATCCCCTGCTCCTCTGGATCCACGGAGGTCCGCAGGCCATGTACTCGGTGGGCTTCAACTGGTCCTTTCAGAATTTCGCCGCCCTGGGATATGCGGTCTTCTACATGAACCCGCGGGGGAGCACCGGCTATGGCCAGGATTTCGTGGACGGGATCCAGTATGCCTACCCGGGAAAGGACTACGACGACCTCATGGCCGGTGTCGACACCGTGATCGCCAAGGGCTTCATCGACACGGACAACCTGTTCGTGTGCGGTTCCAGCGGCGGAGGATGCCTCACGGCCTGGATCGTAGGCCACACGGATCGCTTCCAGGCAGCCGTCTCCATGGCTCCGGTCATCAACTGGTACTCCTTCGTGGGCACGACGGACGGGTATCACTTTCACCGGGGATTCCGGGAATACCCCTGGGAGGATCCCCTGACCTACGCCGTGCGCTCGCCCCTGCACTATGTGGGCAATGTCACAACCCCCACCATGGTCATGACCGGTGAGAACGACCTGCGCTGCCGGATCAGCCAGAGCGAGGAATACTTCCGCGCCCTCAAGATCAACAAGGTGGACACCGTACTGGTGCGGATGCCCGACGAATACCATGGCTTCCGCCGCCCGACCCACCGCCTGATGCGCCAGCTCTACCTACGGGCCTGGTTCGAGAAACACGCCCTGAAACATTGACGAGCGGTTGATTTTTCTCCGATTCCGCCTGGGAGGCAGTTTCTCCTTTCTTTCTTTACCGACCTGTGCTATAAGTCTTAAAAACTTGGGCGATATGATACCATGACGGAAGCCATCCTGGTCCTTGAGGACGGCACAGAATTCAGGGGATTTTCATTCGGCGCCGAATCATCCGTGGCCGGCGAAGTGGTCTTCAACACCGGAATGGTGGGTTATGTGGAATCGCTCACCGATCCCTCCTACGCCGGCCAGATCCTCACCCTCACCTACCCGCTGATAGGGAATTACGGCGTGCCGGCCAGGACGAGTGAATACGGGCTGCCGGCCAGCTTCGAGTCGGAACACATCCACATCACCGCTCTCATCGTCTCCGACTATTCGCGGGACTACAGCCACTGGAACGCCGAACAGAGCCTGGGCGACTGGCTCAAGTCCGAGAACGTCCCGGCGCTCACCGGGATCGACACCCGCGCCCTCACCAAACGCCTGCGGGAAAACGGGACCATGCTGGGCAAGGTGGTGTTCGAAAAGGGAGAGGATGTCGAGTTCTTCGACCCCAACCAGGAGAACCTGATCACCAGGGTCTCGATCAAGGAGCCCGCGGTCTACAACGAAAAGGGCGGCCCCGGGATCGTGGTCATCGACTGCGGGGCCAAGTCCAACATCCTGCGCTCCCTCATCCGGAGGGGCTGCCGTGTGATGCGTGTGCCCTGCGACTTCGACTTTTCCTCCCTGGACTATGCTGGGGTCCTGATCTCCAACGGGCCGGGTGATCCCAAGATGTGTGCCGAGACCGTGGCCTCGGTCCAGAGATGCCTGGATCAGAGGGTGCCCACCTTCGGCATCTGCCTGGGCAACCAGAT
The DNA here is from genome assembly GCA_965533275.1 of uncultured bacterium. Classification (GTDB taxonomy): domain Bacteria; phylum Acidobacteriota; class Aminicenantia; order Aminicenantales; family Aminicenantaceae; genus JAUXEH01. Next base: position 16,626 of record CBESWG010000037.1, read on the forward strand.
CCTGGCCCTGGCGGCCGGGGCCGACACCTACAAGCTCAAGTACGGGCACCGCAGCCAGAACCAGCCCTGCCTCAAGGAAGGGACCAAGCGCTGCTATATCACCTCCCAGAACCACGGGTATGCGGTAGACACGGGCTCACTGCCCGAGGGCTGGGAGCCGTGGTTTACGAACGTCAATGACGACACCAACGAGGGCATCCGGCACCTGGAGAAACCCTTCATGTCGGTCCAGTTCCACCCCGAACACACTCCGGGACCGGTGGACACCACCTTCCTGTTCGATCTGTTCCTGGAGAAGATCAAGAAATGAACAAGCCGGAAAAGGTCATTCTGCTGGGGAGTGGTGCCCTGCGCATCGGCCAGGCCGGCGAGTTTGACTACTCCGGGAGCCAGGCCATAAAAGCCCTGCGCGAGGAAGGCATCAAGGTCGTACTCATCAATCCCAACATCGCCACCATCCAGACCTCAGACTCGCTGGCGGACAAGATATATTTCCAGCCGCTCACACCCTTTTTCGTGGAAAAGATCATAGCCAAGGAACGGCCTGACGGAATCCTGCTCGGCTTCGGAGGGCAGACCGCGCTCAACTGCGGCGTGGAACTGCACGCAAAGGGGGTGCTGGAAAAATACGGCGTCCGCGTGCTGGGGACCTCGGTCCAGGCCATCATCGACTGTGAGGACCGCCAGCACTTCGTGGACCGCCTGAACGAAATCGGGCTCAAGACTCCGCGCAGCGTGGCCGTCCACTCACCCGAAGAGGCGGTGGAAGCGGCGCATAAGATCGGATATCCGGTCATGGCCCGGGTGGCCTATGCCCTGGGAGGCCTGGGTTCGGGGCTCTCCTTCTCGGATGAGGAGCTCCTGGCACAGGCGCGCAAGGCCTTCGCCTTCACCAACCAGATCCTGGTGGAGGAATACCTGAAGGGCTGGAAAGAGATCGAATATGAGGTGGTACGCGACTGTTACGATAACTGCGTGACCGTCTGCAACATGGAGAACTTCGATCCCATGGGGATCCATACCGGCGAGAGCATCGTGGTGGCCCCGTCCCAGACCCTCAGCAATCACGAGTACCACAAGCTGCGCGACATCTCCATACGCGTCATCCGCCACCTAGGGATCGTGGGCGAATGCAACATCCAGTTCGGGCTGGACAAGGAGAGCGACGACTACCGCATCATCGAGGTCAATCCGAGGCTGTCCCGCAGCTCGGCCCTGGCCTCCAAAGCCACGGGGTATCCCCTGGCGCACATCGCGGCCAAGCTGGCACTGGGGTACTCGCTGACCGAGCTGCCCAACTCGATCACGAAGAAGACCATGGCCTGTTTCGAGCCCGCTCTGGACTATGTGGTGGTCAAGATCCCCCGCTGGGACCTCATCAAGTTCAAGCGGGCCTCCAAGAAGATCGGCAGCGAGATGAAGAGTGTGGGCGAGGTCATGTCCATCGGCCGCACCTTCGAGGAGGCGCTCCAGAAGGCCATCCGCATGCTCCAGGTGGGGATGTACGGCGTGGTGTGCAACGATATCACTTTCCCGGACCTGGAGAAGGAGCTGAAGAACCCAACAGACCTGCGCGTTTTTGCCGTGGCCGAGGCCGTGCGGGACTTCAACGACATCGACCGCATCCACGATCTGACGCAGATCGACCGCTGGTTCCTCCACAAGATCCGCAACATCGTAAACAAGGAAAAGGAACTCCGCGGCCACTCCTGCAGCGATCTTCCTGAGGACCTCCTCCGTTCTGCCAAGCGCCTGGGTTTTTCCGACAAACAGATCTCCCTGTCACTGGGGTGCGAAAAACTTGAGGTGAGGGCGCGCCGAAGGGACGCTGGCATTGTCCCCTTCGTCAAACAGATCGACACGCTGGGGGCGGAGTACCCGGCCCAGACAAACTACCTGTACTTGACCTACAGCGCCACCGAAGACGACATCACTTTTGATGACTCCAACAAGGTGATCGTGCTGGGCTCGGGATCCTACCGCATCGGCTCCTCGGTGGAGTTCGACTGGTGCTGCGTCAACGCCGTGCTGACCCTGCGCGACCTGGGCTACCGGACCCTCATGATCAACTACAATCCGGAGACCGTGAGCACAGACTACGACATCTGCGACAAGCTGTACTTCGACGAACTGAGCTTCGAGACCGTGGCGGACATCTACGAGAAGGAGAACCCGCTCGGGATCATCATCTCGATGGGAGGGCAGATCCCCAACAACCTGGCAATGAAATGCATGGATTACGGCCTGAATGTCCTGGGCACCTCTCCGGAGAGCATCGACAGCGCAGAAAACCGGCACAAATTTTCGGCCCTCCTGGATGAACTGGGCGTGGATCAGCCCGACTGGAAGGAACTGACCGACCTGGAAGAGGCCCAGGCCTTTGCCAACAGCGTGGGCTACCCGGTGCTGATCAGGCCCAGTTATGTGTTGAGCGGGGCGGCCATGTCCGTGGCCCTGAACGACGGGGAACTCAAGAGTTACCTGAGCAAGGCCTCTGAGGTCAGCCGCGAATATCCCGTGGTCATCAGCAAGTTCATCGAAAACGCCAAGGAGATCGAGCTGGATGCGGTGGCCAAGAACGGCGAACTCTTTGTCTATGCCATCACAGAACACGTTGAAAACGCCGGCGTGCATTCGGGTGATGCAACCATGGTCCTCCCCCCCCAGCGCACATACCTGGAGACCACACGGCGCATGAAGAAGATCGGCCGCGAGATCGCCCGGGCACTCGAGATCAACGGACCCTTCAACATCCAGTTCATCGCCAAAGGGAACGCGGTTAAGGTGATCGAATGCAACCTGCGGGCCTCACGTTCGTTCCCGTTCGTTTCCAAGATCTTCAAACTCAATTTCATTGACCTGGCCACCAAGCTCATCATGGGGATTGACATGCCGCCGATCGACAAATCCTGCTTCGAGCTCGACTACGTGGGGGTCAAGGCGCCGCAGTTCTCGTTCACACGCATCAAGGGCGCAGACCCGGTGCTGAGCGTGGAGATGGCGTCGACGGGCGAGGTGGCCTGCATCGGAGACAATTTCGAAGAGGCGTTCCTGCTGGCACTCCTCTCCGTGGGATTCGAATACCCGGAGAAGAACATACTGCTCTCCACCGGGCCTTTCGAGAGCAAGGCCCTCTTCCTGCCCGACGCGAAGCGGCTGCATGATCTGGGCTTCAGGCTCTATGCGACACGAGGGACGTCGGATTTCCTGAAGTACAACCACATCCCCTCCGAGGTCCTGCACTGGCCCCTGGAAAAGAGGGAGCCGAACATCCTGACCTATATCGAGGAACGCAAGCTCGACCTCATCATCAACATCCCCAAGAGCCATGAGGAAGTGGAGCTCACCAACGACTACATCATCCGGCGCAAGGCCGTGGACTTCAACATCCCGCTCATCACCAACCTGCAGTTCGCCGAGCGGTTTATCGATGCCATCTCCCGCTTCAGCCGGGATGACCTGGCCGTCAAGGCCTGGGACGAGTACTAGGTCTCACGGAAAACATGGCCTCAAAGATCGGGCTGCTGGGCACCATCACCTATGACTTCATCTCCTCCGATTCGGGAGATGCCATCGAGGGCCTGGGGGGGATCCTGTATCAGGCGGCGGCTCTTTGCGGTCTGGGCCAGGAGGTCGCCCTCTACACCAACGTCGGAGAGGACCTCCTCCCCCTGATCGAGGCCTCTACGCAGGGCTGGGCATCGCTGCACACGGACACCTGGACCAGGGTCCCCGGGCCCGGGAACAGGGTCCGCCTGCACTACCCCGAACAGGGCGAACGACAGGAGGTGCTGGAATCCGTTGTGCCCGCACTCGATCCCAAGAGGCTGCTTTTGGACCTGCCCAAGCTGGATTTCATCATCTTTGTCATCAATTCCGGCTACGACATCTCATTGGAGGACTGGAGGAGTGTCGTGGAATCCGCCGGCTGCCCCATCTGGCTGGACATCCACAGCCTTCCCCTGTCCAAGGGGCTGAACATCCCGCGAGACTATCTTCAGGTCCCGGACTGGCTCGAATGGACAGCGGGTGTTGACTATGTCCAGGCCAATGCCGCCGAGGTGGCTTCCCTGCTGGGGAAACCGGGGCATCCACTGGAAGATGACGACCTGGAGCGGCTCGCTTCCCTGGCACTGGGAAGAGGCACCCGGTCGGTCTTTGTCACTCGGGGCCGCGAGGGAGTCCAGGTGCTGGCAGAGGGGAGGTCGGAACTGATCCCCACGCGGAAGGCCGAGCGCGTGGCCGACACCACAGGCTGCGGGGATGTCCTGTGCGCGGCCACGGTGGCCCGGCTCAGGGCCGGGGACGATGCTTTCACCGCAGCGGCGTACGGCGCCCGGTTGGCGACCGAGGCAGTCGAGGTGATAGGTGTCGAAAAAACCTTCGAACTGATCCGGGATATGTCCGGGACTACTTTTTAGTCTTGGTGCCGGTGGCGTCCATGCCCATGCCCTCGTTCACCACGTGGCACTTGGTGTATTTGCCGTCCTCACCCTTGAGGAAGCTGATCTCATAGCGGCCCTCTTCGGGGTCCTCGATGAAGAATTTGTACTTCTCGCCCTCCACGGCACTCAACTCCGCCGGTTCGGTGGAGGTCTCTGGCCACACCCACAGGGAATCGCCTTCAGCATAGACGTTGATGACCACGACGCCCATTCCCATATCAGCCAGGTCGAATTCATAGTCGCCCAGCAGTTCGCCATACGCCGCCTTAGCCCCACCCACCTGTGCAAAGACCGAAGCCACGGGCACGAGGACCAGCAGCAGCGCGGACCAGGCGGCCAGTAGGACACTGATTTTTCGGATGGATCGTTTCATGGATCATCCCTCCTGAGAAAAATAATTGTTGCTCCATCTCTATGTACGCAAACTCCCAACCCAAGGTTCAGGGACATGTTTCCCAAAATAAATGGCAACTTTCCGGCAGCCGATTACGTATATATTATCTGGAGACGCGATTGGAAGCTATCGGAAGAGAGGAAACAGTGAGCTTAAAAGAGATCCTTGAGAAACTGATCACCGAGAAGGAACCCATCCTGCTGACGGACCGCAAAGGAGACTGGGAAGCCAGCGATGTCCTGAGCAACTTGTCAGGGCCGATGCTCAGCAGAAGAGCCTATTTCCAGCCGGGGATGTACATTGCGCTGATCAACGACGGTGGATACCTCGGAGAGGTCCTCTACCGGGTCAAAGCCAAGGCATGAGGGCAGCCTCCCGTTCATTTCTGTAAATCGACACTCCCTCCCTACACTTTTTCATCTGCAGGGACCGGTGTCTGTCTATTTTTTCCTGGCCGTAAACACGCCCTCGGGCTGTGTGACCTTGGCCTCGGTCACTGTTCCGGCCTCATCCCGGATGAACTCTATGGTGACACCGGGCACTCCCTCCAGCGTGAACTGGGTCCCCTTGTACGGGACCAGCTCGTACTCGGGCTGCCCGGGGACCAGGACATAGAGGGTGTCCCCTCCCTTGATGTGAAACGTGAACGTCACCTGATCCATCAGATAATCGCCCGTGAACTGCTCCAGGAAGGCCCGCTCGCGCATCTTCCCCTCGGGCATCCTCTCGAAGACGATCGGATCCACGGCCGATTCTATAGGCACTGAGATCGAAGCCACATTCCCCTTGAGGTCGAGCGCAAAGGAGAGCTTCTGTGTCATGCCCATCAGCTCGTTCTCCATCTCGAATACATCGAAGTGATAGTGCTGCAACTGGTAGGCGATGTCGTTGTAGCTCATCTCCAGGACGTCCCCCGTGTGCGTGATCTTGAGCACGCCGTACCCGGGATGGGAGTAGTCTCCGGCATAGGCCTCAAGGGCCAGGCTCGTCCGCGTATCGGGAACCCGGTCCTCGTCCTCCTTCTCTTTGGCCTTCGCCGCCTCTTCTTCCCCCTCTGCCCGCTGCTTGATGAAGCGTGCGTTCCAGTCCACGGGATCGAGGTCCAGGAGGCGGTCATAGACCTGATACATGACGGCCTGGGTGGTCGGAGAGCCCCCAAGATTCGTCAGGATCACGAGCCCCATGTCGTCCCTGGGCATCAGAGAGACCAAGGCCGTAAAGCCATCGATCCCGCCTCCGTGGGAGAGCAGCACATGCCCCCGGTAGGAGGTCATTCCCCACCCCATCCCGTAGAGGGAATAGAAGACCTCATCGTAGCGGAGGCTGCGGCCCGAGATCATCTGAGGAGAGTGGATCTCCAGCAGGCTCCCCTCGGATACGATTGATTGCTCGCCGAATTTCCCCTTGCTCAGGTTCAGGAGGACCCAGTTGGCCATGTCCGTCACGTGGGAGTTGATCGATCCAGCCGGTCCGATCGTATCGATGTTGCGGAATGGGATGAGCGTCACTTCCTCGTCCTGCAACACGTAGGGGAGTGCAAAATCGGGCGCCCGCTGAGAGTCCTCGACGGAAAAATTGCTTTCGGTCATGCCCAGGGGATAGAAGATGCGGTTCTCGATAAATTTTTCCCAGCTCGATCCTGCGATTTTTTCCACCAGATATCCCGCCGTCATGAACATGAGGTTCTGGTACTGATAGACCGTGCGGAAGTCCTCGCTCGGCTCCAGATACCGCAGCCTTGAGAACAGCTCCTCCCTGGTGGCAGCGGAGTTGTACCACATCAGGTCATGGCGGGGCAAACCCGAGCGGTGGCAGAGCAGGTCGCGGGGTGTCATCCGGGCCGTGGCAAAATCATCCTTGAGCTCGAAGCGCGGCAAATAGGTCGTCACACGCTCGTCCCAGTCGACCTTGCCCTCATCCACCAGCATGCCCACGGCCGTCGCGGTAAACGCCTTGGTGCAGGATCCGATGGCGAACAGCGTCCGGGCTGTAACCTCTTTTTTGCCGGCCAAGTCGCTGAAGCCGAATCCCCGTGCGTATATCAACCGGCCATCCTTGATGATGGAGATGGCCAGGCCGGGGACCTGCCAATCGGCCATCACCTCGGGGATGAACTTCTCCAGGGGCTTGAGTTTCTTGGCATAGGGATCCCTCTGCGCGGCCTCGAGGCTCGGCGCAAGCAGGATCACCGCACACAATACCCAGATCATTGCACTCGATATTTTCCGCATCATCGCTCCTCCTTTTCTGATCTATGCTCAGGATCCGGCCCGCTCAGGGCGAAACCGATCCGGTCGAGGACCAGGACACCCTCACGGCCCCTGTCAAACACGAACCGGAGGCTCCTGAGGTGCCGGGGATCGAACTCCTGATCTGTATCCACAAAAGCCTGCAGGGGCAGGCGATATGTCTGCAGCGTGGGCTCATAGGCCTTGCCCATCCGGTCGCCCTCATTGCCAGTCCTCAGGAAGCGGCTCTTGGTCACGGGCGGGACCGGCATGAATCGGTCCAGGGACAGGCGCACACTCCGCCCGGCGCCGTCGACCAATTCGACACTCAGCTCCAGGGGCTGCTTGGGTATTTCCTCGTCTTCTTCGCCTTCGTCATCGTCGTCCCCGGGTGCTTCTTCCGCTTGGGCCTGGAGTGTATCGCCCTCCTCCTGATCTTCAGCCTCTTTCGATCCAGCCCCCGGATCCTCTTCCTCCTCCGGTTCCGGGACCTTTTCATCCGCATCGGTGAGTGCGAACATCAGCACCGAATCGGCGGAGAGCTGGAGGTCCTCGAGGGCCTCCTCCTGGAGATGGACGGCATAGTGCGGGGCCGCCTCTCCCTGGCGGTCTTCGGCCGGGCCCCTCCATCCCACAAAGGCCGCATTGTCCTGTTTGGTGCCGCTGCCGCGGGTTTTGAGGTCCGCCTCCCGCCACACCGCCAGTTCCTTCTGTTCGATCGTGCTCCCCGCCAGGGTGCCGGTCGTCACATCCACATCCTCCTCGAAGCCACACACCAGCCGGAACGTGGAATCCTCGAAGCGGTTGAGGGTGATGTCAGCTGGGAGCCACTCGGCGGCACGTCGGTGGTCCTGGAACATGGGAAGGTAGTCCATCTGGCCGTGCAGGCATATCTCCAGGAATGCGGACATGTAGACCTTCCCCAGGGTCCGCTGCTCCTCGCCGCTCAGCAGGGCCTTGCGGTTCAGGATGAAGCCCATAGGCCGGCCCCAGTCGCTGTCCCCCCACACCGAGTTGAACTGGCCGTGGTTGGAGCGGTAGGAGTAGAGCGTGGCCTTGAACCAGTATTCATCATCAGTGAAGCGTACGCGGTTGTACTGACGCTCCCCAGCGAACACAGACACGTCGGAGTCATGGGCCCCCTGGATCGTGAGGTAGTTCACGTTTTCGACAGGAGTGGGGCGCCCCGTGGGCCGGTACTGCTGATCTGAGGGCGCGATGGCGATGATGGCCCTTATGCTGAAATCAAAATCGAAGGCGACGGTGGCGTCATCCGGATAATAGGGAAGGCGGTTGAACGCCCCGGCGATGGCGGCGGCCTCCCCTCCCCGGGAATGTCCGATCAGACCGATGTGGTCCATGTCGACCTTCCCGAAGAAGGGATTGTCCGGGTCTTGGTTCCAGGCTCGCCAGACTTTGAGGTGCTGGAGCAGCATCCAGCCCCGGCCATCGTTCTCGCTGGAGAGCCCGCCCATGAACGCGCCGTTGAAGAAGTTTTCGTCCACGGACACAAAGATGAAGCCCCGGCCGGCCAGGAGTTCGCCGAGGTAAGCATAGCCGGGATCGGAGTATTCCTGCATTTTATGGTTGCCGTGGACGATCAGCACGAGCGGGAAGGGCCCGTCGCCCTCCGGGTACCACACAGTGCCGTTGACCGGGAATTCCGTGAAGTCGAAGCCCCAGTACCAGTGGCGTAGCTTGATCTTCCATCCCTTGTTGTTCTTCACGAAGGGCGTCGCGTCCACGCTCTGGGTCTGGAGGGCAGCGTCAGCGCCGAACTCGGGGCGCCTCTTGTTCTTCTCGCTCCCATAGGTTAGCGAGAGAACGCTGTGGGTGCCCGGGAGGGAGGGATCGGGCGCTGAAAGTGCTGGCACCGGGGAGGCAGAAGCGGGCCGCACCGCCAGATGGTCCGTGCTGCCCCTGCCCGTCATCCAGATCACGAGTGCGGAGAAGAGGACCAGGGGAGCCGCCACACACAGGATCAGGAATCCCTTCTTCAGAAGACGGGTGGAACGGAATTCTGGCGAAAAGAGGCGGACCACTCCCCCGCCCAGAAAGGCCGCCGCCGCGGCCAACACAATCCCGGCCAGGATGTTCAGGGGGGAACCCACGCCGACATCGGCGAGGCTGTACACGAGTACGGCAAACGCCAGCATACCCAGAGTACTCAGGAAGAGCGGCAGGATGAGGAGGATCCGGTAGACCAGCCAGAAGAGCAGGCCCATGAGACCAGCCATGACCAGATAGAACACCACACCGGCCAGGGGGTCCAGGATGCCGGGCAGGCCCGGGCGCATGAAGATCCCGAAAAAGGCGGCCAATGCCACGGCCGCGGCGATTATGCCGGCGGTAGCCCCCCGCCGTGTACGGCGGCCAGGCAGGAGCCCTTCCCAGAGGCGGGACAGCCAACTGCGAATGCGGCGCAATCTTCCGGGTCTGGTTTTGGGTTTGGGTTCGGTATCAGAATCCATGTACACTCCCTCCAGGTATATATAATCTCAAACGTATTCTGCGGGAAAAAAGTTCGTGACCCTCTCCCCGTATTCTTATCAAAAAGCCCCGTCCCAGGCAAATGAATTCCCAATCCCTTTTAGGTGAGTGGGAGTGGATTGGTAGAGAGAAAAGTTGGCCCCGCGTCCCCATTCCCTTCTAGGGAGCGGTGGGTGGGGGTGGTTGGATGGGGGCGGACCAGCTCCGGCTTTTGCATTACTCGTAGATATTTGATAAAAAAGGGGCCTCTTGTTCAATTCAAGCATTGCCATTCCTATCTTTCCAAGGAGGAAGCCCATGTCTCGATCGCCTCATGTCCGTGTCTGTGCAATTATGGGGATACTGTGCCTCGTATTCCTGGCATCCCCAGTCTTAGCCCTAGGCGAGGAATCGCCCTTCACCGTGGCGGACTCGCTGCGGGTCAAGTCTTTCAGTTCACAAGCTGTGACCGACGACGGCCGCTACATCGCCGGCAGCATAAGCCAGCGACTGGGCCGTCTGGGCACCGACCACAAGCGCTACCGCGATCCCACCTACATCAGCCCCAGGTCTGCGGAGCTCGTGGTCCTGGACACGGAGACAGGCCTCATGCAGCCTCTGTTCAAGGGCACGGTCCAGGCTCAGGGACTGACCTGGTCTCCGGATGGGAAGGTCCTGGCCTTCCTGCTGCGCAAGGATGAGGGAATTGCACTCCATACCTATGACCGTGAGAAGAAGAAGCTGAGGGAGATCAAACTCAAAACCGGAAAACAGATCGCCTCCAACTCGTTCCTGATCTGGAAAAATGACGGACGCGGCATCCTGCTGGCCCTGCGGGCCGAGGGCTGGGAAGAAAAATCCCGCGCCATGTTCCAGGAGGCCACGGTCGGGCCCATCATCGTATACGACTCCCGAGAACCCTTCCTCAAGTGGGATGTGCTCCGTGACCAGGCGTCCCTCCAGGTCCCGGTCGAGGTCGACCTCGGGAGTGGTGCGGTCCGGGAGCTCCTGCCAGAGAACCGCTACAGCAGCGTGCGCCTGGCTGAAGACGATTCGTTCCTTGCATACGTGGAGACATATCCCATAAAGACCGAGTACGGCCAGAACTACTACCGCCAGGGCGGCCAGGAATACGCCCTGTTCCGGCTGGACCTCGCACCGGGTGCCGAGCCGAAAGCGTTGATCGAGCGGGACAAGAAACGGCTGAGCCTGCGGTGGAACGAAGAGAATACGGCCTTTGCCTGGGCGGACGAAGGGGACATCTTCGTTCAGACAGCCGGCGAAGCCGAGCCGCGCAACCTGACCAAGGACAAGGTCACCCCTGAGGAGGCGGGCGAAAAGAAAGAGGAAAAAGAGGAAGATGCAGAAGAAGTAGAGGATAAGGACAAAAAGCCACAGAAGGTCCGCTTCTCCCTGCAGCGCTGGTCGCCGGACGGAACGAAGCTCCTGGCGGGCACCAAGAAGGGCTATTGGCTGATCGACCTGGCGAGCGGTGAACTCGAGATGGTCTACACCTTCCCTGAGGAGGAGGACGAGGACAATCCCAGCAGCCCGCGGCAGTCCGTGACGCAGTGGTCCCCGGACGGACGCTTCCTCTATCTCACGTATGCCGCCCGGGAAAAGTGGGAGCGCGGCTTCACCCGCTATGACCTCATGGAACAAAAGATGGAGGTCTTGATCAAGGACAGCAACCTCTACCGCGGCCTCCGCATGTCCAAGGAGGGGGAGCGCTTTTTCTACAGCCTCTCCGACGGCGACCTTCCCAACGAACTCTACCGGACCGACAAGGACTTCAAGGAAAAGAGGAGACTCACCGACCTGAATCCCTGGGTTCAGGAAAAGGCGCTCACCCGCAGCGAGCTCATCCGCTACCGGGATGTGGACGGCAAGGAGCTCTACGGCGTGCTGTACTATCCGGTCGGTTACGAGCCTGGCAAGAAATATCCCCTGGTGTGTGAGGTCTACGAGCGCTTCTTCGACAACGGCTTCAACACCAACATGAACATTTTCACAAACCAGGGATGGTTCGGGCTGCGGCCCTCCGTAGACCTGGAGATCGGCTACCCGGGGGAAGCCTGGGTCAAGGGTGTCACGAGCGCCGTCAACCTCCTGATCGAGCGCGGCCTGGTGGACGAAGACAAGGTCGGGGTGCACGGCACGAGCTACGGCGGCTACGCCACCTCGCTTCTCATCACCCAGACCGACCGTTTCGCAGCCGCCATCAACATCTCCGGCAAGGTCGACATCATCAGCTTCTTGGGAGACAGCCCCCGCATCGGGCACCGCAATTACGGCGCCGCCGAGGCTGGTCAGGACCGCCTGGGCAGGACGCTCTGGGAAGCGCCCCTGAAGTACATCAACCACTCGGCGGTCATGTTCGCGGACCGCATCACGACACCGCATCTCCTGATCACGGGGGAGGGCGACTGGAACGTGCCGGGTGTCAACACGCGCGAGCTGTACTATGCTCTGCGCCGCCTGGGCAAGGAGTGCGTGTGGGTCAACTACTGGAACGACGGCCATGGGCTGGGCGCGGCGGCCGACGAGGCCACCTACCAGGACAAGTGGGACCGGGTCATCGACTGGTACGCGACCCACTTCGCCAAGGCTGACAAAAAAGAAGAATAGGGCCGTGCGGCAGCGGAAGATTCTTTTTTATTCGCCCTTCTTTGACCTGGTCGTTATTACGATGATAGAATCATCATGCATTGTCAGTGGGTGAGATTCACTTTGAAGCAACAGATATTTTGAATCGGTAGAAGAGAAGACTCTACCGGATCTCAAATATTAGGTAAAAAATGGCAGCCATATGCCCCGAATGTCAGCATGAGAATCCCGGGGATACGCACTACTGCGGCAAATGTGGAGGACCATTAAAATCCCCCAAGGGAAGCAACCACACAAGAACCCTTACACCCATCGAAAGCCTTAAGAACGGGATCACTCTGGGAGGAAGATACCGAATCTTGGAGGAACTGGGCAGAGGAGGGATGGGTGTGGTCTTTCAGGCCGAAGACACCCAGCTGAAGAGAACGGCCGCCCTCAAGTTCCTGCCTCCGGAGCTGACCCACCTCCCGGAGGTCCGCGAGCGATTCATGCACGAGGCGCAGGCCGCCGCCGCACTCAACCACACCAACATCGTCACCATCTATGAGATCAACGAACACCAGGACCGGACCTATATCGCGATGGAGTACGTGGAGGGCGAAACCCTGAAAGACAAGATCGACCGGGGGCCCCTACCCCTGGAAGAGGCAGTAGGCATCGCCCTCCAGATCGCGGAGGGCCTCAAAAAGGCCCAAGAAAAGGAGATCGTCCACCGGGACATCAAACCGGCCAACATCATCATCACGGATGAGGGTGTAGTCAAGATCCTCGATTTCGGCCTGGCCAAGCTCAGGGGCACGACCCGCTTGACCCGGGAGGGCTCCACAATGGGGACCGCGGCCTACATGTCTCCCGAACAGGCATCCGGCAAAGAGGCGGATCACCGGTCCGACATCTGGTCCCTGGGTGTCATCCTCTATGAAATGATCACCGGCCGACTGCCCTTCAAGGGCGAACACCACCAGGCCATCATGTACGCCATCCAGAACCAAACCCCGGATCCCGTCACCGGCCTCAGAACCGGAGTCCCGCTGGAGCTGGAGCGAATTCTAACCAAAGCCCTGGCCAAAGTCCCGGAGGAACGGTATCAGAACGTCGTGGACCTGCAGGTCGACCTCAAAGCGCTTGGGAAAAGGGAGGAAACGAGCGGCCTTCACCCTTCCGCCTCCTCCGAGGTCTACTTGGAATCCAAGGCAAAAAAATCCAGTTCGACTGCGAAGAAGATCGGGCTCATCGCCGTAGGCCTCGCGGCCGTCCTGGCGGTCGCGGCACTGCTGATCTTCCGTGCCCCCTCCGACACCATCGATTCCCTGGCCATCCTGCCCTTTGTGAACCAGAGCGACGACGAAAGCGTGGCCTGGTTGAGCACCGGCATCCCGGAGACCGTCATCACCAGCCTGCAGCAGATCCCCGACCTGCGGGTGACCTCCTTTATGAGCCTGATGGAGCGCTACGGGGCCAGCCAGCCCAGCGTGGAAGATGTGAAGCGCCACTACGACGTCCGGGCCGTGGCCAAGGGCAAGGTGGATGTAGTCCAGCAAAACCTGTCGGTCCACATCGAGATCGTGGACACCCGGGACCAGAGCGTCATCTTCGCCAATCAATACCGGATCCAGGGCATGGAAGGGCTATACGAACTGCAAAAAACCATCGCCAGGGACATCACCGGCCACCTCAAGGAGCGCCTGGCCGGCGAGTCCGTCGAACCTGTTTTTGTCCGCCACACCCCCGACCCCGCCGCCCATCACAACTACCTGCGGGGCCGCCACTTCTGGTACCAGCGCACCCCCCG
>CBESWG010000038.1:0-29675 GCA_965533275.1 uncultured bacterium
GTTCACACACACAGTCTGGGCCCGGGCCGCCTCGGGTCCACACAGTACCGCCGGCTGATCGGGATTGTCCCCCGTCGTCTCTGCTGGGGCGGCCAGATCCAGAGCCTCGAACAGCTTCTGGAACTGATGACCGGATGCGGGAGATCCCAGGCAAATTTCTGAACCGCTCCCGACCCGACAGATGATATCGCTCCCCCCAGCATCCACGCACTCCACTTCGGCTTCCTCGAACTCCAGGTGGAAGACAGGCCCGGCTGCCTCGGGTACGGCGTGAGAGGCGTAGAACAGAACCTCGGTACCGGCGCTGGTGAAGATGCGGCAGGCCACCGAATCGTAATTCTCGATGGGAAAGGCGCGGTAAGCTTCGGCCGTGATCTCTACCGGTACTGCACTCGTGTCAGCCCTGTCCCCCAGCAGATAGAGCAGGTTATGCAGGAAATGGGCCATGGCATTGTTGGCAGGGCTGTCCAGGACCCACCGCCCCATTCTCTGGTCCCGGAGGCGACCGGCCCAGTCATTGCGCCGGTAATACGCCAGATCCCGCGGCCACAGGCAGAGTGTCTTGAACCTCATGGGCCTTCCCATCTCACCGCTGTGGATCTTGCTCTTTAACGCCTGCACAGCCGCTGAAAAGGACCACTGATAGCCGATGAGGACGTGTCTGTCTACCGAGGCGGCCGCACGGATCAGGCGGTCCGCATCCTGGACGGTAGCGGCCAGGGGTTTGTCGCAGAGAACGTGGCAGCCGTGCTCAAGGGCCGTGAGGGCCTGGGGCACGTGCTCCTGGATGGGAGAGGCGATCACCACCAGATCCGCTGCGATGCCGGCGGCAAACACATCCTTCAATGCCTGAAACAGGGGGACACCGGCCTGTTTGATCTCGAGGCTCAGCGGAGCATTCTCCGGGAAAGGTTCGACCGCAGCCACCAGGCGAGCCCGGGCGCGTGGAATCTCGTTCCAGAGAGCCTGGAGGTAGTGATGGCCGTAGCCGCCGATGCCGACCATGGCGACTCTTACAGGCGGAGACGTTTTCCTATTCACGGACTTTCAGGGATTTCCTTTTTACTATTAGAGGAGGCGCCTGCGTCCAATGGATCGTTTTCTCGTTCCAGGAGGTCGGTTTCCACCGCTTTTCCGGTGTCAAGGTCCACAACCAGGGTCTTGACCTCGAAGGGATCAAAGTTCAGTGTGAGATCGACACCCAGGATCGGGACAGACACCTGTGCAGACCGCTGTCTTCCAGTAGGCTCGAACAGCCGCAGGACCAGTCTCCTCTCGTCCTCGGAACGCTTGAGGGCGGTTAGCAGCACAGCTTTATCTTCGATCAGGACCGCGGGTCCGGGGATGCTCCCCTCCCCGGTGGGATAGCAGCAAAGGGAGATGGGCGGCTCGTTCCGTATCAGAGCATCCCGGTCGACTTTCTGCAGACATTCTTCAGCATTCCCTCCTCCAATCCAGAAGCGAAAACAGCGCTCGCCTTGATCGATCCTGGGGATGAAGCGGTCATGCGGCAGGATAGGGATGTCATCGGCGACCGGATGGGCGGCATAGGCAGCGGAACGCAGCAGAGAGAGCCGCAGCTCTCCGTCCAGGAAATCGAATCCGTGTGTCCTGTCGTTCACCACCGTGAGGGCGGT
Source organism: uncultured bacterium (assembly GCA_965533275.1). Taxonomy (GTDB): domain Bacteria; phylum Acidobacteriota; class Aminicenantia; order Aminicenantales; family Aminicenantaceae; genus JAUXEH01. Next base: position 1,638 of record CBESWG010000038.1, read on the forward strand.
CTGCCCGTCTCGGGACAGGACGGCCACCCATTTCTGGGCCACGAGCTCCTCGCCGAAGCGCTGGAACTCCTCGACACCATACGCGACCTGGCCGCGGCACGCCCCATCCGCAAAGGGTGAGGGAAGGCTGAGCTTCAACATACGGTCTTTCTCATTCCAATAGATACGGATCGCTACTTCGAATCCCGGGCCTTCCCGTGGCACCAGGTAGTGGACACAGGCATACGAGCGGCCGAACTTGAACAGGGCCTCCACTACTGTCCGAACAGGTCCATCCTCGATGATCCGGACCGGAGGGAGTTTTTCAGCGCCCGACTTTGAATACGAGGCCGCTTCCTTGGGAGTCATCAGCTCGAACCGCCCCTTCAGGTCCCGGAAAGCACGGACCTTCATCCCCCAGGGGTCCGGATAGTCATCCATGACCAGCAGCTGCAAAGCCCCAGGAAGCAGGAGGGGAATCCCACGGCATTCGAATCGCTGCACGAGGCCGCTTTCCGGATCGATCTCGACGCACCCTCCGTTCTGAGGAAGTATAAGACTCCGTTCCACCGTGCGGACACATGTATCCGGCTGTGCGGCGCTCCTCAGAAACACTGAATACCGCTTCGTTTCCCAGGGCCCGAGGGCAGCCTGGAATGAGATCCGTTTGCGCTGGTCCACGGAGATGTTGCTGCTCTCACGCTCCACCTGGCATGCAATCTCCCGCCCCCCATCATCCGTCATCTCGGGCTGCCAGAAGGACTCGAGATCGGTGTTGGGCCAGGGAGGCTGGAATTCACAGATCAGAGTTTCCTCCACACAGAAGGGATGGGGATTGTATACCAGGATGGGGAACTCCCCCTCCCTGGCCGGCGCCTGTCCTCCGAGCAGACTGAAGAAGGCCCGGCTCTGGATCCGTTCCAGGATCTCGATCCCATGATCCATCCGCTGCACGGCCTGCCTCTCAACTTCAGGGATGGAAGATCCAGGCAGGATGTCGTGGAACTGGCAGTACAGGAGGTCTCTCAATGCGGCATCCAGCTCCCCCCGGGGGTATTCCATTGTCCCGGCCAGGAAAGCGTGTGCAGCGGCTTTTTCCGTGCCCAGGAACAGGTTTTCCAGGCGGCGGTGCCTCTGCTTGACCAGCGACATGGTTGTGTAGCAGCCCACGGCCCAGGGATTGAGGTCCCGGCTGAACCGGGGCAACCTGTCCCGCGTATTTCCCAGTCCTCCAAAGTATTCCTCAGGAGTACCGTGCCGTATTCCCCGCTCTGCCTCTTCGGAGATGAGCCCCCTCAGATCCTCGAGGTCTTTTTGTGAGGGGCCCCCGCCGTGATCGCCGATGCCCCAGAGCAGGAGCCCAGTATCGGCGTCAGGATTGTTTTGCAGCCAGTCCCGGACCTTGCGTGCCGCTTGGCCGGGTTCCGAATTGTAGTGTTCGGGGGCCCGATGTGCCAGGATCTGCGAACCGTCGTAGCCTTCCCAGATGAAATCCTTGGCAGGCAGCTCGAAATCCTTGGGATCGGGCCGGCAGAACAGGTAGGAATCATAGCCCGATTTTTTCAGGATCTGGACCAGCCCGCGCGTATGGCCAAAGGGATCCAGGTTTACGGCCGTCCGCGGCTCCACACCGAATTTATGGAGGAAATACATCTTGCCCACCAGGGCCTGGCGAACAAAAGACTCTCCGCAGGGGAGGTTGCAGTCCGGCTGGATGTACCAGCCGCCCATGATGTGCCACCGCCCTGCCGCGACCAGGTCCTGGATGCGTAGAAAAAGGGCCGGCTCATACAGCTCCACCCACTCGTAGAGCAGCGCCTCGTTGTGGCAGAACACGAACTCTTCGAATTCCTCACAAAACCTGGCGGCGGTACGAAAAGTCGTGAGTGTCTCGGCCAGTCCTTCCTGCCATACCCACAACCAGACCGGATCGAGATGGGCATTGCAGACCAGGATCAGATTGCGTCCGGACATTTCTCACTCCTGCATGGATTCGACTGCAGCGCAGGCAGTTAATATAGCGCAATCATCGGTAAAGGGCAAAAGCTCATGAGGAGGAAGGGGGGATGGGTCCTCATCACACATCGAGTTCCACGTGGATGTCGCCGCCTGTGTAGGCCAGCTCGACTTCCTCTGCATCCTTGTGAAGGATGGGAGCATCACTTTTCACCGCGATACCGCGGGCGGCGTCCCTCCTACCGATCATGATCTCAAGCGAACCCCTGCGGAGCGGGAAGGTTCCCTGGATCCTGTCCAGGCCGGGGAGCAGGATCGGCCGGATCCGGAGCGTGTCGTGTCCCGGACGGATCCCCAACACGTGCGTTACCAACAGCATCAGCATCTCGGACCAGGTCCAGGGCGTCAGGCCGATCTGGGCGAAAGGTGGGGAGTGGGATTCCCCATAGAACTCGAACCAGGTTCCGGACAGAGAGCCCGGCATGGTGTCCAGCCAGCGCAGGATGTCCCAGACCCGCTCGAAACGGCGGGCCTCCATGCAGGCACGGGCCACGATCAAGGAGGGGAACGGCCAGGGGCCCCAGGCATCGGGTTCGGAACTGCTGTGATAGCGGCCGTAGCCGCCGCCCTTCCAGGCCTGGTTCCAGAGCGCCTCCAATCCGTCCAGGGTCCCGGCTGCCAGGTCCGAGCTTCCTGGGATTATGCCGAAGGCCAGGGGCAGGGCCGCCGTGGTATCGGGATCGATGAGATGATCTCCCGGAGCGCCAAGGGGGCTCCCATCCGGGAGCAGCGCCCCGGGAAGGGGCTGGATCTTCCGACAGATCTCGCCATCCGTGCCTCGCCTCTTGAGGATCCTCCCCTGCTGGACGAAACCGTATCCGGCGTCCTCGAATACGGCCATGTGGAGACGCCTCGATTCCCGCGACCAGCGCTCCGCCTGAGGCCCTCGGCCTAGGAGGCGCGCCAGGCCGGCCGCAGATTCGAGCCCCAGACTCACGAATATCTGGTGGGCCAGTTCCATGCCGGGCGCGATGCCGTGGACGCGGTGCCGTTCCCAGTATTCACGCATGTTGGTGAGCAGGCCGGAGGGGCTGTGCCGGAATTGGTCCTGCAGCGGGAACTCCGCCAAAGCCACCACGCGGTCCCAGTGATCCCGCACGATCCCCTGATCACCGGTCCAGCGCGTGTACTGATCCAGCGCGTAGAGCAGCTCCCCGTTCTGATCAAGCTCCACCTCATCCGGATGGCGCAGTTCGCTGGAGTCGATGGGATCTCCCCTATCGGTCATGAATTCCTTCAGCAGCCTCTCGAGCAGGATGCGGGCTTTCCGACTCTGGCCAGAGAGGACGAGCCCGACAGCGATCCAGGAATGGTCCCGCACCCATTCGCGGTTGTACTGCCAGATGCTGGCATCCACACGGCCTGAAGCGGATACAGCGGCCGGGAGTTGAGAACAGGCCGCCTTGAAATACCTGTCCAGGAGAGGCGAGCTGAAGGTCGCTCGGGCTGTCCGGGCCCAGTAGTCAGCGGCAGAGGCCCGGTTCTCAGGAACTTCCATGAGCCGGCAGGACCAGCTGAGGCGATCCGGTGACAGGGCATACTCGAGTGTGATCGAGCAGGTGGCGCCAGGCTCGAGGACCAGGCTCCGTCTCAGTGTTCCCTGTGCGATCCCGGTCTCGAGGATCACCTCCTGAGGTCTTTGCAGCTGACTCCTCAACGTCACCGTTCTCCAGAGGACGGCAGATTCTGGATCAGGGCATAAAAACTCTTCTATCACCTCGATACCGCCTGCCTGCCACTTCACCCGTGCGGCGGGCACTCCCAGGGCCTGGGACCAGCCCGCAGCCAGGGCCTGTGCTGAGGGAATGCACACATTTCCCCGGCAGGCGATCCGGATGAGTGTGGGCTCCAGGCCGAGGTCGGGATCGAAGGACAGCGCATCCCGCTTCTTGCTCAACCGCTCCGGATCCTGGAGCAGGAGGCCGATAGGAGTGCCTTCTCCCCCGGGGGCGACTTGGACCGCGGCCTGAATGCGGCCGTTGCCCAGGAAAAAATAGGACACATCTTTAAGCAAGGTCTTGGCATCGAGGTGTCCTTTCCGCGGATCATCGTCATAGACGTGTTCTTCGACATCGATCATGACACGTTTCCTTCATACATAAAATGGGCGTCAGCCGTACCGGAATCTCCCTTGGTATACCAGAATTCCACGAGAAATTAAACTTGTACACTCTTCACATCTTTCCCTTGACAGTTAATACTCTATATACTACATTTTGTATGAGGTTTTGTGGATATCCCACAATTTGGGTGGTATGGTAGAGAAGAGGTTGGTCTCTAGATGCTGATCCGCATTGTGAGCGCGGTCCTCCAAACAGTGTCCGACATCCGCATAAACCCTGATCAAGCTGCTAAAACACGAATCGGACGGACCTGAGGCGACATGGCCCAGCACGAGAAGGAAAAGATCGGAAAAATGAGTGTACCAGTCGTGCTGGTGGTTGATGAAGATCGCCCATTTCTCGAAAAACTCACAAAGAGCCTGAGGGAAACCTTCTCCGTACATACAGCGACCAGCGGAATTGAAGCAATCCATCTCATCAAGACACTCCCGGAGATCCATGTCCTGATGGTGAGCGAAGACCTCCCCCGTATGAAGGGGAGTGATCTCTTCCGTTTCATCCATGAGCTGTTCCGCAATTCGGAAGCCTTGATCAAGATCCTTCTCACTCAGAAAGCCTGCAATGGTTCCGCCATCGACCTGAACGGATACGGCCACATCGACTGCTGCTGTACAAAGCCTGTAGAGCCTGAGGCCATTCTTCGGAAGATCCGCTACCTCCTCGCCCAGAAATCCCGGGAAAAGCGGACTTCGATGCGGATCACTCCATACGATTCCGCTGATATCCGGATCGATACCGGCAACTGCGGTGCGGCTGAGGTCGTCAATATCAGCGAGAACGGGATGTTCCTGAAGACCATGTCGTTCTATCCTGAGGGCTCCTCCCTGCCCCTCAAGATCACTCTCCCGGATGGATCGGACTACTACGTCAGCGGGAAGATCGTGCGCCAGGATATAGACCTAGGCGGCATCGGGGTCGAGTTCCAGGCCATCGACGACCAGGGGCGCCACTCGATACTGCAGTTCCTGTCCGAGTATGTCACACTCCGGGATCTCCCTGAGCTTAAGCTCCGCTACCCCTTCCTGAAGACCGACAAGATGGTCCTTTTCTCGGATCCGGAGCAGATCGAGTCGCTCCTGAGCCAGGCCATGAAGCTCGGATTCGAGATCGTTGCGATCCAGGCGCAGTCCAAGCTCCCGGAGACTCTGGCCCTGACAGAGATCCAGCCGCTCTCGGCCTGCACCCTCAAAGGCGAAAGCCTGAATATCAAGTTCAAGACTTCCGATCTCCTCTTTGTCTCCTTCCAGATCGGATATGCCACCTACAATTTCGAGACCATGGTCTCCCAGATCGCCCCGGACGGGAATTCGCTCAGGTGCATCTATCCTCGAGTCATGTTCTACTCGGAAAAACGCGCCAATCCTCGCATCAGCCCCGTCGGAGATCTGACCGTGGAGATCGCGCTGCCTTCACCCTTTGAGGGGTCCGTCTCAGGAAAGATCCTGGACATCAGCCGCAAAGGCGTGGCATTCGCGGCCGAAGCGCACGGCCCCATACTGCTCGCAGGAACTCCCCTGGCCTCCCTGAAGATCATGGAGGAAGGGCGGCTGCTCTGGGAGGAGAAAGGCGAGATCCGCTACGTATCCCGGATCGGGGACCGAATGGAGGAAGGCTTCCGCTACGGCGTCCAGTTCGGGATCGGGCGCATGAGCATTCAGGCCTCCCGGGCACCTGAGATCGGTGTCACCTTTCCTCGGGGCAACGGCCCCAGCACAAAGCGTCCCAGGACTGATCTCCGGGAGAGACAGGACGGCGACGAGTCGCTACCCGCTCGCCCCGACGTAATCCGGCTTGAAAATCCCAAGGGAGAAGAGATCGTAGGCCTCCTCAACACCTCCTTCCCACTGGATGGAACGCCGGTCCCTGTGGTCCTGATCCCTCCGGCATTCGGCAAGACCAAGGAAACCCTGTTCGGCCTGGCGCTGACCATCATCCAGAATTTCCGCAGCGCGGGGAAACCCGTGGCGGTTTTCCGCTACGACGGCATCCGGAGGAAGGGGGAGAGCCACAAGGATCCGGAGGCCTCGGAACCGCCCTACGAGATGATCAGGGCCAACCTCAGCCAGGGAGCCGAGGACATCAAGGCCGTGCTGGATTGGCTCCAGCTCAATCCGAGGCTGAAGGCCAGCCAGGTTATCCTTGTGACTTTTTCCCTGTCCGCCCTGGAAGCCAGGATCGCGCTGCGAGAGGAGGCTTACCGCCGCAGGGTAGACCACTGGATATCCTGTCTGGGCACGGTCGAATTCAGGAACCTCATGAACCGGGTCAACTGCGGCCTGGACCTGCTCGAACAATTCCAGATCGGATTCGACCTGGGGATCATCCCGATCCTGGGGAACCTGATCAACATGGTTCCCTATGCGGCCGATGTGGTGGCCAGCCGGGTCGCGACCATCGACCAGGCCCGGGAGGATATGCGTCACCTCGACCTGCCGATCACATGGATCTACGGGAAATACGACAGCTGGATCACGCCCGAACTGATCCGGGACGTGATGAGCATCGAGGTGGATGCGCTGCGCGAGGTCATCCCAGTTCCCCTGGGACACAACGCCCGCACTTCTGAAGAGGCTCTCCGGATGTTCGGCCTTATCACCTCCCTGGTCCACCGCACACTGCACCAGGAGATGCTCAAGTCGGCCCTGCCATCCAAGAAAAGTCTCGAGATCATGCGCCGCTCCGAGAAGGATCGGCTCCCTCCGCGAAAGCTAAAAAACCGCAAGACCTACTGGCACCGATACCTGATCGGCGAGGAGGACCTGCTCGGATTCGACGTCATGGCCCTATCCGACGACTACGGTCAGTTGATGAACGATCAGATACAAGCGCTGGACCTGGCCCCTGGAGATCAACTGCTCGATCTGGGTGGGGGGACGGGAAATGTCATCGCCCACCTGCTCCAGAATGGAGGCCCGAGGCCATCCCATATCACGATCGCGGACCTGATCCCGGAAGCCATGAAACAGGCCCGCGAAAAGCTCTCCGGACAAACCGGCCAGGTGAAGATCGACCTCCTCTGCTTGGATATCGAGCTCAACCGCTTCCTCCCCATCCAGAGATATCTGGCTGGAGAAATCGGCAATTTCGTGGAGTTGTCCGACAAAATCGAATACCTGGACTTGAAGAGCGCGATGAAGATCCAAAAAGAATATTCACCCCGTCTGCATAGGATCCTCCGGGGTGAACTCATCACTGAGGAGCTGGACACCTGGCTCAAGACGCAGTTCGAGCCTCCCGAATACAATCTCATTGTGGACTTCAACCGAGCCTCCCGCTATGTTTCGGGAGTACAGGCAGAGAAGCCTGAATTCCGGAAGCTCGGCCTGCCGGGAGACCTGGAAACCAATCCCAGCCTCCCGCTGCAGCCTGGGCGCTACAACAAGATCCTCATGAGTCTGGTGCTCTCCTACATCTTCAATCCCGTGGAAACGCTCAGGGAGCTGCGGCGGATCATTGCGCCGGGCGGACGGCTCGTGCTCTCGAGCATGCGGCCCGACACGGACGCCTCCGGACCATTTACCAGGCTGCTGGACAAGATAGACACCATGCCCTCCCATGAGCTGCCGTCGCAGTGGCCCAAATCCTTCCTGCTCGACTCCATCCGGTCCTTCCTCAACGATGCCCAGGCCCTGGTCGACCTGGAGGAAGCGGGCACATTTGATTTCTTCGATCCGGACAAACTCAGGGCTCTGTTGGAGGAGTCAGGATGGCTCTGGGTCCAGTCCATCCCAACCTTCGGGGACCCTCCTCAAGGGTATGTCGTCATCGCCGAACCGAGGGTGGATCATGACTGAAACCAACCTGAGCTTCGAGGAACGGCTGTACACGGAGTACGACCTCAAGGGCCGGATCAAGCTGATCATCATCCTGAGCGCGATCATGTACATTTCCTTCCTCGGGCTGGATGCGATCTATGCGGCGGAATATTTCCAGATGTTCCTTATCATCCGGATGGTCGTGCTGGCGGCACACATCGTCCTCTTCATCTGGGTCTCCCGTATAGAAAGGAACCGCGGATTCGTGAATGCCGCTATAACACTGGCCATCTTCGACGTGGTCGGCATAGCGATCATGATCTTTTTCCAGGGAGGATTTGCGAGCACATATGTCCAGGGATTGTACATCATCGTCATCGGCCTGGTGGTGGCCGTTCCCCTGACATTCCGGGACACGCTCCTCCTCTACATCATGGTCTGGGTCAGCTACACCATCCCCAGTTTTTTTAGGGTATCGGATGGAGGGTGGAAGGACGTATTCAACAACCTGTTCTTCCTGACCGCCATCATCATCATTGGCGCAATCGGCTCCTACATCTTCGACAACATCCGGCGCAGGGAACTGCGCAGCCGCATCCAGCTGGAAGAGATAACAGAGAAGCTCCAGGAAACGAACGAAAAGCTCAAGACGCTGGATGAGCTCAAGATGCAGTTCTTCGCCAACATCAACCACGAACTCCGAACTCCCCTAACACTCATACTGGCCCCACTGAAATCGGTCCTGGATGGCCGGATGGGCAAGACCTCCGCGGTCCTGAAGGATACGCTGGAGACCATGCAGCGCAACGGCTATAAGCTGCTCAAGCTCATCAACAACCTGCTCGACCTGACCAAGTTCGAGGGGGGGAAGATGCGGCTGAAGATCGAGGCCGTAAACATCACGGAGTTTGCGAATGATATCCTCCAATCCGTGAAGCCCATGGCCGATCAGAAGAATATCAAACTGTTTTTTCAGCACCCTCCCTACGATGTAAACCTCTCGATCGATCCGGACCAGTTCGACAAGGTGCTGCTGAACCTCCTCTCCAATGCCCTGAAGTTTACTCCGGAAAACGGGAAGGTGACCGTCTACATCGAAGACACCGAAAAGACGGTCTCTCTGGCTGTCGAGGACACGGGCATCGGGATCCCGAATGAAATGCTCGAGAGCATCTTCGATCGGTTCTCCCAGGTGGACGGTTCCGCATCCCGATCCCATGAGGGCACGGGGATCGGGCTGTCCCTGGCCAAGGAGATCGTTGCCCTGCACGGCGGGAAGATCCGCGCGGACAGCAATCAGGGCAAAGGCTCCCGTTTCTCTGTTGAGATGAGGAAGGGAGAAGGGCATTTTTCGTCCGAAGCATTGGACCGTCGCACGAAAGACGAGCCGATCGGCCTCAAGCGGCGGGCCACCGACACGGAAGAACCCCGCGTACAGGATATTGTGACGGATTTCCGGCGCCTCCATCTCGTCGATCTCGAGCAGATCGAGGTGGGGGAAGGTCCCCATGGTGAACCCGAGGTCCACGACGCCCTGCTGCTCGTCATCGACGACAACACCGAGGTCCTCAAACTCATGAAGATGCTGCTGAGTGACGAGTTCGATCTGATCCTAACGACCTCGGCCGAGGAAGGGTTGACCATCCTCAAGGAAAAACAGCCGGACCTCGTGCTCTGCGATGTCATGATGCCCGGAATGGACGGCCACACTTTTTCGCGTAAGGTGAAGAAGGACGAGGCCTTGAAGCACATCCCGATCATCCTGGTCACCGCCCGTTCCGGCGCCGACATGCTCGCTGAGGGGATCGAATCCGGAGCGGACGACTATCTTTCCAAGCCTTTCGATTCCGTGGAGCTCAAGGCCCGGATCAGATCCCTGCTGCGGATCCGGGATGTAGAATCAGAGCTGGCCCTGGCCAACCGTAACCTCAAGATGCGGACCTCTGACCTCGTTGATCAGCAGCATTCGCTGTACCTGTCCACGGTCAAATCCCTTGCCTCTGCAATAGACGCCAAGGATGAATATACGAGGCACCATTCCACAAGGGTGACGGATTTCACCATGAAGATCGCCAAGAACATGGGAGTCAGCGACAAGGCGCTGGAGGACCTCGAGCTGGCCGCGCTGCTGCATGACATCGGAAAGATCGCCGTGCCCGAGAGCATCCTGAACAAACCCGGCCGGCTCACTGACGAGGAGTTTGCCAAGATCAAGGAACACCCCGGCAGGGGCGAGGAGATCCTCAAGCCCGTTATCGAGCTCAGGGACGTCAGCAATGTCGTCCGTGCCCACCACGAAAAATACGACGGGACCGGTTACCCGGATGGCTTGAAGGGCAGGGAAATCCCCCTCGGGGCCAGGATCATGGCCATCGCAGACGCGTACGACTCCATCACATCGGAGAGGCCCTACCGGAACGCTACCTCTCACCGCCGTGCTGTCAAGGAGATCATCAACTGCACGGGAACCCAGTTCGATCCTGAAGTCGTGGAACATTTCCTCGAGGTCAGCGGAACATTCCTGCCGGAACAGGAGCAGGAACAGAAGCCACCTGCCGAAGACTGATCTCCCTGCCAGTCAAACCTTAAGCACCTTCGATTAGCCACAAATACACCTTTTTTCTGTGCTGATCTATGATACAATTCTCGCTTGATCCAGGGCTGGGGAAGAATTTTCGTCCGCCTCAGTCCAATAGCGCAATGCTTACCATCACCTGCAGGGAGACCACATGACACAAAACAAGGGTAGCGGATTTTCCCGCCGGTCATTCCTCAAAGCCTCCGGTGCCGCCAGCGCCGTGTTGGGGAGTGCCGGGCTGGGTTTTTATGGGTATGAGGCCGGAAAAGATCCCCGGACCTACCGCGGCTGGGAGAACTGGGAGGGAGTCAACCAGGACTTCAACCGCAAGAAATATGCCGTGGACAAGCCGACCTACGTGAAGGTCGGAGAGACATCCCGTCCGGACGCGCGTTCCGAAGTCATCTTCTACCGGAGGGGCCTGTTCAGGAGGCAGTGGAAGGAGGAGACGGGCCTGGAGGGACTGGATCCCTACCTGCAGGAATACTACAGCAAGAATCCCGAACACCTGGAGCTCGACCTCTACAGCCAGAACGAGCTCATGCCCATGCTCATGTCCGACACCCAAAAATACCGCAAGCAGTTCCGGCTGGCTGAGGCCTGGTCCAACGCCATGGGGGCCGTGGGACCGCGCCGCATCACCGAGCCGCCGGAGAAATCCGACTTCATGTTCGACCGCCGGACCGGCCAGCCCATCGAAGCGGTCCGGTTCAAGGACCCGGCCAAGACCTCGAAGCTCATTAAAAAGATCGCCCATGAGCTGGGATCAACCCTGGTAGGCATCGCCCGCCTGAATCCCGACTGGGTCTACAGGTACACCAGCATCGGGCGGGGATTCAAGTCGGACGAGCCGATCGAAGTACCCAAACACTGGCAGTACGCGATCGTGGTGGGGACTCCCATGTCATGGGATCCCATGTATGCCAATCCCACCTATGGGACATCCAACGACGCCTACTCCCGATCCCGGATCATCGGATTCCGCCTGGCTTCCTTCATCAAGCAGCTGGGCTATGGCGCACGGCCCCACACTCCCGGTACCGATTACGATCTGATGGTGCCGCCCATCCTGGTGGATGCCGGCATCGGGGAGCAGGGCAGGCCATCCATCGTGATCACTCCCGAGCTCGGAAACAATTTCCGTCCGGCGATCATCACCACCAACATCCCTCTCGTCCCCGACAAGCCCATCGACTTCGGTGTGCAGGACTTCTGCAAACACTGCAAGATCTGCGCCGAGAACTGTCCCAGCGGGGCCATCACCTACGGCGATCCAGAGGAGGAGCGCGGCTACCTGCGCTTCAAGGTGGACACGGCCAAATGCCTGAACTTCTGGAACTCCACGCTGGGAAGCATGGGCTGCAGGCTGTGTGTGGCAGTCTGCCCGTACACGCGGAAGTCCAACTGGATCCATCGGGCGGCCCTGAAGGTCACGGCCGATGATCCCACAGGGCTGACGGAAAAAGGCCTCACCCTCCTGCAGAAAAAATTCTATCCAGGGCCCGATCCCCAGACGTACTATATGCCCTCACTGGGCGGTGAGAATGCGTCCTACCGCGAGCCTCCCTGGTGGCTGCGCAGCGAAGACTTTTTCGAATGAGAGGAGCATACCATGTCATTATTTAACAGTGGCTTTTTCTGGTTCGTGGAAGGTGTTTTCGCATGCCTGGCTGTGCTGGGCCTCAAGTTGTGGGCCGAAGACAAGGGCATTCCCATGCCCTTCTGGAAATGGATCCTCGCAGGCCTGTGGGTCGTATTCCTGGGATTCACCATCGCCTTCGTTGGCACCAGCTTGGGAGAGAACGAGGTAGTGGCGGCCCGCCTGGGAGGCCTCCTGTTCGGATTGACCTCGCTCATCTCGGGGATCGGGCTCTGGCGGATCCTCAGATCAGGTGGCAAGGCCGTCAAGTAGCTGCCGGATCAGTCCTGCCGGTTTTCCCGGTAGGAGAAGCGGATATACCGGACCGAAGACGCCGAACGGGTTTTGGTGTGGTTGGAATCGCATTTGAGCCCCACGGCCTTGACCCTGGGCACTCGGTCCTTTCCGAAAAGGAGTTTGTAGTCGTCCCGGAGGTTGCGCCGGATCGTCTTCCACGTCCCTATTCCTTCGCTGCCTGAACCTATCACGATGTAGCGGACCTGACCGAAGGTCGCGGCACGGCCGGTCTCGCCTGATTTTAAAGTCGAGTCCCACACATATCCGATGGTGTGGGGAGGTGTGACACCCAAGATCCCGCCTTTGTCGAAGAGCACGAACAACCGGAAGGCGGCATCGTCCCACCTCTTGACCGTGACATCGGCGCCTGGGGGCACCTCCTCCACGCGGATGCTGAATTCGATCACGGGAAGATCTTCCGTGTTGATCTCTGGTTCCAGTCTTGTGCCAATAGTGGTCGAGGTGGCGGCGCTCCGCATATGCAGGATCCCGTTCTCGACGAAAAATGGCTCCGCACTGCCCTTCTGTTCTTCCCAGCCGCTCGTTCGCAGCCACTCCACCGCTGACATTTTACCAACGGGGAAACGAATGATCTCCAGGGACTGTTCCTCGATATGTCGATCGTGTCCAGCTGATATATCCAGGGAGAAGTCAGCCCCGGCCCAGAGCCCCATTGAGGTCAACAGCATGGTGGCAGATACCCGGGAGAGGAGCCTTAGAAACTTGATCCCCTGCACGATCCTCATGATTTTGTATACTGCAGCCCAGTCTTGCGGCGCACCTTGCGCAGGGTTTTGTTGGCGATGGAGCGTGCCTTTTCCGCACCTTCCGCAAGGATGCGTTCCACCTCGGCTCGCTGCCCGCTCAGCGCTTCTCGTTTCTCTCGATACGGCTTAAAAAATCCGTTGATATTCTCGAAGACCATGTCCTTGACGGTACCATACCCGAGGCCGCCTGCGCGGTAGCGCCCGCCCAGGTCAAGGACCTCCTCAGGGGAAGCGAACAGGCTGTAGAGCTTGAAGAGTGTATCGTTCTCCGGTTCCTTAGGCTCATCCACAGTCTTGGAATCGGTGACAACACGCATGATCTTCTTACGCAGGCTGTTTTCGTCGGCGAAGATCTCGAGCGTGTTATCATAGGACTTGCTCATCTTCTGGCCGTCCAGTCCTGGGATGAGGGCCACATTGGGGTCGATGCGAGGCTCCGGCAGCACAAATGTATCGCCATAGTGAGAGTTGAAGCGCTCTGCGATGTCCCTCGTGACCTCTACATGCTGCTTTTGGTCCTTGCCGACGGGTATCACATGGGCCTGGTAGAGGAGGATATCAGCGGCCATGAGGACAGGATAGGCGAACAGCCCATGGTTGGGGACGACGCCTCTGGCCACCTTGTCCTTGTAGGAAGTGCATCGTTCCAGGAGCCCCATGGAGGTGACACAGGACAGGATCCAGCTCAGTTCCACGACCTCGGGCACGTCAGACTGAACCCAGAATACGGACTTTTCCGGATCGAGTCCCAGGGCCAGGAAATCCATTGCGGCCTCCAGGGTTCCCTGGCGGAGATCCCTCCCGGTGCGGACAGTGGTCAGCGCATGATAATTCACGATGAAACAGAACAGGAGGCTCTCCTCCTGGGCCTTGATCATGGGTTTCATCATGCCGAAATAGTTGCCCAGATGCAGCCCTCCCGAAGGCTGGATCCCGGAGAGGACTCTTAATGTTTCAGGTTCCTGTGGTGTCGTGGTCATGGTTGCTCTCGTGTATAGTCTCTAAATCCCAAGCGGTCAGCCATCTATTATAGCAATTTGTCGCCTCCGATGCATTCCTTTTACGGCAAGTTGCATCATGACGGCTGAACCTGACAAAACCATCCAATATGAACCCTCCCTCCCTGAAACGGAATTCTCACACTCCTCTGCAATTTGGCTGAGCGGATGGCATGCCGTTCATATCTCTGCGCTCCACATGAGAGTATTCGTAGGCTGCAAGGCGGATATATCTTTCTGGGCTGCATGGGGTGGTTGGGTGGGTCTTTCAGCCCGGGAAGATATGATCCGCCCCCCTGCATGGGGCGGTTGGGTGGGTCCCCCAGATCGAAGAGACATGAATCCACCCCTACGCAACAGCCCGATGCCGCAGCCAGAACCCGAATCCCAGGACCACGAGGAAATTCAGCGTAGTCAAGGACCACGCCATGAATGCCTCGTACGCGGCAGCTCCCAGGAAATCATAGAAGCTGACAAAGATCACCAGGAGGTCGAGAACCAGGATGGCTCGCCCCAACCGGGGAATTTCCCCGAAGTGCAGGAGGAGCAGCATCAGCAGGGGGAGCGACATTACCAGAGTATAGTCCCAACCCAGAGGGGACACCAGAGGGATGCAGGTGAGCAGGACAGCTCCCTCCAAGAATGTGGTGCCCTCGGTCTTCCAGCCCTTTAGGATCATCCAGAACACCAGGAAGGCCAGAGCGGCGATGGCTGCTGCAGCCAAGGGCAGGGCTAGGTCCTCACTGCCGGTCCATTTCAGAAAAAACGAAAACAGAGACACATTGTCCTGAGTGCTCAGCAGGCGGGGTGTGGACTGAGAGAGTGTGGTAAGCCACTCCTCGAGAACGGTGATGTTGCCTCTCCATCCGTAATAGAGTGAAGGCAGAAGAAGCGCCGTTCCCAGTGTCAGGATCCCAGTTGCCGCAGCCCGCCACCTCTTCTTGAGGATCAAGTAGAGGAGGAAGATCACTGCATAGGGTTTGAGGGCCGTACTTATCCCCCACAGTACACCCGCACCCGCCTCACGGAACGCTCCCCCCTTTCCCGCGGACGAGATCAGGGATCCCAGCATGAGCAGGAGCACTACAGTCACCACGGCATTTATCTGCCCAAGGTCCCACTCCCGGAAAAAGTATTTCATCAGGACCAGGGGCGGTACGAACCACACATAGAGGGGTCGGTCTCGCCCCGCGGGGAGCAGCCGGCCGGCCAGGTGGATCATCAGCCCGGAACACAGGAGGATGAATCCATACCATAGGGCCTTGGCTGCAGCAGGCGGGAAATAGGTCAAAGGAGTGTACAGGATCGCGGAGGCCGGGAGATACTTGAACATATAGTGTTCGTCCTCGACCCGGTAGAGGGATTCCGCTCGGCGGAGGCGCTGTGCCGCCTCATAATTCACCTCAAAATCCCGCATGTTGTGGCGGACCTTGAACACGAATCCCAGCACGAGAACGACAAGCATCAGACCGCCCAGGATCCAGGGAAGGACCGGCTTCCTTGAGGTTTCCATGCTTGTCTCCACAGGATACCTTAACATGGCTCAAAACATTCAACAAAGATTTCTTGGAGAGGAGGACTTCCTATTCGAGACAAAAAACGCTAGAATGCCCAATTAAAATCAATGAGGGAGAGTGCATGATGCTAAAGACCAGACTGATCTCCTTAGTCCTGCTGGCCGCGGGCACCGGCCTAGTGGTGCTTCCAGCCGCCGCCCAGGAAGCCGCCAGGCGCCCGCCCACTTTTTTCGAATTCCTCTTCCAGCCCAAGTTCACCACCATGTTCCTTCTGGCTGCGGTGGTGTTTATTCTGCTCAAGACGAACAGTCTGAGGAGGGGCCTCAAGGTTTCCCTGCTGCTTATCTCCACCCTCCTCTACGGCATCATCGGGAATGTCGGCATAGCCGTGTTCTCCTCCTTTTCCATGCACCCGTCACCCATGTGTGCCGCTGCCAAGCCGTTCCTGTTTGGTCTGCGCACTCCATTTATGGTCATGCTGGCGGTCATGTTCGTGCTGACGCTGATCGGGCCCAAGCTCTTCTGCGGATGGATCTGCCCGGTAGGTGCGGTCCAGGAGCTTATGGCCATGGCAGCTGACAAGTGGAAGATCAAAAGGCTCCGGATCAACTTCCGGATCTCCTACGGGGTCCGGCTCGGCATCTTCCTGATTTTTCTTTTGACCGCAGTGACCGGACTCATTACCATGACCGTGCAGGACCAGATCGTCCCTGTAAACCTCTATGACTCTATCAATCCATTTCATGGATTCGAATTTCAATGGGTGCCCGCATTCGCGGACAACCTCATCCACTATCTCCCTTTCCTCCTGACCCTGATCCTGGCCATCCGCTTCTACCGCCCCTTCTGTCACTTCGTGTGTCCCATCGGGCTCTATACTCAGTTCCTGGAACAGATCGGGCTCTTCAGGGTGACCTTCAAGAGGTCAGCCTGCACGGACTGCAAGATCTGCGAGAAGAAATCGCCTTGCACGGCCGTTCCCGAGATCATGAAAGACTCCCTTCTGAGGCCGGACTGTTATTCCTGTGACGAGTGCATCAAGGTCTGCCCGGAGAATGCCCTCTCCTACGGGACCAAGCGGACACTTCCTGCCCAGGATTGAGCGGACTGTCTTTGGGGGTTCAGGGCGACGATTCGCCTACCGGTACTTCCTCTTTGGCCGGTCTATGCCGGCCTTGAAACTGCGCCAGCGTGGGACGGGAGCCTGGGGATCCCGCAGGACTCGAGCCGCGGTCGAACATAGGAGACCTCAGCGCCGGATGCGGCCTGTAGTATTGCCGGCCGCCAGGCGTTCGACCTCCTCGACATCGGCCTGGTTGAAATCTCCCAGCAGGGAATGCTTCCAGGCTGCGGCGGCCACAGCAAATGCCAGGGCATCAGGATCTGCCTTGCCCATCAGGAGCGCATAGATCAGACCACCGGCAAAGGCATCGCCCGCGCCAACGCGGTCGAGTATGGGGATCGCATAGCGGGGACCTAGGAAAAACTCCTCCCCGTTATCCAGGCATGCGGACCACCGATTTTCCGAGGCGGAGACACTCTCCCTCAGGGTGATGGCCACCTTCTGAAAGCCGTAGGCCTCCCTCAGGTCCCGACAGAGGCCCCGGTATCCTTCGCTGTCCAGCTGGCCCTTCTCCACATCACTGCCGGCGGGGGCGAGGCCGAAGATCCGGGTCGGGTCTTCCTCATTGCCGATGCAGATGTCAACAAAGGACATCAGCGGCTCCATGACCGCACGGGCCCTGGACTCGGTCCAAAGTTTCTTCCGAAAATTCAGGTCCACTGAGACCGTGATGCCCAGCTGTTTCGCTGTTTCCAGCCCCGCACGCAGGGCCTGGGCCGGCCCTTCTCCCAGGGCAGGCGTGATGCCGGACCAGTGGAACCAGGAGGCTCCTTCGAGGATGAGCTCCCAGTCGAGGCTTGTGGGAGAGATCCCTGCCAGGGAGGAAAAAGCCCGGTCATAGACGACCCGGGAGGGGCGGACACCGGAGCCGTGTTCCAGGTAATAGATCCCCAGGCGGTCCCCCTGCCGTAGGATATCCCCTGTATTCACTCCTGAAGCACGGAGGGTTGCCAGGGCATTATCGCCCAGGTCATTATCGGGGAGGGCAGTGACAAAGGACGCGGGGAGGCCGAATCCCGCCAGACAGGCCGCCACATTGGCCTCCGATCCCCCGAAATGCGCCTGAAAACCGCGCGTGTTCCGGAGACGCTCTCCCTGGGGAGGAGAGAGCCGCAGCATAAGTTCTCCAAAGGTCACGATCCGGGGGCCGGGCCCTTTGCCCGTATCCGGGCCGGGCCGCACCTGCTCGGTTGGTGGAGGCTCCGTATCGAGCACTCTGCGCCACTCCCGAAGGTCCTCACGCATTCGATCCGGCTTGTCGAGGTTCCGCGTCAGGGCCGATGCGCAGAACACACCACTGGGGTCCGCCTTGGCTGCAGCCTCGAGCGTCAGCAGGTCGAGGCCGCCCGTGTAGAGCACGGTCAGGCCGCGATACGGCCCCTGCCAGGCCGAGGCCAGGTCCATGCGCGATCTTCCGCGTGAGAAGGCAGGGAAAAGCTTGTACACCCACTGATGAGGGTGCAGCTCCCGGAGTTCTTCGAGCGAGCATGTGTAGAGCGCGGCCTTCTGTACCAGCTGCTTGCCCGCGTCAGACAGCCCGCCCGGGATGCACATGACGTCATGTTTGACACACTCCTCCACCACATCCGGAATATAGTCTGCGGAAACCACACCCGCGGCGCCCGCTTCGATCGCAAAGCGAGCCTGTTCCCTGGTCAATACGGTCCCCGCTAAAACCAGGGCCTCAGGATGTCGGGAACGTACGGCCTTGATCCCATCGATGGCCGATGCCGAACGCAGGGCGATCTCGAGCACAACCCCCTCCGATTCCAGGATCTCGAAAGCCGAGATGCATTCCTCCGCGGTCTCAGGGCTCAGGAGTGCGACCAGCCGGGTGTGGCGCATGCGTTCAAACAGTGCGTGTGATTCCCCCATCTCATTTCTCCTTGAAAATATCTGTGGAGAGCCGGATAGCCCCCAACCTACAGCCTGCGGATCTGCATTCCGCCGCTGATCTCCAATATCAGCCCGGTGGCATAGGCAAAATCTCCTCGGGCCAGGGCCGCCACGGCCTTCCCCACATCCTTGGGAATCCCCCAGCGTTTCTGGGGCACAAGGCCCTCTGCGATCGACCGGTCGTATTTCTCCTTCACGGACTCAGTCATCGCGGTCCGGATTATGCCCGGCCGCACTTCATACACATTGATGCCCTCAGCGGCGAGACGGTGGGCAAAGATCCGCGCCATCTGGCTGATACCCGCCTTGGAGATGCAGTACTCGGCCCTCGAGGGCGAAGACACCACTGCGGAGATCGAGGAAATAAAGACCACACAGGGGGGTGGCTCAGAAACCCTCGGCTCCTGCCCCAACATGGACCGGACGATCCTTTGTGTCAGGAAAAAAGGCCCCCGCGTATTGATGGACATCACCCTGTCGAAGCCTTCGGGCGTGGTCTCCAGAACGTCATTCCTCTCCAACGGAGCCACGCCGGCATTGTTGACCAGCACATCGATCCGCCCGAAGCGGTCGATGGCGGCGGTCACGATCCTTTCCTGGTCCGCAAAATCCGCGATGTCCCCGGGAAGGGGAAGAAATTCACCGCCTCCTTCTTCGATCCTGGCCTGGACCTCCCGCAGCCCGCTCTGGCTCGCGGTCTTGTCATAGCGGATGTCGTTACACGCCAGGGCATAGCCCTCACTGGAAAGGGCCAGTGCGATGCCGCGGCCGATCCCCTGTCCCGCACCGGTAACCAGAGCCACACGTCTTTCTGTCATGAAGGGACCTCCTCGTCCACGCCGCGCCCATCCCCACCTGGTTCATCCTGGGAGGCGACGATCTCATCTTTCCGATAGGCATTCCATACGGTCTCGAACCAGTTCTCCTCGTCCGGGACGGGGCGGACAGGTATCCATTTCTTAACGGGCCTCCCCCCTGCATCCAGGGACACCTCACAGACATGTTCGTTCACAAAGGACGCTTCGGGTGTGAGGTTGAAGCGCCACCCCTCTCCCAAAGCTTCGCAGGGAGGTTCTCCCGCCGGATCGAGGACCAGATAGGATCCGCGGCTCTTGCCGCCCTGGGCCAGGTACTCTGCAATGGCTTCCAGATAAAGGGCATGTGTCAGGCACAGGTCCAGGTTGCGGAAGGCATCCGGCCAACTGCGGGATGACGTGATCCTCATCTTGGTCTGCAGTTGCCGGTACAGGGCCCAAGCATCGGATACGGCCTGCCCGATCGTCCGTGCGTCCCGGATGTGGGCACCGTGTTCCGTCATCCGCAGCTGAAGGTCCAGCCGGGCCCGACTCAGGGAGCGATCGTCTTCCAGGCCGGGATCGATCATCTCCTCAGCCCAGCGGACGATCTCCGCGATCCGGCCCCCGGCCGAGGATAGGAACTCCGCTTTTTCGGGGGGCGGTTCGGAGTACCTCCGGGCGATGAAGAGGGCCGCACGAAGCCCCCCCACCTGCCCGGAATTGAGGGCAGATCCCCCAGGCCGGTAGACTCCATGCGTACCGCTGACCTCGCCCACAGGGAAGAGATGGCGGAGGTTGGACTCCCACCAGATGTTCCCCTTGAGCCCGCCGTTGTTGTGCTGGGCGCACACGGCGATCTCCAGGGGCTCAGCCGTGAGGTCGATTCCGTGGTCCAGGTAGAGATCGATTGCGGGTTGGTTCATCTCCCGCAGCCGATCAATGGGTGTTTCGAGCAGGGCTCCGGATCGCTCCAGGTAGGCATGGGCCTCGGGCGCCAGCTTGTCCAGCGCAAAAACCTCCTGGAAACAGGCACCGGAGGGATTGCGTGTAAAATCCAGGAATACCCGACGGCCCATCTCCACGGTCTCCCTGAAGACCAGGATATCGATCAGCGAGGAGCCAAAATCCCGGACCTTGCGTGGATCGAAAGGCCACTGGTATCCCTTGAGGAAGATGGCCGTGGCCAGGGATCTTATATCCGGGAAGAAACGGTTCAGGAACTCCTGCTCGTCGCCGCCGGTCTCGTCCGTGGAGATGTAGCGCGGGATGACCTGCTGATAGGTCCCGGAAAGGTTCCAGCGGAACTTGGCGGAGGCCAGGCCGTACTGGGATTCCGTGAGGTTGTGCCCCGCAGCCCCGGCTGCCAGGGCCATCCCGGTGGATCCGAGCTGGCTTTCGGGATAGACCGAGGTGGCATACATGCCGGCGGGCCCACCTGTCCCCAGGACGAGGTTCCGGGCGCTGAAGGCCACAAATTCGGGAGCTTCCTCTTTTTCCTCTCCTCTGTCGAGAGCCAGGGCCCCGATGGCCTCCCGACCGGCTTCCGTTTCCCTGGTCAGAAGGGAGACAACCTCATGGCGGTCGAACACGGGAATTCCGCGATCCCGCACGGCCCGGCTCAGGGATTGAAACATGAGCTGTGAGGTCAGCGGCCCCGCCGAGGTCGCCCGCTGACGAGGATCGTGGTCAGTCTTGTATCCCACATAGGCACCAAAGCGGTCATGAGGGAATGGCACGCCCAACGAGACCAGATGATAAAACGCCCGGGCCGAGTTCTGAGCTTCACACAGAGCGATGTCGCCGTGCATGCTCCCGCCCCGAAACAGGTCGCGGGCCATCTCCGACACCGAATCCGGGGCGCCTCCCGCAAGTGAGAGCTTGTAGTAGGTCTGCTTGTCCGAGCCTGTGTTGTTGGAAGTGCCGCCGCCCCAGCGGTCGGTCGCGATAGCCACATCCGTTTGTCCCTGGTCGAAGAGCTGGACAGCGGCGTTGAGCGCAGCCGCGCCGCTCCCGATCACCAGTGTATTCATCGAGTGTAGGGCTAGCCTCCGCCCGTCTATCTCGATCGTGCTCTGTCTCATGTTTCTCACCTATTTCCAGCCCGCCGCCCCAACTTGCGGTATTCCGGGACGTAGGTCTCCGCATCGCGCACAACGCAACCCGTGTGCAGGCCGTCACGCAGCAACTCACTGCACTTGGAGCATGTGAGGCAGGCCCTGCTGGGATTTAGTTTTCCCGATTCCATCAGGTCGCGTGGAGCTTCGGGATATGCAAAGGCGCTGCGCCCCAGGCCGATCAGGGAGGCCTCTCCCCTCTCCAGCACGGCTGCAGCCACGAAGGGGAAAAACTGTCTCAGCCAGGAATATCCGGTCCCGATAAACGGGACCTCGGGAAACTCCCGCTGCATAGAGGCAGTGAGCGACTGCAGCCGCATCACGCCTGCCAAGGGATGTTCCTCTGGCAGATCTGCGCCGGGAAGGGGCCGATCAAAAGGACGGGTCATGTGCGCGGTTATGCGTGGATTCCCAGCGGAAACGCTGAAGAAGTGTCCCCCCAGCATGTGAAGTTTTCGGATCAGGGCCCGCAGTTCGGTCAGATCTATGTCCCGGGGAGAGTCCTTCGTGAAACCGAACCCGTAGGGAAAGGGAATGCCGTCGAAGGCGCTCAGACGGGAGGTCACCATGAGCCGGGGTATCTCGGCGCGGATGCGGGAGGCTACCTCGGTGAGGAAGCGCGTGCGGTTTTCGAAACCGCTCCCGTACCGGCTGTGCTCCCGGCTGTACCCGGCCAGGAGGTCATTCAGTAGATAGCCGTGACAGCTTTTGATATCCACGGCATCGAATCCCGCCGCATATGCGAGACGGGCCGCCTCCACAAAATCATCCTGCAGGAAATCGAGATCTTCATCGCTCAACACGGCCACGCCCTTCGAGGTGGTGTCCAGATAGGGATTTGCGCAGGAAGTACGGGGCCGCGGCTTGCCGGCGGGCCTGCTGTAGCGGCCCGAATGCGTCAACTGCAGCACGCAGAATATCTCGTGTTTTTCTCCGAATCCGAGGCGAGCCTCCGCCCGTGTCTTTTCGACCAGCTCCTGGAAAGAGCCTCGGTTGTCCGGTGTCAACATCAACTGGTGGGGATTGGAACGACCCTCTCCGGTCACTGCCGTGGCCTCAAACCAGATGAGGCCGCTGCCTCCTGAAGCAAATCGGCGGTAGCGGCGGAGGGTTAGTTCTCCGGGGGTGCCCTTGGATGAAGCATCGGCTCCTTCCATGGGATGGACCGCCAGGCGGTTGGGACAGGACCTGTCTCCGATCTCGAGAGGCCGAAAGAGAGGTGTCAGGTCATCCTGGAGGGGAAGCTCATATCCCAGGTCACGAGCGGCGTGATGGAGATCATCTGAAGAACGGTAGTCGAAGGGCAGGTGATGCGCCATGTCTGCACTATTGTATCTGAAATCTCGGCTCCAGCGAAGAGAAAAATACGCCCCGACACTTCATCGGTACGAAGATTGAATTCTTTCGCCGGATGTACGACAATAGGCCCAACCATAGGAATGACATGACCGACAGACTGCGCATCACCGTCTCCGGGATCAGGGGGAAAGTCCCCGAGGCCCTCGATGTGGATGTGGCATCCCGGTTCGCTTCGGCTTTTGCGTCCTACCTGGAAGAGGGCCGCATCGCGGTCTGCAGGGACTACCGGTTCTCCAGCGAGATGTTGAGCCGGGCAGCGGCTTCCGCCATTCTGGCTGCGGGGCTGGACTGCCTCGACTACGGACAGATCCCCATCTCCTTCCTCCAGTACCACCTGGCCCGCAGCAGATGTGCCGGGGGGCTGGCGGTGTCGGCTGGGCACAATCCCCTGCCCTGGAACGCCCTTGTGCTGCTGGGGGAGGAGGGGTACTATCTGGAGGCTACGGAGGGCCCTGAGGTTTTCAACATCTACGAGGCGGGCAACTTCCAGAAAAAAGGATGGGAGGACCTGGGATCGGTCGAGCCGCAGGTTTTTCCCCTGGAACAATACCTTGAATCCCTGGCCGCGCTCATTGACCTGCCGCGGCTGCGGGGAGCAGGATTCAAACTCGTAGCCGATCCCTGCAACGGCGTCGTCTCTCCCTACCTCGCCGCCTACTGCGAGGCCTTCTCGCTCGACTTGGTGGCCATCAACAACGATCCTGCCAAGCCGTTCCCTCATCCTCCGGAGCCGTCGCCGGAAAATGCCTCCCAGACCGAGGCCGTGGTCAAGGCGAGCGGCGCCGACCTGGGATTCCTCCTCAATTCGGACGGCAGCCGGCTCTCGCTCGTCGACGAAAAAGGGTCCGCCCTCAGCGAGGAGTTAACCCTGCCCCTCTGCCTGCTCGCACTGAAAGGCAGAGTGAACAAAGCGGTCTCCACCGTGGCCACAACCTCTCTGGCCGACTGGGCCGCAGAAAAGGCCGGGATCAGGCTCCTGCGAACGCGGGTGGGGCAGTCGGCCGTCACACACACGATGGCGGCTGAAGAAGCTCAACTGGGCGGCGAGGGATCGGGCAGTCTGGCCTTCCTGCCGTTTTCTCCGGGTTATGACGGGCTGCTGGCGCTGACTCTCGTGCTGGACTGGATCGCGGCAGAAGAGAAGCCCCTCTCCGAACTCGTGTCAACCCTCCCTCCCCTGGTCCGGAAAAAACTTAGGATCGATGTCCCCGCAGATCGGACCTACAAGGTGATGGACCGGCTGGAAGCCATGTTTTCCGGAGAGGACACGGACTTCACGGACGGCATCCGAGTCAAACGCCCTGATGCCTGGTTCATCATCCGGCCTTCAACAACGGAATTCATCCTGCGCATCATGATCGAGGGGAAGAACGAGGCCGCAGTGGAGTCCGTCGAGGATGAGATCCGTGAGAGGATCGGGACATGAGGATCTCCGACCTCAAGATCAGCATCTCCGGCATTCGTGGGATCGTGGGGGGAAGTCTCACGCCCCAGCTCTTGATAAAATTCTCGGAGGCCTTCTCATCCTATGTAGGCGGCGGCGAGATCGCGGTGGGATCGGATACCCGCCCGTCTGCCGAGATGGTACGCCATTCGGTCATGGCCGGCCTTCTGTCCTGCGGAGCGGCACCCGTGGACCTTGGGATCCTCCCTATTCCTTCACTCCAGATCTACACGCAGGAGCACAATCTCAAGGGCGCCATCTCCATTACGGCCTCCCATAATCCTGTGGAATGGAACGCGCTCAAGTTGATCAAGCAGGGCGGTTTTTTCCTCAGCCCTTACGAAGCCGAGGAACTGCTGGATTACTACTATCAGGGCCGCTTCCGCCGCGTATCCCGCCCCGAGCTCATCCGCCAGGAAACAGATCCCTTCGCTGTCCATGCCCGTCGGATCCAGGACACCTGTGACCTGGAAGCGATCCGCGGCAGGCGGCCCAAGGTGGTAATCGATCCCTGTGCGGGAGCAGCCACGCCCTACGTGGTCGAATTTCTGGAGTCTCTCGGGGCCGAGGTCGTTTGCGTGCACTGTGAGCTGGGCAGAGGATTCCCCAGGAATCCCGAGCCTGTGGCAGCCAACCTCGGCGTTTTGAGCAAAGCGGTCCTCGAGGAGCAGGCGGACATCGGATTCGCCCAGGATGCCGATGCGGACCGCCTGGCCGTGGTGGACGAGAAGGGCCGCCCCATCGGTGAGGAATACACCCTGGCGCTGGCCGTGGACTATTTCCTCACCGAGAAGCAGAAAACCCCGGTGGTTGTGAACCTCTCGACAACCCGAGTGATCGAAGACATCGCCGAAAGGACCGGAGTGGCGGTCCACCGGACACGGGTGGGTGAGATCAATGTCGCCCGCAAGATGCAGGAGGTGGGTGCGCGCATCGGGGGAGAGGGAAACGGCGGGATCATGCTGGCCGACGTCCACACGTGCCGCGACAGCTTCTCCGGCATGGCGCTGATCCTCGAGTACCTGGCCCATTCAGGGGATTCGGTCTCCGGGCTTCGCCGGAGGCTCCCGGACTACATCATGCTCAAGGACAAGGTCACAGCCTCGTTTCGAGACCGCAAACGGATCCTGGACCGCCTCAGCCGCCGGTTTGCTGACGGAACAGAGGACCGGCAGGACGGGCTCCGCATCTCCTACCCCGAATTCTGGTTCCACGTCCGGCCCTCCAACACCGAGCCCGTCATGCGGATGCAGGTGGAGGCGGGAAGCCCGGATACGGCCCACAAGATCTTCCGGGACATCAAAGCGGATATCCAGAACAGCCGCTCCACACGATAATCCCAGGCCCCGCCGGACAGCTCAAGGAACGGTGAGGGTCATTCTTCTGAAGCGTCGTTCTTCTGGACGCGTTCGAGCTCAGCCAAAAGATCCTCCAGGCCGATCTTCTTGACTTCCCAGTCGCTGTAGAACTCCAGCAGACGGCGGCTGATCTCGACCAGTTCCTTCTGGATGGCCACCGCATAGTCCCGGTCCTGGAAGGCATCGGGCCGGCAGAGATACTCCTCGATCTCTTTTTTTCTGCTCTCGAGCCGTTCAATCTCTTCCTCGAGGAACATGGTATCGGTTTCGAGACGGCTCCGCTCCTTGCTGACCCGCTGGCGGGCCTCGGCCTCAAGTCTTTTCTGTTCCTTGCTCTTGCGGCTCAGGAGCGTGGTCTTAGTCTTGATCCTGGGCCGAGGGTCTTCCTCAAGATTGTCGTCTCTTTTCCTTTTTTCTTTTCTTTCCATGCGCTTTTCCAGATAATAAGAATAATTGCCTGTAAACTCAAAAAGCCGGCCTGCCTTCAGCTCGATCACACGCCCCACGAGCTTGTCCAGGAAGTAACGGTCGTG
Organism: uncultured bacterium; assembly: GCA_965533275.1. Classification (GTDB taxonomy): domain Bacteria; phylum Acidobacteriota; class Aminicenantia; order Aminicenantales; family Aminicenantaceae; genus JAUXEH01. The sequence continues at coordinate 27,931 of CBESWG010000038.1, forward strand.
TGATACGAGCACCAGCGTCCCTTCGTACAGAGACAGCGCTTCCTCCAACGCCTCACGGGACATCAGATCCAGGTGGTTGGTGGGCTCATCCATCACCAGAAAATTTACCGGAGACAGCAGGATCTTGGCCAGGGACACTCGGGACTTTTCTCCGCCCGAAAGCACTCCGACCCTCTTGTCCACGTCGTCGCCGCTGAACTGGAACACGCCGAGGGTATCCCGGATCCGAGGGGTATTGGAAACAGCTACCGTGGCGGCCACTTCCTCGTAGACCGTGGCCTCCAGGTTGAGGCTCGCCAACTGATGCTGCGCATAGTACCCTATCCGGGCCCGCTGTCCCAGAACCAGGCTCCCTTCCCCGGGCTCCAGCTGGCCGGCAATGAGGCGAGACAGCGTAGACTTGCCCGCGCCGTTGGGGCCCACGAGCGCGAGCTTCTCGCCCCGCAGCACATGCAGGTCTACGTCCTGCAAAACCCAGTCCCCTTTGTGGGTATAGCGGAATCCCATGCCTCGGATCTCGAGCACATCTTTGAAACTCTTCTCCCCAGGCTCCAGCTTGAATCCGAACCGGCGCTGCTCCGGCGGGCGTTCCACGGGGACGATCTTTTCCAGGTGTTTGACGCGGCTCTGGACCTGTGAGGCCTTCGTATTTTTGGCCCGGAACCTCTCGATGAATCGCTCCTGCCGGTTGATCTCGGCCTGCTGTTCCTCCCATCTCTTCAACAGCAGCTGCTCATTTTCCCGCTTGAGCCGCTCGAAGGCGTGGTAGTTGCCGGGATAGTGGGTCAGAACACTCCGGTCCAGTTCGAATATCTCCTGTGCCAGGCGGTCGATGAAATAACGATCGTGTGAGACCAGGACGACGCTGCCCTTGAATTCCAGCAGGTAACCCTCCAGCCACTCGATAGCAGGCAGGTCCAGATGGTTGGTGGGCTCGTCCAGGAGCAGGAGGTCCGGTTCCTGCAGCAGCAGCCGCGCCAAATAGGCTCGCATGCGCCAGCCGCCGCTGAATTCATCCAAGGGACGGAGGAAGTCGCGCTCAGGGAAACCCAGGCCAGAGAGCAGGGTCTTGGCTGTGGTTTCCAGCTCATACCCTCCAGAGGCAGCGAAAAGACGCTCCTGATCGCCCAGCTGTGTTAGAAGGGAATCGTCCTCGGGAGCCTTGTTCAGTGCCTCGTGCAGGTCCCGGATCTTGTGCTCCAGCGCCAGCACCTCGCCGCGGCCCTCCAGAACGGACTCCAGGGCCGTGCCCCCGGAAAAGGCAAGCTCCTCCTGGGGGAGAAGCCCGATGCGGAAGTTCTTAGGTTTGACCACACGTCCCCTCTGGGGGCTGAGTTCTCCGATCATGATCCGAAACAGGGTGGTCTTACCAGCGCCGTTGGGGCCCACCAAGGCTACCCTGCGGCCCGGCTGGATGGCCCAGTCGATCCCGCGCAGAAGCTCCCGCTCCCCGATCTCGTATTCAAGTCCCTGGACCTGCAGCATTGTTCGTTCGTCCCACTCTCTTCTCTAATTTAACAAAATCCTGTGCTAATTTCGAGTGAAACTCGCGCAGAGCCGGATTGGCCCTCAAATGACGAAGCCAAGGAGACCGTGCGAGTTTTGAGATTTATCGGGTGATATGATATAGGCTGTGGTATCTCTGAGATCTGTCAGGGTAAACCGATTCCGCCGAAGCCAGACAACTGGAGGATGACATGAGCCACAAGGATGACAACCTGCGCATCGATACCAAGCTGGTCCAC
>CBESWG010000039.1:0-28598 GCA_965533275.1 uncultured bacterium
CCGGACCGGGGCGATGTCCTCCTCCTGAAATTCGGTCCTGAGCAGCCGGACGCCGCAGTTGATGTCATAGCCCACCCCGCCGGGAGAGATGACTCCCTCGTCCATATCAAAGGCGGCCACGCCCCCGATCGGGAAGCCGTAGCCCTGATGGGCGTCGGGCATGGCATAGGCCGCGCGCTGGATGCCGGGCAGGCAGGCCATGTTGCCGGCCTGCTTGAGGGTCTGGTCTCCGCGCACACCCTCCATGAGCCGGGGAGAGCTGTAGAGGATGGCAGGGACCCGCATGCCGCCCTGGCGTGGGATCTCCCAGGTGAACTCATCGATCTTTTTCAATTCCATTGGGGAGCCTCACATGTCGACCACGACCTGAACCAGGGGGACATCACCGGTTTCGATCCGCATTTCATGATAGGTGATCGCCTTGACATCGCCGAAGATCTCGTGCTGCCCCTTGCCTGTGTTCTCCCCCACAAACACAGCCTGCAGCTCGAATCCGTCCTGTCCGGATCCGATCCGGACCTGCTCTACTCCGTGCAGAAGATAATCTCTGGTTTCCAGAAGATAGAGGACCTCCTCCAGGAAGGCCATCAGGAGCTGTTTGAGGTCGTTCCCGCCCACGCGGACGGTCTCCTTCTGGACGGCCCCCACGCAGGCCGGATCCCACATCAGGGATGCCACGGCCAGAGCAGCGTTGGCGAAGGCCTCCTCCAGTGTGGCGCCGAAAGCCTGGAACTTGGCATCTGCCGTGTGCTCCAGGTACCGGAATTTCGCAGCGACGGTCATGTTGTCTGTCCTGGGCGATCTCCACGGTTGGCTACGCAGCCGTTCGATATACAATCCGTTGTGCGCACTGTCGACATCATTTATTGTTAAATATGCGTATCGAAGATCCCCGCCACAGCGACGCCACAGCTGGGGCATTTCCCCTGTTCGAGCTTGTCGGACGTGATGTCGAATCCCCTGCGGCCGATCACGGTGAGGCCGCAGTTCGGACAAGCCGTATCCTCCGCCTCTCCCCACACATTGCCCACGTAGATGTAGCGCAGGCCCTGGGCCCGGCCGATGTCATAGGCCCGGCGCAGAGTGTCCACTGGCGTGGCCGTGGATTCGAGGTACTGGAAATCCGGGTGGAAGCGGCTGATGTGCCAGGGGATATCGCGGTCCACATCGGCAAGAAACGCGGCTATCTCGGTGAGTTCCTGGTCCGAATCGTTCTGCTCGGGGATCACGAGGGTCGTCACCTCCACCCAGATCCCGGATCCCCGCAGGAGGCGGATGGCCTCCAGGACCGGGGCGAGCCGTGCGCCGCACATTTTCTGGTAGAAGTCCTCCCGAAAGGACTTGAGGTCCACGTTGCAGGCGTGCAGGAAGGGCCGGATGGCCTCCACCGCCTCGGGAGTCATGTACCCGTTGGTGACGAACACGTTGGAGAGCCCCTCCTCGACGGCCAGCCGGGCCGTGTCGTAGGCATACTCGAAGTAGATGGTGGGTTCGGTGTAGGTATAGGAGATGCTGCGGCAGCCCTGCCCGATGGCTGAAGCCACGATCTCCGCGGGATCCATCCGCCGCCCGCCAAGCTCCGCCCCCCCTCCCTTGGAGCCCTGCGAGATCTGCCAATTCTGGCAGAACGAACAGCGGAAGTTGCAGCCCAGGGTGGCAACGGAAAGAGACTGAGTTCCTGGCAGGAAGTGGAAGAGCGGCTTCTTCTCGATCGGATCGACATGGGCGGCGATGACCTCGCCATAGACCCGGGTGAAGAGCCGGCCGGCCCGGTTGATACGCACGCCGCAAACTCCATGCTCTCCCGGCTCGATCCGGCAGTGGTGCTGACACAAACCGCAGGCCACACTCCCCCCGTCCAGGGAATCGTAGAGCATGGCTTCCTTGTCCATGGCCTTCAGGTCTCGAAGATCTCGATCCGATTCCCGTCCGGATCCTTCACAAAGTAGACAAACCGATCCTTGTAGGGGGTCTCGATCACCTCGACCCCCTGCTCAGCCAGTTGACGGCAGAACTGTTTTTTATCCTCCACCCAGAGTCCGAAATGATTGTATCCGGCCTGGGTATCGGCCCGAGGCTCGATTTCCAGCCCCAGCGGCGAGAACACCTCCAGGATCATCTCGCCCCGGTGCAGCTTTGTCATGCGGCACTCCACCGGAAGGCCGAATATCTCATGCACCAGGTCGCTCGGGATCGTGCGGTTCTCCCCCTCGCTGAATCCCAGTTTCTCCGTGTAGAACCTGATCAGGGCCGTGGGATCGTCGCTGATCAGGCCCAGGTGACAGCCGTTCATTTTGCTCTCCTTGTTTCAGGGCGGATCCTATACAGGAGCCGCCGCCGCCGAGGATGGACAGACGGGGGGGAGGGGGCACTCCGTGCAGCGCGGCCTGCGGGCCGGGCACAGGGTTCGCCCGTGGTTGACGAGCAGGTAATTGAAATCGAGCCAGGCCTCCCTGGGTACGATCCTCAGGAGGTCCTGTTCGATCTTGCCTGGTTCTTTCTGCCGTGTCAGGCCCAAGAGTCCCGAGATGCGTTTCACATGTGTGTCCACGGCAATCCCCTCGGCCTTCTGGAACCCGCTGGACAGGACGATGTTCGCGGTCTTGCGCGCCACACCGGGCAGCGTGATGAGGTCTTCCATGGTGTCGGGCACGCGTCCCTCGTAGCCCTCCACGATCCTCTGCGAGGCACCGATGATGCTGCGCGTTTTGTTCCGAAAAAAACCTGTCGGCCGGATCTCTTTTTCGAGCTTGGCGGGATCGGCCCGAGCAAAGTCCGCGGCCGTGGGATACTTCGCGAACAGGCCCGGTGTGATCTCGTTGACCTTTTTGTCCGTACACTGGGCCGAAAGGATGGTGGCGATCAAGATCTGGAAGGGATTGGAATGATAGAGGGCGGTGCGGCTGTCAGGGTAGGTCAAACGGAGGATGCGGACGATCTCCTCGATGCGCTCCTCGGCCTTTTTCATCTATTTCTTCAGCTCGCTGTGGAGTCGTATTGTCCGGATGAGGTCTGTGCGGCAGATGATCCCCACGATGCGGCCGTCCTCCAATACGGGCACCTGATGGATGTCTCGGGAATTGAGGGTTCTGAGGACCTCGGTCCCATCGGTATCCGGCGATACGGGGACCAGCTCCTCCCGGGGAGTCATCACTCGGTTGACGGGTGTGTCTGCCCAGGATTCCCTGGCGAGGGCCTTGACGTCCTCCAGGCAGACGATACCCACCTCTTCGGTCCCATCGGACACCAGGAAGACCCTGTTTCGCCTCTTGAGCATAAAATCATCGACCAGCTCTTCGACGCTCATCCTTCCGGGAACGGTCTCGAAATCCGTTTCCATCAGGTCCACGGCCTTTTTCCCCTTCAGGATGCCTTCGAACATGACCTGAGTGTAGCTCCGGGTCGACGCGCTGTTGAGGAACCAGCCGATGAAGATGAACCAGAAGCCCTGGAGAAATCCCTGCATGATCTGGAATATGCCTATGAGGATGAAGAACACGGCAAATCCCTGGCCCACACGCGAGGCGATGCGAGTGGCCCGCTGGAGGTCTCCCGTCACCTTCCATATCAGGGAGCGCAGCACCCGACCCCCGTCCATGGGGAAGCCGGGCAGCAGGTTGAAAGCGGCCAGGGCGAGGTTGATCATACACAAATAGAAGGCAGCGGCAGACAGGGGGCGGCTCACGCCGTGCAGACCGAAGGACATCAGAAGAAAGGCCACCGACAGCATCACGCTGGCAAAGGGCCCGGCCAGGGCCATGGTGAATTCCTTGAGCGGTTCCTTGGGCTCCCCGCTGATCTGGGCCACTCCTCCCAGGATGAAGAGAGTGATGCGCCGGACCTGCTCTCCCTGCTGGATCGCCACCAGGGAGTGTGCGAGCTCGTGGAAGAGGACGGAGGCGAAAAGCAGCAGGCAGGTCAGAGTCCCCAGGGTCCACATCTGCAGAGAGGACCATTCGGGAAACCTCTCGGGAAAGTACGAGGTCGAGAGCAGCCAGGTAAACAGGATGAAGATCAGGAACCAGCTGGAATCGACATAGATGTCGATCTTGAACAACCGACCGATCCTCCAGCTGTGACGCATGTGTCGTCCCCCGATCCTCAAAGCAGGCCTCCCGAACAGCTCCTGGCTGCGGGAGGGATCCGCGATCAAAACAGGGCCCGTGAAACTCACGGGCCCGGATAATACAAAATATCTTTTAACCGATCCCCAAAGATCCTAGAATTCCTTGAACTGATCTTTGGGGGTACCGCACACAGGACAGTTGTCAGGCGCATCGCCTTCCATAGTGAATCCACACACGCCGCACACGTGGATGGGCGTGTAATCGATATCCTGTCCCGACTCCACGGGGCCCTGGGCCTGTTTGTACATCTCGGCGTGGACCTTCTCCGCGGCGAGGGCCCAGGTGGTCGAGGTCTCGGCGCCCCTCTCGCCCTGCAGCTGGGCGGTCTGGATGTAGACGGGGTACATCTCCTCAACTTCGAAGGTCTCCCCCTCGATGGCGGCCTTGACATTTTCCGCGGTGGCGCCGATGCCGCCCAGGTTCCGCAGGTGGTTGGTGGCGTGTTTCACTTCGGCAAAGGCGTTGGCCCTGAAGGTCCGGGCGATGTTGGGAAGGTTTTCCTTCTCCGCCTTGTCTGCGAAGGCCGTATATCTCATGTGGGCCTGGCTCTCACCGGCAAAGGCGTCCCTCAGGTTGTTTTCGGTCATTTTTTTCATGTTTTTTCTCCTATTGAATCTGTATCATTTTTTCGATGGCGCCCCGCGCACGCCGGCTGACGTCCGGGGCGACCTTCACTTCGGTTTCCATGTTCTCCAGGGAATGGAGCACCTTGAGGAGCGTGATCTTCTTCATGTTGGCACACAATGCCAGTTCCTTGGCCGGATAGAACCGCTTACCAGGATTTTCCTTCTTCAAGCGGTAGACGATCCCGGACTCGGTCCCGATGATGATCTCATCCCTTTCAGTAGTGCGCGCTTCGCTAATCATTTTGCCGGTCGAGAGGACCCGATCTGCCAGGTCGATGACCTCGGGACGGCACTCCGGATGTACCCATACCTCCGCAGCCGGGTGCCTCTCCTGCTTGGACCGCACGTCCTTGGCCAGGATGTTGTTGTGCACGTAGCAGTATCCGTCCCAGGGAATGATGGTCTTCTGGGTGTGGCGGGCCACATAGGCGGCCAGGTTCTTGTCGGGGGCAAAGAGAATCTCCTCCGCGTCCAGCGACTCCACAACATGCAGCGCATTGGACGAGGTGCAGCAGATGTCACACTCGGCCTTCACAGCCGCGGTGGTATTGACATAACACACCACGGGCCGGCCGGGATAGTCCTGTTTCCACTTGATGAGTTCCTCAGCCTCGATCATATCCGCCATGGGACAGCCGGCCTCGGGCTCAGGGGTGAGAACTGTCTTATCCGGGGCCAGGATGGCGGCGGTCTCGGCCATGAAATGGACGCCGCAGAAGAGGATCACTTCCTCTTCCACCTGGGCGGCCTTGATGCTCAGACCGAGGGAATCCCCCAGATAGTCGGCCACATCCTGGACCTCACCGATCTGATAGTTATGAGCCAGGATGGTGGCGTTGCGCTCCCGCTTGAGCTCCCGGATCCGGGCGGATATGGCTTGAGTGTCCACGTTAACCTCTTCGAAGGATCAGACACGCACCGTGGTGGCGCCGCAGTGCGGGCACTTGTCTCCCTTCTTGTTCATGGGTTCGCCGCATTCATCGCAGCTCCCCAGCTCTATATGGCAAGTGCCGCATATGACCTCGAGACCTTCCACGGGGCCTTCGCAGTAGGGGCAGCAGGTGCCCGGTTCCTTCTTGCCCTTGGGAGCAGGGGCTGCCTTGGGCTCTCCCTTTTCCTTGTGGTCGCGAAAATCCTCTATGGCTTTGTGCAGTGCGTCCGCGCCCAGGTTGGAGCAGTGCATCTTGTTTCCGGGCAGGCCGCCCAGCTCATCCGCCACATCCTGGTTGGTGATCAGCATGGCCTCGTCCAGGGTCTTCCCCATGGCCATCTCGCTCACCATGCTGGAGACGGCGATGGCCGCTCCGCATCCAAACGTCTGGAACTTCACTTCGTTAAGGCGGTCGTCCTTGACCTTGATATAGAACGTCATCATATCGCCGCACACGGGATTACCGACCTCTCCCACGCCATCGGCGTCCTTGAGAACTCCCACATTCCGGGGATTGGCGAAATGCTCCATGACTTTGTCGCTGTACATCATTTCTGTTCCTCCAAATATTGTGTGTAGAGAGGTGACATTTTGCGCAGCCTCTCTATGCTGGGGGGGAAAACCTCGATGAAAAAATCGATGTCTTCCTGGGTCAAGCTGTCGACCAGGCTGAACACCAGGGAACCCTGGGCCAGTGCGTGGTCCAGCCCCATGGCCAGAAGGACATGGGACACCTTGAGGGATTTGGATGTGCAGGCGGATCCGCTGGAGATCGCGATACCCTGCATATCCAGGGTCAGCAACATGGCTTCCCCCTCCACAAAGGCCACGCAGAAGCTGGCATGATGCGGCAGCCGGTTGACCGGGTGACCCGTGAGGACCACCTGTTCCATCTCGAAGGACAGGTGCTGAACAATGCGGTCCCGCAAGGGCTGTAGCCGGGTTCTCCGGTCTTCCATCTCCCGGCCGGCGATCTCCGCAGCCGCTCCCAGGCCCACAATGCCCGGCAGGTTTTCGGAGCCGGCGCGCTTTCCGTGTTCCTGGATCCCGCCGTCGATGAGCGGCAGGATACTTGTCCCCTTGCGGACATAGAGCGCCGCGCTGCCGGTGGGGCCGTAGAACTGGTTCCCAGCCAGGCTGAGGGCTTGAACGCCCAGGTCCTGGACATCCACCGGGATCACACCTGCGGCAGCCACGGCATCGGTGTGCAGCACCACGCCTGCCTGCCGGCACACCTCGACGATCTCCTTGAAGTGCGGCTGGATGGTTCCGACCTCGCTGTTGGCCAGCATGATCGAGACCACAGTGGTCTCCGGCGTGATCGCCCTGCGGACCTCATCCGGATCGATGACGGCCTGCTGGTCTACTGGCACCTGCGTGGAGGTATATCCCAGGCGCTCCAGGCTCTTCACCGAATTCAGGATGGAGAGATGTTCGATCGCCGACACCACGAGATGCTTCCCCTTCTTGCGGTTGGCCAGCGCCATTCCCTTCAGGGCAAAGTTGTTGGATTCGGTCCCGCTCGACGTGAAATAGATCTCCCCCGGATCGGCATTGATGAGTGACGCCACCCTGGACCTGGCTTCCTCCAGGGCCTCGGCCGCGGTCCGGCCGAAGGAATGGATGTTCTGCGGGTTGCCGAATCGCTCTCCCAGATAAGGAAGCATGGCCTCTTTGACCCTGGGGTGCAACGGCGTGCCTGCTATCTGATCCAAATACACTTTTTTCATGTTGTTCCTCGAACTGTCCGGGAATCCACCGCGGCAAAACTGCCAACCCCCTCTTCTTACATCCTTATGCGATTCGAACTCAAGAGTGTGTACATCTACCGGGAATTATACCCGCTGCTCCCTCGAAGGAGAGGAGGTCCCTATCTATGTGGAAACTCGAAAGGGGTCAGACAGAAACGACTTCCTGAACCTCCGGGATCTCCTTCTTCAGGAGCTTTTCGATTCCCATTTTCAGCGTCATCTGGGACATGGGGCATCCCGCACAGGCTCCGACCAGCTTCACCTTGACGATACCATCATCACCAACGTCCACGAGCTCAACATTGCCGCCATCTGCGACGAGAGAGGGACGGATCTTATTCAAGACTTCTTCGACTCTTTCTTTCATCCTCAGTTTCTCCTTTGCAGGGATAAATTGTATATTACTTCTTTCGTGTCGACAAGTCTATTGGACTTTGGTCCAATATGGCTTGTCTAAATCCCGCCCTTTTTATAGCACTCCGGGCCCTTTAAGTCAATTATTCCTATAGATTTTATAATACTTATTCTATGGCGTTGGAATCCACTTCGATCCGGGGAATGCCCGGATTGATGCGGGACAATATCTCGTAGTTGATGGTGCCGGCCCAACCTGCCAGCATGTCGGCCGAGACATGATCTCCTTGAGACCGACCGATCAGGACGACCGGATCCTCCAGGCCTGCGGAAGGGATATCGCTGACGTCCGCGGTGATGAAATTCATGGCCACCCTTCCCCGCAGAGCGGCCCTCTGCCCCTCGATCAGGACGTGGGCAATGTTGGAGAGCTGTCGGGGATAGCCGTCTGAATATCCGATCGGGATAACCGCCAGCCGAGTGGCCCGCGTGGCCCGGAACGTGCGCCCATATCCGATATAGGCCCCCTTGGGGACGGATTTGACCTGGGCGATGCGGGCCTTCCAGGTCAGGATCGGTTTGAGCTCTAGGGGCGCCCTATCCTGCTGCAGGCAGGAGACATAGGTCTCCTTGGAAGGCCACAACCCATACAGTCCGATCCCCACCCTCAGCATGTCGAAATGCGTCTCTGGCAGCAGCATGGCTGCAGCCGTGCAGGACATGTGCCGGAGAGCGATCCTTTGTCCCCTCTGCTTGAGTTCATCAACGGTGCGGTTAAAGCTGGCAAGCTGGCCTCGGGCATAGGTGTGATCGGTCGTGTCCTCGATATCGGCGAAGTGCGACGAGATCCCCTCGAGTATGATCCCTGGATTTTGACCGATCCGCTCGGTCATCTCGGACAGAAGGCCCGGATCGACGCCCTGGCGGTGGGTTCCCGTTTCCAGTTTGATGTGCACACGCGCTTTCTGCTTTAGATCTCTGCAGATGCGCCCCAACATCTCGATCGTCTCTGGATTGTACACCGTCAACCTCAGCCCGCGTCCCACTGCCTCCTCGAGTTGGGACAGGGCCACAGAACCCGAGATCAGGATCGGGGCCCGAATACCAAGGTCGGTCAGGGAGATCGCCTCCCCCAGCGAATGCACCCCCAACCAGTCAGCACCTTCCGCCAGCACCAGGTCTGCGATCTGGGTCATGCCGTGGCCGTAAGCATTGGCCTTGACCATGGCCAGGAGCTTTCGCTCTGGCCCGATCAGGGTGCGGAACTGCGCGAGGTTATGGGCGAGTGCGGCGGCATCCAGTTCGATCCACTGGAGGTGTTCAGGATTCATGGGAACTCAGGCAGGATCTAGGCGGGAAAGGTCGACCAGCTCCCCCAGCTCGTCTTCGATCAAGATCGTGTCATGGCGGCCCACGCCCGTGGAGATGATCGCGACCTTGACCTCCAGGAGATCCTCGATGAGCCTAACATAGTCCTTGAATCCCCCGGGGAGGTCATCGTAGGAACTCTGCCCGGCGACACCCGTCCCCCAGCCCTTGACACTCCGGTAGCGGGGCTCCGCCTTTTCCAGGACCCAGCTTTCCAGGGGAAAGCTCGGCAGCGTTTCCCCCTGATAAGTGTAGTCGACACAGACCTTGATCTCCTCCAATCCATCCAGGACGTCCGGCTTGGTCAGGATGATCCGCTTGACACCATTCAGGCGGCAGGCGTATGCCAGCTGCACCGCATCCAGCCAGCCGCAGCGTCGCGGCCGTCCGGTAGTGGCTCCATACTCCTTGCCGTGGTCCCGCAGGTATTCGCCCCACTCATCGAATGACTCGGTGGGGAAGGGCCCTTCCCCGACCCGGGTCGTGTAGGCCTTGCACACGCCCAACACGGCGTCCAGCTTGTCCGGGCCGATCCCCAGGCCCGAGCAGATGCCGCCGGCCGTGGAATTCGAGGAGGTGACAAAGGGATAGGTGCCGTGGTCCACGTCCAGCATGTTGCCCTGCGCGCCCTCATACAGCACGGGACGGCCCTCCCGAAGGGCCTTATCCAGGATGAATGAGACATCCCGGATATAGGGGCGGAGCTGCTCGGCATACTCTATGAACTTCAGGATGATGGGTTCTGCTTCGAGCGGCTCCCTCCCATAGTGAGTGAGCAGGATGTTTTTCTCCTTCACATTCTGCTCGATCTTGGACCTCAGGACCTCCGCGTTGAGCAGGTCCCCGACCTTGATGCCCAACCGGTCGGCCTTGTCCACATAGGCTGGGCCGATTCCCCGGCAGGTCGTCCCGATCTTCAGTTCGCTCTGTTCCTCGCGCACGCTCTCGACCGCGGTGTGGTAGGGCAGGATGAGGTGGGCGTTGGGGCTGATCAGGATGTTGTCCCGGATGTCGATCCCGATCTCCTCCAGCGTCTTTTTCTCCTGCAGGAACGCCTCGGGATTGATGACCATGCCGTTGCCCATCATGCAGAGCGTGCCGCTGTGCAGCACGCCGGAGGGGATGAGGTGCAGGATCACCTTGCGGCCGTCGACATAGACGGTGTGGCCGGCATTGTGGCCGCCCTGATAACGGGCGACGATGTCAAAGGCCGGTGTTAGCAGGTCCGTGATCTTGCCCTTGCCTTCGTCCCCCCACTGCATACCGATAACGGCGACATTGCTCATCGAACCTTCCCTTCTTAGAATCCTACTGCTACCTGGACGAACCAGGCATCGTTCTTGATCTCTATGTCTTTTTCCCGGTTGAAATCATACTCGAGCTTGAGGTATGCGTTCTGTGCGAACATGAAAACGGCGCCCACGGCCCAACGTGTACGATCGATATTGAATCCTTCGCCTGGAGTGTCCGGCCCTTCGAATCCGGGCCCGTGGAAGGAGTCCTGGTAATTCACGACCTGATAGCTGGCAACCGGGCGGAAGTTCTTCCAGACCATGGCGGTCTGGACGTAATATCCCCAGCCCACGGCATCTGCAAACGGCTCCGGCGTCTCTGAGCGGGAGTGATTGTACTCGGCCCTGATGTAGAAATCCGAGGTGGTCCAGGCCGCGGTCCCCGCCTGCAGGATCCGGTTGCGGCTGTTGGCATCGTCGTACTTCCCCCGATAATAGGAATATCCGACCGAGAGGCCGTCTCCCAGTTCCAGGTTCAAGCGCCCGCCCCAACCCTTGTTGCGGTTGTTGTCTTGGAACTGCTGGCCACCGTACAGATATTCGCCCTCGGAGAGCCCGTTCCCCAGGTAGAGCGTGTACTCCAGGCCGCTGACCGTGCCGCTCCCGCTGACGCCGATGTCCCGCCAGGTCACAGGGAACAGGAGCGCAATGTTCAGCGGCAGCGTGACCGTGTCCATCTGATGCGGCAGATTGTTCTCGTTGTACTGGCCGAAGGGCACGATGAAGAGCCCCAGCTTGGCATTGAAGTACTGGGAGGCTTGGTAACTCAGCCAGGCCTGGTTGAGGTCGAAGCTGTTCCCGTCATAGAAGGTGGCCTCGGTAGTGAAAGAGACCTGCGAAGCCAGCTGGCCGGAGAGTATGATCCCGGCCAGCGGATTCCCGAACGTGCCTTCGGGATCCAGGCCGTCTGCTTCGCTCTTGGCATACTCGGCGGCCAGGTAGCCGCCGGCCTGAACCTGGAATGGATTCGCCTGGGGGAGCATCTGCTGGGCACCAACCCAGGTAACGCTCGCCAACAACAATAAACTTAAGGCAATGGTTTTTTTCATGTCGCTGTGAAGTCGAAATTATCCTCCAAGAGCTGTTCCATCCACCGGCTCACGTCCGCCTTCTCGGCGACCATGCGGTTGATCTCGTTCATTCCTGCCTTGGTTCCCAACCAGACGGCGCCGACCAGCCGGCCGTCCTGGATCACGATCTTCTTGTAGATCCCCTGCTCCGGGCTCTCCTGCCGGAACTCCTGAGCAGTGCCGGGTTCAGGCGTGACCAGGCCGATGGACGTCACGTCCACGCCCATGACCTTGAGCGTGTTCGAGGGTACGGTACCTTCGTAGGCCTGAGGGTGTCCCAGGACCGAGTGGGCTGCTGTCCGGGCCTGCTGGAAGGCGGCCGGGATGATCCCGTAGATCCGCCCGCGATGCTGAACGCTGTCTCCGGCCGCAAAGATGAGAGGATCGCTGGTCTGGAGCGAATCATCGACCACGATCCCCTTGTCGGTCTCGAGCCCCGCCTCGCGGGCCAGCTCGATCCGGGGCCTGACGCCGGCGGCTACGATGACCATATCGGCAGGGCTCTCGCTCCCGTCCTTGAACCGCAGCCCACGGGCCTCGCTCTCTCCCAGGATCTCCTCTGTGGCTACGTCCAGATGGACGCGGATCCCCAGGCTTTCGATCTGTCGCTTCAGGACAGCCGCACCCGGATCGTCCAACTGTCGGGGGAGCAGGCGCGGAAAGAACTCGTATACATCCACGTCTCCACCCCGGCTCTTGACCGCGCGCGCGATCTCCAGGCCCAGCAGGCCGCCGCCGATGACTGCCACCAGGGGGTGCTGCGCCATATGGCCCAGTATGGCCTGTGCATCATCGAGTGTTCTCAGTGTGAAGATCCCGTTCTTGTCCGTTCCCCGGAAAGGTGGGATGGACGCATAGGCCCCGTTGGCCAGCACCAGCCGGTCATAGGGAAACGCCTCACCCCCCTCCGTCTCCACCGATCGGGCATCCCGCCGTATCGAGGTCACGGAACAGCCCCGATGAAGCTCCAGCCGCTGCTCCCGGTACCACTCCTCCTTGAACGCGAAGAGCCTCTCATGGGGGAGGTTGCCGGCCAGGTATTCGATGAGGTTGGGCCTGGGGTAATACAGGTGACTCTCATCACCCAGCAGCACGATCCTGGCTTCAGGATCCAGTTCCCGCAGTGTCTTGGCCAGGATCGTCCCGGACAGACCATTCCCCATGATGACAATGTTCATTTTTTAGGGAGCCCTCTCTCCTAGAGATTGCTGTGGATCAGACCAACTTCTGAAAGAATTCTTTGCCGACTCCACACTGGGGGCAGACCCAGTCGTCGGGGATGTCCTCGAAGGCGGTTCCGGGGGCGATGCCTCCGTCGGGGTCCCCAGTTTCAGGGTTGTAGATGTAACCACACGCGGTGCATTCGTATTTTTCCATTTTTATTCTCCATGCAATAATATGGTTGCTCCGGGATCATTCCCGAGGGTTAATCTTCCTCCAGGACATGCTCCTCGTATTTGACTTCCAGTTTAAACTTGTGAGCTTTCTCCTGCTCCGCCATAAAATCGAAGAGCTTCTGCAGATCCGGCTCATCCGTGCTGTTCTTGAGCTTGGTATAGAGCTCCACGGCGCTCTGCTCTTTTTTAGCGGCGAAGATGAGAAGGTCCTGAAAATTCATTTCCGCTCCGACAGGCTCTTCGACCAGATAATCGGATATCTTCAGGTCGATGACCCTCTCGGGTTTCAGGGAGGCGATCCTCTGGGGAGTCAATTCCACCAGAAGCTTCTTGTGATTCTTCTCTTCCTCCTGCAGTTCCAGGAGCAGTTCTTTAAGACCAGGGGACGTTGCTTTCTCACTCATGCTGCCGTAGGCTTCGACAGCATCCTCTTCCCGCGCGATCGCGAACTTGATAACATCTCCAAAATCGTTGAATTCCATGCTTTCTCCTTATCGTATAGGTATTAAAGTTCGATTTATTCGTCTTCCTTGGGCTGCATAGGCTGGTCGCAGCACACGAGGGTTCCCGCTCCAGACTTTTCTACCCGGACTTCCTGCCCGCACAGGGCACACACATAAAGCTTGCCTTCTTCTGCCATGATTGAACTCCTTTCAAACTCGCGTATGATCCCGGGCTTTCTATTATAATCAATAGCCCGGCTCTAGTAAACCATGTCTATTCATAACGCAAAAATCTGCCCGTGTCTATTGGACTTTCGTCCAATACGAATAAAACCCCCACATACTAACGTGACTCAAATACAGCATTTATCTGAAAGATTTAGAGTACTCCCTCATGAATAGGTACCTGGATCATCCTAGGGCCAAGATTGGTGCAGCGACCAGGATGTGGCTCATAAGGTGTGGTGTACTACATCGATTGGGCCACGACGAAGTCGATGTGCTTAGATTGGTCCTGGGATGATCCAGGTCATCCTTTGAAATTTTTGATGAAACTATGAAAATCGATCTCATTGGCATCCAGACCACACTCATAGACATAGCGGCTCGCCATGCGGGAGGCGAACACGGCCCTCAGGTAGGCCTCAGGAACCCTCCGCATGATCTTCTCGAATCCCACTTCCTCGATCAGAACACTTGGACAGCAGCACTGGATGACGCGCCGGAAAAGCTTGCGGTCCTTGAACAGTTCGGATGTATAGATGGCATCTGTCACGCTGTTGATCTTGTCGCTCAGCCTGTCTGTCAGCAGCACGCATGAGGTCCCATTCTCCCGGTGTTCCTGGGAGATCACCTGAAACTCCAGGGTGGCGTTCTCACGGATGATGTCGAGGATCTCGGCGACGTATCGCTTGCGGAAGGCCGGGACATGCTGGTTTTTCACGCACATCTTCCGGGTGTATTCCTCATCCGAAAGTGCCAGGCTGGCAAAAACCTCCAGGGAAGAGGAGGTCACTCCCCCCTTGTTGGCGGAGGCATCCTTGAAGATGGCGACTCCCTTTTCCTCCAGGCGGAGGCGTGCGCCCTGGGTCAGGAACAGGTTGGCTCCCTCGGAGATGATCTTGAAGCGGGGCTTTCCTTCCCCGTCCAGGAACCGGGTCCAGTTGTTTATGGTTATGGAGGCGGGACGCCCTCCACAGGGCACGAACAGGTCGGCTGCGAATCGGGGATCGAGGTGGAAGGAATTGCGAAACTCCAGCCCGCTTGCGATCGACTGCCCGTCCGGGAGGATCACATCCTCCTGATCGACTGCGACCAAGAATCCCTGTTTGGAGAGATGGGACTTGCGGAAATGGCTCACTGTTTTGCGTTCTGTTGCGAGCCGCTGCAGTTCCTTCCGGTTCAGCCCCCTGGGATCATAGAGGACGCCGGAGCCATCGATGATCGCCCGGATCATGTCCTTGGAGATCAGGATCTCGTTGCTGCCCAGGTCCCCATCCGGGCCGCCGGTCATGACCTTGGTGATCCGCTCCTCTTCCCAGCCCAGTTCAGCCAGGAGATTCAAGACATACTGATGGACCGAGTTGGTGGTCATCCCGTACAGGTCGTGAGGGATCCCCCCCATGCTCAGCGGCTTGCCGGTGGAAAAAGACTTCCAGAAGGGATAGTCCAGGGCCTTGGCACGAAGGGAGGCCCACTCCATGAGGTCGGCCGTGCCTTCGTCCGGCCCCAGGAACAGGAGGACCTCCTTCCCGTGATAATCCAGGACACTGCTGTCCGGGACCAGCAGGTCGAGGAGCCCGTTGATGTACTTCTTGAAGGCGCAATCCGCCTTGTCCTGATATCCCCAGCCCAGGAGGACCGTGCCCTTCGATCCCCCCTCGGGAATGTCCTTGTTCTTCTTCTGCTGGGTGTCGGCCAGGTTGTAATTCTCGTCGAAGATGAAGTCCGAGTTGTTGATGTAGTTCTGGAAAGAATTCGAGCGAACGATGCGGATCCCTCCCCGGGAAATATCCCGGAAGCGGATGTGGAATCCACGCATCTCGATCCCCAGGACATGGAAGATGCCGTAGGGCCTGCGCGGATAGTCCACCGCATTCAGGAACGCGGGATCGTACATGAAAGAGATGGAGATCTTCTCCTCTTTGTAAAAGTTGGTCCGCAGGATGGAGCGGATGAAGAGCAGGATTGTGTGGAAGACCTGCCGGTCGACCTCCACCGGGATCCGCCGCTGGATCTCGTCGGCGAGCCTGGCGAGATCCTTCTCGATCTCATGATGTTCGTGGACGGGATTGAACCTGCGGGCGAACACTCGGAAGAGGTCCTTGAGATAGACAAAGTTCTCGATCAATGCATCCCAGACCTTGGCCTCGGTAAACGTGTCCTTGGCCAGCTTGGTCTTCAGGTTCCGCAGGATGCCGATGAGCTCAGGGGAGTCGCGCAGGACCTCGGCGATCTTGAGATATTCTTCGTTGTAGGCAAACAGAAACTGATGCGCGAAGCTCCAGGCGGAAACGCCGAACACCGTTTCCCGGGCCGTGAGTTTCCCCTGTCGAAACAGATCCGACAGCGGGCTGTCGGGGATCACATACACAAGGGTGATCTCCGAGATCAGGTTCTGCAGGAGCTCCTCGTCCTTGATCCGGTCCAGGTAGAACACATATACGGTCTTCCCGTTGGCGAACTGCTCGATGTATTTGCGGTTGGAGACCATCCCATGAGAATTGATCACATCCGAGATGTTGGAGAAGAAGCGGCTGGAGGAGTCCCGGTTCGTGACGATCATGATTCGGTGCTCACCCGTATCCTGTTTCCTGGAAACCTCGATTTGGGGCGTCTCCCACCCGCGGGTTTCCTCGAGTGCTTTCTGGTAGCGGGCGAAGGTCTCAGGGGTCGTGGTCCTCAGGAAGTCCTGGCAGGCGATGGCCTTGAGATCTGTCTTGTCCGGATAGACCTTATCCATCCGGATGCTGGGCTTGTACACGATGTACATGCGCAGATGCTCGGCACCGCAGGCTTTGCCCGAAGTCCGGTACGATTGGATGCGGTAGTTGGGGTAGCGTTTTTCGATCCTCCGCTCGATCTCCCGGGCCCTCCTGTGGTCATCATCCACGAGGTAGATGGCCTCCTCCTCCGATTCGGTCTCCAGGTCGATTATGAGGTCCTTGTCACTGCGGACCATGGCCATAATCTCGGCCGCCTTGATGGCTTCGATGTGCCCGGCGATGGTCTCTATGGGCGTCGTGCGAAAATAATAGGGCGCCATCCCCAGCTTGGTGCAGAACCAGTCGATCTCCGCCCGCACAGCCTGCTC
The DNA here is from genome assembly GCA_965533275.1 of uncultured bacterium. GTDB lineage: Bacteria > Acidobacteriota > Aminicenantia > Aminicenantales > Aminicenantaceae > JAUXEH01. The sequence goes on from CBESWG010000039.1 coordinate 16,673, forward strand.
CGTGTATTGTCCGTGGCCCAGGATGATCTCCTCGATCTGCCGCAGCCGGTCTTCGCTCAAGAGGGCCTTTTCGGCTATCTTTTTTAGGGTTTTCATGCTCAGCTCCCAGAGTAATTTCGGTGTACTTCCTACGCTTGAAAAGCGCCCCATTGTAACATACAAGGCCCACAAATTCACCCATGCACTCGCCAGGGATGGAGCACCCCTTATGCCATGATTTCGGGATACCATGCACACACGTGTTATGGGGGGAGAGGCATCCGATTTGGCTGAAGCCCTCCCCCCCTCCACCATGCGTCTCCATAAGACAAACTCTCCTTGGGACTAGAAGCGATTAGGTGTTTCGACGGCAGGTCTTCCACTCCTCCAGGTTGTGATGATTCATACCCCTCTTCTTTGGTTATTTCGGGCGGAGCGCATGGGGTGGTTGGGTGGGTCTTCCGCTTCCCCCAAATAGCACAAGAAGACAACCTAATCTTGCATTTCCCCAACGATTCCTATATCATTCTCACTCAAACAAAATGAATGTAAAAGCGGTAACGAGCCTTATTCTCGGCTGGTTCATCCCCGGCCTGGGACATGCCCTGCAGAAAAAATATACCAGGGCGGCGATTTTCTTTGTCAGCATCTCGGCCATGACAGCTCTGGGGATACTCATGGGGGGCAAGATCTATTCCTTCCAGACCGAGAATCCCATCACCATCCTCGCATTCTTCTCCGAGATCGGATATGGCTGCTGCTACATCTTGTCCAAGATCTTCGGTTTCGGGCTCGGCGACCTCCAGAGCACTACATTCGAATTCGGGACCGCCTACATCGCCGGCGCCGGGCTACTGAATTACCTGGTGGCCTTGGATGCCTTGGATATCACGATCGGGAAAAAATCATGATCTTCCAGAGCCATCTCCTCTCCATGATCGTGTACTCCTTTTTCGTCTGTGTCGTGTTAGCCCTCATTCGGCGGAGAGGAACCAAGGCCCAGATTCGCTACGGCCTGTCCCTCTTCCTGATCATGGTAGCCGGAGCCCTTATCTTCGGCTGGTTCATGTACCTTTTTATTTAGACCACAGCAGGAACGGATCGAACACCGAGCATGATTGAGCTGTATCACGTCTGGAAGCAGTATCAGAAGCCCCACTGGGCCCTCTCGGACGTATCCTTCCATGTCGAACGGGGTGATTTCTGGTTCATCACAGGCCCCAGCGGCTCGGGAAAAACCACCCTTCTCAAGATCATGTTCCGCGAGATCCTCCCCACTCAGGGCCAGATCATCATCGACCGCCGCAACATCCTGAAGATATCCGACCACCGGATCTACCAGCTGCGGAGAAAAATGGGGATCGTGTTCCAGGACTTCAGGCTGCTCTTTCACAAAAAGGTCTTCGACAACGTCGCCATCGTGTTGGAGATCCTGGGAGTGCCGCGGAAGGAGATCCGGCGGCGAGTGTTCGCCGCGCTTCGTATGGTCAACCTCCACAACAAGATGTGGGAGTATCCCTCTCACCTGTCTTACGGGGAACAGCAGCGGGTGGCCATCGCACGGGCCGTCGTCAATCAGCCCACCATCATACTGGCGGACGAGCCCACAGGGAACCTGGACACGGAATTGGCGTTCGAGATCATGAGCCTGTTCCGCGAGATAAACAAGCGCGGGGCCACAGTGATCATCTGCACACATGACAGGGAACTAATCCGGCATTTTGGACAGAAGATCCTGTTTCTATACAAGGGAAAACTCCTGAGAAAGGAAGCACTCTGATTTTTCAGAAACTGAAGTATTTCGGACGCGAGGCGGTGAACAACCTCTGGCAGTACCGCGTCCGGAACCTGTTCTCGATCACCATCATCTGCCTGTCCTTCCTGATCCTGGGTGTGTTCCTCTCCCTGTCGAACAACCTCAGGTTCATGGCCGAGCAGGTCTCTCAGAACATGGCGGTGGTCTTTTTCCTGGAGAAGGACGTCACCCAGGACGAGATCCGGGCGGTGGAGGAGAAGCTCAACGGAACTCCTCTTGTCCTTCAGGCAAACTTCATATCCGCACAGGATGCCGTGACCAAGTTCAATGAAAAATTCCCGGAACTGCAGGGCATCGTGCAGAATCTCGAAAACAATCCCTTTCCCCCCTCCTTCGAGGCCACTCTCAAGGAGAACCTCCTTTCCTCCGATGTCACGGCCGAATTCATTGCCGAGATGATGATCCTGCCCGGGGTCGAAGATGTTCAGTTCAATCGGGACTGGATCGAACGCATGCAGTCGTTGAGCCGTCTTGCCAGCGCCATCGGATTCTTCCTGGGAGGGATCCTCATACTTGCCTCGTTCTTCATCATATCCAACGTCATCAAACTCAACGTATTCTCCCGAAAGGATGAGATCGAGATCCTGCGCATGAGCGGCGCCACCAACACTTTCATCCGCATTCCTTTCCTGCTCGAGGGTGTTGTCCTCGGTTTCCTGGGCGGGTTGCTCTCGCTGCTCCTGCTGCTGGTCCTGATCCGGATCTTCCCCTTCTATTTAGGCGGCTCTCTCGGGGCCCTGCGGGAACTCATCAACTTCCGCTATCTCACCTTCGGTCAGAGCGTGAACATCATCCTCGGTGGAGCGGCTATCGGCTTTATGGGCAGCCTGACCTCCCTGGCCAGATTCCTCAAGAACTGAGGGGGGCCGAATCCAACCAGTGCGATTGACATGGCTCGACGCATTGATTTACAATTCGAGCAAATGGCATCCCTAGGGCAGGAACTCAAGCGCGAACGAGAATTGAGGGGCATTCCGCTCAAGGAGATGGCCGAATCCACCAAGATCAACCTCCGCTTCCTCAGCTTCCTCGAGGAGGACCGGTTCGATGCCCTGCCGGGAAAATTCTTCACCCGCGGCATTATCCGCACCTACGCCGGCTATCTCGGACTTGAAGAACACACGATCCTGAACATGTATCAGGAAACCCTGGAGCAGAAGGACCAACCCAGGGAAGTGACCGTGAAAGAGAGGAGTAGTAAGGAGAGCGGAGACAGGTCCAGGAAGATATTTTCCTATTCGGCCATGGCCCTGTTCCTGACGGCTGTGCTGGTCATCTTTTTCATCCTCATCCAGAAAAATGAGCCGGAATCCGCGGCCGCGCAATCCACACCACCGGCAGCGGCTTTTATCGAGCAAGAGCCTACGCCTCCCCCGGTTGTGGAGCCAGCGCCGGCCGAGACCGAGCTCCGACTCGATATGTCCTTTAAGATGGAAACCTGGGTTCAGGTCTTCGTCGACGAGGAGATGCAGCTGGATGCCATCAAACAGCCGGGCGAAAGTTTTCAAATCACGGCCAGTGAATCGCTCCGGATCAACACGGGGAATGCCGGAGGATTCAGCTTTACACTGAACGGACAGGCCGCAAAGGCCCTGGGCCTACCGGGCCAAGTGGTCAACGGCACGGTCATCTTGCTGGAGAACTACCGGGAATTCCTCGAGGAAGACTAGACAGGCCAATGGATAATCCCAAACCCAAAGGGCCCCGTGTCATCGGTTTCATCATCGTCCTCCTCATCATCCTGTTCTTCGCTATCGAGATCTTCGTGCGCGAGACCCAGCAGTTTTCGCCCACTTCCATTACCAACATTTTACTGGCCTCGCTCCAGATAATCGTCCTGCTGCTGTTCCTCATCCTGCTGTTCGTTTTGGGCCGCAACCTGGTCAAGCTCTACCTGGAAAGGAAGAGGAAGGTCGCGGGAGCCCATTTCAAGACCAAGTTGGTCCTTTTCTTCATCGCGCTCACCCTGATCCCCACACTCCTCCTGTTCTTCTTTGCCAGCGACCTGATAAGCCGCAACATCGAACAGTGGTTCAAGACTCCCATCGACAGGATCCTGGAAGACACCCGCAGCCTGTCCGAGGGGATCTATCAGAGCAACGACGATGTCACCCTCCACTATGCGGAGCAGCTGAACAGCGCCATCCGATCCCGCAACCTGGTGGACGTCCACAACCGCGGCCCCATGATGGACTTCGTGAAGGAGAAACTCACGGAATACAAGGTCGACGAGATCAGCGTCTATCTGGACGAGCAGGAGCTCTTCGCCTACATGAACCCGGACCTTCCCCTGAAGTACTACCAGGACCTGGACACCAACTTCGTCAAGCTGGCCCATCTGGGCGAGAAGATCCGCACTATCGATGACATGGGAAGCGGTGAGATGATCCGCCGGGGCGTCTCATATAACATCCCGGAAACCGGCAACCTGCTCGTCGTGGTGAGCAAGTTTCTTCCCCAGAGTTACGCCGAAAAGATCGATAACATCCGCGCCTATGTGGACCGGTATCGGCAGCTCAAGATCCAGCGCAATCCGGTCAAGACGTTCTATCTGCTGACGCTCATCTTCATCACCCTGCTCATCGTGTTCGCCGCCAGCTGGATCGGTTTTCATCTTGCCAAGGGGATCACCGTCCCCATCGAAAAGCTGGCCAACGCCACCAGGGAGGTATCCAAGGGGAACCTGGACATCCAGGTAGACGATCCGGCATCGGACGAGATCGGCACCTTCATTGAATCATTCAACCAGATGATCACGGACCTCAAGGAGAGCCAGCGCAGCATCGCCATGAAGACGGCCGAGCTGGAAGGCCGAAAGCAGTACATAGAAACCGTCCTCAACAATGTCACGACAGGAGTCGTTACTCTGGATGCCAAAGGAATCATCACGACCATCAATCCCACGGCCCTCTCCATGCTGGGACTCAAGGAGAAGAAGCTGGTCGGGAAGAACTACTCGGATGTCTTGAAGGACGCGCGCTACGCAGAGCTGGGCAAACAGATCCGGCGGGGGATGGAGAACCGCTTCCAGACCACGGACAAGGAGATCATGCTCAAACTGGCCACCCAGAACGTGACCCTGGCCCTCTCGATGTCGCCGCTCCGGCTATCGGACAACCGTTTTTCCGGCCTGATCCTGGTCCTCGATGACCTGACTCAGCTGATCCAGGCCCAGAAGATCGCTGCTTGGAAAGAGGTAGCCCAGCGCGTGGCGCACGAGATCAAGAATCCCCTGACCCCGATCCAGCTTTCTGCCGAACGCATGCTCAAGAGAATCAGAAACAGCAAGGAGGGGCCCAGGGACAAGGTTATCGAAGAGGGGGCCAATACCATCGTGCAGGAGGCGGGGACCATCAAGTCGCTGGTGGATGAGTTCTCCAACTTTGCCAGGATGCCCAAGATCCAGCTTATGGATGCCGACATCCATGACATCATCCATCAGGCGATCGCCCCCTTCCGCGGGATCTTCTCCGAGGTGAAATTCCAGACGGATTTCGCCGCCGACACACCCCTCTCCATCAAGGTCGATCCAGAACAGATGCGGCGCGTGTTCATCAACCTCTTCGACAATGCCATCGATGCGATGAACAAGCAGGGCGAAGTGGGGATCAGGACGTCTTACAACAGCGGCAAGCAGCGGGTATCCATTGACATCTCCGATTCGGGGCCCGGGATCTCGGAGGAAGACAAGGAAAAACTCTTCCTGCCGTACTTCTCCACCAAGAAAAAGGGGACGGGCCTCGGACTGGCGATCGTCAACCAGGTCATCAGCGAACATAAGGGCACCATCCACGTGGAAGACAACAAACCCATGGGCGCCAGGTTTGTCATCCAACTCCCGACATGACAAATAAAAAGATCCTGATCATCGATGACGAAGCCGGCATCCGGTCATCGCTGCACGGAGTCCTGGAGGACGAGGGCTACGCCGTAAAGACGACACCGACAGGCGAACAGGCTCTTGATTATTTGTCGAGAGAAGAATTCGACCTCGTATTCCTGGATATCTGGCTTCCTGAAATGAACGGGATCGAAGTCCTGAAAAAAATCCGGGAACAGAATTTGAGCCTTCAGGTGGTCATGATCACGGGTCATGGCTCCGTGGAATCAGCGGTGGAGGCTACCAAACTGGGCGCCTTCAATTTCCTGGAAAAACCACTCTCTCTGGAAAAGGTCGTCCTCACGGCCAAAAATGCCCTGCGGCAGAAAAAACTGGAAGAGGAGAACATCCAGCTCCAGGAAAAACTCAGGGCCAGACTTCACCTGGTCGGGAAGTCCCCCCCTATCCAGCGCCTGCGGAAGGAGGCGGCGGCCGCGGCTCCCACGGACGGCCGCGTACTGATCATGGGTGAGAGCGGCACAGGCAAAGAGCTCGTGGCACGGCAGATCCACCAGCGCAGCCAGCGCCGGGATGGGCGCTTCATCCAGGTCAGTGCCGCTGCGATCCCGGATGAATTGATCGAGGATGAGCTCTTTGGACACACACGGGAGGCGCTTCCGAATGCAGAGCGGGACAAGAAGGGCCTCATGCTGCTGGCCGACGGAGGCACGCTCTTCCTGGACGACATCGGGGAGCTGAGCCTCAAGGCCCAGGCCAGTCTCGCCCGTGTGATCGAGGAGGGGAAATTCGCTCCCCTGGGATCCGAAGCGTCCCTCTCAGCAGATGTGAGGATCATCGCCGCGACCGACAAGGACCTGCGCAAACTGACTCTTCAGAAGGCATTCCTGGAGGATCTGTTCTTCAAGCTGAATGTCATTCCCCTGGCCATCCCCCCCCTTCGGGAAAGGAAGGAGGACATCCCGGTCCTCATCCACTACTATCTCAAACGCTTCGGCCGCGAGACAGGGAAAAAGGAAAAGACCATGAGCCCGGAGGCCATGCAGGCCTTTATCAACTATGCCTGGCCAGGCAACGTCAGCGAGCTCATCAATGTGCTGGAGCGCTTCGTCATCATGATCAAGGAGGACCGGATCGAAGCCTCCCATCTCTACCTGCTGGTCGAGCCCAGGGAATCACAGTTCATCAGCGGGCTGGACGAGAGCCTCTCGCTGTCCTCGGCCCGGGAACGCTTCGACCGAGAATACATCCACAATGCCCTCCTCCGCAACGAGTGGGACCTGGCCCGGGCCTCCAATGACCTGAATGTCGACATCCCCACCCTCGAGGCTAACATCAAGCGCCTCAACATCCGCTTCCTCGGGTGAACCGGTTTTTTCCTATCCGAGCAGAAGACCCACCCATCCACCCCATGTGCTCAGATAGGATAAAACAGGTTCGGGTGGAAGATCCGCTGAACCGCCCCATGCGCTCGGATTGAAAAAGGCCCTGCCCGTGAACTTCGCCATGGCCTACTTCCCTGGCCCGGAGAGAGTTTGTCTTTTTGAGAAGCATGGTGGTGGGTGGGCGGGCCCCCGGCTCAAGAAGATAAACTCTCTCGCCTGTTTGCTAAAAAATTATCCATTGGCTATAAAACAGGATTTATGATATTTTGAGAGGCGATTTTTCGAGGGTTAACACATGAAAGTCGAAGCGCTCAGGCTGGTCATCAGTTCCGCACGCAAGTTCATCAATATGGGCTCGCTCACCCGCCTGTGGAACCTTGTCAAGAATTTCCATCCAGCGGATATCGCCGACATCATGGAACATCTCATCGCACGTGAGCGCCTCATCCTGATCAACACACTGTACGAGCGGGACAAGGAAAAGGCGGCCGATGTGCTGAGCGAGCTGGACCCGAAAGACGCCGCCACCATCCTGGAGAGCCTGCCGATCGAACAGATCGCCGACATACTGCAGATCACACCCTCCGACGACGTCGCCCCCATCCTCGAGCTGCTGCCCGAGGAGATGAAGGATGCGGTTCTGGCTGCTATGGCTCCGGCACCGACCGAAGAGGTCATGGAGCTCCTCGACCACGAACAGGAGACAGCGGGCCGTATCATGTCTCCGAACCTCTATGCCCTCAACGAGAACACGAACGTCTCCGACGCCATCACAGCCATGCAGCTGGAAGGTGATGTGGAATCCGCCTTCTACCTCTATGTCGTCAATGACCAGGAACACCTGCGTGGCGTAGTATCTCTGCGGCAGCTGATGTTCTCTCGGCCCAACACACCGTTGAAGGACATCATGACCCAGGATGTGATCAGCGTACAGACAGAGACCGACCAGGAGGAGGTGGCCCGTCAGGTGGCGGACTACAACCTGGTGGCCATCCCGGTCGTGGATTCGGAGCAGAAGCTCGTCGGGGTGGTCACGGTCGACGACGTCATTGATGTCATCGACAAAGAAGCCACCGAGGACATCTATAAAATGGTGTCTCTGGATACCTCTGACAGGATCCAGGACAGCCCGCTCACCTCCATAAAGAAACGGCTCCCGTTCCTGCTCTTCAGCCTGCTCACGGCCTCTGTTTCCCCCTTTGTCGTCAAGTATTTCCAGGGAACCATCCAGGAATTTGTAACGCTGGCCGTGTTTATGCCCCTGGTCGCGGCACTGGGTGGGATCGCAGGGAATCAGACCATCGCCATCATGGTCCGGGAGATCGCCATTGGGCAGACCGAATGGCTCTCGGCCCGCAAGGTACTGTTCAAGGAACTGCTGGTGGGCATCGGCAACGGGCTCGTGATCGGTATCATCGTAGGAGCTATATCCTACGCCCTCTACGGAAATCTCTACCTGGGCATGGTGGTGGGAGTGGCCATCATCATCAACCTGTTCGTCGCGGCCCTGATCGGGAGCATGATCCCCTTTTTCCTCAAGCTGCTCAAGCTGGATCCTGCCCTGGGATCCGTCAACCTGCTCACCATGTTCACAGACTCCATCGGCCTGCTCACATTCCTGGGATTGGCCACCCTGTTCCTTGCCTATATCAAATAATAGATGAGTCCATGCCTCGAGATCAGTCTGAAAGCATAATCCTCCGCACCTTCCCCATCGGAGACCAGGACAAGCTGGTGGTCTTCTTCGGTCGACAACGGGGGATCTTCAAGGGGATCGCCAAGGGCGCGCGCAAGTTCGCCAACCGGTTCGGCAGCAGCCTGGAACCCATGTCCCTCGTCACAGCCTTCTACTATGAGAAGGAAGGAAAGGAGCTGGTGACGGTCAGCTCCTGCGACCTTCTGGAGTCGTTCTTCGACCTGCAGACGAATGTGGAGGCCTCGTTCACCCTGGGCTACTTCTCTGAGCTCATCGAAGATTCCCGGCCCTCGCTCACCGAGGACGATGTGCTCTTCCGGCTCCTCCTCCAGCTCCTGCAGGCTCTGAAGGCAGGGGGAAACCTCAAGTTCCTGACCGCTTATTATGAGGCCTGGTTCCTGAAGCTCAACGGCTTCCTCCCGGAAATGCACCGCTGTCGGGGCTGCCGAAAAGATATCGAACAAGGGGGCTGGCTCTCCTACAAGAGAGACGGCGCCTACTGCGACGGCTGCGCGACCAGCAGGAAAGAGGAGGTCACAACGGAACTGCTGGAATTCCTGGAATGGATTCGAAAGAATCCCCCACCCCACCAGAAGGACGTCCCCTTCACCAGCACCCAGGTCGAAAACATACGCCGCGTGCTCAAGGACCTCGTCGTGTTCTCCATGGAACGAGCTCCAAAATCGCTCTCCTTCCTCGACAGATCATCATGACCTACGGCACGATCGAGCCTGTCGAAATCCCACCTTTTACTCCTGGAGGAAATTTCCTTGACCCGGGTATCCATTTTTGCTATAAAACCCTGTTATCATAAGATTAATACAGGTCATAATATAGGCCACAAGAGGAGAACTATTATCTGCATCTTCTGCCCTCCTGCTGCCTATCCTTCTTCCCCCTCCTTCCCGATGTTTTCCTCTATCCGGGGAAGGACTCAATCCCGCATCCCGATATATGCTTCATATAAATCCTAATTTGGGAGTAATTATATGCATAATGATCCTTCAGAGTTTGAAGCCATCATCGAACGGCATTCCCCAGAGAAGCGGCATCTGATCCCCATCCTGCAGGACATCCAGTCCGAGTACAGCTACCTCCCCCCGGTCGGCTTGGCTACGGTATCCAAGCAGCTGGAAATCCCCATGATCGACATCATAAGCGTCGCCTCCTTCTACAACGCCTTCAGCCTCACGCCCCGAGGAAAACATATCGTCACCGTGTGTACGGGAACGGCCTGTCACGTGCGGGGAGGCCCGAAGATCCTGGAAGAATTCGAGCGGAGGCTGGACATCGAGGCCGGTTGCACAACTGCAGACAAGGAATTCACCCTCGAAACCGTGGCATGTCTGGGATGCTGTGCCATCGGCCCAGTGGTGGTGGTGGACGGCGACTATCACGCCCAGCAGACGATCGGCAAGGTCGGTTCAGTCATGAAGAAGTACGCATCGAAAGAGAAGAGCAATGGAAACCCAGATGAAAATTAATTCTGCCGAGGAACTCAGGAAGACCGTCGACCAGCATACGGCACAGAGGGCCGCCGACGAAAGAGTCACGCTCACCGTGTCTGCCGGAACCTGCGGCCAGGCCCGCGGCTCTTTGGATGTCATCGCATCCCTGGAAAATGCCATCCAGGAAAAGGGGCTACAGGAGAAAGTCCGGGTCAAAGTCACCGGCTGCCATGGTTTCTGCGAGGCCGAGCCCAACATCATCATCCAGCCTCAGGACCTCTTCTACCAGCATGTCAAGACCAAGGACGCAGAGGCCATCGTCGCGGAAACCGTGCTCAAAGACCAAGCGGTCGAGTCGCTGCTCTACCGGGAACCCGTCAACGGCAAAACGGCCGCCAGGGAGAGCGAGATCCCCTTCTACACCAAGCAGAACCGCCTGGTGCTGGGCGACAACGCGCTCATCGATCCGACAGAGATCGGGGAGTATTTCTCGATCGGAGGCTACGTGTCCCTGGCCAAGACCGTGTCAGAAATGACACCCGAAGATGTGGTCGAGACCGTCAAGGCCTCCGGGCTGCGCGGACGCGGAGGTGCCGGATTCCCCACGGGCAGGAAATGGGAATTGGCGCGCAGGACGGAAGCGGATGTGAAATATATCATCTGCAATGCCGACGAGGGAGATCCCGGAGCCTACATGGACCGCAGCCTGCTGGAGGGAAATCCCCACCGCGTGCTCGAGGGGATGATCATCGGCGGCTATGCCATCGGCGCCAAGGAAGGCTACGTGTACATCCGGGAGGAATATCCTTTGGCCCTCGAGAACATCACCCAAGCCGTTGAGCAGGCCCGCGAAGCCGGACTCCTGGGCGAGAACATCCTGGGAACCGGTTTCAGCTTCGATGTCAAGGTCTATAAGGGGGCCGGTGCCTTCGTCTGTGGCGAGGAAACCGCCCTGATGCGCTCCATCGAGGGCCAGGTCGGGGTGCCGCGTCAAAGGCCCCCCTTCCCCGCGGTCAAGGGACTGTGGAAGAAACCCACCAACATCAACAACGTGGAGACCTGGGCCAACGTGCCTCTTATCCTGGGCAAGGGCGCAGGCTGGTACGCGCAGATCGGGACCGAGAACAGCAAAGGAACCAAGATCTTCTCCCTGGTAGGCAAGATCAACAACACCGGCCTGGTGGAAGTCCCCATGGGGATCACGCTGAGGGAAATCATCTACGATATCGGCGGCGGGATACCGGACGGCAGGGAGTTCAAGGCCGTCCAGACCGGAGGCCCCTCCGGTGGCTGCCTTCCCAAGGAGAAGCTGGACCTGCCCATCGACTACCAAAGCCTGATGCAGGCCGGCTCCATCATGGGCTCCGGCGGCATGATCGTGATGGACGATAAAACCTGCATGGTGGACCTAGCAAAATTTTTCCTGAACTTCCTGAGAGACGAATCCTGCGGCAAATGCCTCTCCTGTAGGGAGGGCACGCAGCGCATGTGGGAGATCGTCCGCAACATCACGGAAGGCCAGGGGAAAGAAGGAGACCTCGAGCTGCTCGAGACCCTGGCCCATGCCGTCAAGGACGCCTCTATGTGCGGGCTGGGCCAGACGGCGGCCAATCCGGTGCTGTCCACCCTGAGGTATTTCAAGGACGAATACCTGGCACACATCCAAGAGAAAAAATGCCCGGCCCTGGTTTGCCGTGAGATCATTTCCGCACCGTGCCAGTACACTTGCCCTATAGACCAAGAGGCTTCGGTCTATATCGCCCT
>CBESWG010000040.1:0-27708 GCA_965533275.1 uncultured bacterium
AGAAATCGTTCGATGCTGAATATGGGATTACTAGGAAGCAGCTCAACATCAAACTTAGGGAATTTATTGATCTCTATATCGAGAACTACAGCAAACCGAACAAGAGAAGCTGGAAGGATGACAGATATCGGTTGATGCGTTCAGCAGAGATTCTTGGAAGTGATTCGTTTTTAAGCAAGGTATCTTCTCTCGATATTGACAAGCTGAAAAAGCACAAACTTCAAGAGGGTGTAACTCAATCTACAGTCAATACCTATATCCGAGTTTTGAAGCGCATGTTCAATGTCGCCATTCAATGGGGATATGCTCAGTCAAATCCCGTGAGCAAAATACGCATGTATTCTGAAGCTGAGGCACGTAGGAGCAGAGTACTAACCCTGGAGGAAGAAGACCGACTCATGCATGTTGTTTCCAACCTGTTGCGTCCGATTGTGATCATTGCTCTCAACACTGGAATGAGGAAAGGCGAGATAATGCAATTGAAATGGGATGATTTAGACTTAGAAGGCAGAACGATCAATGTGAGAAAGACGAAGTCAGGAAAGCCCCGTACTATCCCTATCAATTCCAGGCTATTAGTTGAACTCCAGACGCTGAGAAGCACAAACGGAAATTCCACATCGCTTTTTACTAATCCCAAAACTGGACAAGCATACAAGACAATCAGGAAACACTTCGAGACTGCCCGTGAAGAAGCACAGCTTCGGAATTTCACTTTCCATGATTTTAGAAGGACGTTCGGTTCCAGGTTGGCTTTAGCGGGAGTTGATCTTAATCGGATTAAGGAACTCCTTGGCCATGCGAGCATCAAGACAACTGAAATCTATCTCCATGCCGACAGCAAAGACATTCAAGATGCAGTTGAAGTCCTTTGTCAGAAGAAGCCCAAAAAGGTAGAAAAACAGGGTCGTTTGTTACACATCTGTGACATGGAAGATGATGAGCAAGAAGCAAGGCCAGCAATCCCTTTATTTACAGTCAATTAGAGAGATGCCGATGTATGAGGACACCGCCCTTTCAAGGCGGCGACACGGGTTCAAATCCCGTCGGGAGCGCCACCCCTCCCACCTCAGCCGAATTCTATCGCGATCCAGTCCCGGATCTCATCCCTGATGCGCCTGAAGGCCGCCTGTCTTTCCTGTTCCGTGCCTTGGATCAAGGACGGGTCGATGAAGCTGTGGTGGATGAGGGCCTTCCCGCCGGGGAACACAGGGCAGGTCTCGTGCGCGTGGTCACAGACCGTGATCACATAGTCGAACTCCCGATCAAGGAATTCGTCGACATGTTTGGAGTGGTGGTGCGAGATGTCGATCCCGAGCTCCAGCAGGACGAAGAGGGCCCGGGGATTGACCGTGGACGGCTCGGTCCCGGCACTGAAGGCCTCATAGCGGTCGCCGTGGAGGGCATTCATCAGGCCTTCAGCCAGCTGAGAGCGCGCGGAATTGTGCGTACAGACGAACAGAACCTGTTTCTTGGGAAATGTTCCGGTCATGAATTTCTCCCTATCTATAGAGCCTGAGATCCCGACTTGAACATGCCCTGTGTCCGCAGGCAGATCCGCACCAGCAGCAGCATGACCGGGACCTCGATCAGCACGCCGACCACGGTCGCCAGTGCGGCGCCCGAGGAAAGCCCGAACAAGAGGACTGAGGTGGCGATGGCCACTTCGAAGTGATTGGAGGCCCCGATCAGGGCCGATGGCGCTGCGTCCCGATAGGGGAGCTTCAGGACCTTTGCCAGCCCGTAGGTCAGCCAGAAGATCAGGTTGGTCTGCAGGAAAAGGGGGATGGCGATCCACAGGATGGTCAGGGGATTCGAGAGGATCACCTCGCCCTTGAAGGAAAAAAGCAGGACCAGGGTCACGAGCAGGGCGGAGATGGTGACAGGGGTCAGGAGGTGGAGAAACTGTGTGTTGAACCAGACCAGGCCCTTTCGGGCAATGATCAGCCTGCGGGACACATATCCTGCAGCCAATGGCAGCGCGACATAAACTCCGATGGACAGAAGAAGGGCTTTCCAGGGGACCGGGAGGCGGCCGATCCCCAGGAGGAATCCACCCAGGGGGCCGTACAGAAAGAGCATGGCCAGGCTGTTGATGGCCACCATTACCAGCGTGTGCCCGTCGTTGCCTCTAGCCAGGTATCCCCAGACCAGGACCATGGCCGTGCAGGGCGCGATCCCGAGCAGGATGCAGCCCGCCAGATAGCTGCGCCAGAGGGGCACGGCCAGCATCTTGATCCCCTCCACCAGCACTACGGTGCCCGAGCCGTACTCTGCCCCAACGGGCAGGTCCAATCCCAGCGGCATCTTGATATAGTCCAGGGCTTCCGCGCCGATGAATCCCTTGAACAGGGCACCAAGGAAAACCAACGAGATGGCATACATCGTGAAGGGCTTGACCGCCCAGTTCACGAACAGGGTCAGGCTGACCGGCTTAAGGTTCCTGCCGGCCTTGAGTACTTCGGTGAAGTCGATCTTTACCATGATGGGATACATCATGAAGAAAAGGCAGATGGCGATGGGGATGGAGACCACGGGGGCATCATTGACTGATAAAGCCAGGCCGTCCAGGAAGATCGCGACCTTGGGAGCGAGTTTGCCCAGCACGATCCCTGCAGCGATGCACAGGATCACCCAGACACTCAGGTAGCGCTCGAAGGCGCTCAATCCCTTAGGCTGCTTGGTGATGCAGGCCTTGTCTTCCATGCCTATCCCTCCCTGCTAGAATGTTGAATATACGAGGTAAATCCCTCCCAGAATAACCAGTCCCCCACATAATTTTCTCAGCAGTGCGATCCCCCTCGCCTTTTGGTCCCAGTTTATCATCCGCTGAACCCACTGTGAGCTGGTGCCCGCCGCAGTGATGACAGCGATGTGTCCCAGGCCGAATGCAGACAATAGAAGCATCCCATACGCCAGGTCGGAGGCGGTGAGTTGAAAAACTACGCCTAACATCGGGGCCATAAATGCAAAGGTACAGGGGCCCAGCGCCAATCCGAAAACCAGCCCTAAAAACAATGTGGGGAGATAGCCCTGCCGTGTTGGCTTCATGGATTTATGTCCAGGCCAATTCAGCGGGAAGATCCCTAGAAGATTGAGGCCGAAGATCAAGAAAACCAGCGCCACGATGTAGGTGCCGATCCTGCCGATATCCCCCATGATGCGCCCCAACGCGACAGTGATGCCGCCGATAATCGCGACGGAAATGAGGATGCCCAAGGAAAATATTACGGATAGAGCAAAGGCTTTCTTGGTAGATATTTTCTCGTGACGACTGAGATATCCGATGATGAGAGGTATGCTGGTCAGATGGCAGGGGCTCAACACCACACTCAGGATTCCCCAAGCGAATGCGGCAGCGACAGCGATCGCGGGCTGTCCTTCGACAGCTTGGGAGAGAGCGGTGAAAAGCTTCAGCATGTGTTCTAAAGAATATTCTTTTCCTTCAGGATTCTCACGATGTCCTCTTTTGCGAAAAATCCTACGTGTCTGAATATTTCCTTTCCATCAATATCCATGAATACCTGGGTGGGTATCACTTTGATGCTGTATTTTTTCGCATACTCCGGCGCCTTCCAGACATCATAAAAAACGACCTGGATTGTCCCTTTGTACTCTTTGGCGAGTTCCCGCATAACGGGCTGCATGGCCTTGCACGGGATGCACTTGTCCGCTCCCAGTTCGATAAACGTCACCTTGTGCTGGGAAAAGTCCAGCACCTTGTCGCTTATGATCAGGGACTCGTCATTTAGCTTAGTTTGCGGCCGGTCAACCGTATCTCCGTTCATCTGGACACAGATCAGGCCACAGGAAATGAACACTATGAATGAGGCAATGAGTTTGCTCATCGGTTTTTCTTGTTTCCCTGCAGATGGCCTTAGGGGCTGAGGACAGTCAGGGCCGCCTGCACAACCCTGTCGATGTTTTCCGCCGAGGCAGGCGATTTGCCCTTTTCCAGGCCCAGGTCTGTGACCTTCATGTGTTCGAAATCTGTGAAGCCGGCCTCCTCCAGGCAAAGCCGCACACAGTCGAGGGGGCACCCGTCTATGGCCAGGATCTTCTCCGCCTCGACCGTGGTCTTCAGGATCCCGGGGACGCTCCCGCCGATGCCTGCCAGGCAGTACATCTTTCCGGATCCCCTGGAGGTCAGCTCTCTCGCGGCCTGGTCTGCCACGGCGCCGACGTCGGCCGCTCCCGAACAGGCGAAGATCAGGGTGGGGGCCGCCTTACATACGTTTGTGTTGGTATCGCTCATACGATCCTCCTTTTAATATATATATAGGGATGTTACTCGATCCTGGACAGGAAGGTCTTGATGTCCTCAACGCTCAATGCCTTGCCCGTACTCTTGACCACACCATCGATGACCAGGGCGGGCGTGATCATGACGCCAAAATCCATGATCTTATTGATGTCCGTCACCTTGACGATCTCGAACTCCATTCCCCCAAACTCGCGGACGGCAATCTCAGCATTCTTAGCTAGGAGTTTGCACTTGGGGCAGCCCGTCCCCAGGATGTGGATGGTTTTCATTCTTTCTCCTTGTCGTACCGGTTGTTCGGATCCTGTCTCTTTTAGAAAAGATTGCCGTAGATCATACCCGCGGCGGTGGACAACACCACGACCAGCAGGACGAAGACCACGGTCTTTTTTGTGCCGATGACACTCCGGATGACCAGCATGTTGGGCAGGCTCAGGGCCGGGCCGGCCAGGAGCAGCGCCAGGGCTGGCCCCTTGCCCATCCCGTTCCCGATCAGGCCCTGCAGGATGGGCACCTCGGTCAGTGTGGCAAAGTACATGAAGGCCCCAGCGACCGATGCGAACAGATTGGCCCCCAGCGAGTTTCCGCCCACCGCTGAGTTGACCCATTCAGAGGGGATGAGCCCCTCATGTCCGGGGCGCCCCAGGAGCGCTCCAGCGAAGATAACGCCCAGGAACAGCAAAGGCAGGATCTGCTTGGCGAAGCCCCAAGAGGACTGGAACCAGTCGCCGGCTTCCCCCCTGTTTGTACTGGAGATTATGGCCAGCCCGATCACTCCGAGTCCGAAGGGGATGACGGGATTGCCCGGCGCCAGGAACACGGCCAGCAGTGCTGGGAGGAAGGCAGCGCCCACGTGCCAGGCCTTGAGCTCGAACCACCGCACCAGCAGGAGGGCCAGGGCGGCCCCCAATCCCAGGGTGAGGATCCATTTGATCGAGGCGATTCCATTCCAAAATCCGGTGCCTGCTGCCGGCTCTGCCCAATTGGCGAAGACCAGGATGCCGACCAGCACTGCCAGGAAGAGGGCGCTCTGCCAGAGGGGCCGGCCTCCTTCGGCTTCCGGTGCGGCCATGCGGGCCTTCGCCTTTTCATGCTCCTCCTTCCTGAAAATGAGGTGCATGAGCAGCCCTATAATAATGCTGAAGACGATGGCCCCCACCGCCCGGGCAATGCCCAGCTCCAGGCCCAGGATCCGGGCCGTTAAAATGATGGCCAGGACGTTTATGGCCGGGCCGGCATACAGGAACGTGGTGGCGGGACCGAGGCCGGCCCCCATGCGCGAGATCCCGGCGAAGAGGGGGAGCACGGTACAGGAGCAGACGGCCAGGACCGAGCCGGAGATAGAGGCGACGCTGTATGCCACGGCCTTTTTGGCGCGGGCCCCCAGGTATTTCACCACCGCTTCCTGGCGGATGAATACGGCGATGGCACCGGCGATGAAAAATGCGGGGATGAGGCAGAGGAGGACGTGCTCCCGGGCATACCATTTCAGCAGGTGGAACGCCTCCAGGAGGGCGTTATCGAACCTCCGGCCGCCGACCGGGAGATAGAAGCTGAGCAGGAAGACGCCGGCCATGACGGCCAGGGGTTTCCACTCGTTTTTCCAGTCCGTTGCACCCATGTTCGATCAGCCGATCGCGGCCATGCCTTCCTTGACCTGCTCTCTGAGCACGGCCTCGACACAGTCCAGGAAGTTCAGGGCACAGGGGATCCGCAGCGCATAGAATACCTGCTTGCCGCGTTTTTCATCTTGGATGAGCCCTGCGTTCCTGAGGATCGAGAGGTGCTTGGATACGGTCGAGGTGTCCGCGCCCACCATCTCCGTGAGGTCGTTGACACAGTGGTGTGTGTCGGACAGGGCTTCGACCAGGAATAGTCGGGTAGGATGCGCCAGGGCCTTGAGCACTCTGGCGCGTGCCTCCAGCCGGGTTTTGTGTTGTTCCATCATTTGCATATTTGGCATAATAGCCAAATGATAACGGCAGGTCAAGGAAAATGTGCGGCAGTCCGTAAATGGAGATCCGGTTAGGTCGGGAGAGAGGTGGGGAAAATCCTGCGGATGTGCTACTCGGCTTCGGTGTCCTGGGGATCCTGCTCTGTCTGCCTGGCGCGCTTGTACAGCCAGTAGAGGACCACGGCCGGGATCTGGTAGCAGGCCAGGATGACGGGTGAGAGGATCAGGGTATACACGGTGAAATCACGCGCGAACAGGAAGACGAACGCGGCCACGCCCACGGCCGCGGCCAGGATCGATCCGATCAACAGCAGCCCGGTGTAGGTTTTCTTCACGTTGGCCTCTCCTAGAGTGTCTCGAAGTCGAACTTCTTATTCTTGAAGACCTTGAGGCAGGCGTCCACGACCTGGCCGTCGTATTTTGTGCCCTGGTTGCTCTCCACCTCGTCCAGTGCGGCCTCGATGGTAAGGGCCGCTCGGTAGGGACGGTGTGTGGCCATGGCCTGCACGGTCCCCTCCATGGCGCTCTTCTGTCTTTCCCAGCTTTTCTTCAGCTCTTCTTCAGCCAGCTTGCTGCGGGTGATGTCGGAGAAGGCCAGGACGATCCCGGAGATCTCTCCCGACTCCGCGCGGATCGGGGCGGCGTTCTGATGCACATGAGCGTCTCTCCCGGCCTTGGATCTCAGAAGGACCTCGGAGACGATCTTGACCTCTTCGCTCCGAAGGATCTTTTCCGACGGGAGGGTGAGGGGCTTCCTCGTTTCCTCATCCAGGGCGTGAAAGACGTCTTGGAGGGACTTCCCGAGAACCTCGTCCTGCGACCACCCGGTCAGGTCTTCGGCGAACGGATTCATGAACTGGATGCATCCCTTCTCGTCTGTGGCGACCACCCCGTCTCCCACGCTCTGCAGGATGGTGGTCAACCAGCGCTCACGATTCCTGAGCTTCATCTCCATCTTGAACTTGTAGAGCGCGATCTCCACGGTCGTCTGCAGTTCACGCTCCTCGAAGGGCTTGAGCAAGTATCCAAAGGGTTCGGTCAGTTTGGCTCGCTGCAGCGTACTCTCATCCGCATAGGCGGTCAGGTAGACCACGGGGATGTTGAATCCCGAATAGATGAAATCGGCGGCCTCGACCCCGGTCATTTCGCCCTGCAGCATGACATCCACCAGGGCCAGGCTCGGTTCGGACTCCTCTGCCAGCGCCACGGCTTCTTCGCCGGAAGGCACCACTCCCACGACCTCGTAGCCGAGTCCCAGGAGCATGTTGCGGATATCCCGAGCGACGATGCTCTCGTCTTCCACCACCAGGATTTTGGTCTTTGTCGTCATCCCTCAGTCTTCCTCGCAGACCTATGTATCACTCCATGGGTCTGATGTCAATTTGGGGCCTCTGAGTATTGAGTCGGGCGAAAACGGCCGGATATTATACTTTTGAGGTGTCGAAACCGAACCACTTCTTGGCCGTGACCGTGATGGAATCAGTGATCGAGTAGAAGGTGGGCAGGAAGATCAGCGTGAAGAAGGTGGAGGTGGTCAGTCCCCCGATGATGGTCACGGAGATGGGCGCCCACATCTGGGACCTGCGTCCGGCCGCTTCGAAGAGCTGCGGAAGGAAAAAGGGCAGGGCCAGCGGCAGGACGCCGAAGATGGTGGTGATGGCGGTCATGATGATGGGCCGCATCCGGTCTTTGCCCCCCTGCACGATGGCAGCCGCCTTCTGCATGCCGGATTTTCGCAGGGTCCGGATGTGGTCGATCAGGATGATCCCGTTGTTGACCACAATCCCAAACAGTACCAGCAGCCCCAGGTAGGATGTCGTGTTGAGCGTGATCCCCGAGAGCGTGTAGATGACGGCCACGCCGAATAGTGCCAGGGGCACGGTCAGAAGGATGGTGATGGGATGCACGAAAGACTCGAACAGCGCGGCCTGGATGATGTAGATGAAGACCAGCGCCAGGATGATGGCCATGCTCGATTCGCTTTGCGATTCGGCGAAACGACGGAAGCCCTGGCCCAAGCCCCATGAGTATCCCTCGGGCAGTTGGACGTTCTCCATGACGGCACTGATGTCGTTGGAGATGCTCATCATGCCCTGGGACTTGGTGTTGACGTTGATCATCAGCTTGGACTTCTTGTCCTCCTTGCGGATGGAGGTGGAGCCGACACGGTAGGAGAAGTCCGAGATGGCGGTCAGCGGGATCCGCTTGTCCTGTGTGTTGAGGCTCAGGTTTCGGAGGTCGTCTTCGCCGAATCCGTCGTCCCCCTGGATCTTCAGGATGATGTCGATCTCGCGGTCCTCGGTCTTGAACTTGCCGATGGGCCGTTCGGACAGGGAATTGGAGATGGTCTGGGCCACCATCCGGCTGCTCACACCCGAGCTCTCGGCCCTCTCGCGGTCCACCTCGACCATGAGCTGGGTGTCGCCCCCCTCCAGGTCGCTGGTGACGTCTTCCACGTTCTCCACGGTTCGTAGTCTTTCGATCACCATGGGTGCCAACTCGGTGAGCGTCGTGTAGTCCATCCCGATGAGCTCCACGGTGACTCCCGAGAAATGGCCGCCGCGGCCGAAGCGCTGGCCGTACTCGTAGGTGATGCCGGCCTTCTTGGGCAGGAGTTCCTTGAGGCGTTCCTTGATCTCTGTCACCGAAGGGCCATCGTCTTCCAGGTTCAGCTCGATGGAGCCGCGGAAGCGTCCCTGCCGCATGTTGCGCACGCCGAAGCCGGTGGTCACGTACTTGATGGCCAGTTCTTCTTTGTGCTCGAATAGGGTCTGCTCGAAGCCGGCAAAGAGGACCTTCATCTCATCCAGCGTGAAGGTGCGCGGCATGTAAACAGTGAGGCTTACTTCCCGTTCGTCGCTGCGGGGCATGAACTCGCGCTCGATGTTTTTCAACATTAAGAGGGAGACCATGAAGATGCCCACGGCTAATCCCACCACCGCGAGCTTGGTAATCCAGTTCTTGATTGTGAAGCTGATGACCTTCTCATAGATGGAGGTAAGCCAAACCAGCCAGCGCGCCTTTTCCTTGGACTTGCCCTTGAGCAGACGGCTGCCGGCCAGGGGGATGAAGGACAGCGAGACCAGCAGGGAGGCCACCAGGGCCAGGGAGATCGTGAGCGCGAAGTCCTGCATGAAGCGGCCGAAACCGGACTGGGACATGAAGCTCAGGGAGATGAACACGATCAGGGTCGAGAGCGTGGAGGCTGTGACCGCGAGAGCCACCTCGCTGGCGCCCTGTCTTGAGGCCTGAAGCGGAGACAGGCCTTTTTCCTGGCGGAGCCGGAAGATGTTTTCCAGCACGACGACGCTGTTGTCCACCAGCATACCCACGGCCATCATCAGGCCGCTCAACGAGATGATGTTGATGGTGACGTCAGCCCGCAAGGTATACCGGTAGAGGTACATGAAGCTGAACGTGAACACCATGGCCATGGGGATGGCAAGGGCTATGATGACGGTCAGACGCAGTTTCCGGAGGAAGAACAGCAGCACGAACACGGCCATGAGGCCGCCGATGATCCCCGATAGAGTCAGGTCCTTAAGGCTCTTCAGGATGTCTTCCGATTGGTCCCGGTAGAAGATGACGTTCATGTTTGCCAGCTCCGGCTTGGCCTGCGGTATGTCTGCCATGGCCTCCTTGACCGCACTGCATACATCCACGATGTTGGCGTTGGAGGCACGGTAGATGGAGAAGCGGACCGTCTCGTCTCCATTGAGCCGGTTGAAGTCCTCTTTGATGGGGTAGTCGTAGGTGACGCGGGCCACGTCGGCGATGGTCAGGCCCTGGTTGTTGACGGGCAGGCCCTTGACCTCTTCCAGGATCTTCAGCTCGCCCGGGATGCGGGTCACGTAGCGGGTCTGCTCATCCTCCACATACCCTGCCGAGATGTTGATGTTGTTGTTGCTGATGGTGTCGACCAGGTCGTTGATGCGGATGGAGGAGGAGTAGAACACCTCGGGCTTGAGGTACACGGTCAGCACCTTGCTGCGGATCCCACGGATGTCCACGTTGGCCACGCCCTCGATCCGCTCCAGCTGCTGCGTGATGAAGTTCTCCGACCAGAAATAGAGGTTGTCCAAGTCTCCCGGGAGCGCGATGCTGAAGTTGATCACCGGCATGTCGCTCATGGACCAGCGGCTGATGCGGATGTTCTCGACATCGTCCGGCAGCGTGTCCCGGATCTGGTCGATCTTGTCCCGGATCTGCATGGAGGCCAGGTCCATGTTGGTGCCCATCTTGAACTGCAGACGGATGCTGGAGCTGGAGGATGAGGAGGTGGAACTGAGGCTGTCCAGGTTGTTGACGGTGGCCAGGGCGTCTTCCATGGGCCGCGTGATGATCCGTTCCACCTCCTCGGGGGAGGAGGAGGGATAAGGGATCGACACGCTGAGCCCGGGGAAGGATATGTCTGGCATCAGCTCCAGGGGAAGCTTGTTCATGGAGATGATGCCGATGGTCACGAAGACAAGCATGACCACGATGATGGTGACGGGTTTGCGGATGGAAAACTCGGGTAGGTTCATGGTTTCCTCGGTTTAGCCTTGTCCAGGGACATGGACGCCTTGGCCGCCTTGAGGACGCCCATCAGCCGGCCTTCCTGATCCGCCTCGGCGGTCGTTTCCCTGACTACCAGGTTGTAGACCAGAGGGATGAAGATCAGGGTCAGGAAGGTCCCGAAGATCAGGCCGCCGATGAGCGTCAGGGCCAGCGGGATGCGGATCTCGAAGCCTTCGTTGTAGTCCAAAGCCATGGGCAGGAGCCCCAGGATGGTCGTAACGGTGGTCATGAGGATGGGACGCCATCTTACCCGGGCCGCGGTCGTGATGGCCTCCATCTTTTTCATGCCCTGCCTCTGCAGCTGGCCGATGTAGTCCACCAGCACGATGGCGTTGTTCACGATGATCCCGGAGAGGATGATGAGCCCGATGAGCACGATCACGTTGATGGACATCCCGGCCGCCAGCCCAATGATCACGACCCCGATGATGCCCAGCGGGATGGTGAACATGATGATGAATGGCTTTATGAAGGACTCGAATTGGGAGGCCATAACCAGGTAGACCAGGAAAATCGCCAGGAAGATGGCGAAGATCATGGACGAGAACGCCACGTCCTGCTCCAGGCTCTGGCCTGCCAGGTTGACCGCGATCTCAGGCGGCACGGTTATGGCATCTGCCGCGGCCAGGATCTCTGTCTTGGCTTCATCCAGGGAAAGGCCAGAAAGATTCCCGGTGATGATGGCGGATTTCTGCTGGAGGATGCGCCGGATCTCCGCCGGCCCCTCCTTGATCTGGATCGTGGCCAGGGCCTGCAGGGGGACCATCACACCCAGGCCGTTGCGGACCTGGATCCGGCTGACTTTCTCCACCCGATCGCGCGAATCCTCGGCCAGGCGCACTCGGATATCTATTTCGCGGTCGCTTTCGATGAAGCGTGTGGACACCTCACCCTCGATCTTGTTCCTGATCTGGGTTCCCACGGAATTGATGGTCATGTCCTGGGAGGCGAGGACAGCGCGGTTGAAGATGATCTGGATCTCCGGGTAGCCCTCCTCCATGCTGGACTTGAGGTCGATGATGCCGGCCACTCCCCGAAGCTTCTCCAGGAGCTCGTCGGAGACGCTCTTGATCAGGTCCAGGTCATTGCCCGAGACCACGACCTCGAGGGGAGCCTTGAACGAGAACAGGCGGGGCTTGTAGACCTTGATCTTGGTGGTGGGGAACTTCTCCAGGTCGGCCCGCACCCGGTCCATGATCTGGTCTTCCTTCTTGCCCAGGAGCCCGGGCTTCAGCCGGAGGGTGAACTCGGACAGGTTCTCCCGCTCTTCCTGGAAGGAGATCCCTGCGCGGGATCCCTTCCCGATCAGCTCGTAGACGCTCTCGATCTCTTCATAATCTTTCAGGGTTTCGGATATATCCGAGACGATGGAGGCGTTTTCCCTGAGCGAGGTCCCGGGCGTGAACTCCACGTTGATCAGGAATTCTCCCTGCGAGATCACCGGGATGAGTTCCTGTCCCATGAACCGCGATGCGTAGATCGCTGCCAGGAACATCAACACCACGCTGACGAGGATGGTCTTCCTGCGGACGAACGAGATCTCCTGGGCCTTGGAGTACCCTTGAAAGAACTTATCGTAGATCTTGTCCAGCGGCTTGAAGACGAACCTGAGGACCTTGGAGAATCGATCTTTGGTCCTCTCCTTCTGCATGGCCGAGCTCAGCATGGGGACCAGGGTCAGCGAGACCACCAGGGAAGCGAGCAGGGAGAAGGTCACGGTCAGGGCCATGTCCTTGAACAGCTGTCCGGCGATGCCCTCCACGAATACGATGGGGAAGAAGACCGCGACCGTGGTGAAGGTGGAGGCGGTCACGGCGCCGGCCACCTCGGTGGTCCCCTTGAGAGCCGCGTTGTACAGGTCCGTCCCCTTTTCTCTATACCGCTGGATAGACTCCAGCACCACGATGGAGTTGTCCACCAGCATGCCTATACCCAAGGCAAGGCCTCCCATGGAGATGATGTTAAGCGATATGTCCGCCGAGAACATCAGGAAGAAGGTGATGATCACAGATATGGGGATGGCGGCGCCGATGATCAGGGTGCTGCGCAGGTTCTTCAAGAAATAGAGCAGTATCAGAATGGCCAGGATGCCTCCCAGGAGGGCGGTCTGCTTGACCTGTTCGATGGTGCTCTTGATGAACTTGGCCTGGTTGGTGATGACCAGGTAGTCCATGTTGCGGGGCGCCAGGATGTTCCGGCGGACGGACTCGAGCCGCTCGGCGACCGCGTCGGAGACCGAGACCGTGTTGGCGTCGGCCGCGCGGTAGATGGCCGCCTCGATGCACTCCCGCCCGTTGATGCGGGATATGACCTTGCGCTCCTTGTAGCCCCGGTATACGTCGGCCACGGAGCCCAGGGTGATCTGCACATCTCCCCGCCTCTCGATGATGATCTCCTTGATCTCCTCCACGTCCTGGAACTGGTTGACCGTGCGCACCAGGTATTGGCTGTCCTTCTGCTTGAGGATGCCGGCGGAAAGGTTGACATTCTCCTGGGACAGCCGGCTGGCCACCGTGGTGATGGGGATGTTGAGCAGGCTCAGCTTCTGCTCGTTGATATCGATGTGGATCTCGTCTTCGAGGCCGCCGGAGATGGAACAGGCGGCCACGCCCTCAATGCTCTCCAGGGCCTGCTTGACCTCCCGCTCCGCTGTGTAGCGGATGCGGCCCAGGTCGCCCTCCCCTGTCAGCCCGAGCTTCATGATGGGTTCCTGGTTGGGATCGTAGCGGAGGATGACCGGCTTGGTGGCATTCAAGGGAAAACGCAGCAGGTCGAGCTTTTCCCTCAGCTTCAAGGTCGCGAAATCCATGTTGGTGTGCCAGGCGAACTCCACCGTGACCTCGGAGAGCTCCGCGCGGGACACGGAAGAGATGCGGATGACATTGTCCACAACCCCGCAGGTCTCTTCGATGGGCTTGGAGATGATGTTCTCGATCTCGGAGGGGGCGGTCCCGGGGTATTCCGTCTTGATGGTCAGCGTGGGGTATGAGATGGTGGGGAGAAGGTTCAGGTTGAGGCGAGAGTAGGAGATGAAACCGAAGATGACCGCCGCCAGGGTGAACATGAAAATGGAGACCGGGCGGTTAATGGAGAATTTGACGAGCTTCATTGCAACACTTCGATCCTCTGGCCGTCCTTGAGGGATTCCACGCCCACGGTCACGATGACATCCCCTTCGGTGACTCCCTCCAACACTTCGACATGGTCCTCTTCGGTGAGCCCGAGGGTCACTTCCCGCTGAGAGGCCTGGCCGCGCTCCGCGACAAAGACATAGGTCTTGTTCTGTTTGTAGAGGATGGCCTTGCGGGGGATGGCCAGCACGTCTTCCTTCATGCCGATGACGATCTGGACCTCCACGAACATCCCGGGCTTCAGGCGCTGGCTCTCATCAACGATCTCGACCGTGACCTTGACAGTGCCCGTCTGAACATCGATCCGGGGATTGATCAGCTTGACCGCACCCGGGAACAGGGCTCCCGGTATGACTTCGGTGGCGACATCGGCAGTCATGCCCGGGCTCAGCTTGATGGCATCGGACGTGGGGACAAAGACACGGATAAGCAGGGGATTGAAGTCCTCGATGGTGTAGACCTGCTGATTGGCGTTCACCTTGTCTCCCATCTCGATCAAGCGCTCGGTGATATACCCGTCCGACAGGGAGCGGATCCGGGTCCAGTTGAGCTGGAGCTCGAGGTTTTTGAAGCTCTGCTCGCGGTCCTCTAGCTCCAGCTGGCGCTGCTTGTAGAGGGCCTCTGCGGCCTGAAACTCCTGCTCGGAGATCAGCTCGCGTGTCTTGAGTTCCTTGCTGCGCTCGTAGTTCTTGGTCTCCTCCTCCAGGTTGAGGCGGGCCTGCTCCAGCTGGATCTGGGTCTGCTGATGGGAGATCCGGACCTCGGTATCATCGAGAGTGGCCAGGACCTCGTTGTTTCTTACGTAGTCGCCCTCTTCCTTGACGATGCTCTTCACATAGGCGGAAAGCCGCGAGAAGATCTCGATCTTCCGCTCCGGTTCCACGATGCCGTTGAGGACGAGGTAGGAATTCAGGTTGGCGCGCTGCACAGGCTCCACGCTGACGGGGACGGAGTCCCCGCCGCCCTGGAAGCGGGCCAGCATCGCCTGGACCTGATCGGGCGGGATCTGCCCTGATTTGATGGCCTCTTTCAACTGGTCGGGGATGTCGAGGCTGTCCACGTCTATCTCACCGGGAGCGCCGGGTTTGCCTCCGGGCTGCCCCTCACCAGACTTGGCCTGGGGCTGCTCTCCCTGGCCTCCGGGTCCGCCCTCTCCAGAACCGCCGCATCCGGTGAAGGAAAAAGTCAGGGCCGCTGCCAGCATGAGAATCATTACTCGTTTTCGCATTGTCACTCCATATCGCTCTATAGAAGATTGCAGGTATTAACCTATAGATCCTATTTGTTTATTAATTTTGTATACGATAATTAGACGAGAAGTTTTCGGTTTTCTTCCTTAATATATAATAAGACCCTACTGATATTATACGGGAACTATCGGGATTGTCTATTGGACTTTAGTCCAATACGTAAAAAAGAAAGGCATCCTGATCAGCTTTCGCTTTTAGCACTGGATAGGGCGATGCGGCGGGTAGTGATGTCACTATTCGTCGTGATGATGGTTTTTGTATTTTACGGATCGATCTCGCTCTACGGGCAAAACCTCGAGGCGCGCGTGGCCGAATTGAACAAGCTCCCCTGCTGTGACTACACCGAGGTGCTTCTGACCTTAAAATAGGCTTTGACCTTGGGAGAAGTCTGGTGGGCGGTACTGGATTCGAACCAGCGACCCTCGGCTTGTAAGGCCGACACTCTTCCGCTGACATGTGCTTTTAATTAACAGAAAAATAAGGAGTTACGGGATTTCCGTCTTTGTCTTTGGTCTTTGTGTAACGCGGGTGCCACACGAAGGCCTGTTTTTGGGCTGATTTCGAGGGTTTTTCACATAAAAGTTCGATAGCCCTCTTCCTCTCTTCTCGGCTGGAATGAGTGTAACGTTCTGTGGTCTTAACTGATGTGTGGCCCAAGAAGTCTTTGACCTTGATGATATCAACCCCTCGTGCAATCAGACGGCTGGCAAACGTATGTCTTAGATCGTGAAACCTCACGTCTTCGATACCTGCCAGGATTCTTGCTCTCTCGAATGACTTCTGGATCTTAGTATAGGGCTTCCCGGTCTTTGGATTTGTGAATACATGAGTTGAGCTGATAGGCTTTCTGAGTGATGTGAGCTGCTCGAGTAGAGTTGTATTGATGTCAATTACTCTAGGCCTTCCTGTCTTGGACTTTCGAATATGAATCTCTCTCCTTTGGAAATCAATATCGTCCCACTTCAAATTGAGGATTTCGCCTTTTCGCATGCCAGTATGTAGTGCCACTACAAGAATCGGCCTCAGATGTACAGGAGCGAACCTTAATAAGCGGATTTCTTCATCATCTGTAAGTATCCGTTCTCGCTTGGATTCGTATTCGGGGTACTGTTGTACTCGCCTGACAGGGTTGTCTTTTGCGTATCCCCAGTCAATGGCCACATTGAATGATCGTTTGAGGATCTTGAGATAATGATTGACAGTCGTCTTCGCAAGGCCCTCAGAAAGTTTTTGTGACTTGAGCTTTTCAATATCTTGAGGAGTGATTTCGTCCAAGTAGATTTTGCCCAAGGAAGGGATACACTTCTGGAGCCTACACTGGTCGTCTTTCCAGCTAGCCTTATTCACTCTGCTGTAATCCCTGATGAACATGTCAACGAAATCCTTGAACATCACAGGAGACTTCTGTTCTTTTGTTCCACATTCTTTATGATGTTCATTCCGAACTGTGGCCTTCAGCCATTCATGGGCCTCACCCCAGCTTGTAGCCTTCTTGATGAGCTGCTGTTTCCGTTTTTTGTTTCTGTCCCGATAGTCGGCGTAAAAACCAACCCTTCCTGTCTTCGTTTTGCGAATGTAAATCGCACCATAGCCATAGTTAATGCGAGTTCGGGTCTTGCCTTTCGGCATCTCGCTCAATCCTCCTGATTTTATTGTATCAAAACCAGGGGGGTGGGGCAACATAAATGATGCATTATCTGTTGGATACGATAGATTTAGGGCTGGTACAACTGCCCTCGTTGCGATGTATTTCTCAAGGTCATCGAGTCGATATCGCTTGCCGACACCGGGTATCATAACGTGGGGGAGCTCTTTATTCCGGTACACGGTCTGGGGGTGGCAGTGGAGGACCTCAGCCACCTCGGGTACGGTTAAGAGCTTTTCCATTAATCAGTCAAGGTTCCGAATTTTGCGCCCCATGTAGCATCAGGAAATTTCTATCTTTGGCCTGGAGAATACCATTCCTAGCTTAAGTGCCCTTCCAAAATGTCATGGATTGCGGCATATTCAGGCGAATTTGGGCATGTTTCAAGATGGTCACGGACTAGTTTGACTATATCTGCGTACTCGCCTGGGTATCTCGCCCTAGCTGACTCCATCCTCTCCCTGAACCGTTTGGACTTGTAGCTACACCCGAACCTATGCGGCCAGAGCGTACAGGCGATGACCTGACACAGGGTCACTTCCTTCGGGCTCCCCCCCGCACAGTCGAGACAGTGATCACGGATGTCTTTGGATTTACTCATTGAATTCCTCCATTGAGATGTTGGAGATTGATATAACTTGAACCAAAACAAATGAATCCTGGGGTACCTATTTCTAGGTATTTTTTGGTTCCTGTTAACTGTAAGTGACTATAATATATAGACTTGGACTTTGACACACCCCCCCTGTCAAAGACAATGTCGCTGACAAATAATGACTTAGCAGCTGTTTCGAATATCTTTAACATGGAATACACCCCTCCCTTGAGGATGCCGACATTGGTATCCGTAAGATCTTCCTTCCATGCTGACCAGTCATAGTCTCTTTGCCCAATTTCCCAAGTTCGATGGCCTCGTTTATAGATTTCCTTATCGTGTTCTCATGGGCAGACTTTGTTTCTTCAAAATAAGAAATGACATCCTGAAGCGCCTTCTCTCCTCCGCAAGCCTTGACAAAGGCTACGACCTCATCAGGAGGGACCTTCTTCCCGATTTCATCCCAGATTGAGGAAACATGGAACATCAACTGGTCTTGTCTTCTCTCTATATGAACCGGCTCAGGCCACTCACCATGTCTTGTGGTGGTCTCAAGAGCTGCATAGTGGTTGTATGGAAGCCGCAAGGCTCGTCCCTTGTATTTTGGGTGAAGGAATTCAATAGCGACTGTGACATCAGCTGCATTCGCTAGATTCGAATGCCCCATGAACCGGCCAGTAGACTGTTTTATCTCATCAGGGTGGGATTTATTCGTAAAGTGATGGACTACAACCAGACTCAAATTGTACTTGGTCTTCACCTCCATTAGGACAGATATGACCCTGGCCATATCTCTTGCTGAATTCAACTCACCAGGAAAAAAGGTATACAGTGGATCGAGAATCAAAAGGTCAGCATGTGTTTTTAGGACCAAGTCACTAATCCTTTGCTTGTCAGTTTTTTTCGTTAGGTCCCATTGATTCCCTGTAGTGGTCTTCGTAAAGAACCGACCTTGCGTATCAAAATCACCTTCAGCATACATCTTGATAAGCCTGTCTTGCATACCTGCCTCACCTACCTCTTGCTGGATCAGCAGGACTCTGCCTGGCTTCTCTATTTCACAGTTCAGGAAACCTGAGTTCCCTGAGGCATAGTGAAGAGCCATCTGAGTGACTAACAAACTCTTTCCAATCCCCTTGCTCCCTCCAACTAAGGTGAAGCCATTTCGTTCTAGGAATGGATCGATAAGGCGTTCTATAGGCGGGATTAACTTCTTAAGTAGATCCTCAGAAGTTTCAATAGCGACATCGGTCTCCCTTTTAGGAGTCTGTAATCTTTCGGCTTTCCCTTGGATATCAAGGAGGGCCCTACATCTATCAAGTGCTTGGTCAAGGTAGTCAGATATATCTTTGCCTTCTTCATCAAGGGGGACCTTGCCAATTTGAACGTCAATATGAGGGTGAGCTGCCAATAGTTTGGCTGCATGTGACTTCGCATCCTTCTCAGCTCCGACGTCATAAATAAACATTACCTCTTCCATCTGCTCAAAATATTTTGTAATTGAAGAAGGCCATCCCGCTTTCCCAGTTGGAGCTGAAGTCACCCAATATCCTAACTTGAGTTCATCAACTACGGCTTTAACGGTATCTGCGTCCTTCTCGCCTTCGCAGACTATGGCTCTCTTATTGTGTTTTAAATCTGGCAGGTTGTAAGGTAGCCAGTCGCGACCACCTTTTTTCTTGGCCCATTTGCCATTTGAGTCGTGCTCAGTCCAAAATGTTTTTTTACCATGATTGTCCAGCCTCTTCCCCTTGCGAAAAACAGGGTGCCCTTCCAGATCTTTATAGATGTAGTACTCAGGGCTCGGTTGTACTCTTTCTGATTCCCCCACAGCACCCGTCGTGGCTTTTATCTTTTGTACAGCATCTTTCATTGTGCAATTCTCCATTTTCATCACAAAATCAATGAGTGTCCCCCTTTTCCCACCATGATAATCAGTGAACCGGTGGACTCCACCTCTGCCCTCCCAAAATTGAAGGCTTGGATTCTTGTCAGGAGGATGGAAGGGGCAGTGCGCCATCCCATTTTTATTTACATCAAGCATGTAGTGCTCTTTGACATACATCTTGATGTCTATCCGTTTTAGCTCATCGATTTCATTCATTTCTCGGTCACCCAGGGATACTGTCTCATTAGCTCCAGTATCGAAGTTTGTCTTTGCTGTGAAAAGAGGATGAACTGAATATTTTCTGCACTCTATTTCCCCCAGGTTATGTCTTTGCGATTGAACAAGATAAAGAGATTGGATACTATATTTTTTTTTGATAAGCTTGAGCTGTGACATATCTACCTATCTCTGTTAGCGACAGCAAAGAAGAGCTGACAAAAAAGCTTGAACATTTCGGTTTCCCCTTTTCAGCATTTGAAAAGTGTATTGGAGGAATGCTAGTCGCCGATAAGGAAGTTTACGATTCAGAGAAAAGACGTAAGTTATATCAACAGATACGACGTTTGCAGCTGCTGAAAGAAAGTGCGTTATCAAGGCTTATTGATATTTTAGCAGAGATTCAGGGCATTAACGAAAACCGGCGCCCGGATGAGATTAAGCCTTGTATTGACAGAGATCAA
Organism: uncultured bacterium; assembly: GCA_965533275.1. Taxonomy (GTDB): domain Bacteria; phylum Acidobacteriota; class Aminicenantia; order Aminicenantales; family Aminicenantaceae; genus JAUXEH01. The sequence goes on from CBESWG010000040.1 coordinate 19,965, forward strand.
GTAGCGAACATTTTCAGTTACACTGATTTTTCAGATGCAATCGAAATATTGATATCAACTCACAAGATTACATTTCCGAAAAATATGCCCAGCAAGAGAGGAGAGGTAACGATAGATTATCTGATTGCTGCAGTTTTATCATATGTAATCAGAGATGGGCGAGGGGCTAGATGGAGGGATATCCAAAGTTTGCTCCAATGGTTCAATAAGCGGAACTTGATCCATGATGCGCAATGGCTACACCCCAACAAATACGACAGGTTTATGTTGGTGGATCAGGCAAAATATCACATAAAAACCTATAAAATCTATGTGGAAGACAAACGTAAACGATACTTTTCCCCTGAACACAGGACAATTCACAATAAGCCATAGTAGAAAAACCTTTAAGCTATTCAATCCGACATACAACGCGAAGCTGTAAGCTGAGCTATATGCTTCATCATTTATACAGGAACTCAGTGCTTACCCACCGCGCGCGCGCATTGGTAATAACGTCTATTAATAGGGCTGAGTTGTTCTGATCCCCCCAATCCCACACTTCTCTCCCTCCCGCTCCGGATCCTCTAAACTGTCAATGAGGGAGTGTACTCGGTGGCTGCTAGGTTGTGGTGGTACGTGGCTATATGAGTATTTGTCGTGTCAAATCTGAGCGCATTAAGAGGTCGGGCGCGTATTTGGGATTTAGTGATATTGAGGAGCGGTGGTGACCTGCTCCTCGTCAATGTACCACCGGGATATGGGAATTGTTATCCTCTGTAGCCTCTGGATCAGCTGGTTTATTTCCCTTAGAGCTATGAGGTCTGTATTTGTTTAATTCCCTTCACCAGGATTCTGTGAGCGCTCTAGCTTGCAATATCACACGGATATAGATATTGTATTAATACATTTCCAAAATATGCTTAGGGGAATCATAATATTTGGCAATATTTTGTTTGCGATATACGTAAAACTCTGTACGCTGTCTTGCATGTATTTTTCATCAGAGAAATTGTGAATCTAATACCAGAAGAATAAGAGTCAGGAGAAGAGCGATGGCAAAACTAACTATGAGTCGTAAAAAGGAGAGAGACACTCTTATATCAAGTATCGAAGTTGAGGAGCTTTTCCATACATATTCCTATTCTATCAAGCTTGCACCGACACCTGGACCAGAATCCGGTAAACTTATCCTTTTGTATGGCAGCAATGGAAGTGGCAAAACAACCATTCTCAATCTACTCTATCACCTGCTACATCCCGAACCTTATGATGGGCATAGGTCTTATTTAGGGAGTGTTCCATTTAAGTCATTCCGTGTACATCTTTTAAATGGAACTGTTGTATCAGCGTCTCGAGAAACAAAAGCCGACCCGGGGGCATATGAACTGCGTATCAAATTTCCACGGAAGGCGAGTGAATTGACTTGGACTTGGGTGCCAGAACTACAACAATCGAGAGATGATCCAGACTACGAAATATTCTGTTCATGTTTAGAGAATCTTGGGCTCTCATTTCATTACTTACGTGACTCGCGACGTGTTGAGGACAATCACTTTCCTGATATGCAAATCCCCAGTCGAATAAAATTTGAGCGAACACAAGAGATATCTCATTTGGATTCATTGAGAGCACTGGATGAGCAGAGACATCTTTCGCCTGAGTTTCAGTTAAATAGATCGGTAAAAACCGCAATCCAGTGGTTTCGTCAACGTGCTTTATCAGCTACAAATCTAGGGTACACTTCCGTCAACACGATCTACCAGGACATTATAAAGCGTATAGTTGAACCTGGAGAATCCAACCAAAATCTCCAAAATACTTCGTTAAGTAATCTAGGGCGAGAACTGAAAGATCTCAGGAAGAAAAATAGCACTTTCGTAAAATTTGGGCTCATGCCCGAGCTAAAGATTAAAGAAATTGAAAGTAGCTTGGAAATGGCAACGCCGCAGCATCTTTCCATGCTGAACACTGTATTAGGACCTTACTTGGAGGGGCACTCCGCAAGGCTGGATGCGCTCGAAGAGCTTCAACGAGTAATGAGTAGTTTTGTTTCGCTTCTTTGTCAGTTTTACTCACACAAAAAAGTAAGCGTCCACCTTGAGAAGGGGCTAAATATCACTACCGACACGGGAAAAGATTTAGAACCAGGACAATTGTCGTCCGGTGAGAAACAGCTACTTCTACTGTTCTGCAACGCCATAAGCTCAAGAAAAGATAAAACCATACTCATAATAGACGAACCGGAAATCTCTTTAAACGTCATGTGGCAAAGAGAACTCATCCCTGCACTTCTGACCTGTTTAGCTGGAACTGGGTTCCAATTGATTATTGCGACTCATTCGGTGGAAATACTTGCACGGTACCGGAATTATGTAGCGCCGTTAGATAATAAGTTAGAGCTGTAATTCAATGGGTGATGTGCCACGTCGAACTCTTTCAGAATTGAATTTCATCTACAGCGCCAATCCTGGGCGACGGGATGTCTATGTCGAGGGACCTTTTGATGAGGCCGTGTTGCGTTGGTTTTGTCATGAATGCAATCTTGACGGAATCGCTGTTTATCCAATTGCTGCTATTGAAATACCAGAGAGAGATCTAATCAAAGCAGGTCAAGGGATTAATAACCGAGAACGAGTAGTTTTTCTGTCCAATTTTCTTTTCTCAATCTCAGCTAAATATGCTGTCTGTGTTGTAGATGCAGATTTCTCATATATACGAGGAATTGATTCAGCAGAACCACCCCTTTACGAAACTGATTACGCTTGCATGGAAATGTACTTTTTCTGCCTTTCCAACTTCAAGAGATTCTTTATGCTCTGCTGCCGCAGGTACGACTGGCCAATTGAAACGATTATGAATTCTCTTGCTTCTATCCTCCAAGAATTATTTCTTTATCGTTGTGCAAATGATGAACTTGGATGGGGGATGGATTGGCTTGACAGAATTGCTTGTATGAATGTGGATGAATGGATGATCAGTCTGGATACAGAAGAGTATATAAAACGTTTCTTGAATAAGAATGGGAGAGGAAGCGAAAAGGATACATTCATCAACAAAGTAGAGGACATTCGACCTAAGCTCAAAACAGAACCACGTTTTCAAATGAACGGTCATGATCTCACGAAGTTACTTGTTTGGTTAATCAGGAAAAAAGGGATTTCAGGTGTTCATACTAGGCCCGAAAGTGTTCAAATGTTTATGACTTTGACACTCAATCATCAGGAAATAATACAGGAGTGTATGTTTCAAAGGATCGCTAAACATTTGGCGTGAGGCCCCTTTATTAAATACAGAAATGTCCAATAACTTGGATATTAGCCTGGTCTCAGAAAAAGTGCATCTTGTAGTTTCTATGCTAAATAGTAGAAAGAGTTCAGTTCATAATTTTGTGTAAAATAATTAGGTGAAGATTAATGAGTGACTTCGCAGTAATCGTTCAGAATGATGAATCTCAGTGGCAGGATGTAAAGGGTGATCAGTATCATTACCCAAACATCTACAAGAACATCCTCACTCCCAGCTGCAAGGTCATATACTACAAGGGTTCCTTGAAGAGCAAGATGTACGCAGCTATACGGCTCTCAGCCGAGCCCCACTACTTCGGTATTGGTGTAATCGGAGGCTCGATCTTAGATCCTGATTCCTCCAAGAAGGATCGTTTCTGCGAAATCCTCAACTATCAAGAATTCGAACATGCTGTTCCGATCAAAATTGATGATGAATATTTGGAGGAAATCCCAGCTTCAAAAATGAGCAACTATTGGAGGTATGGAGTCAGGGAGATCTCCGGCCAAACCTACGACAAGATTCTTAGCCTTTCAAAGATCAAAGATTATGTGCTTTCTCTTCCTGATGTGAATGGCGATTTTGAAAGCCATTCAATGATTGAAGGCAAAAAGAAAGTCCGGTTTTCTGCCTATTATGAAAGACTCCCGATTAACAGAGCCAAGGCCATACAAGCTCATGGCCTATCTTGCGAGGCATGTCGATTCAATTTCGAGAATACCTATGGTGATCATGGCAAAGACTATATTCATGTCCATCACAATAAGCCGATCAGCGAATCTGGTCCAATTAGGCCAAACCCAGCTACGGATATGAGTGTTTTATGTCCAAATTGTCATGCAATGGTCCATCGGAAGAAGAACCATACTCTTTCGGTTGAGGAACTCAAGGCTATAATCGCAGAACATCATTGATTATTTATAAATAAGCGCCAGTCGATGAGCTGAAATGAAAGAACAACCCCACCAGAACTCCCAACCTAAAACCGTATTTTTATTTGGTGCGGGTGCGAGTTACGGTTCCGATACGTTAGGCACGCCTCCACTTGGGCCCGGATTATTTGATGAACTACAACGTTTCAATCCGGATGGATGGGGGACCATAGCTGGAAAGATTGCGACAGAATTCCGGAGTGACTTCGAGGAAGCAATGAAGTTAATCGCATCCCATGCACTCGCACCACTTCAGCGCGCTATGGCTGCGTATTTTTTCCAATTCACTCCTCGCACTTCCAATCTCTATTTCGAACTGGCGAATCGAATCACGGGGGCTGAAGGCTGGTTAGGGGCAGCCTGTACATTGAACTACGAGCGACTGCTTGAACTCTCGCTTTTCAGAAACGGCATCCAGCCATTCTCTGGCGATCCGCCGGCCGACTCGATCGGATTGGAACTATGCCTACCCCACGGTTGCTGCCACATCTTCTGTGATTCGGTTAAGGGTGTTGCAGGAGAGGTAACCTTCGACGGATTCAGTATACAGACAGACGGTCCAGTGACTGTAGTCGGCGATCGTGGGGAACATCGAACTCGGATACTTCAAGATTCTTTCCCTCCAGTTATGAGCTTTTTCGAGCCCAATAAACGCACTACAACCGGACGCTCGTTCATCGAAACGCAACGGGCTCGATGGAGGGAACTCGCGGCCAATGCGGATGTTGTTCTGATTATCGGCGTGCGAGTCCGACCGCATGATGATCACATATGGGATCCAATCGCTGATGCTGAGGCCCGCTTGGTGTATTGCGGAGGTCCTACTGGAGCATCTGAGTACCGCTCTTGGGCCGCAGCGACAAGACTGGGACGTTCTGACCGAGTTCTCGAAGGCTATTTTCGAGAGGAATTTGACGTCATCTGTGAAGAGGCTGGACTGTATGAGCGATAGCCCGGGTAGCGCTTTCCAGGCCGAGTCATCTCAGGGGATCTTCGGTTCAGGAGGCGGATTAGACAGGCGCGAGCATCCACCACTTCGGGGAGGCCGGGATTGCATCTTTCCCAAATTCTTCCATGGGATTACTTCTTCTGGTCCCTATGATTTGTTAACTGATCCAAATATCTCTGATGAACGTCCCATGCCGTTTTCTTGAGATAGGCCAAGTCATCTTTTGAAAACTCATGTTGATAATCAATAAGGTTCCCTTCCTTCTCAACCTTTCTCACAATACTTTCAACATCCTCTGCCTTCACTTTCCTGTTGGACGGTATAGACGCCGCCTTCAATCGTTCGGGAGACTTGCCCGTGAGAGCTGCGTAGACGGAGCAGGCCCAAAGGTAATTACCATTGGGGCCGGCATGGCCTTTATCATCCGTCAAGGCGTTTAGCAAGTAGTCTAGTCCCTTTTCTTGGATCACTTGGTCGGCGCTGCTTCCACAGAGCGCGACGCGCGCGCCATTGCGCACACCCGCCTCCAAGCAGATGCGCCGCATTTCCTCCGGATTCCTCGACCAATGTTCAAAAATTACGGGGATCGCGCCGCTCTCGTTGATCGCTGTGCAAACCTCGTCCAGAATATTCGGGACGTGCGCCGGAAAGTCCGTATGGTTGAATATTCTGCCGGCGACCTGCACCACGATAAAGTCGTAATTTTCCGCAACGATTGCCTTTTTCACGTCTATAATACTGGCACGCTCCACGGCGGGTGGTGTTTTTCGTCCGGCCCGATCTGCCGCAATATAGTCCATGCGAAAGTAGCCGCCGGCACACACAGATGTGGTTTCCAAATCACCACTAGAACTGATAACACGATCCACCACTCGAGACAGTCTGGAGACGGAACTGGACCCGATCCACAGCAGCTTCAACCTTTTTGTCTCAGCCGCGGCACTGGAATGATAAAAACTAGTGACCGCGACGAGCACCACTATGACAACCCTCCAGATATGCCGGCCATTCATAAAACAATTATAATGAGATCTCTTCATTTAAGCATCCTCTGTTTGCGCTCCAATATAACGTACGTCTTCGAATGATTCGGATACATGTGCTGATTAAATTGGCGTGGTTTGCGTAGACTAAGACCACACTTCGGGCATTTCATACGCCGGTTTCCCCTGATGTGGCGGGACTAGGATATAAAGAACTGGTGTGGGCTGTCAAATGGGATGAGCAGCTTCTCTCAATATGCTGGAAATTTTGTAGAGGAGGGGGCGGATTATCATTGCTTTGCCCCTCCACGGGGGGTAATGGGTCTCTTGCCTAGAGAAGAAGGCTCAGATTCCCCCGTCAAATGCCTGAATAACGCTATGAGAGGCTCGTAGAAGGACGATCTCAACCTTATCCATGGTGAACATAAGGGTGAACAATAGCGTGTCTTAAAGGGGTTTATTGTCCTTCAACCCAGCCACCCTCTCCCTCGCATCCACCACTCCGGAGAGATCGGGTTCGGCGTCCTTCCAGAGGTCGAGAAATCCATCCTGTTCCTATTCCTTCTCATCCACTGGAAGGTTCATCTTGCGCAGCAGGTCCAAGAATCTCGGGTTGGAGCGCAAGGGATCAAGAGGAGGTATCCCAATATAAGGCAGGCTAGGGTCGTATTCCTCGTAGGCCTTTTCGAGCCAATCGACGGCCAAGTCGTAGTCGCCAGCATCTAAATAATTTTGCGAGATGTCAAAAGCTCTTACCATCTCGCCTGGTTTCCCATATCGTTCTGCCTTGAGGTTTGCTAGAGCACGATAAGCGCCCTTGTGGCCGGCTTTTTTAAAGCCATCCTCTAATGCCGCAGAAAGCTCGGCATCAAATGCATACATCTTCCGATTAATGGCAAGTTGCTCGTCGTACATCCCTTTTATGCCAAGTATTTGGGCCAAATTGAAGAGGCCAAAAGGTAAGTTTGGCTCAATTTCCAATCCCTTGCGGATTGCTGCCAGAGCTTCGTCGAGGCGATGATTGTATTGCAGGACAATTGCATAAAAAAGATAGCTGCCCGGGCTTAGGGGATCCAGCTCGACTGCCAGCTCCATGTGCGGCAAGGCCTCTTCGACGCGCCCCATGATACATAATAGGTTGGAGTAGGTCGCGTGGGCAAAGGCAAGGTTCGGGTTTAGCCTGAGAGCTTGCTGAAACTCTTTCTCTGCGCCCTCCCAGTCCCATTCGGTCCAACATCTGTAAGCCGCCAACACAGTATGAGCATCTGCCAGCGTGTTGTCTAGCTCCAATGCTTTCTCTAGCGGTTTCGTTATCAGAGGCTTGGCTTCCTGACGTGGCACCATTCCCACTTGATAGAGGAATACCCAGACATCTGAGACTCCTACAAGAGCTAATGCATTGTTCGGGTCTATCTCTAAGGCTAAGTCGAAGTACTGCAGTGCAATTTTTAGCCCCTCTGGAGTGCCTTTTAATACTTGAGCCCAGCCTTTAAGATAGGCATCGTAGCTTTCCGGATCGACTTGTCGGGCGTCGGCAAAACGTGTTTCTTCCTCTTGGGTAAGTCCAATCTTTATCTTGCGGGCAATGACCTGGGCCACTTCACTGTACATCA
>CBESWG010000041.1:0-27243 GCA_965533275.1 uncultured bacterium
AAGATCCTGGGGCAGGTCAGGTCCCTGGAAAAGAAGATCCTGCAGGCCACGAAGAGGAAGGATGGCCTCACGGCCGACCGGATCCACAAGGCCAAAAACAGCCTGTTCCCCCAGGATCACCCCCAGGAGAGGACGTTCAACATCACGCCTTTCCTGATCAAGTACGGCTATGCCTTCATGGATAGACTCAACGAGGCCATAGTACTGGACGAATACGATCATCAGATCGTTCGGGTATCGAAGAAGGATGGGTGACCGATGAGCCGCATCGACTGGATCGTGATGAGCTGTTTCCTGGTCTTTGTGGCGCTCTACGGGATCTGGAGATCCCGTGGGAAAAAAGACCTCACGGGCTACCTCCTGGCAGACAGGAAGACGCCCTGGTACACCATCACCCTCTCCATCATGGCCACCCAGGCCAGCGCCATCACCTTCCTGTCCACTCCGGGACAGGCTTATGTCGACGGCATGCGTTTTGTGCAGTTCTATTTCGGCCTGCCCATCGCCATGGTCATCCTCTCTGTCACCGCGGTGCCTGCCTACCACAAAATGAAGGTCTACACCGCCTATGAGTTCCTGGAACAGCGGTTCGACCTCAAGAACCGGACGCTGGGAAGTATCCTCTTTTTGATCCAAAGGGGACTGGCGGCAGGCTTCACGATCTTCGCTCCCGCCCTGATCATCTCCGTGCTCCTGGGCTGGGACATCCGGCTCACCATCTTCATGATCGGCGGGATCGTCATCCTGTACACCACCACCGGCGGCACGGATGCCGTGAACAAAACCCACCTCCTGCAGATGTTCATCATCACGGCTGGCATGGTGACCGCCTTCTATATGATCTTCCGCCTGCTGCCCCCGGACATCTCGTTCCTGGATGCGACCCATGTGGCCGGCAAGCTGGGCAAGCTGAATGTCGTGAACTTCGCCTTCGATATGAAGGACCGCTACAACATCTGGTCCGGGCTGATCGGGGGGACGTTCCTGGCCCTCTCCTATTTCGGTACGGACCAATCCCAGGTGCAGCGCTACCTGTCCGGCCGATCGATCGCCCAGAGCCGCATCGGGCTCCTGGCCAACGGGATCTTCAAAATCCCCATGCAGTTCGGCATCCTCCTGACCGGCGCCATGATCTTTGTCTTCTACCAGTTCGTGGCCCCACCCCTGATGTTCAATCCCGTCGAGACCGCCAAGGTGAAAAACAGCGTGTATGCCGAGGCCTACATTCAGCTGGAGGCGGAACACAGCCGGGTGCATGATGAGAAGCAGGGCCACATCCGGGACATGCTGTCCGCCATGGAGGCCAAGGGGGACGCTGATGTGGAGGGCGCCGTGGACAGGCTCAAGCGCTCACGGGAATCGGAGCTCGAGATCAGGGAAGAGGCGGCCCTGCTGCTGGAGAAGGCCGATCCTGAGGCCGATACCAATGACACCAACTACATCTTCCTGAGCTTTGTCATCAACTTCCTGCCGGTGGGGCTCATCGGGCTTATCCTGGCTGCGATACTGTCCGCCTCGATGTCATCAACGGCGGCGGAGCTGAATGCGCTGGCCTCGGTGACCGTGGTGGACATTTACAAGCGAGTGTTCAAACAGAATGCCTCGGAGCGCCACTATCTCGTCGCCTCGAAGATCGCCACGGTGTTCTGGGGGATCTACGCCATCAACTTCGCTCTGTTCGCCAACCGCCTGGGCTCTCTCATCGAGGCGGTCAACATCCTGGGCTCGCTTTTCTATGGAACCATCCTGGGGATCTTCATGCTCGCCTTCTGCTGCAAATATATTGGGGGCGATGCAGTATTCATCTCGGCCATCGTCGCGGAGCTCGCCGTCCTGGCCTGTCACTTCTTCACCGACATCCCGTACCTGTGGTTCAACGTGATCGGCTGCGTGGTCCTCATCGCCCTCGCCCACTCCCTCAACCCCTTTTTTCGGGGTCGGACCATGAAATCTAGTTGATTATAAAGAAGATAGATGCAACAGGGGAGGGTGCAGAAATATACAAATAATCCTTGACAGATGGAGAGGACACGCTTATATTTAAAGTACTTTAAAAAATAAAGTAAGAATATGAGAGCAATACACAAGGAGTAAACATGGACGAAACACAGGCCAGAGAAGAGATCCGTTTCATCCAGGACATGGTCGAGCAGACCCGTAAGATCACGGCCGGTTCATGGATGTTCTTCCTGATCTGGGGCTTTGCGGCCATATTGGGCATAGCCGGAATGTATGTCCTGGTCTCGTTCGAGATGTACAACCTGATCTGGCTCAACTGGATCGGTTTTATGAGCATTGGCGTGATTTTCACCATGGTGTATGGCCGCAGACAGCAGAAGGCGTGTGGTGCCAGAACCTATTCTCAGGTCGCCACGGCACACATCGGATTTGGATGCGGCATGGGCTTCGCACTGGCTGGTTTTGTCCTGCCCATGCTCAAGCTCTATGCCTGGGACGTGATCCCCGTGATCATCGCCCTTGTTGCGGGGATATTCGTGTTTTCGCTGGGTGGAGTTTACGATTGGAGCCTACTGCGATGGTGCGCTGCTTTCTGGTGGCTTGGTGCCGTGGCCATGTCCCTCATCCACGCAAACTATCGCGCGCTCCTGTTCATACCCCTCATCCTGATCGGCTACATCCTGCCCGCTCTGGTCCTGCGCTCCATGTACCGGAAACAGAGTAACGACAATGCCTACTGAGACCTTCTCACAACTGGACCCCGTGATCCACTCCCGGGTCCGGCTGGGCGTTCTCACCATCCTGGCCTCCGTGAAGGATGCGAGTTTTGCATATCTAAAAGAAAAGATCGGTGCCACGGATGGGAACCTGAGCGCGAACCTGACCCGACTCGAGGGCGAGGGATTCATCAAGGTGAAGAAGACCTTCTCCGGAAAGAAGCCGCTCACCACGTGCAGCATAACTGGGAAGGGGAGGGCAGCCTTTGCTGAATACTTAAGGACCCTGGAAAGCCTGCTCCCCCTGAATACGGAATGAAGTGAATGATAGAAAGAAATAATGAAAGAAAGAAAGGAATCGATCAAAATGAAATCTAAAAAAGAAGTCACAAAAATTTATTGCAAATGGATCGTCCGCGGAGCTTTATCTCTGGCTATCCTTCTCGGCTGCCTCTCAACACATCGAGCAGGGGTGACCAGGCCGGCCGCCGATGCTTCATCAGCTATAGCCGTGAAGAATGTGGCGGTTTTTGATGGGGAAGAAATTCTCCCTCCCTGTACTGTTGTTATGCAAGGGGGACGGATCACGGCACTGGGCGAAAACGCCTCCATCCCGCCTGGGGCGGAAGTGATCGACGGTACGGGCAAAACGCTCCTGCCGGGCCTTTTTGATGCCCACGTGCACATCTGGCAGGCCCAGAACCTGAAACAGTCGCTGGTCTTCGGCGTGACGACCGTGATCGACATGTTCATGGATGTGACCGCTATGAACGCGATAAAGAAAATGCAGGACTCAGGCCAGGGCAGTGACATGGCATATCTGATCTCGCCCGGGATCCTGGCCACGTCTCCAGGGGGGCACGGCACCCAATACGGGCTGCCCATCCCTACGCTGACAAAGCCCGCGGACGCAGGACCCTGGGTGTCTGACAGGATCGAAGAAGGCTCGGATTTCATCAAGATCATCTATGATGACGGAAGCGCCTACGGAATGACCCGGCCCACCCTAGACCATGCCACGGTGGCGGCTGTGATCGCTGCGGCCCACAAACAGGGAAAGATGGCGATCATCCATGCCGCTACGCTGGCGCAGTGCAGAGAGGCCCTCGAGGCCGGAGTCGACGGCTTGGCGCATCTCTTCTTCAACGCTGCGTACGATCCGGAGTTTGGCAGCCTGGCCGCGCGCAAAAAGGCCTTTGTCATCCCCACGCTGGCCGTGCTGGAGGGTTTTCCCGGAGATTCCGGAGCCCCTGAACTGATCGAGGATCCTGCTCTGGCACCGTTCCTCACACCCGACGACCATCAGATGCTCAAAATGACCTTTCCGTTCACCACACAGGAAGGGGCCTATGCGGCGGAAGAGAAAGCCATCCGCCAGCTCGCTCAGGCCGGAGTTCCGATCCTGGCCGGGACGGATGCCCCGAATCCGGGAACCACCTATGGCGCCAGCCTCCACCGGGAGCTCGAACTCCTGGTCAAGGCCGGGCTCTCACCGTTGGAAGCCCTCCGGTCCGCCACCTCGATCCCGGCTCAGACCTTTGGGCTGACCGACCGGGGCGCCATAAAGGAAGGCCTCTTAGCCGACTGCGTGCTGGTCGAGGGCGATCCCTCCCAAGACATCAAAAACACCCGCAGGATCGCGGCTGTCTGGAGAGACGGGATCCGGGTCGATAGGGATGCATACCATGCTGCAGTGGAAAAGGATAAAAAGGCTAGGGCAGAGCAGGAAACCGCCGCACCCCCGAAGGGATCTGAGTTGGGTCTGATCAGCGACTTCGAGGGCGAGAATATCCGGACCGAGTATGGGGCCGGCTGGAGCATCTCAACCGACACCATGACTGGCGGCAAGTCCAGCGCGAAATATGCGCTGACCGACGGAGGCGCTGTCGGGAGCAAGAGATCACTTCTGATCACGGGGACGGTCGTGGAAGGGGCGCAGTATCCCTGGGCGGGAGCATTCTTTTCTCCCGGCCCTGCGATGATGCAGCCAGCCAACCTTTCGGCCTGGTCATCCATAAACTTCTGGGCCAGGGGAGACGGGAAAACCTATTCCGTGATGATCTTCGCCCAGAGCCTCGGTTTCATGCCGGCCATGCTGAGCTTCGAGGCGGGTGCGGAGTGGAAGGAGTTTTCCTTTTCATTCGAGGATTTCCCGGTAGACGGCTCTGATATCATGGGGATCTTCATCGGCGGCTCGGCCGACCTGGGCGACTTCGCCCTCCATATCGACAACGTCCGCCTCAAGTAAACTCTATTTGGGGGCATGCCGGTTTCTTCCCAGTCTCCGTATCTGCTATAATACGTGCGACTCAATTGTGTGTGTGTATTTAGCCAAACTAATCGAGGTGTGATATGACGGAATCCATGGGGGATGGAGCAGACCGAAGACAATATCCCAGAGTAAAAGCAGAGGTGTTCTACCGCGAGCCGCGTCTGGCTCCACGCAAGCAGGCCATCCACGACATCAGCCTCGGAGGTGTCCAGATCCACTGCGAAGAAGAACTGGAAAAGGACCAGCAGCTGGAGATGGAGTTTTTCCTGCCCAACGGAGAGGTTCTGGTCGCCATCGCTCAGGTGCGCTGGACAAGTAAACTCCCCGAGGGCTCGGATACTGCCTTTGCCGCGGGGCTGCAGTTCATGCACCTCAATCCTGAAGATGCTGAGGAACTGAAGAAGTACCTCGAGGATATCAAGTAATCACTATCGGACGCTGAAGCCTATTCGTCCCGCAATGAATTGACTGGGTTGGCCGAGGCCGCCCGCACTCCCTGAAATCCCACCGTGGCCAGGGCGATCGCCAAGGCCCCTGCGGCCGCAACAATAAAAACGATCCCTGTCAGCTCTATGCGGTAGGCAAAATCCTGCAGCCAGCGGTTCATGGCGTAGAAAGCAAGCGGGGAAGCGATCACGATGGCGCCCAGGATGAGCCAGATAAACTTTTTGGAGAGCATGGTCACGATGTCGGCCGTGCTGGCCCCCAGTACCTTTCGGATCCCGATCTCCTTGAGCCGGTAGCGCACCACAAAGGACGCCAATCCGAAAAGCCCCAGGCAGGCGATTGCGAATCCCAGGATCGTGATGATGCCGAGCAGCCTGCTCATCTGGGCCTCGTACCGGTACTCCCGGTCGAAGTTCTCATCCAGGAAGGAATACTCGAACGGAACCCCGGGGAAGTGCTCATCCCACTGCACGCGCACGTGCTTCATGATCTCCTGTATATCATCGATCCGGATCGAGAGCGTGATGGTGCTGAACAGGGAATCTTCGATGTCCAGGATCATGGGCTCGACCTGCTCCCGCATGCCCCGGTAGTGGAAATTATCCACGACCCCCACGATGCGCTTGAACTGGCGGTGGTAGGAAGCCTGAAAGCTCTGCCCCAGGGCCTCTTCCGGAGTGGCAAATCCCAACGCCTTGACTGCGGCCAGGTTGATGAGGTAGGACTCCTGTTCGTCATTGCCTCGATTGCGGTCGAAAGCACGTCCGGCCACGACACGGATGCCGTACTGCTCCAGGAAGTCGTAATCATGCGTGATGACTTCGAGCCAGGGGGCTTTGCGGAAATCCTCGTTGGTCCTGGTCAGGTAGTAGCCGGATTCGTCCCCGTCGCCCGGCACCGTGGACGATACCGTGGCCCCATGGACCGAGGGGTGGAGCATGAAGCTCTTCTTGATCTCTTCGTAGTCCCGCCTCAGGTGGTTCAGGTTGCTCTTCACTCGGAGCAGGAGCTTCTGCTCCGTGTCGAAGCCCAGCGCCTGCCCCCGCATGAAATCGAGCTGCTTGAAGACGGTGAGGGTGCAGATCACAAGGAAAATGGAGATGGCGAACTGGCCGACGACCAAGGCTTTCTGAATCAGGGTGCCGCGCGATTTGGTTACTGATTTTCCCTGTAGGACGGCGGCAGGCTTGAAGGCGGTGAGGATGAAGGCGGGATAGCTGCCGGAGACGATGCCGACGAAAAGGAGCAGCCCGAGGAGCGAGACCAGCACGACCGGCTGCCTGAGCCCGTCCAGCGTGAGCTCCGTGCCGGCCATTTGGTTGAAGGGGTAAAGAAGCAGCCAGATCAACCCGAAGGCCGCAACAAATGCCAGCAGTGTGATCAGGAACGATTCTCCCAGGAACTGATTGATGAGCTGTCGGTTCTGGGCGCCCACGACCTTGCGCAGCCCCACCTCTTGAGTGCGCGTGGTGGACAGCGCAGCGGAGAGGTTGATGAAGTTCATGCATCCGATGAGCAGGATCAGGAGCGCGGTGATGGAATAGATGTAGACATAGTACCAGTTGCCTGGGGCCTCCAGCTGGCGATCGATATCCTGGGAATACATGTGGATGCGACTGATGGGTTCGAGAAAGTGCTCATGAAGCTGGAGTTCGCGGCCGAACCTCTCTTTGTAACCCTGGGCGGCAATGGCGGCGGCCCTCTGGATCTGTTCCTCGAACTCCTCCGAATCGGCCTGGGGAAGAAGCTTCACATAGGTGTATTTGGCGGGCCAGTGCATCCAGTCCGTGTCGATGTTGGGGATGAAGCGTTTTATGGTCGAAATGGACAGGAGCATGTCGTATTTGAAGTGCGTGTTGGTGGGGGCGTTCCTCACGATCCCGGTCACCTGATAGTCCTCGATCCTGACGTTCGCATTTCCGATATCATAGTCGATCTCGATCTCGATGGTCCGGCCCAGGGCCGGCTCATCGCCGAAATATTTGGCGGCCATTCCTTCCGTGAGCACCACGCTGTTGGGAGCATCCAAGGCTCCCTCGGCCCCCCCGTAGAGGAACGGGATGTGAAAGACCTCGAAGACCTCGGGATCTGCGAAAAAGAGG
Organism: uncultured bacterium; assembly: GCA_965533275.1. Lineage (GTDB taxonomy): Bacteria > Acidobacteriota > Aminicenantia > Aminicenantales > Aminicenantaceae > JAUXEH01. The sequence continues at coordinate 7,497 of CBESWG010000041.1, forward strand.
CGGGGTTCGAAGAACCGTTTCTCACCGCGCACCACGAGAGTATTCTTCGGATTTTCGAAGGGGGGAACGATCCGGACGGCCTGCTCGACCTGGGGGTAGGATGCCTTCAGATCCAGGGCCAGAGGCGCCGGAGTGGTGGCTGTCGAGTGTTCCCCCACCTGATTGATGCTGTGGGTCCCGATCCGGAAGATTCGTTCGGCATCCGCATGAAAGGAGTCGTAGGTCAGCTCATTGGTCACATACAGGATGATGATGGCGCAGCATGCCAGGCCCACGGCCAGTCCTGCGATGTTGATGAAGGAATAGACCTTCTGGCGTCGGACTTTGCGGAGGCTGATCTTGATGTAGTTGGCAAGCAGCGGTGGCAGCCAGCGGCTCTTCTGCCAGGGCGGCCGCCCGCTCAGGTGGCGGGTCGTGGCCTTGAAATACTCGGTCCCCAGCGTGTCTGCGGTCCCGATCTTTGCAGCCGCCTCCTCGAAGGCTTCCTCTTCGGACCGGCCCTGACTCATCAGGTACTCGATCTTGTCCCGGAGGTGGCATTCCAGTTCTTTCTTGGCACCGTCTTCCAGGGATTCACTGTGATTCAGGCTCTTACGCCAGTTTCGTATGGCTTTTTCCAGATCAAACATGGGTTTCCTCCTCTGCCTTTGTCCTGTTTTCCTTCCGATTATCTCGGCCTCTCCGTCCCTTTCAGTCGAAGGAGGGGAGGGGAGCCCACAGCTTGGACAGGACCTTGTGAACGCTCATCCACTGCAGCTTTTCCTTCTCCAATTCTTTCCTTCCCAGGGCGGTCAGCCGGTAGTATTTGCGGTGACGGCCGCTGTCGGACATCTTCCACTGGGACCGGATGAAGCCGTCCTTTTCCATCCTGTGGAGCACGGGATAAACCGTGCCTTCTGACCACTCCAGGATACCGCCCGAGATCTCGATCATGCTGTGTATGATCTGATAGCCGTAGATCTCTCCTCCCGCAAGGATTGAGAGGATCACGGGCTTGGTGGATGCTGCAACCAGGGCTTTTGATATCATTGTCGACCTCACATGCCTAGAATCTCTAGGTAGTATACCTTGAATCTCTAGGTGTATCAAGAAATACGAAAAAGGATGCATAGGGTTTATAAAAGGAGACAGGTGCATTGAGACCAGGGCCATTGACAATACAAATTCCCCTGTGATAAGTCTGTTTCAAACACATTGGAAAAATGGCTCATCACACGTTAAGGTCCGAGTATTCCAGGTTGGCCGATCGGCTCAACCGATTCCCCCAGGGCGCGCCTCCGTCTGAACTGCTCTACAAGATCCTTGAGATTCTTTTTAGCGAGAAAGAGGCGGGGCTGGTGGCCCTCCTGCCCATAAAGCCCTTTACGGCCTCACAGGCCGCCCTGACCTGGAAGCTCACGGAGGCGGAGGCGCGAAAGGTCCTCGATGAACTGGCCGGCCGGGCCATCCTGGTGGACATCGAGCAGGACGGTCAATTCCTATACTGCCTGCCTCCGCCCATGGCCGGATTCTTCGAGTTCTCCATGATGCGGATCCGGGATGACATCGATCAAAAACTCCTGGCCGAGCTTTTCTACGAGTACCTAAACGTAGAGGAAGATTTTATAAAGGCACTTTTCGCCGAGGGGGAAACCCAGCTGGGCCGGACGTTCGTGCAGGAGCCGATGCTGTCAGAGGAAAACGCCCTGCATGTCCTCGACTTTGAGCGCGCCAGTGAAGTGATCAGGACGGCGTCCGATATGGGAGTTGGGATCTGCTACTGCCGCCACAAGATGCAGCACATGGATCGGGCCTGCGAGGCTCCCATGGACATCTGTATGACGTTCAACTCCACTGCGGCCGCTTTGATCAGACATGGGGTGGCGCGGCGTGTTGATGCAGCGGAGGGCCTGGACCTCCTGCAGGTGGCCTATGAGAACGACCTGGTCCAGTTCGGCGAGAATGTTAAGAACCGAGTAAACTTCATCTGCAACTGCTGTGGATGCTGCTGCGAGGCCATGATTGCGCAGAGACGCTTCGCCGTGTTGAACCCGATCCACACGACGAACTTTATCCCCAGTGTCGATGGGGAGCGGTGCACGGGCTGTGGGAAGTGCGCCTCTGTCTGTCCCGTGGAGGCCATGACCCTGGTGTCTGCCAACGATCCACACAAACCCAAGCGGAAGGAGGCGCGTCTGAATGACTCCGTCTGTTTGGGCTGCGGGGTGTGTGTTAGGGCCTGCGCGGAGGATGCTCTGGGCCTGGCCTCACGTGAAAAGAGGGTCATTACGCCTTTGAATGCGGCACACAGGGCCGTCGTGATGGCGGTGGAGCGGGGCAAGCTGCAGAACCTGATCTTCGACAACCGCGTGCTCTGGAGCCACAGGGCGTTGGCCGCGGTATTCGGCGTTATCCTGAAGCTCCCCCCCATCAAGAGGGCCTTCGCCTCCGAACAGTTGAGGTCCCGCTACCTTGAGCGCCTGATCCAGCGCTATAAATAGAAGCGGTTGGGTCGGGATTCATTGGATAGTAACGTTATGTGTCCACGCGCATCGGGCTTTAATTGGACCTGTCCCCATTAATCTAAATGCACCTGTCCCCTTCGTCTAAGCTGGCTAGTATTTGCCCTGATAGATTGCGTTGACGAATGCGTCAACCTCCGGCTCGCCTTGGAAAAAATCGCCGCGCTTTCCCTGTGTCAGTGCCCAGCGGTGGAGCCAGGTGATCCCGCCGGATCCCGTGTAGCTGTCCTCAGAGGCATAGGCATCGTCTTCCAGGGCCTCTGAAAAAGATATGAAGGCGTATCCCCGTTTTCTAAGCAGCTGTGCCAAACCATCAAAGTATTCGGAATTCAGGGTGTTGGCATGGATCAGGAGTATCTGTTTGATCTCCCTTCCGAACAGGTCCAGCGACTGGCTTTCGTAATAGGCGATGACCTGTTCCATGTAGTCGAGGTAGGCGGCCGCGATGCGCTGCTTGAGCGTTTCATCTCCCTTGGCGTCGGCGATGTCGAAAGCCCGGGCATAGATCCACTCGGAGTTGTCCATGCTGACGGGCGCGATCCGGTATCCCAATTCCTTAAGTGTCCGTTCCAGGCCGTGTTTGGTCTCGAGGTCCAGCCCCGTGTGCAGCAGGGGATGTCGGAAAAACTCGAGAGGGCGGCCGTGTGTTTCACAGAGATCGCGCAGGATGTGCTCATCTCGCAGCAGATCCTCTTTGAACTCGGGCAGTGAGGCCTTGTGGAGGTCCAGGTGGGAGAAGGTGTGGTTGCCCAGCTCGAAACCAGCCTCGAACCATCGGGTAAGCAGTGCCAGCCTCCTTGGCTCCAGCTTCCCGCCCTCGCCATAGAGCTTCCCCAGGTTGACGAATCCAATGGCGGGCACGCCGTGCTCTTTCAGGCTCTCGAGCAGTGCTGCCGTGATTCGTTCCCAGCCAGAAATGCCCTTGTCTGTCATCCAGTTGACCGGAAGGTCGTCGATGGTGATGGCGATCTGCCGGGCTGAGGTTTCCCGAGAGGGCCCGGCTTCGCAGGAAACGGCGATGAGTATCGACAGGCACAGCAGAATGCCGAATCCTGATGGCTTCTTCATCTTCCCTCTATTGTAGCGGAGTCCAGGGAAAAGCCAAACTTCTATTTGTCCGCCTGTTTGTCAGTTGACGGGCTGTGGCACGAGGATATAGACTCGTCTAGACTGGAAAGAGAGGAGAGATGCACATGACACAAAGACATGGGGCTGCAGTCCTGATCGTCGTGGTACTGCTGTTGGCCGCCGGGGCCTGTTCAGAGAAGGCAGCGGTCGAGGAAAAGGCAGAAGAGTGGATCAGCCTGTTCAACGGCACCGACCTGACCGGATGGACCCCCAAGTTTGCGGGATATGAGCTGGGCGAGAACTATAGGAATACCTTCCGGGTAGAGGAGGGCGTCCTCAAGGTGAGCTATGACGAATATGAGGCGTTCGACGGAGAATTCGGGCACCTGTTCTACAAAGACATCTTCTCACACTATCGGATGCGTGTGGAATACCGGTTTCTGGGAGAACAGACCCAAGGCGGGCCTGCCTGGGGCTTCCGGAACAGCGGCATCATGATCCATGGGCAGGCTCCGGAGAGCATGGATATGGGCCAGAACTTTCCCGTCTCGATCGAGGTGCAGCTCCTGGGTGGCAACGGCGAGGAGGAGCGCCCCAACGCCAACCTGTGCACTCCCGGCACGCATGTCGAGATGGGAGGCGAACTCATAACCCAGCACTGCAACAACTCCAGTTCAGAGACCTATCATGGAGACCAGTGGGTGACCGTAGAGGTCGAGGTGAGGGGAGGGGAGGCCATCCGCCACTATGTCAACGGTGAATTGGTGCTCGAGTATGGAGCGCCCCAGCTAGACGGGAGCGACGCCGACGCCCAGAAGCTCATCGAGGCAGGCGCGGTGATGATGCTGACGGGGGGCACTATCTCCCTCCAGGCAGAGAGCCATCCCATGGAGTACCGCAAGGTCGAGCTCCTGCGGCTCAAATAACACCTCAGGATTCCACTTCCCCGAATCCAAGGGGACAGGTGCGTTTGATGCGCCTCTGGCATCAGCTGCTCCTGCTTTTCTGTCTGAACATTTTTTTTAATTTAACAAAATCCTGACAATTCCCCGTGTCATCTCCACTATATTCTTATAGAATTAGGATCGGGAGCAGGAGCCGAGTCCGGCCCCTGACGCTTGTGCGGTTGATGTCAGCAAATAGGAGGGAAGGCATGAAAAACAAATGGTTTGTGACTTTGTTTGTGATGGGACTTCTGGTATGCAGCCAGGATGGCCTATCGTCTCAGGATTTCCTAACTCAAGCCGGTTTCAAGCTCAAGGCCATGAAACCGCAGGGATTCGAAAAGTATCAGGGCATGCTGACCTGGGTGCCGGTATCCAAAAAAGCCAATGTTGGATTTGCCAGAGATTACATCGCTGGATCGGATGAGTACATCCTGGTCAGCCAGGTCTTTTCCACCTCAGGCAAATGCCAGCTATCCATTCCCTTTGCCGAAGGCAAGGGGCAAGCGCGGCATGCGGATGCGGTGTGGGTTTCGGAAGATGCGAAAGGACTGAGCCAGCATCAGGGATCGGCAGGGCTGGTCTTTGTCCTGTTCAATACGATCCGCCCCTGGGATTCTTCCGCCCTGGGAGGCAAATTTATCCTCTCTGTCGCCCGCTTCGATGCAGATGGCGTTCGGATCGGAGAATGGGTGGATCTGGCCACGATCAAGGCCGATCCCAATTTCCGCATCATAGGGACCACGATGGGAGTATCCATTGGAGATGGCTGTATTGGGGTGGCGGTCTGCGCAGAGATGCTGGCTTGGGAACCGCAGATGAAGTATACGGCGTTTTTTTTGAGGACCGATTTTGCAGGGAATCCGCTCGACAAGAAGCCCGTGCCGCTGAAGGCGCCCGCAAAGGGCAATATGCCACTGACCCTGGTCTATCGTCCGGCCTGGAACGGTATACGTTGGCTCGTCCCCATGATCTATGGCAGTGCCCCCTGGGGATCAAACGGCACCAGTCAAGTGTATATTTTTGCCAGCAAAGATCATAAAGCCAATAAATTCCAGGCTAAATTGATCGATCGGGACAAACAGGACCAATTCGCTTATGAGGACCTTTGCCTGGTGCCTGCTCCTATGGATTCATCGCCACCGGTAGCTCAGGTGCAGGCACAGGGCCTCCCGTATCTCCTATTTGTCCAGCATGTTATGATCAATTATGCTGGGAAAAACACGAAATTGTTCTATGACTATAGTCTCTTTCCGATCAACAAAAAGGGAAAAAAGGCTGGGCAGGCTGTGGAGGTGATGATTCCCGCTGAGGCTCAGAGCCATCATATCTACAACCGCTTTTCGGACATTGTGCCTTCCTATGGGGCCGGCATGGGTACTTTGTCTAGCGACGATGTTTTGTTTGTTGCCCTAACCAAGTCGCTTTCGAGCTGGCCACCGAAGCAGTGGTTCTATTACTACGCCATAGATCCGGACGATGGATCTGTGGCCACGCTCGCCCAGTGTGTGAAAAGCTACTACCCGGGAGTCGGCGCGTATCCCCAACTCAGGGACAATGGGAAGCTTATGGAACTCATCAACCAGGCCGGCCCATCCGGTAACGCGCGTACTTGTGTTACGTATTTCACCAAATTTAAGAAATAGGAAAGAGCAAAGGGGACAGGTGAAAAATGAAGGGGACAGGTGCATTCATACGCAATGAATGCACCTGTCCCCTTCATTTTATCCCTTTATTTTCCTGTCCCCTCCATACTATTTTTTCTCGAGCTCGATCGGGATCTCGACTTCCTCGCCCCAGATGTACTTGGCGAACCACTGCCAGTTGTGCCACTGTGCGGCCAGCTGCTCCTTGGGCCGGGTGATGCCGTGCCCGAAGTCCTTGTACACGATGAGCCTGGCTTCCACGCCCATGTCCTGGAGACCCTGGAAGAGCTCATAGGCGTTGGGGATGGGAACCCGCTGGTCGAACTCGCCGTGCTGGATGAGCGTTGGTGTCTGAGCCCTGGTGATGTTCGTCATGGGGGAGGTCTTAAGGTAGACATCCATGTCTTCCCAGGGCGTGCCCTTCAGATAGTGCCGCGTGAAGGGGTGGATGTCCGTGTTGACATAGTAGGTCACCCAGTTTGAGATGCCAGCGCCCACTGAGATGGCCTGGAACTTGGTGGAGTTGGTGGTCAGAAAGGCTGAGATGTAGCCCCCCTGACTCCATCCCATGGCCCCCACCCGGGCCGCGTCCACCATACCCTTGTCGATCAGGTGGTCCACTCCCGACTCCACGTCCCACATGTCGCCCACACCCAGGTTGCGGACGTTGAGCGAGCGGAACTTCTCTCCGTAGCCAGCCGAACCGCGGTAGTTGGGCTGCAGGATGAGCGCCCCCTTTTCAAGCCACTGCAGATAGGGGTAGACCCCGCCGGAGACGAGTGCGGGCCGGGAGGTGCCCGTGGGCCCTCCGTGGATGACGACCAGCAGGGGATACCTCTTGCCTGCGGCATACCCCTCGGGCTTCCACAGGATGCCCTCGATCTCTGCACCATCTTTGCTCTTCCACCTGATAACTTCGCGTTTCCCCGTCCTCCAATCCTCGACCTGTCCGGTCATGTCGGTGATGCGCTCCGGTCGGTAATTGTCCAGCCTCGTCCGGTAGATCTCGGCCAAGGTCGTGCGGTCCATGCCGTAGAGCGCCACCGTTTTTCCGTCGTCGGCAAAACTGAGACTGTAGATGTTCTCGGGAGTGGTGGCGATCTTTTTTACCAGCCTCCTCTCCGGATCCAGCAGGAAGAGCTGCCGATATACGGTCTGTGAGGCCAGACAGTAGATGCCCTCCGCGGTCCATTTTTGTGGGCTTAGGTTTTCATCGAACGACTCGGTCAGGACCTGGATCTCCCCGCCTCCGGCGGATATCCTGGCCAGTTCAGAGTTTGTGTAGTAGCGGTCATCTCCCATCTTGGTGCCGAACAGGACCCAGCGTCCGTCGGGAGACCACCGGGGGCCTCCATCCGATCCCGGCTGAGTAACGAGGGGCGTGATATCCCCGGTGCCGATGTCCAGCAGGGATATGTCGGTCTTGGTGGAGGAATTGATCAACGGATCGGGGCGGTGATCGAAGGCGATCGTCTTCCCGTCAGGAGACCACCGAAAGCTTCCCACCATGAAGGCGTTTCCAGAAGTGAGCCGCTGGGCCTCCGGTTTTCCCTCCGTGTCCACCGCTATCTTCCAGAGGTGGGTCAGTTGGTATTCCGCGTCTTCGACCTCGAAGCGCCCGTACTGTTTTTCCCTCGCCTCCGCTTCTTTGCTTCTCGGTTCTGTGGCTGTGAAGGCGATCTGTTTGCCGTCGGGAGACCAGCTGTAGGAATTGATCCCCTCCTCGTGGGAGGTGAATTTGAAAGCCTCACCTCCCTTGGGGCTGATCAGGTAGATCTGTCTGCCTTGATCCCGGCTGGAAGTGAACGATATCCATTCCCCGTCCGGAGACCAGGCTGGCCCGGAGGAGCTGCCGTCCTTGGTGCGGCTCAGTTGAAACGGTTTCTGGCCATTGCGGTAGAGCCAGATCTCCGTGTCGTAGCGGTTCTTCTCCCAGTCCACTTGACGTACTGTGTAGAGAATGGACTTCCCGTCCGGGGAAATGACCGGGCTTCCGATGGACTTGAGGCCCAGCACGTCCTTGAAAGCCGGCCCAGGAACTTCATCCCCTGGCTCCGCCGTGTGGGCCGCGCCTGCCATCAGGCTGCTCAGGAAAAATCCCGCGATAAGGAAAACATATAAGAACCTGATACGATTTTTCATGTCGATTCCTCCCACTGAATTATGAGATGACTATACTTACAGCAGATTCTTGAGTCAATGACGATTTGGCTGTATTTTGGGGACGGATCACGAAATGTGGCTGAAAAGAATGAAGATACGTGCTTAAACAGACGGTTTTTGAGGCTTAACGTGCTGTTTTTGTGGAGAAAAACAGCGTTTTAAGCCATATGAACGGGGGAAACTGAGGGGGAATCTGAATGCACCTGTCCCCTTTGTTTTATTTAGTGGGCCGCAGTGGTGGTTGTGACGATGATGGCGGGCATGATGCAGGCCACGAACACGGCCGCCTGCGTGGCCGCGATGGCCTCCTTGGTGGCCTTGCCCGAGAGATCTCCATTCACGACCTGTTCGATCCGCTCCTTGCGCGCCTTGAGTTCTTTCTTGTCGAATGTGACCTTCAGGAGTCCGGTGGCATCGGCCAGCGACACCAGGACTACAGTCCGAGGATCGATGTCTTTCTTCTCCGTGAAGATCGCCTCCCGCAGCCGCTCGGTCATTTTATTCTCCGGCCTCGGATCGACTTCGGGATAGATCTTACGTGTAAAAAGGAGCATCACCTTGTCTTCGTCTGCGCGCAGGATGCCGCGTTCCACCAACCGTCGGGCCACCTTGTTTTTGAGGTCTTTCACGCCGGAAAAGCGCGAGACCCAGGTCTGGAGCTGCTGCTTATTCTTGGCCTTCTTGACTTTTTCCAGGCATTCATCGATCACGGGATCGCCCATTGGCGTCGAATCCTGGATGATGCCGTATTTTTTCTTTTTCCGTTCCTCGACAGTGATCTTCTCGCTCAATAGAAGCTCGGCCAGGACGGCCCCGGCCAACGCGTACTGGTAGCTTGTTCCCGATGCAATAGTCCCTTCTTCGTCCTTTAGCGCCAGAAGCATGACTTCTTCGTGCAGAAACAACTGTTTATTCCAAGACATGGTTTTTACCTCCGAATCCAAAAATATTATATCTGACTTGAGAACCTCGCGCTTTCCTCTCTATTAAAATACGACACCAAACAGGATTTATTCAGGGAGCCCTCCTCAGCAACTGGACTGCCAGTCCCTGGTTATTCCATCCGCTCCATGGTCCGTCTCAGCCCTTCCTGGTACGAGGGATACTCCGGCTGCCATGCCAGGACTGTTTTTGCCTTGGCATTCGAGACCTTGCAGTTCATGGTAATGGTCTCATAGGGGAGCCTGCCGATGATGCCCCGCATCAGCCATGAGGGAATGGATTTGGGTGTCGGGATGCTCATGCACTGCGCCATGTATTTCGTGAACTCATGCACCGTACAGGGAGTGTCATCTGCCAGGATGAACTTCTCCCCACAGGGGCGTTTCTCTAAAGCCTTCACATAGGCATCAGCCAGGTCTTCCACATAGATGCGGGGGATGAAATTCTTTCCGTCCCCTACTATCCTATAGCGGCCCCTTTTCATCCAATCGAACATCAATCGGAACAATCCTCCCGGGCCGTAGATCTGACCGGGCATAAAGACGATGCAGCGAGGCGGATTTTTCTCGAGTGCTTCGTCGATCAGTTCATCCACATATTCCCCGATCCTGGGCATGCCGAGCCGCTGGATCGGGTCCTCTTCAGTGAACACTCGGTCCGTATCGGAGTGGAAACTTGTCCCCAGGGTCAGGACATAGGGGCAGTCGAACTTTTCTGCAAGTTGGATGGTGTTTGCGATGTAGAGTGTGGTTTCATCGCGCAGCCTGAGGAATCGTCTTTTAGATATGCGCCCCGGTTTCACAGGGGGCATGGCGATGTTGATGATGAAATCAGGCGTATCTATGAGGGAAAAGAACGGATCGATATCCAGGATGTCCCCCACGATGCCGCCGGCCCCAGTCTGTTCCAGCGAAGAGAGACGCTGGCGATCTCGTGTCAGGACCGTGACGTGATGCTGTTGCTTGATGAGCCTTGGAACCAGGTGGGAGCCCAGGAAACCTGTGCCCCCTATAACGAATACCCTCAATCGATCTGGCTGACGGTGAGCTTCACCATGGTGTCGCCCTGAGCGATGGCATCCACGATTTCTTGGCCGGAAACCACCTTGCCGAACACGGTGTGGTTGCCGTCCAGGTGGGATTGGGGCGAGTGCGTGATGAAGAACTGGCTGCCGTTGGTGTTGGGTCCGGCATTGGCCATCGAGATCACTGCCCGCTTATGCTTGAGCGGATTGCCAGCCAGCTCGTCCTCGAACTTGTATCCCGGGCCGCCGCGCCCGGTGCCGGTCGGGTCTCCGCCCTGGATCATGAAATTGCTGATCACACGGTGGAAACTAACGCCGTCGTAATATCCTTGCTCGGCTAGAAACACGAAGTTGTTGACGGTCTTGGGGGCATGCTCCGGATAGAGTTCCAGTTCCATGGTGCCCTTGCTGGTCTCCATCGAGACCTTGTAGGTCTTGGCTGTGTCGATCTGCATCTCCGGTGGGGTGGTCCACTGTTTGTCGGTCATAATTTTTCGCTCCTCTCGAATTTATCTCCTCACCTTAGCAGATATCCCGCGGAAATGAAACTTCCCAGCCTCTGCTGACGAAGCAACCCTTGCCCCAAATACAGAGTCTAATAAGATGATGGCAAACCTGAAAAGCACAAAAAAACGTTTCAATCGTAGCGCTTAAGAGGAGGGTGTCCATGTTCACAAATTACCTCAAGGTTGCACTGCGGAGCATCTCTAAACACAAGGGGATCTCGTTCGTAAACATCTTCGGGCTCACCGTGGGCATGGCCTGCGCCGTCCTGATCTTTCTCTGGGTCCAGCAGCAGCTGAGCTATGATAAGGACCAGGTCCTGGGTGACCGCCTCTACCGCCTCGAGTCTGAGTCCTGGGTCATCATGCCTCCCTACCTGCGGGAGACCGCAGCCGCCTTCCCCGAGGTCGAAGAGGCCGTACGTTTCTACTTCTGGATGGAGCCCACGCTCAAATACCGTGAAAACATCTTTACGGTCACGGATTTTGCGCTGGTCGACGACTCGGCCTTCAGGGCCTTCAACTTTGACTTCGTGGCCGGGCAGCCGGAGTCCGCCCTGGCTGCACCCTTCTCCATCGTCTTGACCGAATCCATCGCCGAAAGGCTGTTTGATACAGAGCCCCCTCTGGGCCAGGTGATCCGGATGAACAACGCCTCTGACTACACCGTCACCGGTGTTGTCCGGGACATCGACAAGTTTCACATGAACATCAATGCCTTCTCCTCCATGACCGACATCGTGCGCCGAGATCCGGACAGCGATTTCCTCACGACCCGTAGTTACAATCATTCCATCTACCTTCTCGTATCCCGTGGAACCGATGCTTCCGCCCTCGCCGCAAAGATCGACAAGCGCGCCCGGGAGGTGGACAAGTTCGAAGGTGCCCGCCTGAAACTCCGGCCCTTCAAAGACATCTATTTTGCTTCCAACCTCAAGGCCGAAAAAAACACCAAGCACGGGAATGTCGGACTGGTTTTCGGCTTTTCCCTCATCGCCGTCCTGATCCTGCTCATCGCCTGCATCAACTTCGTGAACCTCACCGTCGCCAAGACCGGCACTAGGGAAAAGGAGATCGCCATGCGCAAGGTAGTAGGGGCTCGGCGGTCTTCCCTGCAGGGGCAGTTCTTCGGGGAGACAATGGTGTTCGTGGCCGCCTCTTTCCTCCTCGCGGCGGTCCTGGTCGCGATCCTGCTGCCCGTGTTCAACAACCTCACGGGTGAAGAGATCGTGCCCTCCAGTTCGAGCCTGGGATTCCTGCTGATCGTGGCCGCCATCCTGATCTTCACGGCCTTTGTCTCCGGGGCCTATCCCTCCCTGTATCTCTCCTCACTCAATCCCGTCCTGATCCTCAAGGGAAAGTCACGCAAAGGCCGGAAAAACTCGATCCTGAGTAAGCTGCTGATCGCCTTCCAGTTCACGATCTCCATCGCCCTGATCATTTCCACGTTGACCGTCATCCGGCAGCTGAATTTCATGCAGAACCGGGACCTGGGTATGGACTATGATCAGATGCTGACGTTCAGCCTGAGGGGGGAGAAGTTCCAAGGCGAGCGGGACCACCGGCTGAGCAGCAAGGGGGCCTTCAAGGAAAGGCTCCTGTCCAATCCATCGGTCCTCGGGATGACCTACCTGAATCAAGTACCTGGGAAGATCACCAACACCTGGACCTGGAACCGGACCGAGGACGATGCCGGGATCCCCCTCAAGGTCATCAACGCCGATCCTGATTTTGTGGACCTCATGGGGCTGGAGGTCATCGCGGGCCGGAACTTTTCCTATGAAACACAGACCGACCTGGACCTGAGGTTCCTGATCAACGAGGAGGCCGTGCGAGTCCTGGGTTTCGAGGACCCGGTGGGCCGCACGACCCACAACGGGCGTATGCACATCATCGGGGTGGTCAAGGATTTTCATTACAACTCTCTGCACACCAAGATCGCACCCATGGCCATCAGCTGGAGCCACTGGAACGGCAGGGCTGGGGTCAAGATCTCCGGACACAACATCGGGGAGACCATCCGCTTCATCGAGGGTGTCTACAAAGAGTTCTGTCCCGGGTTCAGCCTGGAGTACAGCTTCCTGGACGAGACCTTTGCCCTGCAGTACGAGGCGGAACAGAGGCTTGAAAAACTCCTGGTCTATTTTGTCAGCCTGGCGATCTGCCTGTCCTGCCTAGGCCTCTTCGCCCTGACCGCTTTCGTGGTGGAGCAGCGGACCAAGGAGATCGGGATCCGCAAGGTGCTGGGCTCCAGCAAGGCCGGGATCGTGGTCCTTTTTTCGCGCAGCTTCACCTCCTGGGTGCTCCTGGCCAACCTCCTGGCCTGGCCAGTGTCGTATGTATTCCTCGAGCGGTGGCTCCAGACGTTTGACTACCACATCAATGTGAGCCCGGTCATCTTTGTGCTGAGCGGATTCCTGGCCCTTCTGGTTGCTCTGTTGACGGTGGGGATTCAAGCAGTCAGGGCTTCTTCGGCCGATCCCATCCGCTGTCTCAGATACGAATGACGGGGAAGCCCAGTCGGCGCTAGACCGGCTTCTTTTTTAGCGAATTGATATTGAAGTTTTCGAAGATGATGGCGATCGCGATCTTGGTCATCAGGGTGAATATCAGGAAGCCGATGGCAAAGATACCTGCCGAGATCTTGAGCTCAATCAGAGAGGGGCGATAGATGTAGATCTGGCCGAGTACATCCGGAGTGAATCCGGGGATGAGGAGTGCGATCCCTTTTTCGATGTATACACCAAACCAGATCAGGATGGCTCCGATGTTCAACGTGATCACATTCCTGCGCGTGGCCGGGATCAAGAAGAGCAGGAAGGCGATGACACTGATGATGAGCGAAGTCCAGCCCCACATGACCATGTCGCGGTTTTCGCCCACGCCCTTGAACAGATACTCCAGATGGACCAGATGTTCCGTGTCGGAGTAGACCTCCTTGAATACTTCTGCGGCGAAGAAAAAGAGGTTGATAAACATGGCATAGGCCATGAGCTCGGCGATCTTCCAGATGGCCTCATCCTTGATCTCGAAGGTCGTGGTCTTTTTGAGGATCTGGAACAGGATGATGAGTACAGCCGGGCCGGAACAGAACGCTGAGGCCAGGAACTTCGGCGCCAGAAGGGCGCTGTTCCAGAAGGGCCGGGCGGCAAATCCGTTGTAGAGGAATGCGGTCACGGTGTGGATGCCGATGGCCACGGGGATGGACAGCAGGATCAGGGAATTCAGGAGGCGTTTTTTGGTCTCGCGCTGGTAAAAATGGCTAAAGAGCAGGTAACCGACCACCACCAGGTTCAGGATGAAATACAGGCTCAGGACAAGCGAGTCCCAGGCCAGGAGTGAAGACGGCAGGTTCAGCGTCCCGATTCCGGGGATCATGTGCCAGAGCCGCAGGGGATTACCCACGTCCACGATCACGAAGAGTATGCACATGATGACGGCGCTGATGGCGAGCAGTTCCCCGAAAACGACAACTTCCTTGAGGGGCTTCCAGTTGTAGATGTAGGCGGGGATCACCAGCATCACGGCGGCCGCGGCGACTCCGACGAGGAACGTGAAATTTCCGATGTAATAGGCCCAGGATATGGGATCTCGCATGTTGGTGACGAGCAGCCCCTGTTTGATCTGCTGGATATATCCTGTACTCCCCCAGGCGATCAGCCCGAAGAGAAACGCAAGCCAGATATAGTAGCGCTTGCTGCCGTGGACGATGACCTTGGCGCATTCCTTTAAAAAGCGGATAAATTTCACTCGATTACCTCATGCTCGGATCAAGTTCCATAGAAATAGTAAAACTTAGGCTGGGTGTTGAGCTCTTCCTTGAGGATCAATACCCGTTTGTTTTCAAGTATATACCGGATCTCACTCTCCGGATCTAAAAGGTTTCCGAACTTCCTGGCGCCGACGGGACAGACCTCGACACAGGCCGGATACTGCCCCTTTCTGACACGCTGGATGCAGAACGTACATTTCTCGACGGCGCCCTTGTAGCGGGGCCGGTTGCCGAGGTAGTGAGTATCGGGATTGATGCTCTCCGGGTCCAGCTCCACTTTTCCCCAGTTGTAGTGGCGGGCCCCATAGGGGCAGGCGGCCATGCAGCAGCGGCAGCCGATACACCAGTTGTAGTCCACCACCACGATGCCGTCCTCGGTGGACCAGGTCGCGCCGACCGGACAGCTCTTCACACAGGGAGGATTCTTACACTGCTGGCACTGCACGGGCAAATAGAAATGCCCCTCGTGCGGTACCTCCTCGTGGTCGTAGTAGAGGTCGGCGTGCAGAAAATCGATGCCCTTTTCCTTTTCCATCTCCAGGACCTGGATCCAGTGCAGTTGGGGAACCTGGGTCTGATTGTTCTCTTCCACACATGCGTAGACACACTTGCGGCAGCCGATGCAGCGGGAGATGTCGAGCGCATAGCCGAAAAATGTCTCAGGCATGGCCTCTGCAGCTGAAACCGTGAAATCCTTCCCATACTTCTGTGTGTACTGGGATTCCAGGCGCTGGATGACTTCGCCGATCTCGTCTCTTGACATCGTCCGGAAATTTTTCTGCATGAATTCATCCCGGGCACTTTTTGACCCGCAGGCAGCCATGGCGGCGGTAGAGGATGCCACGGCCGATGCCTTCAGGAATGTCCGGCGGTTCAGTTTTCTGGGTGAGAGAATCGTCTTGTTAATGCTCATTTGATCTTCCCCGGCCGTTCTGGTGCTGGCTCCGGCGTCATACTCTTGAAGCGCGGCGAATGAGGATCATGGCAGTGGGCGCACAGGAGATACTCCTTTTTCGCGTTCCACTCTCCGGTCCGGCGGCCGTGGATGCCTGCCCGCCAGTCCCGCAGCTTGGGCCCGTGACACTGGCCACAGAGCTTGTAGGATTCCTCGAATGCGATGGGCGCTCCGGCAGCCGTGTGCAGCATGTCCCGGTTTTGTGCGTCATGGCAGGCCATGCACCAGCGGTTCTCTTCATCATGTGAGAGCACGATGTCGTCATGGAACTCCTCCAGCTCCCGGCGCTCGAGGTTGGGGTCCATGTCGGCATGGCAGGCGCTGCAGGGATAGATGTCCTCGCTGAAGGGAGGCGCGGGGACGGCGATCTCCTGCTGCGTGCCCTTGGGGGACGGTGGCGCGGTACTGTTGGCGCCGAGTACTGCATCAGAACCTATGAGGCCCAGGCCGAGCAGTGCAGCCGCTGTCCAGGTCAAGCAGATGCCCAGTGCAAGCCGTTTTTTATTCATTTCTCACACCCATTTGAAAATCATATAAAATATCTCGAATTAATCGGTTTTGTTTTATCAATTAAATCCCCTTGATGTCAACCACATTGTTTTCCGCTTTGCAGCGAAAATTGTGGGGCTGGGGCTTGCGCAGCGCACGGAAATGTTAAAAGATATTGGTGATGACAACCGACACGAGCTTCCCCTGGCTCAGCAGCTTCCTCGCTTCTCATTTGCTAGAGGAAAAGGTCTTCGTGGTTCCCTCCTACAGGATCGGGCACCAGATAGGAGAATCGCTTGCGAGCCAGGGGGCATCCTGGATCAACCTGAGGTTTGTGACTCTGCCGGCACTGGCTGATGAGATCGCAGGAGAGGCCTCCGCAGCGAAGGGACTGAGGCAGATAACGGGGGCTGCCTCCCTCCTTTTGATCGAGCGGATATTCAGAAGACTGAAACAGCAGGGCCGGCTCGAGTATTTCGGCCCGCTGGAATCGGCAATGGGTATTGTCAGGTCGGTCCTTCGGTCGGTGAGGGCTCTGAGGATGGCGGGCGTGTCCCCTGACGAGCTGGAGCCGGAGTGTTTTGTCGATGACAGGAAAGGGAGCGAGGTCGCGCTCTTCCTGCGGGAATATATAGAGGAGCTGGCGAAAAACCAGCTGAAGGACCTGGCGGACCTCTATGAGCTGGCCGCGGCCCTCCTGGAGGACGCCGGGGAGGCGCGAGGCGCTGGGGATGGGCGGCTCTATCTGTGTTTCCAGGATCAGGCATGGGGCCGCCTCGAACGCTCCCTGCTCGAGAAACTGTCCGGGGGGCAGCTGGTGGTCCTGCCCAGGGGCGAGGTGTTCGGTCTGGAAAGGCCGCGGACGTATTGGGAGATCGCTTCGCACTCCTCGAATGCTCTCGATGGCAAGAGAGATAGTGGGAGCGATAGCAGCGAAGCAGTGGGTGTGAAGGGCCCTCCGGTTCCGAATACCGACCTGCAAAGGATGCCATATCTTTTCGCGCCAGAGCAGGCGGGGCCGCCGTTCCAGGACGGGACGATACGCCTCTTCAGCGCTACGGGCCCGACCAGCGAGTGCCGCGAGGTGCTGCGCCGCGTCATCCAGGCCAAGTGTCCCCTGGACGAAGTTGAAGTCATCTGCCCCCCTGGTTGTACCTACCCCGTGATCTTCCATGTGATCGCTGCCAAGGCCGATCTCGGCGTGACATTCAGCCAGGGCATCCCGATGGGATTTTCCTCGCCGGGGAAGGTTTTCTCCGGCCTTCTGGACTGGCTCGAGAAAGATTTCCTGGCCGTCGCTCTCTGCAGGATGATCGAGAGCGGGGCGCTGCGGCTGTCGAAAGAAAAAGGCAAGGGGGCCAGGCCTTCAGCCATGCAGGCCTCGCGGCACCTCAAGAATGCCATGATCGGATGGGGCAGGGATCGCTACCTTCCCCGCCTGCGGAGCCTCAGGGAAAGCCTGGAGAACAAGGCTGTCCTGGTGGACGAAGAGGGGGAGCCGGAGCAGGGGGATCGTTTCCGCGCTGCCAGGCAGGAAATCGAGTGGTTGGAACCTGTCGTCCGCGGCCTTCTCGCCAGCATCCCTAACAGGAGAGAGGACGGGCTTGTGGACCTGGGACTCCTGTGTCAAGGGATCGCACAGGTCTTAAAAGATCACTGCCGCGTTCAGGGAGAGCTGGATGTCGAGGCCCTGGGGAGCCTCACCGTGCGGCTGTCTGAGGCGGGCGCCGCGGCAGAAACCATGCTGCGCTGGGAGGAGGCCCTCGAGTGGCTGCGCGGCCTGAGCGAGGGCCTGGCAGTGGCGGCCTCCGGCCCCTTGCCGGGTCAAATGCACGTCTCAGGATTCCAGGGCGGGGGATTCTCCGGCCGCCCCATGACGTTCGTGCTGGGACTGGACCAGGGCTCGTTCCCCGGAGCCGGGCTTCAGGACCCGGTACTGCTGGACGAGGAGCGTGAGCGGATCTCTCCGGACCTGCCCACCACGGCCGATATCCTGCGCGAAAACCTCTATGCGATGAGCTCACTGTTGGCATCGCTGAGGGGACGGGTCATACTGAGCTATTCCGCCTACGACATCATCGACGAGAGGCCGTCTTTTCCCTCGTCGCTGCTGCTGCAGGCCTTCCGGCTGGTCGAAGGGAAGCCGGATCTGGACTATTCTGACCTGTTGACATCGCTGCCGGAATCGACCGGGATGCTTCCCGGCGGGCTGGGGCGAGTGTTCGACGAGATCGACTGGTGGCTGGCCAGGCTGGTGCCGGGCGGACGCTTCCTGGAAGGGCGTGCTGCGGTGAGGGCGCATTTTGAGGGGCTTGACCGGGGTATCCAGGCGGCAGACATCCGAAAGAGCGATCTCCTCACCGAGTTTGACGGGATGGTGGATGTCTCGGGAGGGGAGTTCCACCCGTTCCGGAATCCGGACATCATCGTGTCGGCCACGCGGCTCGAGCTTCTGGCGGGCTGCCCCTATGCCTATTTTCTGAACTATGTCCTGGGGATCTCCAAGCCGGACGAACTGGAATATGATCAAACCCGCTGGCTCGATCCCCTGCAGCGTGGGACCCTGCTGCACGAGATCCTGTGCGACTTCATGCGGGAGCTCAGAGAGCGGGCAGAGAACGTGGAACCAGAGCGTCACCGAGGCCTGATGAGAGAGATCGCTGCGGGGATCATCCAGTCCACGCGTGCCGAGATCCCTCCTCCGTCAGAGGGCATTTTCCAGCGTGAGCGCCAGGAACTATACGAAAGCCTGGAAGTTTTCCTCCAGGCGGAAGAAGGCCGGGCGCGCCCCGTGGATCCGGTGCTGTTTGAGGCTGGATTCGGATTGAAGCGCCATGACGGCGAGGGGATCCGGGAGGCGGTCGAGGTCCCGGTCGCAGCCGGGAACAAGATGCGTATAGGAGGCAAGATCGACAGGGTGGACAGAGTGGGTTCCCACAGTTACCGCGTGATCGATTATAAGAGCGGCGGCTTCCAGCGCTATGAGGACATCGTGTGCTTCAACAGAGGCCGCTCCATCCAGCACGCGCTCTACAGCCGTGCGGCCGAGGCCATCCTGAGGGCCAAGGGCCTGGACGAGGAACCGGTCGTGGTGGAGAGCGGTTATTCGTTCCCAACACGGCGGGGAGAGGGCCGGGAGATCCTCTTCGGGCGCGAACGATGTGCGCGGTTCGAGGCGCTCCTGAGTGAGCTTATGAGTCTATTGGAGCAGGGTCACTTCCTGGTCCATCCAGAGGCACGCTGCGACTACTGTGATTATGTCCCGCTGTGTGGTTCCGGGGCTGTGCAGCGTTCCAAGGGGAAGCAGATAGGCAATCCGGATGCCTACGGCGTTTTCGAGCGCTTGAAGGACTTCGAGTAAGGCGCGACAGGGCATGCTAGATAAAATATCCCCAGTGGATGCGGAGGCGAGAGCCCGGATCGTCCGGGAGCTGGACCGGACCTTCCTCGTGGAGGCCGGGGCCGGATCGGGCAAGACCAAGAGTATGGTCGACCGCATGCTGGCCCTGCTCCGGGAAGGGCGGTGCCGTATCAGCACTCTGGCAGCCGTGACTTTCACACGAAAGGCTGCGGCCGAGCTGCGCGGCCGTTTCCAGACCGAGCTGGAAAAGTCCGTGCGAAAAGAAGAGGGCGGGGAGGTCAAGGATAGGCTCCGGGAGGCCCTCCGGAACCTGGAACAGTGCTACATCGGGACCATCCACTCCTTCTGCGCCAGGCTTATCCGCGAACGGCCGGTGGAG
>CBESWG010000042.1:0-25282 GCA_965533275.1 uncultured bacterium
AGGGCGGCTTTGCCGCAGGAGAAACATTCATCAATTCCATGGAACTGGCAGCGCTGGCCGTATCTCTAGGCGGGCTGGAGTCTCTCATCCAGCACCCTGCCAGCATGACCCATGCCGGAATTCCCCGGGAAAATCGGGAGCAGGCCGGGATCACCGATGATCTGGTACGGTTGTCTGTCGGGTGCGAGAGTCTTGGGGACCTGAAAGCCGACCTGGAGCAGGCGCTGAACAAGGTGGGGTAGGCACAGATTCCTCACAAATCCAACGATGATACTAGCTATAGCGAGCGGCAAGGGTGGGACGGGCAAGTGAAGGAGGATGAAGGAACATGAAAAAATTCAGCTGGAAATACCTGGTCGATGTGTTGATGTTTCTGAGCATGATCGGGATCATCCTGATCGGCCTGCTGCTGGCTTTTATCCTCAAGGAAGGGCCCGCGGTCAAGGAAAGCGACAAGTTTTTTATCGGCCTGCATCGGCACCAGTGGACCCACATCCATCTCTACCTCTCGATCGCTTTCAGCGTATTCCTGATCTTCCATCTGCTCCTGGAGTGGGGCTGGATCAAGGGAAAAACCAAACAGCTGTTCAAAGGATCCTGGAAGCCGGCCCTGTGGACGATCGTCACGGCCGCGGTGCTGCTCCCGTTCGTCTTCTGGGTGTTCCTGCCCAAGAATGCCCCCGAGTATTACGAATTCGGCTTCGGGCGGGGACAGGGACGGGGAGGGCAGGCCAGCCTGACAGGACGGGACCGGCGGCTTCCTCTTCCAGGTGAGACCCCAGCCAGGTCTTCGGAACCTCTGCCCGAACCTCGTCACAGAGAGGACGCAACGGACACACAGGAGGGCCGGAAAGATGTGCGGCCCGCACGCTCCGCTGATGTAGAGGAGAGCCATGTGGGGGGAGAGAAGACCAAAGCGGGCGAGCAGGAGCTCGAGGCAAAGCTGGTCAGTGGATTCCAGGAGGGCGATACGGCGGCCTTCGTGATCACGGGGCGCATGACCCTGCGCCAGGTGGAGGCCGAGACCGGAGTCTCGGCCAGGAACATCCTCACCAAGATGGGCCTGCCCAACAATATTTCCAGGGATGAGGCGCTGGGCCGTATACGCAGGAGGCATGGATTCACACTGGTCGACTTCCGGACCGCAGTAGAAGCCCTGATGGAAAAAAAGTGAGTATTCGACTATAATAATTTCTCATGGCTCACGACAAGGACTTCACACGTCAGGCGCGGATATTCAAGGCACTGGCACACCCGACACGCCTCATGATCATCGATTCCCTCCTGAAGGGCGAAAAATGCGTCGGCGACATCCAAGACCTGCTTCAGTCGAGCCAACCCAACGTGTCTCAGCACCTCAGCATCCTGAAGGCCTCCGGTATCGTGGATTTCTGCCAGCAGGGCAACTTGAGATGCTACCACCTGAAGGATCCCGAAAAGATCCGGATCCTCACAGGGTCGCTGTCCTGAGCCGGTGCGTAACGACACTACAACTTGGATTCGAGGGACCAAATGCCTGAACACGAAGACCTGGAAAAATTCGCGAAGGCTCTCCAGGACCAGATACTGGAGCAGGCCCGCAGGGAATACAGCGAGGAGGTGATCGAGCGGTGGCTCAACCCGAGGAACATGGGCCAGCTGGAGAACCCGGACGGCTACGGCAAAGTGACGGGCACGTGCGGCGATACCATCGAGATCTACCTCCGCATGGAGGCCGAGACCATTGCTGAGTCCCGCTGGACCACGGACGGGTGCGGCGCCACCATCGCCTGTGCGTGCATGGTGACGGAGCTGGTCCAGGGCAGGTCGTTCACCGAAGCCCTGGCCATCGTGAGCGCCGACGAGATCGTCAAGCGGCTGGGCGGCCTTCCAGAAGGCAACCTCCACTGTGCCCAACTGGCCTCGGAGACACTGCGCTCTGCGCTGGCCGATGTCCTCCATCAGAAAAAATCTCCCTGGAAAAAACAGTACCGCAAAGTCTGAATGCCGAGAAAAACACATGGAAAACTGTCAGAAGGACAAGAACCTGACACACTGCAACTGCTCCTATGATCCCTGCTCCCGCAAGGGCGTGTGCTGCGAATGCCTCCCCTACCACTGGCGTATGGGACAGCTGCCGGCATGTCTTTTCCCGGATGACGCCGAGAAGACATACGACCGCTCCCTGAGGCACTTTATTGAGATCTACAAGGACAGGGTGTAAGAGGTCGTGAGCGAGCCCGCCGACTTTGCCCCTCAGGTGCATGTCTATGGGCCCGTGCCATCCCGGAGGCTGGGATACTCCCTGGGCGTGGACATCCTCCCCTACAAGACCTGCACCCTGGACTGTGTCTACTGCCAGCTGGGCCCGAGTCCCGAGACGACCACCCGGACCGGGACCTATTTTTCTGAAGCAGAGATCCTGAACCAGATCCGGAACGCCATCGAATCTGCCAAGGGCCGGATCGACTATGTCACGTTTTCTGGCTCGGGAGAACCCACCCTGCATGCCGGCCTGGGCTCGCTGATCCTGGGGATCAAAGACATGACCGACATCCCGGTCGCGGTCCTGACCAACGGCACGCTCCTCACTCGTGAAGAAGTCCGGCACGCCCTTTCAGGGGCCGACCTGGTCGTCCCGTCTCTGGATGCCGTGGCCCAGGAAGTCTTCGAAAAGGTCAACCGGCCCCATCCTTCCCTTGTGGTCCGGGACATCATCCAGGGCCTCATCCAGTTCCGCCACGAGTACCGGGGACAGATATGGCTGGAAATAATGCTGGTGGCGGGGATCAATGATTCGGAGGACCACATCCGGGAGCTCCAGGCCGTAACCGAAGCGATCAAGCCTGACCGCGTGCAGCTCAACACCGTGGTCCGCCCCCCGGCCGAGGGCTTTGCGCACGCCCTCACACAGGAAAAACTGGAGGAGATCCGGGAGGCCTTCGGCCCCCGAGCCGAGATCATCGCAAATTTTTCCGATCTTCCGCGCCGGGCCGGGGATGAGTCTGCTGAGGATGCGATCTTCGACCTGATCAAGCGGCGGCCGGCAACCCTGACAGACCTTGCCAATGCCCTGGGACTGCACCGCAATGAGCTCATCAAACACCTGAACCTCCTCAAGGAAAAGGAGCGGATCCGAGTTGTCTATCACAAGGGACGAAAATACTATGAGCCCGCAGGCGTGTGAAATCCCGGGCCGCAGAAAGGACAATAAATGAAAGAGATCCAGGACTTGAACAGGGAAGAACTTCTGGCCTTCCTTCAGGGAGCCGCCAAAAACTGGCTGGCCCATGATGGCCTGTGGTTTCAGGCGGTAGAAGACAGGCTCGATCTGGAGACCGCCATGGATCTCGACGCCCTGGCCTGGGAAAAATTCACGGTCATCGAGGCGCGCAGGATCATGCAGTTCCTGAGCCTCGAGCCGGGAGGCGGGATACCCGCTCTCCTCCAGGCCCTCAAGTTCCGCCTCTACGCACTCCTCAATACTCAGGAGGCCGTGGACATCAGCGACACGCGCTGCGTTTTCCGCATGACGAACTGCCGCGTCCAGGCAGCACGCCGGCGCAAGGGACTCCCCGACTTCCCCTGCAAGCCTGTGGGTATCGTCGAATACAGCGGGTTCGCCCGGACCATCGATCCCCGGATCCGCACGCGCTGCCTGTCCTGTCCGCCGGACCCGCACCCAGACGGCCTCTGGTGCGCCTGGGAATTCACGCTGGAGCGGGGATGAACATTCGAATTCCAGCCTTTATTTTTTTGCAGGAATGTGATACCAATATTTTTCAAGAATCTAACCTTCTCATACAAATTTTATTCCGAAGGAGCATCGATGTTTGATACCGCCAACTTCCCTAAAGCGAAGAAGATCTGGTACATGGGCAAGATCCTCGATTGGGACAATGCCCTGGTCCACTCCCAGAGCCATGCCCTTCACTACGGGACCTCCGTCTTCGAGGGGATCCGGGCCTACAGCACGGCCAAGGGCCCTGCTATCTTCCGGCTGGAAGAGCACATGGACCGGTTCATGCACTCAGCCAAAGTACTGAAGATGCAGGCCCCCTACACCCGCGCCGAGATCATCGACATCGTCAAGCTGATCGTTAATGAGAACGAGCTCGATTCCGCCTATATCCGCCCTCTGCTCATGTATGGGTACGGCAACCTGGGGCTCGTGCCCTGGGCCAGCCCGGCGGAACTCATCGTCTCGGCCTGGGAATGGGGAGCATACCTCGGGAAAAAGTCCGTGAACGGAGTACACGTCTTCATTCTGCCCTGGAAGAGGATCCACCACAGCCAGACACACATGGGCGCAAAATTGGGCGGCAATTATGTCCAATCCACTTTCTGCGGCATGATCGCCAGGGAAAAGGGATATGACGAGGCCGTCTTCCTCAACCTGGAAGGGAACGTGGCCGAAGGTCCGGGTGAAAACATCCTGATCGTCAAAGACGGGATCGTCCGGACCAACGACCGCACCGAATCCATCCTGGAGGGCATCACCCGCACCACCGTCCTCAAGATGGCTGAGGACCTGGGCTACAAGACCGAGGTCGGCCCCATGACCAAGGAAGACCTCATCACCGCCGACGAAGTCATGTTCACAGGCACGGCCGTTGAGGTCGTCCCCATCATCCGGATCACCGACGGATCGGTCCCCGGGGAACCCAAGATAGAGCACGAGATCGGTGACGGCCAGCCCGGGCCGGTGACCAAACAGCTCAGATCGGTCTACCTGGAAACCGTCATCGGCCAACGCCCGGAGTACGATAGCTGGCTGACATACGTCCACGAATAATCCCCTTTTAACAGGGGGGAGAGGTCGAAACAGCCGCTTACACCCGGTGCTGCTCATGCATGAGAGCGTCCTGAATGATCCGGACCGCTCCGGGCTCTGGATGCCCATCGAATCAAGAGGTATTCACCATGAAAATAACGCTCAGTCCCATCGGCACGGTTCATTCGCCCTTCAAACACGCCGATGACATACGGCAGGACCAGAACTGGAGGCCCGATGGATTCGATCCCATCCGGGGAGAGCTGGAAGTCTTTCCAGGATTTGCAGCGGGGCTGGATTCGATCGAGGGATTCTCACACATCATCGTCCTCTTCGCCTTTCATGAAGCAGAAACAGGGAAGCTCACCGCACAACCGCCCTTCGAGACAGAGGAGAAGGGCGTATTCGCCACCCGCAGCCCCCGCCGGCCCAACCCTCTGGGGCTGACGGTCCTGCAGCTGCTGACACGGAAAGAAAATGTCCTCGAGGTCAGCGGAGTCGACATGATCGAGGGGACTCCCATCCTGGACATCAAGCCGTACACTCCCCGGGATCAGAAGCGGGACGCCAGCTTCGGATGGCTTGAACTTGTTAAAGGAAATCGATTCTGATATATAGATGAGGCATCAAATCGCTGATTATCAAGCAGAACTCAAGGAGACAGCCCATGCATAAACAGACATCTGTGCGACTTGCCTGCGGCCTTCTCGTCCTTTGTTGTCTTCCACTGGTGATCCAGGCTGCGGAGATCTTCCCGTACGACTACAGGATCGAACAGTTGGAGAACGGGCTGAGGGTCGTCTCGATTCCCCTGGAAAATCCCCATATCATTTCATTTTACACCATCGTGCGCTCCGGCTCACGCAACGAGATCGAACCCGGCAAATCCGGCTTCGCCCACTTTTTCGAACACATGATGTTCAAGGGGACCAAAACCGTTCCCAAGGAAGCCTACGAGGCATATCTCACCCGGTTGGGGGCCGGCACCAACGGATACACCACGGACGACTACACCTGCTATTTCACGGTGTTCGCGGGCCGCGAGAACCTGGAAGAGGTGGTCCGCACCGAGGCCGACCGTTTCATCAACCTGTACTACAACGAAAACATGCTCAAGACCGAGGCTCCCGTCATCGAAGGAGAATACTACGCCAGCGCCTCCAATCCCGCGCGCCGCATCCACGAGCTCCTGCGCGACACCGCTTTCGAGTCACACTCCTACAAGCACACAACTCTGGGCTATCTCGAAGACATCCAGGACATGCCCAACCAGTTCGCATACAGCCAGATCTATAAGAAGAGGTTTTATGCCCCCGACAACATCATCCTGATGGTGGTGGGGGACTTCGCGCACGACGGGCTCATGGAGCTGGTCAAGCAGTACTACGGCGGCTGGGAGAAATCCGATTACACACTGGTCACACCGGTCGAGCCTCCCCAACGGGAAGCGAAACGGGCCCACTTCGACTGGCCCACAGCCACCCTTCCCCGGCTGGCGATCGGGTTCCACGGCCCGGCCTTCTCCGGAGACGAGCTGGACAAGGCAGCCCTCGACCTGCTGGCCCAGACGTTCTTTTCCAGGAGGGCTCCTCTCTTCCAGAAACTCGTGATCGAGGAACAGACGTGTGTGTCTTTCTTTGCGAGCTTCCCAGACCGGCGGGATCCCTACCTGCTGACCTTCAACGCCGTCGTGAAGCAGAACCGGGACCTGGCCAAGGTAGAAGAGGAGATCTTTCAAGAGATCGAGCGGGCCAAGCAGGACCTGATCCAAGAGGAATTCCTGGCCGAGGTGAAATCCAACATCAAATATTCCTTTGCAGAGGCCCTGGGCACCACCGATGGCGTGGCCGGCAGCCTGGCCTTCTACCTCAGCCTGGCAGAAGACCCCGGTACCATCAACAAGCTCTTCGCTCTCTACGATAAAGTCACTCCCCGGGTCATGCAGGAGATGGCCCAGAGATATTTCACACGGAATAATTCCACCGTGATCACGCTGTCCGGAGGAGGCACCCGATGAGAAAGTCCATGATCATGGCTACGCTCCTCGTATTCGGATTCAGCATCCTGTCCTTTTCCTGTGCACGCAAGAATCCGGACCGTTTGACCACCGAACTCCTGCCCGTCACAGACTCTCCGCTGGTCGGATTCCGCATCCTGCTCCACTTCGGGAGCGCCCACGATCCCGAGGGCCAGGAAGGCATCGGGGCCCTCATGCTGAGCATGCTGGCCGTGGGCGGCAGCCGGACCATGAGCTACCAGGAGATCACTCAGGCGTTCTATCCCATGGCGGCCGGGGTCGGCCTCCAGATGGACAAGGAAATGGCAGCCGTCACAGGTACCATCCACATCGACAACCTGGAGGCCTATTACGCCATCTTCAAATCTATGCTGCTCGATCCGGGCTTCAGGGAGGAGGACTTCATCCGGCTCAAAACGAACCAGATGGACTTCCTGGAAAGGACTCTCGTTGGGAACATGGACGAGCAGTTCGGCAAAGAGATCCTTAACAACATGATGTATGCGGATCATCCCTACGGGCACAACGAGAACGGCACCCTGGAGAGCGTCAGGAGCCTTACCCTGGAAGATGTGAAGAGTTACTATACCAAACGCTTCCTCCAGGGTAACATCACGATCGGGCTGGTGGGGGGGTACCCGGCAGACCTGCCCGACAGAGTGCTGGCGGATTTTTCCGCTCTTTCAGAGGGTCACGCGCCTCAACTCATGCTCCCTCCCCAACACCAGCCCGAGGGCCTGGAGGTCGTGATCGTCGACAAACAGACCCCGGCGACCGCGATCTCCATTGGTTTCCCGGTCTCGCTCTCCCGGGCAGACGACGACTTCTTCGCCCTCTGGATCGCCGGATCCCACTTCGGAGAACACCGGCAGCACCTCTCCCATCTTTTTCAGAAGGTCCGTGAGGAACGCGGGCAGAACTACGGGGACTATGCCTACATCGAACACTTCATCCAGGGGCGTGATAAATTCCCGGACACCAACTACTGCCGGCAGCAGCAGTACTTCTCCATCTGGATCCGGCCATTGGCGAATTCCAACCGCCACTTCGTGCTGCGGCAAGCGCTGCGCGAGCTGAAGATCCTGGTGGATGAGGGGATCCCGGAAGACCGTTTCAAGCTGACACAGCAGTATCTCCTGAACTACACGCGGCTCTATGCCCAAACCCTCCAGGAGCGCCTGGGCTGGCAGATGGATTCGCGGTACTACGGCTACGCTGATTTCCTGGCCGAAGCCCAGAAACGGTTGGCCGCCGTCACCAGGGAAGAGGTCAACGCGGCTATACGCGCGCACCTGGACTTCGAGAACCTCTATATCGCCGTAATCACACAGGACGGGCAGTCCCTAAAAGAAGCGCTGGTAGCCAACACCCCATCCCCCATCTCCTATGCCAACCCGAACATGCCCATAGAGATCCTGGACGAAGATCTTATCATCCAGGGATTTCCTCTGGATGCGCCAACAGAGAAGGTCCGGGTTACGCCGGCGACCGGCTTTTTCCGGAGTACGGGCACCCCTGAAGCTCAAAAATAGGCCTTCGGGAGGGCGGACCGACCGCCTGCCCGAGTCGAGACAACGCGAGAGGGAGACTAGGAGGGAGAGATGCGTCACCGTTTTGCCACTGCCACATTTTTGCTGATCCTCGGTCTGATCGCAGGGCCGTCGAGTGCTCAGGACCTGCTCCGCAGCCTGGGGCGCCAGCACGACTTCAAGAGCCTCCGGATCTCGTCTTTCGACCACAGTGGAGGGAACAACGACCGCTTCGCCATCCCACCTGGGGAGACGGCCGTTCTGGCCGAGATCGAGGGACCGGCCGCTATCCATCACATCTGGGTGACCATCGCCGGGGAGGCCTTCTACGGCCGCAAGATCGTCCTCCGAATGTACTGGGACGGTGAGGCCTCGCCCTCGGTGGAGGCTCCCATCGGTGACTTCTTCGGAGTTGGTCACGGCCTGAACCGCGACCTCAGCTCCCTCGCCATCGCCTGTTCCTCCGAGGGAAGGGCCAGGAACTGCTATTGGTACATGCCGTTTCGAGGCTCGGCCCGAATCACGGCCACCAATGAGGGAACGAGCCCGGTCGGCGCCTTCTACTTCTACATCGACTACAGGAGCCTCGCGGAACTGGAGCCGGAAACTCCCTATTTCCACGCCCAGTACCAGCAGGCCATGCCCTGCGTGCCAGGTCAGAACTATGTCTTCCTGGAGGCGGAGGGGAGGGGTCACTATGTGGGCTGCAGCCTCAGCATCCTGCAGCGGGCCATGGGCTGGTGGGGAGAGGGAGACGACATGATCTTTGTGGACGGAGAAGAGTTCCCCTCTCTCTACGGCACGGGTTCCGAAGACTATTTTTCCGACGCCTGGGGCATGCGGGAGGGTGAGAACCTCTTCTATGGATGTCCCCTGCAGGAGCCGGACTTCAAAACAGGGTCCAAAGCGACCGTATACAGGCATCACATCCCGGACCCCATCCCCTTCCTCGAGTCCATCCGGGTCACCATCGAACACGGGCATGCCAACGACCGCTCAGACTTTTTTTCCTCCGTGGCCTACTGGTATCAGTCCGAACCCCACGCAGCCTTTCCCGGGCTCCCCCCTGTGGAAGAACGCCTTCCGTTCGCCCTGGAATCTCCGGGGCTTGAGATCCCCGCCTGGGAAGAGATCCCCGGACGCGGCCTCGCCGTCTTCACGGACAGGGGGATCGGGATGACGGTCACAGCGCGCAGGCTGGCCCCCTCGCTAACCTCCTTTTACACACCCGGGGGGGAGCGCTACCCCGTGCTGTACACAGACGGGGCGCGAGCAGGGGAAGAGATCGCGCTCTTCCTGGATGCGGAGGTGGGCGAATACTACGACCTGGAAATGTTTACCCTGAAGGGGCCTGCGATGGGAGCGGCCCGGGTTGTACGGATCGAACAGGACGAATGGGAGTCGAGAGTGGATGCGCCACCGATCGATGGCTATGCGAAGGACCGGAGAATCGACCGGACCGTGGTGAAGGATGTGCGGCTGCGGCAGGGGACCAACAAGGTCCTTCTCAAGATTGAGGGGCAGCATCCGGATGCATCTGGGAAAGAATTCGGTTTCGTGGGTCTTAAAAAGGTCCCCTCCCGGCCCCATTTCATCCGGGACTGGAACCTCATCGGTCCCTTTGACGCTCCGGACATGTCCTTTCTCCAAGCGGCCTTCCCACCGGAAGAGGGGATCGACCTGTCCCGGTCCTACACGGGCAAGGGAGGCAAAGCCGTCGTATGGATCCGGCATGCCGCACCGGAATCCGGTTGGGTCAGGCTGGAAGATTTGATCGAACCCAAGGAACAGGCTGTGGCCTACGGTTTCACGAACGTCTTCGCTCCCAGGGAACACAACACCCAGCTCCTGATCGGCAGCGACGACGGGGTTCGAATCTGGCTGAACGGTGAGCGGGTGTTTACCAATCCGGCCTATCGGGGAGCCTACCCGGATCAGGACCGGATACCGGTTCGGCTTGAAAACGGCTGGAACACACTGCTCATCAAGGTGCTGCAGGGTACGGGCGGATGGGGATACTATGTCCGCTTCGCAGATCCAGAGCACTCGCTGGTCTACTCGGCCGAACGCGACGGGCCCGGCCCTTCCCACCCGGATCCCGGCAGATGAGGGCCTCGGGGAACTGGACCGATCGCCTTCGGGGCGATCCGGTCGACTGGCTGCTGGAGAACACCTACAACGGCCGCTTTCACTTCAATATCGAAAGCAAAGGCCGGCCAAGCCGATGGGTCACACTGCATGCCCTCCAGGCGTTGAAGGGATTCGGGAGGACGTCACCCGGCCCGCTTAAAGAGCCCCAGCCGGATGCTGAACTCGGTCGAGGCCCAGAACATGAGCATCATGACCAGCGTACCATGGGCGAAGTGGACTACGTCCGAGCCCGAGCTGGAGAGGATCCCCTCGATCAATCCCAACAGCAGGTCCAGCCCGAAATAGATCGCCAGCGCGATCCCGGCCCGGCCCGCCCTCTGGAGCAGGGTCCCCGCATCCTCGGGCACACCCTTGATCCGCAGGAGGATATAGCCGAGGTTCAGGCCCAGGAGTGCGGAAACGGCCTTGATCTGGGCATAGGGGATCAACAGGACTGCCAGAGGCAGCACGACCAGGTAGCAGAGGATCGCCCAGGTGCGGGCATCCCATGGCGTCTGGTCCCAACGGCCGCGGAAGAAATCCCGGAACCAGCGGCGGCGGTAGATCCCATGGTAAAAGACTAGGACAAAGACCAGCGCAAGCAGATAGCCGGCCAGCAGGTCGGCCAGGAAATGCCGGCCCAAGTAGAGCCGTGAAAGGGGGACAAAGACGATCACGGCAACCGCCGCAGCTTTCACCCACTTCTGCTTGAATAAGAGAAAGAGCAGGCCACCGAATGTCACAGAGCTGCTGGTGTGGCCCGAGGGAAGCCCCCAGGTGTCGAAGGGATGGGCGCGGATGCCTTCCACCACATCCTTTGGCAGTCCCCCGAAAAAGCTCTTGGCTCCCCCGCTCTCGTAGGGACTTGGATTGGGGAAACCCTTGCCCAGCAGCCGCACGTTGCTGTCGACGCTTGAGGGCCGGGGAAGGAGGATGAGCTCCTTCAGGAAGATGACGATCGTCATGTTCCAGAAGACGGCCTGGATCAGAACGAATCCGGCACGGAGGCTGACGGCGAAAAGGACGAGCAGCATGAGAGGAATGACCCAATCGGTGTAAGCGGACCAGAAGTTGAAAAATCCGGTCCAGAAACCCGAGGCATGGGACTGGATCCAGAGCAGGATCTCGGTCTGAAACATTAGTGTTTACTCCTATTCATACATCCAGCTCAATCTCGGGTAGATCGCGGTCCAGGACCCAGCTCCGGAGAGCCCCACCGCAGTGGAGAGATATGAGGCGGATCAAATCCTGTGCCGCCTCTTCCGCATCCTCTCTGGTCTTGGGCGGCAGGGCCTCCACCACCAGGCTTACATTCCGCGTTCCCTCGGTCATCTTGGTGCGGTCGCACTCCCTCCAGTTCCAGCGGCGGCAGAGCACATCCCTGTCATCCCGATAGATCACCTCACCCGGCCTGGCCACATCCCGGGACTCGCTGTTGAGCGGCGTGAAGCCCTCGTCCCCCTTGGCAAAGAGTAGGGAGATGTCCCCCTCGACTTGGTCCAGATCGTCCCCGCCGGCGGGGACTCCGAACCTGAGCGAGACCAGGTTGTAGACGTCCACCACGGCGTTGATCGGACGAAAATCCCCTCCCTTGAGGGTCATGCGGTAGAGGCTTTCCACCGAGCTCGTGTGCTTTTTGGGCTTGGCACCAAAACTCGAGTATGCCTGCCGCCAGGCCTGGATATGAGGGACCTGTGACAGGGTTTCGGAATCATACTCCTCCCGGATCCTGGACTGCACCTCCCGGAGGAAGGACGACAACTCCGGCGCTGAGCGGGAGTTGTCGATACCCCGGGCGGCCACCACCCCGAGATGGAGGCCGGGGAATGCCTCCCAGATCGCATCGGAGATCCGCAGGCGCGTGCTCACGCGGGGGCCTCACGCTGCAGCACTTCTCCCGTCTTGGAGATGAGTTCCCAGGCCTCGCGAACGTGCTTTTCCTCCGTGGTGTGGGAATCGATCGCCATGCGGATCACGTACTTTCCTCCGAGGCGGGTCTGCGTCAGCAGGAGGCGCCCGGACCGATTAAGCCTGTCGAGCAGGTCGCGGTTGACCCGTTCCAGCGCCTCTTCCGGGCGGCCGTCGTTCAGCCGGAAGCAGACCAGGCTCAGGGGCACGGGAGCCATGATCTCGAACGAACCATGGGCATCCACCCATTCCCGGAACAGCTGGGCCAGCCGGATGTGCTCCCTGATCATGGCCTGTATTCCCTCCACTCCATAGGTCCGCAGAACGAACCAGAGCTTCAGGGCCCGGAAGCGGCGGCCTAGCTGGATCCCCCAATCCCGGTAGTTCTTGACCACGGCATCCACACCGGTCTTCAGGTATTCGGGATGGATCTCGAAGGTGCGGATCAAGGCACCCTCGTCCCTGACAAAATAGGCCGAGCAGTCGAAGTTGGTGAGCATCCATTTGTGCGGATTGAACACGAGAGAATCAACATATTCGGCGCCATCGAAGATCCAGCGCTTCTCCGGGAGGATGGCGGCGGAGCCGGCATAGGCAGCGTCAACGTGCAGCCAAACCTTGTGCCGCTGGCAGATGCGGCCGATGGGCCCCAGCGGATCGATGGCCGAGGAGGAGGTGGTCCCGACGGTGGCCACCACGCAGGCGGGAGTGATGCCCTGAGCTTTGTCCTCCGTCAGGGCCCGTTCCAGTTCCTCCGGGATCATGGCGAACGCCGCATCCGTCGGGATGTTGCGGATGTTTTCCTCGCCGATGCCCGCGATCCTTGCTCCCTTTACTACGCTGGAGTGAGCCTCCTCCGACACATAGACCCGGAGCGATTCCCGGAGCCCCCGGAGGTTGGAGCCATAGTCCGTGACCTGCTCCCGGGCCGTGAGGATCGCTACCAGTGAGGCTGTCGAGGCCGTATCCTGGATGACGCCGGACAACCCGGCGGGCAGGCCCAGGAGCTTTCGTAGCCATTCCAGGACCACCTCTTCCAGCTCCGCAGCTGCCGGAGAGGTTTCCCAGATCATGCACTGGGCCCCCATCCCCGCAGTGAGCAGTTCCGCCAGCACCGAAGGAGGGCTGTTGTTGGCCGAGAAATAGGCAAACCAGGAGGGATGCTGCCAGTGGGTCATACCGGGGACGACGATCTTCCGGAAATCGTCGAACACCGCATCCATGGATTCCCCCTTCAGGGGCGCGTCCTCGGGAAGCTGTGCTGTGATATCGCCAGGCCGTAGGGCGGGGCGCACGGGATAGTCGCCTACGTTCTCGAAATAGTCTGACACCCAATCCACACAGCGGTATCCCCACTCCCTGAATTCATCTCTATTCATTCCCGACTCCTGGTCCTTGAGGTTATGTCTCATTCTAGAGAATTAGATCCCTGGAGTCAAAAAACGGCGTTTCGCCCTTATCCGAAGATAACTGTCCCATCAGGGAGTTTTAGGGATGATTTATCGCTCTTAGCGTGCAAATCAAGGGAATTCAAAAAAAAATAAAAAATTGCTTGTATTCGGACAAAAAAATGTGATATAATAATTGAAACGTTGCAGTTGGGGGACAGCAAGGAATAAAAAAAGTTCATTTTTCTGTCTATCCTTTTAGTTTTCAATGAGTTATCCGCCCGAAAACTCCATTCACACCCCGGGATAGCCCCCACTTTGTTCACGCATGACTCACCGCGTTGAGGGCAAAAATCCTGAAAAATCGCATTCCTGGCCAATTCGTGCAATTTCAGGCGTAAAATGCGCCAAAGAAGCAACTCTTTGAACGATATTGGCGTATATAGTAGTGGAATGGCTAAGAAACGAGAGATAAAAACAAATGGACATACGCAAGTCCCTCCTTTTTACCCCTCCTTTTATCGAAGGATTGAGATAGATTCCCCTAATCTTTAATCCATCCCCATGGCAGCTGCCCGCTTCACCCTGGAGCGGGCAGCTCACCTCTTCCAGCCCTCAGAAATAAAATCCTCGCCCACTGGGATTCGAAGTATATCCACGGTAGGATGAGTGTCTTAAACACTGGGGAAAAAGCAGGGCCGGCCAACAGTGAATAGAATTTCCACTGGAGGATGGGATAGATTGCGGGGGAAGGTTTGGGCGGCGTTGACAAACGTTTTGGTTTAAGGCAAGGTGATTCCGCTTCCATGAAAAAGATCCGGAACCTGCCCCTGGCCCTCACGCTGGCATTGGTCGTGCTGGGATTTGCACTGCTCTATCTGCTCTTTCAGGGTGAGCAGGGCGAAAATGCAGCGTCAAGCACCCTCCCGGGAGGAGGTCCACCAAATGCGCGCAGGGTGATCTGTGCGTCTCCCAGCATCACAGAGATCGTCTTCACCCTGGGCGAGGGTACTCGAGTCGTAGGTGTGAGCGATTTCTCCTTCTATCCCCCTGCGGCGCTAGATGTGGCGCAGATCGGGGGGCAGATCAATCCCAACCGTGAACGGATCCTCTCCCTGGAGCCGGATCTGATCATTTTTCAGGGAAAACATCAGGCTCTGGCCCGCTTCTGTCGGGAACAGGGCATTCCAACCCTGTCAGTGGACATCGACAGGATCGGCCACATCACCGCCGCGATAGAGAGGATCGGCACGGTCCTTGATGCAGACATCAAGGCAAAGAGCCTGGCCACTGAGATCCGGCAGCAGCTGGATGATCTTGCCCGCAAGACACAGGCCCGTCCACCCCGAAGCGTCTTTCTGGGGTTGGGGCACACTCCGGGCGACCTGACCGGGCTCATGACCACGGGCTCCGGCACCTTCCTTCACGAGCTGATCGAGCTGGCGGGGGGCCGCAA
The DNA here is from genome assembly GCA_965533275.1 of uncultured bacterium. Classification (GTDB taxonomy): domain Bacteria; phylum Acidobacteriota; class Aminicenantia; order Aminicenantales; family Aminicenantaceae; genus JAUXEH01. Next base: position 15,182 of record CBESWG010000042.1, read on the forward strand.
CATCTTCGCCGACGCACCCGGAGCCTATCCCCGCATCTCCAAGGAAGCCCTGGTACGGCGCCGGCCGGATGTTATCATCGAGGTGCTGGCCGAGGGGATATCACCGGACAACCAGGTGCTCTTGAAATCGGACTGGGAGCGGCTCGCCACCCTGCCCGCGGTCCAGGCCGGCCGGATCCATTTCCTGAGTGATGACTATCTCCTGATCCCCGGTGTCCGGATCGCGCAGACCGCGAACAGGCTGGCGGCGGCCATACACCCTGAGCTCTTCGAGGAAAGACATGATTGAGCTGCAGGGAATAAAGCACAGCTTTCCCGGGATCGATTGGGAGCTCAACGTTTCAGAGCTCAGCATCAGGACCGGAGAGGTGCTGGGCGTGATCGGCCCCAACGGATCCGGGAAGACCACTCTCCTCCATATCTCGGCCGGATTGATCTCACCGGTGGCCGGCTGTGTCAGGCTCGGGGGATGCAGTCTGCAAGAATTAGCCAGGCGCTCGACCGCGCGGGAGCTGGGATTCCTGCCTCAGGAATTAAGCAGCGAGTACGACCTGACCGTGGAAGAACTTGTGGGCATGGGACGCTATCCCCATGTCAAGGGGTGGGGCCGCCTGGGAAAAGACGACCGGGCCGCCATCGAGAGCAGCCTCCAGCTTACCGGGGTGCTCGCTCTGCGGACACGGAGGCTGTCCCAGCTTTCTGGAGGGGAGAAGAAGCGCGCCTTCCTGGCTTCGGTGCTTGCACAGCAGCCCCGTTTTCTCCTCCTGGATGAGCCGGCTGCAGCACTCGACCTGCCGCATCAGATCCGATTTTTCCAGCTGCTTCACAACCTGGCGCGGGACGGAATGGGCATCGCCGTGGTCACCCACGACATCAACCTCGCCGCCCTCTACAGTGACCGGCTGCTCCTGCTCACTGCCGGCAAGGTCCTCTCCCTGGGATCTCCCCGGGAAGTGCTCACCAAGGAACGCGTGTCGGAAGTTTACGGAGCGGATGTGCTGATGGAGGAACATCCAGAAACACAGCGGCCCGTCCTCATCGCGCGTGCCGTCCGGGAGGACTCAGAATGAAGGCACGGGCTCTGACCGGATATGCACTACTTTTCCTGCTGGTGGCGCTGGTGAGCCCCTGGATCGGGCCCGGTTCCATCTCCCCCGGAGACGTGGGGGGCTATCTGCAGGGCGAGCGCGAGCCGGCCGGGGAGATCTTCTGGCACCAGCGCGTGCCGCGTGTCCTCCTGGCGCTGCTGGCAGGAGGCGCCCTGGCTGTGGTGGGCGCCTGCTTCCAGGTCCTCTTCCGGAATCCTCTGGTCGAACCCTTCACTCTCGGCATAAGCGGAGGGGCGGCGCTGGGGGCCTTCCTCACGATCTCGTTCCCTGCCCTCTGGGCGGTCTGGGGGCCGTTCGGCTCACTGCAGATATTCGCGGTCCTGGGAGCCGCAACCGCCCTGTTTCTGATCCAGCGGCTGGCCCGCAGCCCAGGGGGGATGTCCGTTTATACGCTGCTCCTGGCCGGAGTGACCATCAGCATCATCTGCGCGGGAGGGATCCTGCTCCTGACCTACCTGGCCGAACCCAACGCCCTGGTGGTCTTCCAGCGCTGGATGATGGGCGGACTGGACATCCTGGGATACAGGCAGCTGCTGGGCATCCTGCCCCTGCTTCTTCCGGGACTGGGGCTCCTCCTCTATCATGCCCGAGACCTCAACCACATCGCCCTCAGCGAAGACCTGGCGCATGCCCAGGGCGTAGACGTCGACCGGGTTCGGAGGAACGTCTTCGTGGGAGGCGGGCTGGCCACGGCGGCCGTGGTCTCTCTGGTGGGGCCGATCGGATTTGTGGGGTTGATCGTGCCACATGCCGTCCGCAGGCTGAGCGGCGTGGACCAGCGTACGGTCCTGCCCGGGGCCTTCCTTCTGGGCGGAGCCGCCCTGGCCGTCTGCGACACCGTGGCCCGCACGGTGCTGGCTCCGACAGAGCTTCCGGTCGGGATCATCACGGCCATCGTCGGGGGGCCGCTATTCATCCACCTCCTGATCTCGCGCCGCTGGCGCTGACGGCCCCATGCAGACATGAAATGTCCGGGCCGTTTGGACAGAATCTGATGAAAGAAAGCCGCTACCGCCGCTTCAGCCAGCACCTGAGACAAAAGTTTGGATGCCGCGTCCATAAGGTCGCTTTAAACGCCGGCCTGGGCTGCCCCAACCGGGACGGGACCGTGGGGGATGACGGGTGTCTGTTCTGCGACCCAGCCGGCGGTTCAGGGCGGACCGGTGGGGAAATCCCTCCCACCATCACCGAGCAGATGCACTCGGGTATGCAGGGACTGCGGAAGCGCTACAATGCGGAGAGGTTCATCGCCTATTTTCAGTCATTCACCAACACCTATGGCTCCCGGATTCAGCTCAAGCCCCTGTACGACCAGGCCGTTGCATTTGAGGAGGTCGTGGGCCTGTCCATCGCCACACGTCCAGACTGCCTCTCAAGCGAGATCCTGGATCTCATCCAGAGCTATACCGCACAGTACTACACCTGGGTGGAACTGGGAGTGCAGTCTCTCCGGGAGGACACCCTGCGCGCCATTTCCCGCGGCCACGGTGCCGCGGCCACGTCCCAGGCTATCCAGGATCTCAGGCAGAGGGGAATTCATGTGTGCGCACACCTCATACTGGGGCTGCCGGGAGAAGACCTCGAAGACATGACCCGGACCATGCAGGGAATCGCGGCTCTGGGCGTGGATGCCGTAAAGTTCCACATGCTCTATGTCACGCGCTTCTCCCGGCTGGCACACATCCACCAAAGAGGCGATCTTCGCCTGCTCAGCCGGGAGGAATACATAGCCACAGTTATTCATCTCCTCGAGCACACGCCCCCAGACATCCTCGTGCAAAGGCTGGTCAGTGAGGCCCACCCGGACATCCTGGTGGCTCCCGAGTGGCTGGAGGACAAGTCCGGGATCATCCGGGAGATCGAGGACACCCTGGAGGCCCGCAACACCCATCAGGGCGCCCTCTTGGGGACATCCCCCTAGGGGACACCCCGGCCCTGGTCAGCCTCCTGGCGGCAGTCCCGTGGACAACAGGATGTCCCTCTGAAGGGTGTCCCCAAGTCTTGACATAGGCCCTTGCCTATGCCACCATACCCTCTCGTTTATCGAGGCAAAGGTTCGCGGAACAGGGAAGCCCGTGCGAATCGGGCACAGCCCCCGCTACTGTGATCGGGAAAGAGTCCCGCAGACGGCCACTGTTCTATTGGGAATGGGAAGGCCAGGGACTAGGATAACCCGTCAGTCAGGAGACCTCCCGCGTACCCCAAGCAACCCATCTTCGGGCGGAAGGTAGGGTGGTTTTTTTTTAGCCCCCACTTTCCTCCTCGTGGTATGGCTCCCTGTCAATCGTTTTTGTTATGGACGGGAAGCCTGAAAAGGAGGAAGCGAATGTGCAAGGTCTCTCTGGCCGGTCCCCTTATCCTGATATGTCTGTCCCTGTCCCTGCTCGCTCAGGACGGCGGGAAAGCAGGGCAGGAAGGTCCACAGGAGAAACAGAAGGAAAAACTGGAATACGAGGTCACGGTCACGGCCAACAGGGTTGAGACCTCCGTAAAGGAGACAGCCAGTTCGGTCACGGTCATCACGCGGCAGGACCTGGAAAAAACCAAGAAGATCTCGGTACTCGAGGCCCTGGCCGAGGTAGTGGGGCTCTCCATTACCCAGAACGGACCGCTGGGCTCTTCTTCCTCAGTGCTGATCCGGGGGGCCAATTCCGAACACACCAAGGTCATGGTCGACGGCATGGAACTCAACGATCCCATGACGCCGAGCCGCACCTTCGACATGGGGCTGCTGATGGTGGAAAGCATCGAGCGCATCGAGATCGCGCGAGGCCCCCAGAGCACGCTCTACGGCTCTGATGCCATGGGGGGCGTCATCAATATCATCACCCGGCAGGAACAGGGAACGCCCCGGTTTCACGTCTCTGCCCAGGCCGGCAGCTATGCCACCATGAACGGAAACGCAGAAGTCTCCGGCCGGAGCGGCAGATTGTCCTACTCCGCGGGGGCCGCTTTTGTCGAATCAGAGGGTTTTTCGGCGGCGGGCAGCCAGTACGAGGGGAACACCGAGAACGACGGGTACCAGAACCTGACCCTGTCGGGAAAACTGGGCTACCATCCCCAAGACAACCTTGACCTGAGCTTGAGCGTCAGGTCGATCGACAGCCGCCTAGACATCGACCATTCCGGAGGAGGTGACAACAGCGACGATCCCAACAGCGTACAGGACTACAACGCGATCCTGATAGGAGGGCATGCCCGGGGCCTCTTTTCGCGCAACCGCTGGGAGTCCACCCTCAACGCCTCCTTTCTCCAGTATGTACGCAGGCAGGACAACCCCCCGGACGAGATCAACCCCCACGACAGCGAAAAAGGCCTGTTCGAGAGCGATCTCGTCAAGATCGACTGGCAGAACAACGTCTTCGCCCATGAGAGCAACACCGTGACGGCTGGGCTGATGTACTCCCGGGAACAGGGAGAATCGGAATACACCTCGGAGAGCATCTGGGGTCCCTACGAGAGCCGGTTCCCCAAACAATCCACCGACAATTTCGGGGCCTACCTCCAGGATCGCATCAACCTGGACGGGACCTTCTTCGCCGCTCTGGGCGCCCGATATGACATCCACAGCCAGGCCGGTGGCGCTCTCACCTATCGGATCGCGCCCGGGTTTAATCTCGACCGTACCGGCACGCGTCTAAAGGCATCCCTGGGCACGGGATTCAAGGCCCCCTCTCTCTATCAGCTCTATGCGCCACCCACATTTTACGGCCCGGTCGGGAATGAACACCTCGAGCCGGAAAGAACCCTGGGATGGGACCTGGGTATGGAGCAGAGATTCCTGGGCGGCCGCCTCCAGTTGGGCGCCCTCTATTTCTCGAATTCCTTCGAGAACCTGATCGATTTCACATACACGGACGGATACCTCAACGTAAGAAAGGCCTCCGCTCGAGGCGCGGAGCTTTTTCTGCGGGCCAATCCCTGGAAGGACCTCTCCCTGTCGGCCGAATACACCCGGACCGAAGCCAGGGATGAGGACAGCGGCGAATACCTGCTCCGCCGGCCCAGGCACAAGTTCGCGCTCAGGGTCAGCACGGGATTCACAGCGAAGGGCCGCGTGACGGCCGATCTTCTGTACATAGGAGAGCGAGAGGATAATTTTTGGGTGGGGTACGAATCCACTCGTGTCACGCTGGACAGCTACTTCCTGATCAACGCTGCCGCGGCCTATGACCTCCTTCCTTCCCTGCAGGTCTTCGCCCGCCTGGACAATGTCCTGAACCAACAGTATGAGGTCGTCAAGGGATACGGAACCCCCGGCTTCTCGCTCTATGCCGGACTGCGCCTGGGGAAATAGAGGCTGTTTTTAGCCTCGATTTCGTTAGCTTTATTGTGTCCGTTATGCTAAAATTATTTGTTAAACAGCTATGGACACGTTCGATAAGCGCCGGGTTGGCCTCAACATCAGCTTCCTCCTGGTTTTCTTCATCCTCACGCTCTTCATCAATTTTCTCCATGACCACAACGGGCTAAAGGGAGGAGGAGACTCCTGCCCAGCCTGCCATTTCCAGAACTCGACACTCACGACAACACAGATCCACTTCTTCATCTCTCCCCAGCTGGCGCTGCTCGACACACTGAAGGTCCCTGAGAGCCGGGAAAAAGACCAGATCGTCCTGATCTTGCCCATGTCCCGCTCCCCGCCACTTGTCTGACTTCTCCCCTTTTACCGGCACGCGCGGCCTCCGGGCTGCCGTCCTCACACCACGTTCAAGGAGGTCAGATGAATACTGTAAAAAGTGTGATCCTTTTGGGACTTGCCGCATTCCTGGTGCTCCCTCTTTCGGCTCAGGAGAAGGCGGAGGCGCAGCCCCTAACACTGGAAGACTGCGTCTCCACAGCCATCCAGTACAATCCCCTGATCCTGTCGTCCCTCCAGCAGCATCAGGCGTCCCTGGCCAGAGTCAGCCAGGCCAGGGCCTTTGACCAACCCTCCCTCAACTGGGACTCGGACCTGCAGGACCGGCTCTTCGATTTCAAGAATGCGGGCGAGTGGTATTTCGGCATCAGCCAGGCATTCGAGTTTCCCGGCAAGAAGCACATCAAGGGAAAGATCGCCGGCAAGGAATCGGAGGAGATCCTGCAGGAGATCGACCTCCTCAAGCTGGACATCACATTCCAGGTCAAGCAGGCCTTTTTCAGGCTGCTTCTGGCCCAGGAAAAGCTGACATACGTACAGCAGGACCTGGACCTGTCCCAGGATTTTCTCAACAAGGCCCAGGTCAAGTTCGAGGCCGGTGATGTGGCCCAGGTGGAGGTGCTCCGAGCCCGCGTCGAGGTCTCCAAGGCACAGAACGAACTGCGGCGCGCCTCCAGCGACGCACGCCTGGCCCGCGCCTTCCTCAACTACCTGATGGCCCGCCGCAAATACGAGCCGCTGCAGGTCGTCGGGGAGCTCAGGTCCAAGCCCGTAGAGCTCGACCTGATGGAGCTGAAAGACCGGGCCCTGGCATTCCGGCCCGAGATGAAAAAGGTCAACTTTGCCCTGGAAAGGGTGGGGCTGCAGAGAAAGTCGGCCCAGATGAGCTACCTGCCGGATTTCGAGCTGGGTCTCAACCAGCACCAAGTTGCAGGCGAGGGCAAATGGTGGGACTTCACCCTCTCGTTTACTATCCCCCTCTATTTCTGGCAGCCATCCAAGGGAGCGATCGCCGAGGCGCAGGCCAATATCAACTCCCTGTACAAGGAAGTGGAACACCTCGAGAACACCATATCGCTGGAGGTCGAGGATGCCTTCCTGAATGCCGTGGCCGCCACCAACGAGATCAGGCTTTTTGAGGAAGAGATCCTCACGCAGGCGGAAGAGGTGTACAACATGTTCCTGTTCAGCTACCAGGAAGGAGAGATCGGGGGAATCGAGCTCATCGAGGCCCGCCGCACTCTGATCGAATCCCGGACCACCTATGCCGACGCCCTGTTCAACCACCGGGCCGCTCTCGCCGCCCTGGAAAAATCCATTGGCCAACCCCTGGAAGGAGACAACCATGAATATTAGACGATACATAGTCCTGACTCTCGCTGTTGTGCTGATCACGGGCGGCATCGGCTGCGGTGATCGCCACCAAAACTCAGAGGAACCTTCCCTTTCCCAGGCCCAGGACGCCGAAACCGGCCAGGACACAGGAAGACTCCAGGGCAAGCTGATGCGAAAAGGCGAAGGGCCGCGGGCCGGAGGCAGAGGCCTAGGTCGAAGCACAGGCAAGGGCATGCGCCGCACGGATGGGATCACGCTTTTGGATCAGGAACTCGAGGCGGTCGATATCCGCACCGCCTTGGCCTCCCTGCAGCCGCTTAAATCCGAGCTGACCGCCATGGGCAAGGTCATCGCCCGCCAGAACAACAAGGCCATCGTCAGCTACGCGTTTCCCGCCCGGATCTCCCAGATCCACATCAAGATCGGCGATTGGGTGAAGAAGGGGCAGCGTCTGGTCACCCTCCAGAGCGAAGAAGTGGGGAACGCCAAGTCCGAATTCTACAAGGCCCAGGCAGACCACGAGCTGGCTAGGGTTAACCATGAGCGGCAACAGAGACTGTTCGACCGGGGCGTAGGGGCCCAAAAAGACCTCCTCACGGCTGAGGCGGACCTCAAGGTGGCTCAGGCCAACCTGGATGCGGCGGAAAAGAAGCTGCATGTGCTGGGATTTTCCGAACAGGAGGTCTCCACCATCACCGAGTCCCATCAGATCAACCCCATCATCTCGCTCTATGCGCCTATTGCCGGGAAGATCATCCAAAACAACGCCGTCCTGGGCAGTATGATCGACCAGGAGACAGAGATCCTGGTCCTCATGGATCCCACCATCCTCTGGACCGACGCTGAAATCTACGAGAAGGACATCTCCAAGATCCGCTTGGAAATGACCGTGACGCTGAACGTGCCGGCCTATCCGGGAGAAACGTTTTCAGGCAAGATCACCTATATCGGCGATGTCCTCAAGGAGGACACCCGTACCATTACTGTACGCGCGGAAGTGGAAAACAGGGATTACAAGCTTAAACCCGGCATGTTCGCCAGCATTTGGATAGCCTTGAATCATCAAAGCCAGGCGCTGGTGGTTCCGCAGGAGGCCGTGCTCGAAGACAAGGGCGACAAGATCACCTTCATCAAGCGCGGCGAGCAGTTCTTCCTGCAGGTGGTGCACACCGGGGCCCTGGATAACGGATATGTCGAGATCCTGCGCGGGCTTGCGGAAGGAGACGAGGTCGTTGTAAGCGGTGGCTACCAGCTCAAGTCCAAGCTCTATGAAGAGATCCTCAAATCAGGCCACATCCATTGATCGCCTCAAAAGGCCCACCCAGGAGACATCATCATGATCAATAAGCTCATCGATTTCGCGCTTGAACACCGTCTTCTGATCATCCTGCTGATCGCACTGATCGCCATATGGGGGGTGATCGTATACGCCCGTATGCCCAAAGATATATATCCTGACCTCAACGCCCCCCTGGTCAACATCATCACCGAGAACGAGGGCATGGCGGCCGAGGACGTGGAACGACTCATCACGTTTCCCCTGGAGAGCCTGCTCAACGGGGCCCCCTATGTCACGCGTGTCCGGTCGGAATCCGCCACCGGGGATTCGGTGGTCACGGTGGAGTTCGAGTGGGGGACGGACATCTACAAGGCCCGTCAGATCGTGTCCTCGAAGCTGGAGCTGATCACCGGGCGCCTGCCCCTTGGGACAACGCATCCCATCCTGGGTCCGGTCTCCTCCCGCATGGGCGAGATCTTCGAGTTCGCGGTCATCGGCAAAGACATCGATCCCATGGAGCTTCGCTCCATCGCCGACTGGACCATCCGCTACCGGCTCCAGGGAGTGGAGGGCGTCTCCTTTGTCATCAACATGGGCGGATTCGTCAAGCAGTTCCAGGTGTTTCTCAAGCCAGACATGCTCAAGAACTACAGCATCACCATCAAGGAGGTCCTGGAGGCGATCGAGAACAGCAACCGCAATTTCTCCGGCGGGGTCATCCTGCAGGGCCCGCAGGAGTCCCTGATCAAGGGAATGGGGCGCATCGAGACCCTGGAGCACCTCCGGAACACGGCCATCACGTCCCGCAACAATGTCCCGGTCTTTGTCAAGGATGTGGCGGATGTCGAGATCGGCCGCAAGTTCCGCCGAGAATCAGCCAGCCACAACGGCGATGAGTCGGTCTACGTGACCATCGAAAAGCAGTACGGCGGCGACACTCTCTCGGCCATCGCCAACGTCAAGGAAGCCCTGGCCCAGATCACAGAGGACCTGCCTAAGAAGGTTGAGATCAAGCCCTTTTACGACCAGTCCATCCTGATCCTCAAGTCCATCAGCCACGTCGAGGTCTCCATGCTGGAGGGGGCGCTCCTCATCATCCTGGTCATGATCTTTTTCATGTGGAACCTGCGCGCCTCGCTCATCGCCTCGCTGACCATTCCCATCTCCATCCTTATCGCCCTGGTGCTGATGGATCTCTTCGGCATCAAGCTCACGGTCATGTCCATCGGAGGGCTGGCCATAGGCATAGGCAAGGTGGCCAACGGCTCCATCATCATGGTGGAGAACATCTACCGGGTTCTGCTGAAAAAAAAGGGGACGGCCCCCGTCTGTACCCTGACGGCCGAAGCCGCCAAGGACGTGGGCAATGCCTTATTCTCGGCCAACCTCATAATCATCCTGGTGTTCCTGCCCCTGCTGACCCTGCAGGGCATCGAAGGCGCCATGTTCCGGCCCACCGCCTTTGCCGTGGTGGCCGCACTTATCGGCTCACTGATCCTCAACCTGACCCTGAAGCCCGTTCTGGCCTCCTATTTTCTGACGGAAAAACACCTGAAGGAACGGAGGAATCCGGCTATGGATTTTCTCATCTCCAAATACCGCCGCATCCTGGAAGGGGCGCTGCGGCACAAAAAGCCCATCCTGGCCGTGTTCATCTGCCTCATCATCGCCGCCGGCATCTCCTACACCTTCCTGGGCAAGGAGTTCGTACCTCCCCTGGACGAAGGCGCCATCATGGC
>CBESWG010000043.1:0-25222 GCA_965533275.1 uncultured bacterium
TCAGCACGTCTTTCCAGCTGAAACGTGTCGTGGCCAGATAGGCGTCCCCGCCCCGAAGAGCGTGCCGATAGGCGACGACCATCAGCCCCACTCCGATCAAGACTCCCGGTATGATCCCGGCCAGGAAGAGACGTGCCACCGACGTTTCGGTCACATACCCGATGAGGATCATGAGGATGCTGGGAGGTATGATAGGGCCGATCGCTCCCGCGGCCGCCTGGAGCGCGGTGGCGAAGCGCATGTCATAGCCTTTTTTCTGCATGGTGGGGAGCAGGATAGAGCCCACGGCAGCGGTGTCTGCCGTAGATGATCCCGAAACCCCAGCAAACACCATACTCGCCATCACCGTGACCATTGCCAGGCTCCCCCGCACGAATCCGAAGCAGGCAGCGGCAAAATCCACGATGCGGCGGGACATACCTCCCCGGCTCATCAGCTCCCCCGCCAGCATGAAAAGCGGGATGGCCATGATCGGCCAGGAATCCAGCGCCGTGAACATTCTCTGGGGTACAAGGACCAGGGGAAGGCTCGCATCCGCCAGCAGTGCGAGCAGGGATCCCAGGCCCAGAGCGAAAGCGATGGGAACTCCGATGAGGAAGAACACGAACAGCGAGACCAGGAGCACGATCATGTGGCTCCTCCTCCTCTTCTCCTGATCAGGTGCAGGGTTCCGAGCACAGACTCGAGGAACATGAGCGCCCCGCTCAGCGGAAAAACCACATACACGGCAGTCATGGGGAGCCCCATGGCAGGAGAGACCTGGAAGCGGCCCACCACCATGAGCCGGATCCCGAAAATCGTCACCACCAGCACATAGAAGGTGATCAGCAGGCCGATCAGTATGTCAAGGCGGTGGCGGGCCCCGGGGCCCAGCCTGTGGCTGAAATAATCCACCGCCAGGTGGCTGCCCTTGCGGATGCAGAGGGGGGAAGCTAAAAAGATGACCCAGACCTGTAGATAGCGGGCCAGCTCCTCGCTCCAGGCGGGCGGTTGATTGAAAACATAGCGGGCGATGACCTGGAAAAACACTACCAGGACCAGAACCGAAAACAGGGAAACGATCGCGGTTTCTGTGGCCTTACGTATCGTCCTCATCTGATTTAGTATTATCACTTCCCCTGACCAATGGCAAGGAGCTCCGATGACTGTCATCACAAGTGACGGAGTGAGTCCGCTGGTCTCTGAGATCACTTCGTTCCACTCGTGATGAACGATATCCATCACTTCCCTAGGGAACAAAGACTTCATTTGGTACAATAACGAGGAAATACAGAAGGAGGAATCCATGAGAGGGCTCTCACATCTGACGCTGTGCATGCTGCTGATCTGCCCTGGCGTGGGGCAGGCCGCCGAAGCCTCTATTTCACCGGCAGAAACACCATCGACCCAAGTGGTCCTCCTGGGCACGGGGACTCCCAACGCTGATCCTGAACATTCCGGCTGCTCGGTGGCCGTGATCGTCAATGACACACCCTACATTGTCGATTTTGGGCCGGGACTCGTACGGCAGGCGGCCGCGCTTTCCCCCGAATACGGAGGAAAATTGGATGCGCTGTCCGTCAAGAACCTCAAGCGGGCTTTCCTGACGCACCTCCATTCGGACCATACCGTCGGGCTACCGGACCTCATCCTCACACCCTGGGTGTTGGAGCGCGACGAGCCGCTCGAGATCTACGGACCCGAAGGCATCAAGGCCATGACCGATCACATCCTGAAAGCCTATGCGGAAGACATCAAATACCGTGTGCATGGAACGGAGCCGGCCAACGACCAGGGCTGGCGTGTGAACGCCCACGAATTTCGGGAAGGGATCATCTACACCGACGAGAATGTCAAGGTGGAGGCCTTCCTGGTCAAACACGGGAGCTGGCCCAATGCCTACGGTTTCCGTTTTACCACGCCCGACAAGACGATCGTGATCTCCGGGGACACGACACCCTGTGAGAACATCATCAAGTTCAGCAAGAATGCGGACATCCTGATCCATGAGGTGTATTCCCAGAAGGGATTCGAGAACAAGGACGAAATCTGGAAAAAATATCACAAGCAGAACCACACCTCTACATATGAACTGGGAGAGATCGCCAAAGCCGCCCAGCCGAAGCTGGTTGTGCTCTATCACATCCTGTTCTGGGGAGCCGAGCCGCAGGATCTCCTTGACGAGATCGCGGAAAAATATGAGGGGAAGGTGGTCGTGGGCTCCGACCTCGCTGTTTACGAATGATACGCGATCACCGGAACTGATCGTATTCGGGATTTACGCACTTATCTCCCCACCAGTCGAACATGTACTTGAGGCCGGCGGCCTCTTCAGGATACTGACCCTTCTCATCGGTTTCCCGGATCCAATTCTCGAGCATCATTTTATGTCTGGTCAACTCCTCTGCGAACCTAGGATCGCCCGCCAGATTATCGATCTCATGGGGATCTCTTCCCAGGTCGTAGAGTTCCTCGGAGGGACGCTCATCTCCCCAAAATCGATCCTGGACCGCATCCAGCTGGCCCTTGGCATGCAGCTCCCGCATGACCTGGGTGATCTCCCAGGCATCGCGGTAGTTGGGCTGCATGTAGGGGCGATCAAGCATGAAATTCCGTATGTAATGGAACCTCTGTGTACGGACGCTGCGGATCCGATCGATCGTGTAGTCGCAGCGGTCGCGGGCGGAGATGACGAATTCTCTGGGTTCGAATCCTCGAGCAAAGAGATCCCGGCTCTCCATGTGAACGGGGATCTCGATGCCGGCCAAAGCCAGGGACGTGGCGGCGATGTCGAGCCCGCTCACAAGATCCTCCCGCACACTCCCCTTTCCACCGAGCCTCCGCGGATCTCCATGCCAGCTCATGATGAAGGGAACATGCAGCCCACCGTTATAGCAGAACTGCTTGTGCCGCCAGAGCCGCATGCCGTGGTCGGAAAAGAAAAAGACCACGGTGTTCTCCAGGAGACCATCCCGGCGCAGGCTCTCGAGGATCTCGCCGACCTCGTCATCCGTCACACGGGCGCTGTCAAAGTGCTGGGCCCAGTCCTCCCGGACCAGGGGATGGTCGGGGTAGTATGGCGGCAGATCGAATGCCTGTCGGTCGATGGGATTCCGATTCCTTTCCTCGAAGTCTTGCCTGTAAACGAGCTTGCCGCCGGATAGCTGGATCTGGCCGAAAAATGGCTGATCCGGCTGCCTGTCCTGCCATCCGATCTCGCGTTTGCCCGATTTTCCATACAGGGCATGTGTGGTGTACTCGCCGGTGTAGAGATCTTCCCGGTCATACCAGAAATTGTAGTCGTCCTTCCCCTGGTTGAACGTGAAATACCCGGCCTGCCGGAAGAGCTCAGGTATGGTTTTTATGTTCTCGGGCAGCCGGATCGCCGTTTCTTCCGAGCGGGAGCTGTGGTGGTTGTGGGTGCCCAATGTCGTCTGCATCATGCCGGTGATCAGGGCGGAGCGGCAGGCGGAACAGACAGGGGCCGGCATATAGGCTTTCGTGAACAGGACCCCGTCCCTTGCCATGCGGTCCAGGTGAGGCGTAGGATTGATGTCATAGCCGTAGCAGCTCATCATGGGGGAGAGATCCTCCACATAGATCCAGAGGATGTTGGGAAGCTGCCTGGTTGTAGGTCGACAGGATGACCAGAGCTGCGGCAGAGAAGCCGCCCCGGCTGCCTGTCCTATGGTTTTTATAAAGGATCTTCGTTTCATATGCGGCTCCGATCAATCAAAGTATCAGATCTGTTTTATACATACTACGGTCCCCAGATTTTGTCCAGAAACTTGAAATTGAACACACAGCTTGCCTGCTCCAGTATACTGAGTAATGGACAAAATCAAGAATTCCAGATTGGGAGCATGTTTCTGATGACAAAACCATCGCCAAAAAGGATCTTTGTGGCCTTCATATTGGGCATCGGCTTATGCTGCCTGCTTGACGCCGCGGAAAAAGGACCGATCAATACAGACAAAAACGGATCGGCTGTCAAGGGATATGACACGGTTGCCTATTTTACGGAAGGACAGCCGGTCAAGGGCCGGAAAGAGCATTCCGCCGAGTGGATGGGAGCGACATGGTATTTTTCCAGGGAATCGCATAAGGACATGTTTCTTCGAGAGCCGGAAAAATATGCCCCCCAGTATGGGGGCTACTGTGCCTATGCCATGGCATCCGGAGACCTGGTCGACATCACCCCCAAAGCATGGAAGATTGTGAACGACAGGCTTTATCTCAACTACAGCCGGAGCGTGCACAGGAAGTGGGAGAAGGACATCCCGGGCTATATTGAAAAGGCGGACAAAAACTGGCCTGTCATCTTAAAGACCCTGATAAAAGATGAGTGAACTTTCAATTTTGCCCTGTTTGGATTCTTACTAGGGCCCTCTCGTTATGTCCGTCTCGCTGCGATTTGTATCGCTGCTCTGTTCCGGCCCCGGATAGGGATCCTGAGCCGTCCCCCGATAGTACCAGTGCGCCAGTTTGTCCGGAGACACCCCAAAACGATAGCCCAGAATGGTGATTTTATTGCGCAGCGTGGTACGCACGATCCCGCGCTGAACAAAGCGGCGTGCCGAGGTGACGACCGAAGCGGGCAACAGAACCAGTTTTCCAAGCCTGAGCAAACGCCGGATGAACTCGACATCTTCCATGATCGGAATGTCGGGAAAACCCCCCGCCAGGGCAAATACCGAGGCCCGCACAAAATAGGCCTGATCGCCGTAGGGGCGTTTGAGGACCCGCGTCCTCAGGTTGATCGTCCACTCTTGGAAGCACAGAAGTGGAGAACGAGGCTGAAACCGCAGCCGGAAGTACCCTCCGACCACGGCAGGATCCAGCAGCGCAGAACGGATGAGCCTCCCCGCATCAGGCGGCAGCAGCGTATCCGCATGCAGGAAGAGCAGTATGGCGCCTGAGGACGCCTTTGCCCCATGATTCAGCTGCGGACCCCGCCCGGGACGGAAAACGAGGACGCGGGCCTCTTCTGCCTGCGCTTTTTCTACAGTTCGGTCCTGGCTGCCGCCATCCACCACGATCCTTTCACTCTGCTCAATTCCTGCCGCATGAGACAGTGTCTCCCGGATCCGGCCCTCCTCATTTAATGTCGGGATCACGATGCTCAGGGTTTGTCCCTGGGTCTTTTCCCATTCCTGGAGATCATCCGGAGTATCGACATCCTGAAGGGGATTCAAAAGCTTGACCGACAGTCCGGCAGCCCGGGATTTCTCCAGAGTCTCCCCTTGAACCTTGTCGCTCCCCCAGGAGATTCCCTCGAAGAGGATCCGGTTCAAGCGGCGCATGCCGATCAGGTAGTACCCGCCGTCGAGGGAGGGCCCGAGGACCACATCATGGCCTCGCAGGGCAGTAAAGCTGGACTCCAGGTGGGCCGCAGTGATTCCTGGGCAGTCGGTCCCAATGAGCACGATACGCTGATCCCCTTTCCCAAAGTTCCGATCTAGGGCCTCTGTCATCCGTCTGCCCAGATCTCCTGAGCCCTGTGGTGTGTACCGGAGATCGGGGCCCAACCACTTCCGTAAGGCGCCAGCTTCTCCCCCGGCATAGCAGATTTCCAGCAGTCCGGGACACTTCTGTTCCAGAACCCTGGCCGCTCCCACCGTGTACTCGACCATCCGGGCATGCAGATCCGATGCACCCTCTGGCCCAAGGGCCGGAATCAGACGGGTTTTGGTTGTCCCTGGGATCGGGAAGCGGGTCAATACGATCAGACGGTCCCGGTTCATGTCGAGTATCAACGCCTCAACCGGAACCAATATTCGAGCCATCTGTGCAGACGCGGAGAGAACTTGTTCACATAGTAGAGCGAGGCGGCCTGCCGGATGGCTTCACTCCGAGTGGGGTAAGGATGAATGACATTGTTCAAGGTCTTGAGTCCCCTTCCGGAGATCATCGCCAGCGTTATCTGACTCAGTAGATCCCCGACGTGGGCTCCCATCAGAGTGGCCCCCAGAATCTTGTCCTTTCCTTTTTTGACGTACACCTTGACGAATCCCTCTTCCTCACTGTCCAGGATGGCCCGGTCCACTTCCTTGAACTGCCGGGTGAATGTCTCAAAAGGAATCCCCTGCTCCCTCAGCTCCCGCTCATACAGGCCGACATGGGCGACTTCCGGATCCGTATAGGTACACCAGGGGATGGTGAGCGATCGATATTTCTTGCTGCGGAAAAATAGGGCATTCTGGATAACGATCCTGGCTGTGGCATCGGCCATGTGTGTGAATTTATAGGGAAAACACACATCGCCGGCCGCATAGATCCTGGGATTGGAGGTCTGTAGATAGGCATTGACCTTGACTCCGGTGGAATGCTCGTATTCGATTCCTGCCGCTTCCAGATCGAGGGACTCGACATTGGGTAAGCGCCCCACGGCCACCAGGATCTCATCCGCCATCAGTTTTTCGTTGCCAGCGGGAGTCTTGACCTCCAGTTTCTTCACCCCATCCGCCGAGACAATGTTCTGAACTTCGCTGCTCAAGAGGATCCGGATCCCTTCATCCTGAAATATCCGTGCCAGGACCTCGGCCGCCTCAGGGTCCTCACGGGGAAGGAACTGCGGCCCGTCTTGGACGATCGTCACACGGCTCCCCAGACGATGGAAGGCCTGCGCCAGCTCACAGCCCAAAGGCCCCCCGCCAAGGACGAGCAGGCGCTCCGGCCTCTCCGTCAGGGAAAAGACCGTCTCGTTGGTTAGAAATCCCGCGTCTTTCAATCCGGGAATATCGGGTACAGCGGGGCGGGCCCCCGTGGCGATCACCGCTTTTTTGAATCTCAGGATCTTCCCGCCCACTTCAAAATGAGTCCGGTCCCTGAATTTTCCATCGCCAAAATATAGATGAGCCCCTAGCTTTGTGAGTCTCTCCTCGGCATCATGCCGGCCGATGCGTGCCCGGAGGCTCCGCATGCGCTCCATGACACGAGAAAAATTGACGTCGACTTCGCCCAGCACGTCGATGCCGAAGTGCGTCGCTCTCTCGACCTCTTGCCTTGCCATCGCCGACCGGAGAATGGCCTTGGACGGCACGCAGCCAAAATTGAGGCAGTCCCCCCCGATGAGATAGTTTTCCACCATGGCCACCCTGGCACCCATGCTGGCAGCGCCTATGGCTGTGACCAAACCTGCCGTGCCCATCCCCACGACCAGCAGATTATAGACAGGAGCGGGCTCCGGATTCTGCCAATCCGGAGGGTGGACGAGGGAAACGAGCTCCCGATTATAGGAATCATCGGGCTGTAGGGTCAATCGTTCAGGCATGATCCTCCTCGTGTGGATCAGCAGACAATTTGGCTTTGGCCTTCCGCACCAGGAGGGTTATGAGGCCAATCGTCAGAACCAGGATCCCGATCAGCAGCCAGGGCACCTTCCCCTGTTTCAAGGTCTGCGCGATGGTATCCGCCCCCACCACGAAGAGCACGGTCCCGGGCAGCATGCAGAGCCAGGACCAGAAAAGATAGGTGCGGAACGGCACGCTGGTGAGCCCGAAACCATAGTTCAACAGATTGAAGGGGAATAAGGGCACCAGCCGCGTTATGGCCACGATGATCGATCCGTGCTCCGCTGTCATGCGATCGAGTTTGTGAAACTTGGGATTTCGATCGAGCCTCTCGGCCACGGCATCACGGGCCCAGTGGCGGGCGATCACGAATGCCAAGCCCGCCCCCACGGTGGATCCCACGCTGACCAGGATCACTCCCAGAACCGATCCGAACAGCAAACCGGCCATGATGGAGATCACCGAACCCGGCACGGCCAGGATCACGGCCAAAATATAGATCACCAAATACACGGCGGGCCCCAGCGAACCCAAGGATTCGATCCACTCCCTCAATTCTCCCAGTCTATCCCCCAGTTTGAAGGCATAGGAGGCGGCCATGAGGGCGGCCAGGCAGACAACCAGGATTATTGGTTTGGCAAGGCTCGTTCTACCGGTCATGGTTCCTCCTGTTCATTCAGGGCCCAGTCATAATCCAGGTATTTCAGCTTATACCCTCCCTGTTCCAAGAAGCCAGAGCGATCGGTGGGGATAAACTGGAGCACATATCCGATGATGCTGCTTTCTTTGAGATTCAGCCGGGGATATTTATTTTCGGGCGCATAGCGGGATACAAAGTCCTCTTTGTACCATTTAAAAATCGAGGACAGATGGACCAAGTTTTTTTGGGGATCAACGGCAAAATTGCGAGGTGAAGAGAGGAATTCCCGTGCCTGGTCGGCCAACTGCTGTGCGAGGCGCTCTCCTGTATAGGGCTCTTGCCTGAGACGCGGGCAGGAGAGGGCCGCACAGACCAGGGCCATATGGATCCCCGGCTCATCGAACTGTCTGCGCAGGATGCTGTGTTCGATGTGTTCCAGGGTCAGTTCCTGGCCCATGATGGAGAAGGGTATCTTGTTCCATGCCCCAGAAATCTGGCGAATGCTGTTCTTGGGATAAGAAAGGGATCGGAGGAAGGAGCTCCGGATCGGATAGTGATCGATGATCAATTTGAGAGTGCACCCATTATAGGCATTGATCCAGAAGGCGATCTTGTCCTGAGAGGGCCAGTTTTCATACAAATCAGAAGAGAGCGTTGAAATCGACTCCAGGAACGCGATCAGGTCCTGGGGCTCAGACTTCAGCCGGCGGTAATCGACACGCCCTCCGTCATCCACAAAACCGGCCAGGACTTTGGAGTAGTTCGGATATTCTCCGGAGGCAATCTCGGCTTGGACAAGAACCAAAGAAATCCCCAGCCCGCAAGCCAGCATGATCACTCTTTTTAAAGACCTCAATGTTTCTCCCTCACTCCGCTCAAGCTTTCCTATATGGATTCGGAGAGCAGGGACCCTCCGCAGGAAGATCCAAAACCGGCCGTGCAGCCGAAGCAGTGATCTCCCGTTCGGATCATACGTCCTGAGAGTTGATCTGGATCGAACTCTCGGATGTTCGAGCTCACACCCGGGACAAGGGACTGGCCCAGAGCCAGATTGAAATCACAATCGTATAATCGTCCATCCCAAGCCACACAGATCTGGCTCCGACACATCAGGTCTTGTACCGTCTGGCAGTTGAACCGGTCCGTCAGCATCCGCATATAGTCCGCTTGCTGATTTTCCTTCCTCAATCCCTCCCAAAAGCGGCCGATCGGCATGTTGGTTATTGTCAAAAGCCGAGAAAAACGGATGCCGAATCGCGCCATGAGCTCACGACGGTATTCCTCTTCCAAACCATGCTGATCCGGTGGGAGGAACGGTCCTATGGGATTATAGACAAGACTGAGAGGCAGATCCGTCTCCACTCCGTATCCGAGGGAATTGAGTCTCTGCAGTGCCTGTATGCTCCTCTCATAGGTACCCTCGCCTCGCTGCTGGCACACCTGCTCTTCTGTAAAACAAGGGAGAGACGCCACCAGCTGGACCTCATGTTCACGAAAAAAATCGAAAAATCTCTCGTTTCCCGGCTCTACCAGGACGCTGAGGTTGGTACGGGACTGGACCGTCATTCCCTGCTTTCGAAATGCCCGGATGAAGCGCTGGAGATTGGGATTCAGCTCCGGAGCGCCCCCCGTAATATCCACGATTTCAGGTTGAATCTCATCAGCCGCCCTCAAGACAAAGGACATGGTTTCCCAATCCATGGTTTCAAGACGAGCGGGACTGCACTTCAGATGGCAGTGCGCGCAGCTGAGGTTGCACCGGAATCCGACATTGACCTGGAGAACTCGAAGTTCCTCATTGCGCATATTCTGCTGGCAGTCGTTCTGTATACGAAGATCAAAGGCATTCACAGGGAAACATTCCTTCCTTTCTACTCGAGTATGCTCAACATTATACCAGTTACTTCGCCAAATCGGAAAATCCTCAAAAGATTTCAGACAACAAGCGACGTCCTGTTGGCGATTATCTGGGTGAGACTCCCGGCAAGGAGGAGACAGTCTGGTTCGTACTTTGCATAATTGTCATTATTCCGATATAATTAATAAGATATATTTATTCGGAATGAATTCTAGGAGGGCGTTTCGAATGGTTGACAACTTCGTCGGAAAAGGAGCAAAAATGATTTCAGCAGAATTTCCGTTTCAATCTAAGTTCATTGAGGTCCTGGGTTCGAAAATGCATTACATCGACGAAGGAGAAGGGTCGCCTTTCCTTTTCCTGCACGGCAATCCGACCTCGAGTTATCTCTGGAGGAACATCATCCCTCACGTCAGGCCTTTCGGAAGAGCGATCGCCGTGGATCTGATCGGGATGGGAAAATCGGACAAGCCCGATATCGACTACCGATTCCCCACGCATATCAAATATGTCGATGAGTTCATCAGGCTGCTCGATCTCAAAGATATCGTCTTGGTCCTCCATGACTGGGGATCGGGCATCGGATTCAACTATGCCATGCATAACGAAGCCAATGTCAAAGGCATCGTATTTATGGAAGCTATGTTGAGGCCCATGTACTGGAAGCAATTCCAGCTTGTGGAACGCTTTCTCTTCAAACGATTCCGGCATCCTACAAAAGGGCCCAAGATGATCGTAAAAAACAACTTTTTTGTCGAAAAAGTCGTGCCCAACTTCATGGTACGGAAGCTGACAAAAGAGGAGATGGATCATTACCGGGAACCCTTTCTCGAGGAATCGAGCCGGAAGCCGGTGCTGGTCTGGCCGAACGAGATCCCTATAGACGGCTATCCCGAGGACAACACAGAGATCGTCCTAAACTATTTCGAAAAACTGAAGCAATCCGACATCCCCAAATTGCTCCTCTGGGCAAAACCAGGCGCCATCCTCAAGGAAAAGCAAGTCGAACAGGTCAAGCGTGATTTCAAGAACCTGAAGGACGTGTATGTGGGTAAAGGAAAGCACTATCTTCAAGAAGACCAACCCGACGAGATCGGGAAAGCCATTGTTGAGTGGTATCGAGGCTTGGATAAAGATCCGGCCGTCTCTATCGATTAGAGCCTGCGATACCGGATATCTTCACAATCCATGCGAAGCGGCTAGGAGGATTCTCTCGAACCGAATCGGGGATGTCTATGGAAAAACCTTTTCCCACTCGCTGCCAATCGAGAGTCCCATCGACACCCAGCATCGAGATCTCGGCACCGCTGGCGGGGGCTAGCGAGGAAAGATGAATCTTCGAGGGGGGCGACTCCTCTTTATCGCTGCCCAGGTAGATCGCATAGACCGTCCCATCCTTTTGCCTAGTAAAGCAGACATTTCTTTCTTTGTAGGGCTCGAACGGACGAGAACTGTAGATGGCCTCTCCATTGACGGCCATCCACTCCCCTATGTCCTCCAGGCGGACATATGCCTCATCATACCAGATCCCTTCCGGGCTCGGCCCGATGTTGAGCAGAAGATTTCCTCCCTTGGAAACGATATCCACCAGCATGTGTACCAGCTCCCTGCTTGACTTGAATTGTGGATCGAAGCTGTAGGACCATCCGCCCCCCATGATGATGCAGGACTCCCAGGGATAGGGAAGCATTTTGTCAGGAACACGGTTTTCCGGAGTCAGATAGTTTTGATGAGGACCTGCGACCGCGCGGTCGACCACGATCAAGCTTGGCTGTTTCTCTCTCGCCTTGCGGACCAACTCAGGCATTCGCACATCCTGTTTTCTGTTTTTTCCATCCACCCAGCCTCCATCGAGCCACAGGATGTCGACCTGCCCATAATCGGTCATCAGCTCCAGGACCTGATTGTGCGTGAACTCGACGAATTTCTCCCAGCGTTCGGGGTATTTCTCGATAGAATAATTGACATTTCTGTCAGGTGTAGCGAAATAGGGCCACCAAAAATGATCACTGTGCCAGTCAGGCTTGGAAAAGTAGGCCCCCGTCCATAATCCCTCCATCCTGAAAGCATCGAATATTTCTTTGGTGACGTTGGATCGAGAATCCGTGCTGAAGGGACAGCCCTCATCGGTGATCTTGTAGTCTGTATACTGTGTGTCAAACATACAAAAACCGTCATGGTGCTTGGTTGTGAATACCACGTATTTCATACCGGCCGTGCTGGCCGCCTTCGCCCACTTCTGGGGATCGAACTTGACAGGATTGAAGGTTGTCTTCAGATTTTCATAATCGATCTTGTATTCCCCATAGTCTTGGTACCTTCCCTTTGTCCGCCTGGTCCAACCGACATCCTCGGAACACAGAGACCAAGATTCCACGATCCCCCACTGGCTGTAGGGCCCCCAATGCATGAGCAGGCCGAATTTCAGGTCCTGCCACTGCTCAAGTTTCTCCAGGACCAGGGGATCGGTCTCGGGAAAATATTCCTGGTGATGTTCCTGGGAAAACAGAGAGATGATCAGTCCTGCGGCGCAAGTTGTGATAATAAGCCTTTTGAGCATAGTGCCTTCTCCCATTGAACACCCTTTCGGATTTCTCATATTAAGTATAGAGAAAAAACCAAAGAAGGGAAAATGTGATGCTGCCTTGATGCAGGGCCGATAAAGCTATTCAGAGAAGGGAGCGGCCCAGCAGGGCACTGACATAGGATACAACCCCACCCAGGACCGTGCCCCAGATGAGATCGACGACCGTTACGATAATGGGCCAGTCCTTGAGGGTGGCCAGATTGGTAAGGTCATAGGTGGCGTAGCTGATGAGACCGAGGAGGGCGCCGTAGAACAGTGCCTGCAGCGGAACACCGCTCAGGAGGGCCGGACGGATGGCAAAGACCAGCAGGCCCACGATGAACAGCAGATAGAAGATCACAGCCGCGGCCCAGTTGACCTTGGGGCCCATCAGCGGCCCGAGATGACGGCGGTAAAATCCCCTGGCCACAAACACCAGCCAGATCATGTCGATCACAAAAAATATGCCCAAGGTAATAACATAGAGTAGGGCCATCTGTTTGAATGTCATCATTCCTCCTATCCCTTATTTTTCCTTGTGTCCTTGAAATGCCTTTGATCTGTCGATCCAGTGACCGGTGATGTTTTCGGTGTGGGCCTTCTCTGCATAGGCTTCCATCCGTTCTACGAGGCGAGGATTTTCGCCTGCGATGTTGGTCGTCTCGCCAATATCCGTGCTCAGATCGTACAGTTCGAAGGGAACATCAGCAGAGGGTTTCACTCCCTTGTAATTGTCGACCCTGACCGCGATCTGACCCTCGAATTCCCAGTAGAGGTGGGTGTGTTTATCCTGCGTTCTGCCCGAATTCTGCGGCCCGAACAGAGTGGGCACGATCGAGATCCCATCCACTCCCGCAGGCGGTTTAGTATTCGCCAGCTCTGCCAGAGTAGGCATCACATCGGGCAGATACCAGAGATGGTCGCTCACATGTCCCGAGCGCACCCTTCCGGGGCCCCAGGCTATCATAGGGATGCGGAGGCCACCCTCGTACAGCTCCCCTTTGCCGCCGCGGAATATTTCACCGGTGATCGGGTTGAGATTCGGGCCGAAGAATCCCTGGGGGAAAGGGGGTGTCTCCGGTTTGGGTTTCGTGGGATCGCCGTTCAGGAAATAGGGCTGCCCCCCATTGTCGCCACAGATCAAAACGATTGTGTTGTCATCGATCCTTTCTTCTTTCAGCAGATCGATGATCTCACCGATCTGACGGTCGACCATGTGGACCATGGCCGCATAGACTTTGGCATCGTTGGCAGTCCTCTGTCCCGCTGTCCATGGCTTATCTTTGTACAGCTCCCAGGAGGGTTCATCTTCCGGTATCCCCCACAGCCCATGAGGTGGGGTCCAGGGGCAGTAGCAGAAGAAGGGCCCCTCTTTGCTTCTGCGGATAAAATTTTTCGCCTCTTCCACGATGAGATGATGGGCATACTGTTTCCCGGTGTAGAAGTCGCCAGTATTCCCCTCCAAAGCGACCTTCTGCCCATCCCGGACCAGATAATTCGGGAAATAACTGTGTGCGTGGACCTGATGATAATAGCCGAAGAACGTGTCGAATCCATGGAGCTCGGGCACTCCGGTCGTTCCCCTATCCCCAAGCCCCCATTTGCCGAAGCCGCCCGTCTTGTACCCGGCCTGTTTCAGGACTAGAGCAACGGTGAGGTCTTCCCTGCGCAGGGCCAGATCCCCAGCGTTTTTTCGTACCGTTGTGTGCCCCGCGTGCTGTCCCGTCATCAAGGTGCTTCGTGTCGGCGCACAGACAGGGCTGCCGGCCAGGGCCTGCGTGAAACGCATACCCTCTCTAGAAATCCTGTCGATATTGGGCGTCCTGAGCTTCTCATTCCCCATGAGAGAAAGCTCGAAATAGCCAAGCTCATCCAAAACAATAAGAACCATATTGGGTGATTTGGGGCCGCCCATTTTCCCATTTCCCGGAATATAGGGAAAGATCAAACCACTGGCAGATATCATTGTGCTCTGTAAGAATTCACGTCTCTTCATGCTATTCCCATGACTCGCACTCATTCTTTGAGCTGATCTAGAACGACGGCTACCAGGATATCAGTTTTTTCAGTGAATATTCCACTGCCATCATTTGATTCAAGCTTCACAGACAGGTAATATATGAGACTGATAAACCTTTAGGGGAGTAAGAGGCGGTGAAAAACGTTTTGAACGCGGCATGTCTGTTGCTCCTGATCTTTCTGGTTGTGCAAAACACTTATGGTTCGGCCCAAGATAATTATGCCGAACTCATGCAGCTCGCACTTTCGCTGCGCAACGAAGCCCGTTTCGAAGAGGCGGAAAAGATCTACACCCGCATCCTGGGAAATAATCCTGACGATGTGGATGCGCTGGTAGGGAGGGGATTTTGTCTCCTGCGGGACAAAGATCTCTATGGCAAGGCAGAGGAAGATTTCCAGAAGGTGATCGACAGGACCCCTTCCTATGTCGATGCATACTACGGCATGGCTCTCATCTACAAAAGAAGCGGAAAATGGAAACAGGCAAAAGGAGTGCTGGAAAAAGCCCGGAAAAACTGTGCGGGGGAAGAGGAGGCGCTTCGATACCTTTCCATTATAAGCTGGCAGGTCAGCCACTTCCCGCTGGCCCGATCCCTGGATAAAGAATACCCACCTGAGGCGAACAGAAAACTCAGAGAGTACAAAAACGACATCTATCTGAACTACATGCATGACTGGGTCAAGGACCAGCCCGACTGGTACCAGGCCGGGCTCACCTATGTTCGCTATTTTCGCCCTGACCTCGTTGCCAATTTTTCTTATGCCCAATACAAAAGACATGGCGAGAATGATGGCCAGATAGGCCTAGGCATGAGCTATCGTTACAACATGAACCTCAGCTTCGAATATCAGGCCTATATTTCTACACAGCAGAACTATCTGGCCGCCCATAAACACCATCCGATAGTCTACTACAGCTTCCCATCATCCACGGTGATCGGACTCGGAGCAAGATTGGACAAGTATGATTCCGGCTGGGCCAGAGTAGCGCGCTTCGAGCTCAGGCAGTACATCGGCTCCTTCTATGGTGAATACACTCTTTATACAGGACAGGATAATTTCGCCCGCTCCGTGACCACGCATATCGGCAAGGTGGGCTACGAAAAAGAGGAGAAGCTCTTGTGTTATGCCGGTTATTCCTACGGTGACGAAACCGTGGAACTTGGTGGTGGTTCAAGCTTCCCCGACCAGATCGTTGAAACAGTCTTCCTCAATCTGCGCTACTACGTGAGCACAAAATGGGGAGTATTGCTGTCCGGCGGGCCGGAATACAGAGACAACAAGCTCTTCCGTACCACTGGCGCGGTGGCGCTTTTCGTGAGATTCTAGAAGGAGAGAGGAATATGCGCTGGAGAGGGAGACGACAAAGCAGGAACGTGGAAGACCGACGCCGCATGGGCGGCCGCGGGCTCGCTGGTAGCCCCTGGACCTGAAAACCGGGGATCCTGCCCAGGGCGACACTTTCAATGCCCGCGACCTTTAACGAAAACGAATCCGGATAATTTGCTGTCAGCGAAACAATCCCAAAATATTCTGAGTTATTGCTATATAGAGGGGAATAGCATGCAAAAAAACTATCATCTAATCATCGCTCTTACGGCAATGTTAGTACTGGCCACCACAGGGATATTCGCACAGGAAAAATCCCTGTCCGAGATCTACCAACAGGGTACGGTACGATTGTCCAAGGGACTCGTCATCTCGGATGAATCTCTTCCCGATGGTGAATTCTTCAGCAATCTCATTTCTGTGGCCGTTGATGACACCGGAGCTGTATACGCCTGCGATTATGCTGCCAACAATATCAAGAAATTTAGTGCCGATGGTGAGTTCCTGAGGATCATCGGTAAAGAAGGCCAGGGGCCGGGTGAGTTCGGCAGCCCACTCCGGATCGACGTCGTCCGGGACAGGCTTATCATCTGGGACTCCATGAACATGCGAATTACGCTCCTTAGCCTGAAAGGAGAATACATTAAGAGCGTCAAGTGGGACCGTATGCAGCAAGGTTGGCCGTATGGCATCAAGTCCCTTCCAGACGGAAAGATCGGTGTCGAGGGCCGGATTTCCGTTCGGAGAGGCAAGTCGCGTCCCGATGAGTGGATCATTCACCTCTTCTCGTATGACCTGGACAGACTCCGTGAGGTGAGCCGGCGTGACGTCTGGGCCCGGAAAAACATCATGAATCCCGAGCTGCAGAGGCAGCAGAGCATCCCCCTCCCATTCTCACCCATGATTCATTGGGAAATGTCTCCCAATGGAAAAGTCATCATCGGATATTCAGATAAGTATGAGATCGAGATCCATGATCCGCTGAAAGGAAAAATCTCCACCTTTTCTCGGGAATACGAGCCTGTCGAAGTCACCAAAAAAGACAGGGAACAATATTTCGCGGGCATGACATATTCAACCTCCGTGGGCGGCTCAGTAACGCAGAAACAAGGTGCCCCCGATTATGTAGTGAAGAACACGGATTTCCCCAGATACAAGCCAGCCTTCGATGACATCCTCTGTGATTCCGAGGGGAACATCTGGGTCCATACCTTTCACAAAGACCGGGAGGAACAAGGCCGCCTTTTCGACGCCTTTGATGAGAAGGGCCGCTTCCTTAATCGGGTTAGGATTGAGGGTGAAGGAAGCTATCCCTACCGTGCCACAAGAATGAAAAGGGCCTTCTGTGTTATTGAGGAGAATGAGGAGGGATTCCAGACTATCGTGATCTATAGAATCGTGGAGTGAGAGTGTAAACCTCTTCTACACATTCCTGCTGAATTGACCTCATATCTGTTTTTATCCGATGGGTATTTCGAAGTTGACAATGAGTAATCCGCATGTTACAAAACATACACATCAGCGGAACCAGATAACTACATTAATAATAATTAGATAGAGGGATCGGGGCAGCAGGAGTCATTGAACACAATGACCGTCTTCAAGAGATTTCGGCAGATTTCTGCCAAGACAAAAATCCTCCTGTTTGCTCTCCTCTTGATTATTTTCCCCAGCGTATTCCTCGGCTTTTTGGGGTACAAATCCATCGGCGGCCGTGAACTCCGTCTCAAGGACAACTACACAAGTCTTGTCGGGCTCCTAAAGGATCGGCTGGAAGGCAATCTCAGACAACTCGAGGAAATTTTTGTCAGAGAAATACGAGCATACGAATGGTCTGACGATATACCGGCGGTCCAGCTCCAACTCGAGAATATTCAAAGAGGAAGCCCGCTTACAAGGGAATTGTTTCTGGTGGATGCTGAGGGAGAAATCATACATCCCGATGTCCACTTGGCGAATCCATCGGCCATCCCGCCCCGGGATGTGTCAGCCCTAGCCGGAAACAACACAGATATCTCGGCTGGGGAACGCTATGAGTTCTTGGAAAACAACTATTCTCAAGCCCTCCGCTCGTACAGAAACGCCATGGGGCAGGCTTCCTCGATCCAGGTTCAGGCCTACATCCGATTGCTTATGGCCCGCTGCCTCTTCAAGATGAAAGACTATTCTCAGGCCTCTGAACAGTACAGCTATCTGGCCGAAACAGACAAAGAATTGATAAGTATGGACGGTACCCCATTAAAAATCATTGGACTTTCTCAGCTTTCCGAGAGCTATTCGCGTTTGGGGCAGGATCAGGATTCCTGTCTCACGCTTCTTAAATTGTACCAGGAATTGATCTCAACACCTCACGGATTCGACAGCTACGATTTCTATAGACAAACCGTAGAAGACGAGCTGGAACGGCTATCCCGACAGCCGGCCTGGGATGATGGATATCAAATCCAATGGGATAGGCTGAAAGTAGAAGACATAGACCTGCAACATACAGTTCGTTTTCTAGAGGCGGCAGGGTCAGCTGTTTTGGAACGGACAACCAAAGATTCTCCCATTTCAAGACAGATCATCCAAGACGAGGATGGGGACTCGATCCAGATCGCCAGCGTGGCGCTTTCTTCCTCGAATTCACAGGTACCCCACAACCGTTTGGTTTACGAAATCGATCAACGCTTTGTGTTAGAGAACATCCTCACAGAGATCGGGAAAAAGGATGATATCGGTAGAAGAAATCGAGTCGGGATTGTCAGCGAAGAAGGCTCTTTCGTGTTCCCGGAAGGGACTCCCCTCCCCTCACTCGGTCTTGCCAGCGAAACGCTTGTCGATTATTTTCCCTGGTGGAGGCTTGTGGTCTATGACACCGAGGGGAAGACAGTGGAACAAATCATCAGGAGAGAGAAGCTCTTGTACGGCGGCGCTCTTCTTGGCGTTTTCGTCCTCATACTCGGAGGCGCTCTTTTGACTTTGCGAGCAGCCATCCACGAAACCGAGGCGGCACGCTTGAAATCGGAGTTTGTCTCCAACGTATCCCACGAACTCAAAACTCCCCTGGCCCTCATCCGGCTTTTTGGTGAAACCCTGGAGATGGAAGATATCCAGGATCACAAGCAGCGGAAGAAATTTTCGCACATCATCACGCGCGAGTCACAACGCCTCAGCCAGCTGGTCGAGAATGTATTGGATTTTTCAAAAATCGATGCCGGAAGGAAAGAATATAACTTCGAGCAGGCGGACATTGTCCAGGTTGCGTCTCAGACCCTTGAAGCCTACAGGTACTATCTCAAAGATCAGGGATATGAGTTGGAAACCTCTCTCCCCGGTGAATCCATCCAGATGCGGATAGATAAGGATGCGATCTCTCAGGCCATCCTTAACCTCGTCAGTAACGCTGAAAAGTTTTCCCAGGAAACAAAATTCATCGGCGTGAAGATGTTTCAGAAGGACCATGAGGTCTGGATCGATGTCGAAGATAAAGGACCGGGCATTCCTGAGTCTGTTTTGGGGCAGATCTTCGACAAATTCAACCGGGGTACCAGAGAGATCGCCCGCGAAATACAGGGAAGCGGGATAGGACTGACGATCACAAAACATATAATCGAAGGCCATGGCGGTCGGATCACGGTGGAAAGCAAAATGGGAGCGGGCAGCCACTTCATCATCAATCTGTCCTTGCAGAGAGAGAAAGCCTAAGAGAAGCGGGAGAACGTGGATGACAAAGATCCTCATTGTTGAAGATCAAAAAGACATGGTGGAAGGATTGGTTTTCAATTTTGAAGCTCAGGGTTATGAAACAATCGTGGCCTATGATGGTGAGGAAGGCCTGTCTGCTGCTTTAAATAAAAGTCCGGATCTTGTCATTCTGGACATCATGCTTCCCAAAAAGGACGGATTCCAGGTCTGTCGAAATCTAAGAGAAAAAGGATTTGATAAGCCCATTCTGATGCTCACAGCCCGGAGCGAAGAATCCGACAAAGTGCTGGGCCTGGACATCGGAGCAGACGACTATTTATCAAAACCCTTTGGCATCCTGGAACTCTCAGCGCGCATCAAGGCCCTGCTCAGGAGGCAAAAAAAGGAAACAGCCCAACCGGACAAACTGCGCTTCGGCGACTGTGTTCTTGATTTCGCGAATTTCCAGGCCGAAAAAGGAGGTGAGCCCCTCGAGTTAACTCCAAGGGAGTATGCGATCATGGAGCTTTTCGCAAAGAACCGGGGAAAAGTTGTATCCCGAGACAAATTCCTTGATGAGATCTGGGGTTATGACAAATATCCTACGACCCGCACCGTGGATATCCATATCGCCAGGCTCCGGCAGAAACTGGAGCCGGATCCGGTCTCACCCAGGTTTATTCTCACGGCGCATGGCCTCGGCTATAAGTTCATCGGTTAGACAAAATGTTACAAATTTTTACACATGCTAAACACATTGTTACCAGGGATGAGATATATTGAGAGTGAGGAAACGTACGCTAGAAGTTTATCTATACTGAGAACATGAAAACGTATCGTTTGAAAGCCTTTCTATTCGTCGCGCTTTCAATTGTCTATTTTGTGATGATCTATCCTCAGAGTTCAAAGGACGCTTCCATTCTGTTTTACCGGGGACAGCAGCTGGAGGAAGTAAAGGGCGAATTGGCAGAAGCCATTAAAGTGTATCAACATGTGTTGGAAAAGTTCCCCGACGAGAGAGGCTTCGCTGCCAAGGCGCTTCTCAGGATCGGTGTTTGTTATACAAAACTGGGCAATCAGCAGGCCCAGGAGGCTTTTGAACGAATCGTTCAGGAATACGGCGATCAGCTGCAGATCGCGGCCGAAGCACAGACACGACTCCAGGTCCTGAAAAAGCCAATGCGGCTGATTTCCTCAGAAGGCATGGTTTCACGGCAGATCTGGGCGGATATTCAGACAGATCCCTCTGGATCCATCTCTCCGGACGGAAGGTATCTCACATTTACCGATTGGTTTCAGGGCAATCTCTATGTCCGCGACCTCACTACAGGATTCAACCGAAAGTTGACCCAAAATCCCTCAGGAAGCCTTGATTTTGCCAATTTTTCCAAATGGTCGCCGGATGGCCGCAAGATCGCTTATTATTGGAACGTTCGCCCATATTCCGACCTGAGGATTATCGGAATGGACGGGTCAAATCCCAAGACTATCTTTCATGATGAGACTGTAATAATAGTTGTACTCGGAGGTTGGTCTCCTGACGGAAAGTCTATCTCCGTCTGTTTTGAGGAGAAACGGACAACAATCCAGACAATCGCCTTGATCAATGTGGATACAGGAGAAGTAAAGGACCTCAAGTCTGTTAACCTGGAAGATTCGGGCTTGGGACCATTTTCGCCGGACGGGCGATACATCGTCTATGATCGTCCTCAGGAGAAGGACGTTTTTGAACGAGATATTTTCCTGCTCGCTACAGATGGAAGCGGTGAGGTTCCTCTGATTGAACATCCCTCAGATGACCGAATTCTCTGTTTATCTCGAGATGGGAAATGGCTGTTTTACTGCAGCAACCGCTCAGGAATGTATGATGCTTGGATAGTCAAGGTCGAAAACGGAAAACAGATAGGTTCACCTCAGTTGATCAAGCCGGGAATAGGTGACATCATCTCTCTTGGGCTGACAGATGACGGAGTCTTCCATTACTCCAAGCAGACACGAAATCGTGATCCGTACGTTGTAGACTTCGACCCGGAGTCGTCAACAGTTATTTCCGAACCGAAACGGGTGAACCAACGGTTCATAGGCTCCGGCCGCCACCCGGACTGGTCTCCTGATGGAAAACTATTGGCCTATCTATCGGGACGGACAACGAATCCGACGCAAGGCCCTTCCCTTTTTCTTGTGATCCAATCTCTTGACACTGGTAAGGAACGAGACATGGATCTGTCAGGCTATCTTGATTTTCCTGCCATGTATCTCCGCTGGTTTCCAGACAATCGATCTCTGCTCGTCTACGCGAAAGATAAAGAGGGAAAGAGAGGGCTCCACAGGATCAATGCACAAACTGCTGAAGTCAGCTTGCTTTTCTATAAACAACCCGGCGAAATTTTCTGGTATCCTTCGATCTCTCCTGCTGGTGATGAGGTGTTCTACTCGAGCATCATGGAGCAAGGCAGGCTATCAAGGATTGTGGGAAAGAAACTGGGAACCGGGGAAGAAAAGGTCCTCTACGAAACTCGGTTCCCTCACAAAATTCGAGCCCCAGCTCTGTCACCTGATGGTAGAAAGATTGTCGCAAATTATATCGAAGAGGATTCCTCTCCAAACACAGATATCTTGCTGATCATTCCGACAGAAGGAGGAGAGCCCATAGAGCTGATGAGAGAGATAGTGACTCCTGGCAATAAAATCAATGATCGCACGGGCCTGGCCTGGACGGCCGATGGCTCCCATGTCCTCTTCAGCCGCTGGAATGATAACAAGGAATTATCGATGGATATCTGGGCCCTCCCCATACAGGGAGGCACACCCAAGAAATTAGGATTGACTTTGACGGGTCTTCAATATATTCGATTCCATCCCGACGGCAAACAGTTCTGTTTTACCGCCGGACGATTCATCGATGAGATCTGGATGCTGGAAAACTTCTTACCTAAAAGATAAAGAAAAGGCCCATGAATTGTCTTCATGGGCCCTTTCACTCCCCTACACTCGCTGAGATCAGCTTACCTTACGATTTTTCTTAACCGTCTTATCGAAACATATCCCTCGCTTTATTCCTCGATAGCGTTGTAGCTAAATGAAACGTCGTACGCCCCAACGTATTCCCAGGGGCCAGAAACGCTCACCCACAAGAATGCCGAATGGATGTCGGATCGAACACCGTCCTTCGCAGTGGTTTCCACAAGCCAATTCCGTTTACCATCATCATCAGTAGATCCAGTAATCCTTACGTATGGTGCGCCCGGGTTGGTACGCTGGTTGTCGCCCGGAAATTCAAATGGACCCCAGTGTAGCAGGAACAGGATTCCGTTATCGTCTTTGAAATAGAGCCTTGCATTCGTTCCCATCTCACCTTCCAGGCCTATCAATGGTATTAATACTCCGGCCTGCAATTCGGGCGCAAATATGCGCGGATCATCAGGATCATCAGAACCAAGAGTCGGCAGCGGTAGACCAGCGACTTGCTCGGGATCACCATCTATCCAACCCAAAGGATTCGTGAGATCCAGAGAAAAATAGGGATTGCTGAGATTTTTGCGGATCGCAACTTTTATATTATGATTTCTCCCAACATAAGCCGTAATCCCTCTGCTTGAATCGCACAAAGGAATTGTGGTGGTGCCAAGGTGACCCGCGTTGAAATAAGCGCACACCGGCAGGTCTTGAACGCTGTCTTTGGGCGGTTTGCCCTTCTGAACTGTGACATTCTGGGCAGTGGAATCCCAAGCCATGCCCAAAAGGAAAACTACCGCAAATCCAAAAATCACAAGTTTGGTGATAAGTCTGTGCTTCATTCTAATAACCTCCCTCTTTAAATTGTGAGCTCAACCCAAACCTAATGTTTTGATCCCAAACAGTTGTTAATTTCATGTAAAATGATGTAACAATATGTAAATCTATCAGGCCATTGATCCTCGTGCCTTTCGAGTCCGGCCCTCGGCACTCTGATTTCCCCGCCCTCCTTTAGAATTTATCCAGTATATACGGCGTGATTGACTTCTCTAGGACAAATTTATAGACTTTTAGCCAGTGAGGGAACCCGGGTTATGATCCCCCGAGCATGAGAAGGAGAACTTAGATGAAAAAAACTTTATACCTGACTTTTGCCGGGCTTTTGATCTTTGGATTCTTGGTTGGACAAGTAAACGGCCAATCCGTCGATGACGTGCTGGAAAAGATGATCAAGGCCCAGGGCGGAAGGGCGAAGCTGGCAGCTGTCAAAGACGCCACGATTTCCGGTACATTTGATATGACGGCCATGGGAATGAGCGGGGCAATAACCCGTTACCAGAAAAACCCCAACATGCTGCGCATGGACATCGAAGTGATGGGGATGATGATCACTCAGGCCTATGACGGAGAGACTGCCTGGGCTTTGAATCCTCAGACCGGCGCAGTAGAGGACATGCCGGCCGAAGAGGCCGATTCTTTTGTAAGGGATGCCCTCGGTTATGAAGCTCTTCTGGATCCCAAGAAACATGGCTTGACCTATTCCATTAAGGGCAAAGAAACCATCGAAGGAAAAGAATATATCGTTCTGGAGCAGAAGTTCAGCGATGATTACACCATCACTCAGTACATCGATACCAAGACCTATCTTCCCTACAAGGCCGTAGCTAAAGCATATGACCAGACGATGAAGGAGACGGAAGGGGAGACCATTTCTACCGATTACAGGGAAATTGACGGCATAACCGTGGCCTATAACTTGGTGATCTTCGAGGGTGGGGAAGAAGTAATCACGATGACTGTGACAGACGTGAAGTTTAATTCCGGCCTGGAAGACTCTTTGTTCAAGATGGAGAAGTAGTCGATATTTAATGAATTGAAGTTGGCAGCGCTACGGGGATTCGAACCCCGGTCTGATGGCTGAGAAGGAATTGATTAGTCATGCCTAATTCTCGGATCCATCGCCAGAAAATCATGCGCTTCCCCTGGGGTTCCTCTGAAAAAACCAGGATTATCGCTGATTGATTATTTTCTATTTGCTAACGCCTTTTTTCCCTTATCATCAGCAGGAATCAACATTATTTAGAACATATTTAGAACATGGGGACTGAACTGCCCCAGAGGCCTATGAAGGATCTGCCACCCGGATCTTGGTCCAGCTTGGATGTTAGTTTTTTGTGATGTGGAAATGTCAGGCTTGGTTTTTTGACCTGATATGGATTTATAAAAACTCAGATTCTTGCTGCTTGCATATAGAAGATTCTTCTTCATGGGACAGAGGTAGCTCAACATAGAACTGGCTGCCTTTATTTACGCCCTTGCTCTCTACCCAGATTCTTCCCCCATGTTGCTCCACGATCTTTTTGCAGAGATTCAAACCTAAACCAGTTCCTGGGGTTTTATCCTGAATCCCTCCACTGATCTGTAAAAATGGCTCAAAAATCCTAGCCAGATCCTCTGGAGCTATGCCGATCCCTGTATCAGAAACACAAATTTTAACATGATCATCTTTTTTCTTGGCTGACACAGTTATCTTACCTCCCGCAGACGTAAACTTCCCTGCATTGGAGAGCAGGTTGAACATCAGTTGTTTAAATCCACGTTCGTTCGCTTGAATGGTGGCGTCCACCAGATTTTTTTCTATTTGGCAGGCTAAGTCGATTCTATTTTTGACACAGCTTTCACGGATGACAATAGTGCTGTTCTCAACCAATTCACCGATCCTGAGGTTGGAAAACTCAGGTGCAATATCGCTCACTTCGATTTTTGAAATGTCCAGGATATCATTGATCATGCTCAGCAGATGTTTCCCGCTCTCAAAAATGTCCTTTACATATTCAACCTGTTTTGGATTGAGCTGACCAAAGTGTAATATGTCATACCCTCTTGGACAAAATCACAATTATACTAAGCAACTCCTC
>CBESWG010000044.1:0-24667 GCA_965533275.1 uncultured bacterium
GCTTGATTGACAATATGGGCTAATCTGAGAATGCTTTTTTCGAGAGCTTTTCTTAGCTGGCGGAGGGGGCGGTGGAGGAGGAGGTGGGGGGGGCGCGAGAAAGGCGCTGTAAACCTCAACATCAGGGAGGTTGGAGGTGTTCATCAGGGGGATGACGATAGCAGCGAGAACCAGGCTCGCATGGAACAGAAAAGCGATGGGAAAAGCGATAGCCTTGCGGGCCATACCTCTTTCGCCGCTGATAAAAGAATCCTTGAATATTTTGGGGGGTTGATTGCTTTTTTGCGGCTTAGCGTGTTCAGCCATTTGCTTACCTCTGAATGGATTAAATCAAGTGTCAGTATAAAGCATCGCAGCCCAATATACAAGCAAAATATCAGCTTCGGCCCATGCCTTTTTTGGGCTTGAAGATTTTTTTCCAGAATAACAGGATCGAGCACGATTGGTAGATAGAAGAGTAGGTTCCGATGACCACACCGATCATCATAGTAAAGGCAAAATCATTGATCACCTCACCCCCGAAGAAGAAGAGTGCGGCCACGGTCAGGAAAGTGGTTCCTGACGTGATGATGGTGCGGCTCAGGGTCTGGTTGATGCTGACATTCAGCAGATCCTCGAATTTGTGCTTGCGCATGGTCTTGAGGTTGTCCCGCACGCGGTCGAAGATGACGATGGTGTCGTTCAGTGAATATCCGACCAGGGTCATGATCGCCGCGATCACTGGGAGGTTCATTTCGCGATTGGTGAGCGAGAAAATGGTCATGGTGATCAGCACGTCGTGCGCCAGGGTCATAATGGCGGACACTCCATAGGCATACTGGAAGCGGATGCCGATGTAGATCAGCATGCCCAGCAGGGCCCAGATGGTGGCCTGGG
This sequence comes from uncultured bacterium, assembly GCA_965533275.1. Taxonomy (GTDB): domain Bacteria; phylum Acidobacteriota; class Aminicenantia; order Aminicenantales; family Aminicenantaceae; genus JAUXEH01. The sequence goes on from CBESWG010000044.1 coordinate 877, forward strand.
TGGCCTTCTGCCTGAGATCGTGCCCGACCTGTGGCCCCACAGATTCTCGTGCGAGGACGGCCAGGCGGCTCAGGTAGGTGTTTTCTTTGAAAAACGTCAGGATCTCGGGGGTCATGCCCTCGATCTGCTCCAGTTGGGAAGGATCCTGGATGATCCCCATGAATTCCTGGGAGTTCCGCAGGTCCACCACTTTGTTGGCGATATCTGCGGCCTGTTCCGGGAACTGTGTGCTCATCAGGTTGGTCAGGCTCGTCTTGTCGATGGCATTGAGGTCGGTGGCCCCATCCTCGAGGACGCGCCGTTCGTCTTCACCGCGCAGGGCGTCAACTACCGTCTGGGCCAGGATCTCATGGGCCTCGATCTCGCCTTCGACCTCTTCAGATTCGGGCATGGCGCGAATGAGGAACTCCCGGCCGGAGGTCCCCACCTCCTGGATCCGGCTCTTGTCGACACCTTCATCGTTCAGCGTGGAACGGACTTCCGCGATCGCGACCTGGTTGCTGAAAATCACACGGACCAGGGCTCCTCCCTGGAAATCGATGCCCTGTGTGACCCCCTTGCCCATGGTGAAGTTCAGGATGCCGACGAGGATGATGGCTCCCGAAAAAGCCAGAGCGATGTATTTGTATTTGAGGAACGGGATGTTGGTCTTTTTTATAAACTGCATTTTAGATACTCAACTTTTCGACTTTTTTGCGCTTGGAAAATGCAAGATCGAAGATCAACCTCGAAACGAAAATGGCGGTGAACATGCTGGCCGAGATGCCGATGATCAAGGTCACGGCGAATCCCCGGATGGGACCCGTACCGAACTGGAACAGGAAAATAGCCGCGATGATGGTGGTGACGTTGGCGTCCAGGATGGTCCTGAACGCACGGGAAAATCCCGAGGAGATCGAACTCAATACGTTTTTTCCTTGGGCCAGTTCCTCACGGATGCGTTCGAACACCAGGACATTGGCGTCCACGGCCATCCCCACCGTCAGGATGATACCCGCGATGCCGGGCAGTGTCAGGCTGGCACCAAAATATGCCAGCATTCCCATCAGGATAAGGATGTTGAGCGCCAGGGCCAACACCGCGTTCAGTCCGGCCAGGCGGTAGTAGAACACCATAAAGATCATGACCAGGACCAGTGCCATCAGGATGGACATGAGACCCCTTCGGATGGAATCCGCGCCCAGGGAGGGCCCGATGGTCCTGTCTTCCAGGTATTTCACGCTGGCCGGCATGGCACCAGACCGGAGCATCATGGAGATCGTGTCGGCCTGTTCGATGGTGAAGTTGCCGTGGATCATGGTGCTCGAAGTGGCGGGGATGCGTTCCCGGATGTTGGCCACCTCCACGATCGTTTTATCCAGAACGATGGCCATGGGTTTCCCCACATTCTCGGCCGTCATCTTCTCGAAGCGCTTGCCCGGATCCGGGTGCAGCGTGAAGGAGACGGCGGGCTTGTTCCATTCGTCCTGGGAGCGGCGGGCATTGCGCAGGTCGTTCCCCGTGATCTCAGACACGTTCGAGACCAGGTACCAACCTCCTTCCGTATGTTCTGCGTCTCCCCGCATCACCTCCATGTCGTCCGGTACCACGCCGCCGTGGCTGGCCAGGAGTGTCTCCCTGTCCATCTCGGCCCCCGCCTGAACCAGGCGGAACTCCAGCAGGGCCGTGGTTTTCAGGATATCCTTGACCCGTTCGGGATCCTCTACACCTGGAAGCTCGACGATGATGCGGTCTCCGCTCAGGCCCTGCCGCTGGATCGTCGGCTCGGTAAGGCCCAGTTCGTTGACGCGGTTTTCGATGGTCTCCAAAGCCTGCTGCACCGATGCGTTGCGCAGGTAGAAATCCGAGCCCGATTTCAGGGACAAGAAAAAGGACCCACCCCGGACCGAGTAATCCCACTCACGAAAATAGTCGTCCAGCATGTCCCGGACCGCCCGTTCCTGCTCCGGGTCGAACTCCTGGATGACGAACTCCCCGATCTGACCCTCCCGTTTGGACACGGAGGTATAGGTGATGTTTTCTTTCTGCAGCTCTTCCCTAAGGCTGAGCACAGCCTGGTCGGTCTCGTAGGTGATGGCGTCATCTGTTATGACCTGGAGCACGAGGTGCATCCCGCCCTGCAGATCCAGTCCATAATGGATCTTCTCGCTGGGCGGGTAGGCCAGGTAGGTGCACAGAGCGATGACCGCTATGACCAGGACGACTTTCCAACGAAGGTTCTTTTTCATAGTCCTTCCTTTATCATCATATTGTGAATCCCGTGGATTGTTCCCGGGCCGGGTTAAAGACGAGGGCTATTTGGCCTCGGTCTTGGCTCCCACAATGACAGCAATAGCATTCTTGGTGATGTCGATCTTGGTGTTGGATGCGATCCTCAGCTCGATCTTGTCTTCCTGAACGCCCATGATCGTGCCGTGGATACCGCCGGATGTGATGATCTTGTCACCCGGCTTCAGCTGCTCCACCATCCCCTGGTGCTTTTTCTGTTTGGTCCGCTGGGGGCGGATGAGCAGAAAGTAGAAGATGACAAAGACCAGGGCAAAGGGCAGAAGTGCCGTCAGCATGCTTCCGCCGGCCGGAGCCTGGCCCTGCTGCTGTGCCATGAGTGAGGCAAAATTTGCTAGTATCATACTGATATGTCCTTTTATTTATTGGATTTAGCGACAATTTCTTCGTAAAGATCCTCTAGCGAATTGATCTGAATAGCTTGCCGAATTTTGCGGAGGATGTCAAGGGTAAAGTGCAGGTTGTGGATGGTGTTGAGTATTGCAGAACTGATTTCGTTTCTTTCATATAGGTGCCGGAGATAGGCGCGCGAAAAATTGCGGCACGTGTAGCAGCCGCAGCCTTCGTCCAGCGGGCGGGGATCGTCCACGTATTTTGCATTCTTGATCACGATCCTGCCCTGGTGTGTGAAGAGCGTCCCATTGCGCGCATTGCGTGTGGGCAGTACACAGTCGAAAAGATCTACGCCACGCCGGACTCCCTCGATGATATCCTTTACATAGCCGATCCCCATGAGATAGCGCGGCTTGTCTGCCGGCAGGAGCTTGCAGGAGCGTCCGACGATTTCCATGAATTGGGACTTGGGTTCACCGATCCCCAATCCTCCGAGCGCATATCCATCGAACCCCACCTCGACCAGCTCGGTGATGCTCTGCTCCCTGAGTTCCCAATGGATTCCGCCCTGGCAGATCCCCCAGAGCTGCTGCTCTGTATCAAGGCCCAGAAAATGCTCCCGGGACCGGCGGCCCCAGAGGGTAGTGAGGTCTACCGCCTCCTGCATCTTTTCCTTGGGAGCCGGGTAGTGGACGAAGTAGTCGAGCTGCATCATGATGTCCGTCCCCAGGGTTATCTGAAGGTCCACGACATCCTCCGGGGAGAGGAAGATCTTGCTGCCATCGAGATGGGAAGCGAAGTGTACCCCTTCCTTCTTGACCTTGGCCAGCGGGGACAAGCTGTAGATCTGGAAGCCCCCGCTGTCCGAGAGCAGGGGCCTGTCCCAGGACATGAAGGAGTGGAGGCCACCCTGGTTCCGGATGATATCCAGGCCCGGCCTGAGGTACAGGTGGTAGGCGTTGACAAGAATGAACTGAGCATCCAGGTCCTTGACCTGCGCATGGGTGAGGCCCTTGACCGATGCCTGGCTCCCGACAGGGGCGAACGCCGGGGTCTGGATCGTGCCGTGTGGGGTGTGGAGTTGCCCGAGGCGGGCTGGGGAGCCCTCGTGTTGGGTCAGGACTTCGAATGAATTATTCAAAAGGTCGTCACTTCACCGTGTGCAGGATGCGGTTCAGGCGAGCCTTGGTGATGAAGCGGCCGAATTTATTCACTCTCTCCCGGGCGCTGTTCTTGAGATAGGCGTCGCGCTCGGCATCATAGGAGAAGTAGATGACCCATGGTCTCCCCTTAATGTAGTCGAGGGGGAGGAATCCCCAGTAGCGGCTGTCCTGGCTGTTGTCCCGGTTGTCCCCCATGGCGAAACAGTGCCCCTCGGGCACGCGCATGGGGCCGAAATTGTCTCGGGTCCGGATCCCGTACTCGTACTCGCTCGCTCCTGGCAGGATCTGGCGGTCGCTGTGGACCTTGTAGTTCTCGGCCATGGGGACATCGTTCACAAAAACCTGCTTGTCCTTGATCTCGACGATGTCCCCCTCCATGGCAATGATCCGCTTGACAAAATCCTTGGTCAGGTCCTGGGGGAACCGGAAGACGATGATGTCCTTGTGTTCCAGGTTTTTCTTGGGCAGGATGTATTCCTCGAGCGGCAGGATAGGCTTGGCATAGGCGAACTTGTTGACCAGTAGAAAATCACCAACGAGGAGGGTTTTTTCCATGGATCCCGTGGGGATCTGGAACGCCTGGACTACGAAGGTCATGACAAAGAACACGAAAACGGCGGTCTCGGCGATGAGCTCGAAATATTCCCGGAATACGCTCTGGTTGCGCGGTTTCTTCTCTTTCTTCTTTTTAGCCATGTCAGATAAAGAATGATACACTCAACAGGACCAAAAAGACAAGGTTCAGCAGAATCGTTGATTTGACAGCTCCCATGAAAACCCCCCAGTCTCCCAGGCTTTTACTGCCGATCCGGTATGCCTGGATGGGCATCAGGAGGGTCAGGCCCACGGCCAGGGACCAGAGGGGAAAGCGGTCCAGCAGTACACCGGCCAGGACCACACCGAAACAGGCAAAGGCCAGGAAGAGGTAGATCACCAGTGCCGCCCTGTTTCCGAAGAGGATCACCCAGGTCTTCCTGCCCGTGGTGGCGTCCGCGTCCTGGTCTGCGAATTCATTGATCAGCAGAACAAGCGTCGTCAGGATGCCCGAGGGTATGGAGACGATGAAGGGCCACCAGGACGTGAGTGCCTGAGCTTGGACATAGAAGGCGCCCAGGACGACGAGGGGGCCCCAGGCCAGGAATATTGCGATCTCTCCCAGGCCTTTATTGACCAGGCGCAAAGGGAATCCGTTGTAGCTGTAGATCAGGATGAATCCGGCGATCCCGAACAGGAGAATCCAATTGCCGGGAGTGGTGAAGTTGAGGAAGAGCCCGATTGCAGAGCCGAGGGCGGCGAAAACCAGGGATACACCTATGGCCTTGCGGGGAGACACCTGACCGTCCAGTATCATGCGGCTCCCGCCGGAAAAGGGGCTGGTGCCGCTGAGGTTAGCGGCGTCGTTGCCGCTCTTGAAGTCAAAGTAGTCGTTGGCGACGTTGGTGGCGATGTGGAAGAAAATGGAGCCCAGCAGGGCCAGGACAAAGTTAAGGACATGGAACTGTCCTGAGACATAGTACCCGTAGGCCGTGCCCAGTAACACGCCTCCGATGGTGACGGTCATGAACGGCAGCCGTAACAGCGCTACAATCGATTTTCCCTGACTCATCGCTTCCTCCAGGTACTCTAACTATCTAATATGATAACCGGGTTATTATATGGATTTTCTGTAATTATGCAAACACGACAACGTCTGACGGAGTCGAGGCCTATGTCATTGCGGCGGCATCAGGTGGAGAAGCGGAAGAAGATGACGTCCCCGTCCTGCACCGGATAGGTCTTCCCCTCCAGGCGGACGGCCGCCTTTTCCCGTGCGGCCTGGAATGAGCCATGATCGAGGAGCTCATTCCAGGGGGTCACCTCGGCCCGGATGAATCCTTTCTGGATGTCCGTATGGATCTCCCCCGCCGCTTCCTGGGCCGGGGTGTCCCGCTTTATGGTCCAGGCTTTGACCTCCTCCTTCCCGATCGTGAAGAAGGTGATGACATCCAGGAGGTCATAGGAAGCCCTGAGAAACCTCGCATCGCTCAGCTCTGTCAGCCCGTATTCATCCAAAAACAGGGCTTTTTCCGCAGCATCCAGATCCTGGATCTCCTTCTCGATCTTGCCGCAAAAGGCCAGGACGGTGGTATTTCTGGAAGTCGGGGAGTAGAATTCCTCCGGCCTGGTCAGGCGGGGGATATCCCCCTCATCGACGTTGACCATGTGAAACAGGGGCTTGGCGCTCAGGAGCGCGAAACTGCGCAGGAGTTTTTCCTCCGCCTCCGCCAGCGCGAGGTCACGCACCGGGATGTTCTGTTCGAGTTCTTGCTTCAAGCGGATCAGCAGCGTGTGCTCCCTTTCCCATTCCGGTGTCTTGCCCCGCTTCAACTCCGCGTCAAGCTTTTCCAACCGGGCCTCTATTGACATAAGGTCGGATAGGATCATCTCCTCTTCCATACCCTTTATGTCCTGATCAGGGCTTATATGGTCACGTATATGAGGAATTGCCGGATCTCTGAAGCCGCGGGCCACATGGGCCAGGCCGTCGGCCTTGCGCAGATGGTTCAGATAGGATTCGTTCTTGATCTCGCCGAATGCCATCCCCGTCAGGTCGATGTAATCGATCTGAGCCGGTTTCTTTTGCTTGTCGGGATACAGCACGGCCAGGCTTTCGAGCCTGGGATCGGGCACGGGGCATGTCCGGCTGTGCGGCTCTTTCTTGCCGCTGTCATAGGATGTAACTTCGATGTTGGCACCGGTCAGGAGGTTGAAGAGTGTGGTCTTGCCGGTTTTGGGGAAGCCGAATATCGTGAAGTTCATGGACATCTATAATATAAGAATTTGTGGGCGGAGAGAAGGGGGAGAGAAGGTGTGTTGGGAAAAATCCGTTGGTTTTCCCCAGCGTGGAAAACCAACTCCGCGCTCGTCTTCCCTCTCCTCTTCCAGGAGGAAGAGGAACCATGCCCGGCCATCCTCACGAGGGTGGGGGTGGAAAATAAAGGCAACGGATGCTATCATGCAGCGTATAAAGATTATGGAACACGATGATTCGGATCGGATGATGACCAAAGAAGAGAAGCCGCGGAAGAAGCGAGAGCAGGGCGTATTTCGCGAATATTTTGAGCTGATCGCGGAGACCGCGATCTTTGTGTTCTTTGTCATGACGTTTGTGGCGCAGGCCTCTCAGGTGCCCACGGGTTCCATGGAGAACACCATGCTCATCGGTGATTTCCTGCTGGTAAACAAGATGGCCTACGCTGATCCTGTCCTGCCGCTCGAGGACAAGATCCTGCCCAGCAAGCCCATCGCACACAATGACATCGTGGTCTTCAAGTCGCTGGAAGAGCCGGGCAAAGACCTGGTCAAGCGCGTGGTAGGGATCCCGGGGGACGAGCTGGAGATCAAGGACAAACAGGTCTACATCAACGGCGATCCTGTGGCAGAATCGTTCAAGCTGCACAAGGACGACCTCGTTTTCCAGGACAGCGAATACTACCGCTACGACGACCTGATCCGCGACAACTTCGGCCCCGTGGAGGTCCCTCCCGGCCACTTCTTTGTGATGGGCGACAACCGCGACGAGAGCTATGACAGCCGCTACTGGGGCTTCCTCCCCCTCGACTACATCAAGGGGAGGCCATGGGTGATCTACTTTTCCTATGATGCCGAGGAGAACACGCACCTGCACACCAGCCTCAGGGACCGGCTGGGCAGGCTGGGCCAGTATATTCCGAGGGCCAGGTGGGGCCGCATCCTCCGCACTATCCACTGAATGAGGAATTCATACGGCCGGGTTGTACTTTTCTAAATCCTGAGTAAAGAAGCGGGATTGATCCCAAAGAAAATTATTTGGTGTCGTTCTTGATGTCGTGCTCTTCGTAGGAGGAGATGTAGAGTACGGGCTCGGATTTGAATTCATCTGCAAAGACCGCGCTGTTGACCACGCCGTCCATGTCTTTGCCCACGGGCAGTCCCAGGTAGTGGAGCAGGGTGGGAGTCACGTCGATGATTTGCATCTCCGTGATGGTGCGGTCCGGCGCGATGTCTTTTCCCAGAAAAAAGATGACGCCCTCGGGGCCGCGCTCATGGTAGCCCGAGACCTCGGCATCCCCGAAGATCCACTCCGAGATGCGCTGTGACATGGGGAGCACGTCCACACCGTGGGGAGAATACACCACCAGGAGTTCATCGTCTTTCTTGGATGCCAGATACTTGCCGATGACCTCGTCATAGTACTGGTAGTAGCGCTCGATGACCGTGCTGTAACTCATGAGCTGTTCCTGATCGATCTCGCCGAAGAGTTCAGGATAGCTGTATTTGTAGAAATATCTTTTAGCAGTGTTCAGCCCCGGCAGCAGGAAGGACACGAGCTGGGGCTGCGACTCCTCACGCGCCGCCGTCACGCCGCTCTCCAGCATGAAGTCTGAACACAGCGCCTGCTTGAGCTTGCCGTATTCTGCGCTGGTGTCGAACCGCAGGTCCTCGTAGATCCGGTTGAAGGCCGTCTCCGCTTCCGGCGTGATGGGCGAGCGATCGGGGTGCAGGGTCCAACCCCGTTCGAGAAAAGGTGTGCCGTTGGCGCGGAAGATGTCCCAGATGTCCTTGACGTACTGAGTCTTGGGCGATTCCCGCTGGGACAGCAGCCCGATGCGAGTCAGCTGCTTGAACAGGAGATAGCGGGGTACGACCTCATATGCCTGTTTCAGGTTCAGGAGGGTGTATTCATAGGAAGAGAGGCGGAGGTGATTGGACGGAAGCATGCCTGTGTTAAAGGATGTGTCGAGCAGCAGCATCTCGTTGGGAGTGAAGTTCTGCAGGGTTCCCCAGCTGCCGTTCTCGATCAAAAAGTTGAAATTGGGGAGTTTGTCCTCGGTGAGGAACGTGATGAGGAAGTCGATGCTCAGCCCCTCCATACCGATGAGTGTCAGCCTCTTGTCGATCGGCTTGGGGCCGAGCGCAGCCAGGGGCTCCGGCTCCGAATACTTCGGGAACTGGGTCCTGAGGCGGACGATGTAGGCCATGCTCAAGCCGAAGAGCAGGAAATAGAGGATATAGAAGACGATCCTTTTCCTTTCTCCCAGACCCGAGATGATGACCAGCACGCCGAGGAGGGCCAGGAAAGCCAGCGTGACCTGCTGCCGGTTGAAGAGTTCGCTGACCTCAGGGGAAAACAGGGATGAAAAATGCTGGAAGTTCTGTCTCATCAGCAGGAAGGCCAGGATGTTGACCGCGGTGAATCCGATGATCAGGAAACTGGGGGAGACCAGGGCGATCTTGAATGAACGCCCGGCAAAAAACTGTGTTACAAAGAATGCAAGGATGCCCACCAGCGCCGCGAGCAGGCCGTAGACAACCATCAAATAGAGGGTGAGCAGGAGGAAGGGCCCCGGGGCGAAGTCGAGCTTGATGTTCAAGTCCTGGATCAGGAGCGCGATCAGAGAGCAGAGGAACAGGCCGGTGAGCAGGGAGTTGATCAGGGCCTTGAGAAACTTCATCGATGAGAAATTATCATGAAAGCGGGTGACTCTTCAAGGGTTCGTGCCGTTAAAGGCAGGGTTTTGTTGACCCCCCGGTGGTATATGAAATACCATGGTATCTAAATGAAACGACCCGTCATCGCGCTGCTCACGGATTTTGGGGAGGAGGATTATTTCGTCTCTTCCATGAAAGGCGTGATCCTCGGGATCAATCCAGAGGCCAGTTTAGTCGACATCACTCACCGTGTTCCGTCCTTCGGAGTGGAGGCGGCAGCGTTTCAGCTGTGGGCCTCCTACAGGTTCTTCCCGGAGGGGACCGTGTTCGTGGTGGTCGTGGATCCGGGAGTGGGCAGTTCCCGAGAGGTGCTTCTGGCTGCGACGCAGAGCAACTATTATTTTATCGCCCCGGACAATGGTGTGCTGACCCGTGTGCTGAAAGACGATCCGCCAAGTTCCGTGCGTTTCCTGCAGGAAAAGAGCTATTTCCTGTTGGAGGTGAGCCGCACATTCGAGGGGCGAGACCGAATGGCGCCTGTGGCGGCCCAGCTGACGCTCGGCGTCCCCTGCGAAAAATTCGGCCCGGAATGCGTCTCCTATATAGAGATTGACCTGCCCGAGGCGAAAAAGCGGGGGAGTGCGATCAAGGGGCAGGTCGTGTACGTCGACAAATTCGGGAACGCAATCACCAACGTGACCGTGCGGCAGCTGGAAGAGTTGGCGGATGAGGAGAAGGAGGGACTGCGGTGTGAGGCCGGCGGCGTGGTGGTGCCTTTCCAGGAGAGCTATGCACGGGGAGAGAAGGGGACGCCCCTCTTCCTGATCGGGAGCGTGGGGCTCGTGGAGCTCGCCGTAAGCGAGGGCTCTGCCGCCGAGGAGCTGGGCCTTCGTGTCGGGGATGCGGTGAGGATCAAGAAAACCGAGAGTTGATCAGATTGAAGGATTGAAAATCGCATGGAATACCTGACCGGCACCATCGAATCCATCGTCTTCTACAGCCCGGACACCGGCTACACCGTGTGCCGATTCATGCCGGAAGAAGGCGAACAGGTGACCATCATCGGCAGCTTCCCTCCGCTCTCGCCGGGGGAAGTGCTCAAGGTCAAAGGGGAGTGGGAGATGAATCCCCGCTTCGGGCGCCAGATGCGGGTGGAAAACTTCACGCCGGTCCTGCCCTCATCCGAGAAGGGTATAGAGAAATTTCTGGCCTCGGGCCTGATCCTGGGAGTCGGGCCGGTTCTGGCCCGACGCATCGTCAAGAAGTTCGGTGCAGAAACGATCGACATCCTGTCTTCCGCTCCCGATAAGCTGAAGAGGGTCGAAGGAGTGGGACAGGTCAAACTGCGTGAGATAAAGAAATCCTGGGCCGAACACGAGGACATCCGGGAGCTGATCATCTTCCTTCAGGAACACAGCATCTCCACCACTCTCGCCACCAAGATCTACAAGCAGTACGGCAAAAACTCGTTCCATGTGCTCAAGACCAATCCCTACCAGGCCTGTCACGATATCTGGGGGATCGGATTCAAGACCGCGGACCAGATCGCGCTCAAGCTGGGGATGAGCCCCACGGCCCCGGAAAGGGTCCGGGCCTACATAGTATACCTGATGGAGAAGGACAACGAGCAGGGCCACGTCTTCTCGCTGGAAACAGATTTGACCGAATCCTGCTGTGGGGAGCTCGAGGTTTCGCAGGAGCAGGCCGCGGAGGCGGTCGAAGCCCTGATCAGGGAGAAGCTGGTCGTTACAGAGGACACGGATTCGGGCCGGGCGATCTACCTGCCCTTCTATAAGAAGGCCGAAGATGATGTGGTGCACTACCTGGAGCGGCTGGTGTCCTTCGATTCCCAGGCTCCGGACTTTGATGTGGAAGCGGCCATCGATAAAGTCGAGAAGGACATGGGGATCACGTTCTCGCCCCTACAGAAGGAGGCGATCCGGCAGAGCATCCAGGCGAACGTCCTGGTGATCACAGGGGGACCAGGGACCGGTAAGACCACCATCATCCGGGCCGTGGTGGAGATCTTCCGCCAGTGGGAGCGGGCCGTGCTCCTGGCGGCACCCACGGGGCGGGCGGCCAAGCGGCTGGCTGAGGCGACGGGGAGGGAGGCAAAAACTCTGCACCGGACTCTCGAGTTCGTCCCCGGGCAGGGCAGCTTCAGGCGGGACGAAGGCCATCCCCTGAAGGGCGACGCCCTGATCATCGACGAGTTCTCCATGGTGGACCTGTCGCTCATGTATCATCTGCTGAAGGCCGTGCCGCGCTGGATGCGGCTGGTGGTGGTGGGGGACAAGGACCAGCTGCCCTCGGTGGGCCCTGGCACGCTCCTGCGGGACATCATCGTGTCGGGCCGGATCCCGGTGGTGCGCCTCGACGAGATCTTCCGGCAGGAGAGGGAGAGCCTGATCGTCCTCAACGCCCACCAGGTGAACCATGGGAACAAGCTGGAGTTTCCCGAAAAAGGAGACAAAGACTCGGACTTCTACTTCATATACAAGGAGGACGAGCAGGAGGCCTTCCAGACGATCTTGAGTCTGTGTTTGTCGCGCATCCCCAAGAAGCTGCGGCTGGACCCGCTGTCGCCGCAGATCCAGGTCATAAGCCCCATGTATCGGGGGCTGGTGGGTGTGGACAACCTGAACCGTGAGCTCCAGAAGACGCTCAATCCTCTGAACGACGGCTTCCAGGTCGGGAACCGGGAGTTCCGGCTTAAAGACAAGGTCATGCAGATCCGGAACAACTATGACAAGGACATCTACAACGGCGACATCGGTTCGGTGAGGGATTTCGACCGGAAGTCCTTCCAGGTAGTGGTTGATTTCGACGGAAGGCCCGTGACTTATTCGCGGGAGGAGATGAACGAGCTGGTGCACGCCTATGCCATCTCCGTGCACAAGTCGCAGGGGAGCGAGTATCAGGCCGTGGTGATGCCGCTTATGACACAGCACTACATCATGCTGCAGCGCAACCTTTTCTATACGGCGCTCACACGGGCCAAGAAACTGAGCTGTGTGGTGGGCACCTACAAGGCCCTGCACATCGCGATCCAGAACGACAAACCTGTCAAGCGCAACGGGCGGCTGTCCCAGAAGCTCGCCTCCTTGATCTCGCCTCCATCTCTTTGACCGTCATCGCGTTTGACAGTCATTGCGAGCGAAGCGAAGCAATCTCACAGATCATCCATAAGATTGCTTCGGCGCTTCACGCCTCGCAATGACAACTTAGGGCGCTCGCAATGTCGCTAGTCCTCTACATGAATATTGACCCTTTTTGGCTTTTCGGCTATACATGGGTGTAGATACCCCTGTAGCTCAGTCTGGACAGAGCAACGGATTCCTAATCCGTGTGTCGCCGGTTCGAGTCCGGCCAGGGGTATTTGAGATTCCCTCAGCTCCATCCACTATCACATCTGTTCATATAGGGCTAAAGTCCAATAGACGAATACATATCACATCTATAGTATGTATGTTGTACTTCTGGCTGGAGGAAAAAATGAAAGCAATTTGGAAAGGTCAAGTATTGGCGGAAAGTGAGGAGACGGTCGTCGTAGAAGCCAACCATTATTTTCCCTCTTCTTCTATAAATAAGGAATTTTTTAAACAAAGCGATACCAAAACACATTGTCCCTGGAAAGGTGAAGCGAGCTATTATTCAATCGTTGTTGATGGTGAAGAAAACAAAGATGCTGCCTGGTATTATCCATCGCCGAAAGAAGCGGCTAAAGAAATTACCGGTCGAGTAGCATTTTGGCGGGGAGTGGAAGTCACCGATTAATGAGAGGAATAGCACCCAGCAATGCATTTCACCTGACCTTTTCCTGCCGTTTGAGTCAGCAACAGGCAAGTGATGGTTTCATTTCGTTTTTAGCGCTTGGTTTCAAAATCTGATCGAGATTTTCTCTGGAATCTGATAGAATTGGGCCAACGCCTATTAGCGGGGTGATTGATGGCAGACCAAGACGCTCAGTTGAAATGCCCTTTTTGTGGATCTGCAGACTGCTTTCATCGTGGCTACATGATGGCCACGATTATCGAAAAGGACGATCCCGATGCGCCTCCCCAGGAGATCGAGACGCGGCTCTTCTCGTGCATGACATGCGGGGCGGTCTTCAACGAGCTCGAGACCTGGGATTGAGCAGGGGCCTCCTCCAGGCAGGCGAGAGAGAATCTACCTGAGCAAGAGGGCGGCGGCTGCTGTCGTCGTGGCGATCACCAGGATCCTGTAGGCCCTCTCCGGGATCACCTTCACGATCTTTATCCCCAAGAATACGCCCCCGATTAGGGCCGGTGCCATGACCAGGTTAAGGGCCAGGGTTTGGAGGGTGATTGTTTTCCAAGAGAGGATGTGGAAGGGGACCTTGAAGACATTGATGAGGAAGAAGAACCAGGCGGCCGTCCCGATGAAATGGAGCTTGGGCAGGCGGATGGCCAGCAGATAGAGCGACATGATGGGGCCGGCGGCATTGCCCATCATAGTGGCGAAGCCCCCTGCAGTACCGGTGAGGGGGGCGGCCCAGCGCCGGTCAGGGAGGGATTCGAGCCGGCGGAGGTCACGCCAGATCATGACGGCGACTCCGATGAGGATAAGGACGGCCATGATGCTCTTGAATGCGGCTTCCGAGATGCGGCCGCCCACGAAGACACCGATGAGGACTCCGATCACGGCCATGGGCAAGAGCCGGACGATGTGTCCCCATTGGGCATGCCGGTTGTAGTAGCGTACAGCGAAGATGTCCGCGATGATGAGCATGGGGAGGACCAGGCCGGTCGACGGCCGGCTGCCGAAGACAAAGGCCATGATGGGCACCATCATGAGGCCCATGCCCTGGATGCCGGCCTTGGCCATGCCGATGAGCAGGCTGCAGCCGATGAGGACCAGCCATTGGGTGAGAGTCAGGTCGAATCCCATGGGTCTATGTTATTAAAGCAGGTCGAGGCTTCCGATGAAGGTACGGATGAGGGCCGGTGTGATGAAGGCCTCGATCGCGGCGGCGATCAGGAGCAGGGGAACGACGACCATGGCAAAGGAACGGAGGGTGTGCCTCCAGAGGTCGGCGAAGCTTTCCGGTGCAGCTGATCTGTGGGATTGTAGGTCGTCCGAGGATGATTCCTCAGGTTGGGTATTCCCGGCTGTGCGGCCTATACCGAAAATTTCCGTAAGGACAAAACGGGTCATTCCGAGGCAGAGGCCGATCCCCAGCGTGGCGGCATAGAGGAAGGCCGGGATCTCGAAGATGCCGTGGGGGAGGAGGCCGAAGAGGAGTACGGGGCCGAGGTCGACGCCGCGTATGGTCAGGAACGCGGTCAGGACACCCATCGCCCCCCCGTTGAGTATGATGCCGAACGCGGGCAGAAATAGGAAGGGGAGGATGCCGAGTCCGAGGACCAGGCACACGGCCGTGAAATTACTGAGCAGGATCCCCACGGCTGTAACGAAAATACCCTTGTCCAGGGGAACCTTGGCCATCAGCCGCTCTGCGAGTTCTATGAACTTCTGCTCCGTGAACTCGGGCCGGCCCAGCAGGATGATGTAGCTCACGACTGCCACCAGGAAGAATATCAGGAGCGCCAGTAGAAAGATCTTGAGATAGCGGGTCTTGAACCGGATCCACTCCTCTCGGTAGAGCTGGAGGATGTCTCTCATGTCAGGATTCCTTTGAGCATTCCCCATGGTACATTTTCCTGGCAGCGAAAGGCAAATTTTTGAGCTTACAGTCCCCTTTTTAGGGCTAAAAGTGGCGGTTTAAGCCCTGAAAAGTGGGCCTGTAAGGGTGTAACTTCTTTATTTTCAGTAGGATTTCATGGTCCGACCCCAAAAAAGTAATGACATCGGGGAGCGGGTGTGGTACATAGGGAGAAGAGGGACCCCATGAGAAATCAGGCCTGGATTTTATGTATTGTGTTTGGCGCATGTGGCGTATTCCTTCTTGGTGCGGGAAGCGCCGGGCAGGGGAGTGACTTCCCCGCATTTATCACCGCAAATGACGACTACTATATCACGCGGATCGGGAAGGTGCCGAAGATCGATCCGGACACCTACCGCTTGGAGATAAAGGGTAACGTATCCGAACCTCGCAGCTTCTCCCTGGCGGAGTTGTATGCCATGCCCATGCAGGAACTCACCCTCACGGTGGAGTGCATAGGCAACTCCCCCAACGGCCCCCTCCTTTCCACCGCAGTGTGGAAGGGGATCCTCCTGCACGATCTTCTGTCCGACTTGGGGCTCGATAACAAAGCTACCGGAGTGCGCTACGAGGGAGCCGACGGCTACTATGCCTCGCATACCATGGGCCAGCTTGTGGACAACGGCATCCTGCTGGCCCTGTACATGAACGGAGAACCGATCCCGGAGAAACATGGCTTCCCGGTGCGCATCCTGAATCCCGGCTTCTACGGCGTCAAACAACCCGCCTGGATCAAGACCATCGAGGTCATCGACCGCCCTATTAAAGACTATTGGGAGGACCGGGGTTGGGACTGCTCGCCTCCCATGGCGGTCGACTCCACTATCTTCTTCCCACGCGGGAGGACCTCAATCCGCCTCCGCCAGCCCTTCAAGCTTGGGGGAGCCGCATTCGGAGGGACGCGGATCGCTAAGGTGGAGGTCACGACCGACGGCGGGAAGACATGGAAGGATGCGAACATCGTGAAGAGCATCGATGCCGATCACGTCTGGGTCTTCTGGGAGGCCCGGCTGGTCTTCACGAGCCCGGGCACCTATTTTATCAACGTCCGGGCCACGGACATCCTGGGAAACACTCAGGAAGAGGAAGACCCTCAAAAATACGACGGGACAAACGACTGGCCCCTCCTGCGGGTGAAGATCCAGAGGTAAGGGACGAGGGAGGCGGGAAAGAATATGCCAGCAAAGAGAGTATCTTGCATCAGGCTTTTAGCACTGGCATTGGTCCTTGGCCTAGTCCTCTGCGCGTGCGGAGGAGGGGAGGTGGAGGTCACGGATCCGCACCTGAAGCGCCAGCTGAGGATTGCCCGCATCGTCACCGGGAAGAGCATCAGCATCCGCAACGGGCTCGAGAGCTTCGTCGAGTACACGGTCAAGCCTACCGATTCAATGGAGCCGCCGGAGCAGCGCATCCTCGACACCGGGGAGATCGACACCTACTCGGAAGGGGAGCGGATCACGATCACGTTTGCGCGGCTCTATTCCATGTCGCGCGGGGACCTCGAGCCCGGAAAGACCTACTCCTTTGTCCGCGACGATACGGGAGAGCTCGCCATCAAGGAAGGATGGCACGGCCTCGAACATCCCCAGGACCTGGCCCCCTTCGTGGCCACGCCCCTGCCCGTGGCCGACGCGATGCTGGCTCTGGCCCAGGTGGATGAGGACGACGTGGTCTACGACCTGGGCTGCGGAGACGGCCGCATCGTGATCCTGGCCGCACAGAAGTTCGGAGCCCACGGCGTGGGCATCGACTTCAATCCCAAGCGCATCGAGGAGTCACTGGAGGGTGCCATCCAAGCGGGGGTAGAGGACCGGGCCGAATTCCGGCTGGGTGATGTGCTCAAAGCCGATTTCTCGGCCGCCACCGTGGTCACGGTCTACCTGCTGACCCGCTCCAACGAGAAGCTGCGCCCGATTTTCGAGGAGCAGCTGAAGCCCGGGACGCTGGTCGTGACCCACAACTACCGCGTGCCCGGCTGGGAAGAAAAGGAGATCGACCGCAAGACCGTCGAGCTCGAGCCCACCGACGTCCACCTCATCTTCCTCTACCGCCGCTAATTCGGGGTCGGACCATGAAATCCCACTGAAAATAAATAAGTTACACCCTTACAGTGCCACTTTTTAGAGCTTAAACCGACACTTTTTGGGGTAAAAGCAGCGTTTTAAGCACAATTCCAATAGATTCAGGCCGCTATCAGACTACAGAAGGAAGCATGGTGAAGTACCGGAACTCCGGTTTGCGTTCTGATCTGCTCCTATGCTTTTGCAGCCTCCGGAAGTTCGTCTGGCACGGGCTCGGGGAAGAGGTCGTATTCCGGGCCGAACTGGGCCAGGTATTCCAGTGTGTATGCCCGGAGCGTGTACCAGATCGGGAGTGTCGCCACGGTGCCGATGAAGGGGATGATCAGGATCAGGATCCCGATGCAGCAGGTCAGAAGCCCGGCGATGATAAGCGTAAAAACGACTGCAAAATTCAGGATGAACCACACGAAGCCGAACAGGATGAAATGGAAGGGACGTTTGCTGAAGATCGCCATGAAACGGCCCCAAGCCTGTGTCGTAGTGAGGCCGTGCTTATACTGGAGCGGGGCCACGAAACCGGTGAGGAACAGTGAGATGTATCCCACCAGGATCATGAACAGCAAGAATGCCAGTGCCATGAGCACGATGAACAGGATGGGCACCTGGTCGGGATGCACTGTGTGGTACAGGTATGAAGAGCCGTTGAAAAAGATGGCCAGGATCAGGATGACTCCAATGAAGCTCAGAGCGCCGAACACCAGCCTCCACACGAAAAGGGAGTTTCCCTCCCTGCTCTTTTCCCGCCAAGGCTTGGCGATCTCGGCCCGGTTCAGGGCCACGCTGTCGATAAACATGAGTGTACCCCGGGAGCTCACCCACGTGAGCGCGACCGCGATGCAGATGACGACAAACAGGGCGAACACGATCCCGATGAACCAGCCCGGGTTTTCCATCAGCCACTCCCAGCCTCTATGGGGCAGACGGACAAACTCGCCGAAGCTCATGTCATCACCCGCCCCGGCTCGCGATCCATTTCCTCCACCGTGACCGTCCAGAAGCGTGGCCAGGAACGCATTGAATCCCACGATGAACCACTTGTGCAGGTCGAAGGGCTTGAACAGTGCGATCTTCATCCTGTTCCAGGCGCGGCCCATGGGCTCGAAGTACATTATATTCATGATCTCCCCCAACTCATCATATTGATTGTCATTATACATTCAATCAGAGTACGAGTGCACAATATTATTTATTCATTTCACGGCGTGTCACCCTTGGATGAACAAACCCGTCGGCACGATGCCAGCCGAGATGGCCTTTACCTCTTGGTCGGCCTGCCTGTCCAGCGTCAGACAACTTGTGTACGTATTCGGACAATTATCAGGTTCATCTCTCCTGCGTTTACCCCGATTCCTCCCTGATCACCTCATATGAGATCCCTTCGGGCAAACTTGGCACGGAACTTGCCATAGTCATCCTGTGAGACAAGGAGATCTCTATGTTTAAGAACTACCTAAGGACCGCCTTGCGCAACCTCGGAAAATCCAAGGTCTACACCGTCATCAATATCTCTGGCCTGGCCATTGGGATTGCCTGCAGCCTGCTTATGTTCTTCCACATCAAAGACGAGCTGAACTGGGACAAGGATTTCCCCAAGTCCGACCGCATCTACCGCATCACCAACGAAGGCCTCACAGGAGACGCCCGGCACTGGGCCGTCGTATCGCCCCTTCACGGCCTGGAGATCCAGCAGTCCATCCCCGAGATCGAGCTTGCCTCACGCATCTTCTACCTTTACACGAACATCTTGTCCTACAACCCAGTCGACGGCCTCCCCAAGAGGTTCGAAGAGGAGAGAGGCTATTATTCGGATCCCGGTACCATCGAGATATTCGACCTGGAATTCCTCAAGGGAGATCCTGAGACTTCCTTGAAAGAAGTCAACACCATGATCCTGACCGAGAACATGGCCCGCCGCTACTTCGGCTCAGAGGATCCCATCGGCAAGTCCATCTTGAACGAGAATCGGAACATTCCTTACCGCATAACGGGTGTTATAGCCGACCTAGATTTCAACACCCATCTCCAGTTCGACTACCTTGTCTCCATGGAGTCCCTATACCAGCTCATGACCCGGCAGGGAGCCGAGGACTGGCTCGTGGCCCGCGGCTGGGCCCACTTCTTTACCTATGTTCTCCTGGGGGAAAACACGCCCCTGGCCCAGGCCGAGGCCAAGATGCCCGACTTCACCGTCAACTTCTATGGCGAAGAACGGGGCACACCGGAGGAGATCCTCGAGGGCACGCGCCTGCACTTCCAGCCCATCTCGCACATCCATCTGCGCTCCCACCTGGAGCAGGAGATGGGCCCCAACAGCGACATCGCCTACGTCTACATCTTCTCGGCCATCGCTGTGTTTCTGCTTGTGATCGCAGCCGTAAACTTCGTCAACATCTCCACTTCGCAGGCGTTCAAGCGCATGAAAGAGGTCGGCGTCCGCAAGGTCATGGGAGCCAACCGCCCGCAGCTCATCCGGCAGTTCTTGGGCGAGAGCTTCCTCCAGACCGTGGTCTCGGCTGTCCTGGCGCTCGTCCTTTTCCAGCTGGTACTCCCTCTCTACAACAACCTCGCAGGACGGGAGCTCGAATTCGGACTCCTTATCCTGCCTCAAAACCTCGCCGTGTTCCTGTCCATCATCGTGATCCTGAGCCTGGCCTCCGGGCTCTACCCCGCGCTGTTCATGGCCGGATTCAGGCCCGCCACCTCGCTGCGCAGCCTCCGAAGCCCCGGCTCGGGCGCCTCGAACGTGCGCCGCGGGCTGGTGGTCTTCCAGTTCGTGGTCTCGATCTTCATGATCTTCTCCACCATCACCATCTTCCGTCAGGTTTCCTACTTCCAGAACCGCGACCTGGGATTCAACAAAGGGAACCTCCTGGCCGTCAAGCTCTACGGCACCATGCGGCAGAACGCCGTCCAAGATACACAGCCCCTGAAGGCCGAGCTCCTGGGGCACTCCGCCATCTCCCACGTGGGCCTGGCCTCCAACCTGCCCGGCGAACGCCTCAGCGTCGAGAACCTCCGTCCCCAGGGAGTCTCAGACGACCAGCAGCTCCCCAGCATGCGATACCTCCGCGTTGACGAGGACTATATAGAGACCATGAACATCAAAGTCCTCGAAGGCCGGAGCTTCAAGGGCATGAACAGGGAGCGCCCCGCCTTCATCCTGAACGAGGCCGCGGTGGCCGCCCTCAACCTGGAGAATCCCGTGGGGACCACGGGCTCCAACTTCCGGGGCCATACGGCCGAGATCATCGGTGTTGTCAAAGATTTTAACTTCGCCTCCCTCCACAACACGGTCGAGCCGTTGGTGCTCGACTACCGGCCTATGGGGAGTTCCCACCTCATGATCCGGTTCCAGGAAGGCCGCACACAGGATGTCATCAAGTTCATGGAATCCAAGCTGGGGGATGTCGCACCGCAGAACCTCTTCCTCTATTCCTTTGTAGACGACGAACTGACGCGCCTCTATGCCGGAGAGATCCAGATGAGCGACGTCTTCAAGGTCTTCTCCCTGCTCGCCATCTTCATCTCCTGCCTGGGTCTTTTCGGCCTCTCCGCCTACTCGGCTGAGATCCGCACCAAGGAGATCGGTGTCCGCAAGGTCATGGGCGCCTCCATCACACAGGTCGTGTCACTCCTGTCCAAGGACTTCACGCGCTGGGTCCTGCTGGCCAACCTCATCGCCTGGCCGCTGGCCTATTTTAGTATGCAGAACTGGCTGAAGAACTTCGCCTATCGCATACAGATCAGCCCGCTCACGTTCCTGATCTCGGCCCTCTTGGCCCTCCTCGTGGCACTCGTCACCGTCTCCTACCAGGCCGTCAAAGCCGCCTCCGCCAATCCCATCGACTCCCTCCGCTACGAATAATTCGGGGTCAGACCATGAAATCTATCTGAAAATAAATAACTTACGTCCTTAAAATACCATTTTTTAGGTCTTAAACCGCCACTTTTGACCCCAAAACCAGCCCTCTAAGCACTAAACCTTGCTCTCACATAACTCCAGCAAACGGAAATGCTGCTTTCACATAAGCCCGCAAAAAAGCTAGAATGTGGCATAGGATGCATCCAAATACCGAGCGCCCGGGAGAACCTACATGACTAAAAGGGAAAGCGTAGACCTGGATTCCGGGGCCACGTGGCAGAAAATCTTCGAGCAGCTTCCCTTTCAAATCCTCGAACTTGATCTGGAAAGGACCATCCTCTACATAAACCGGTCATTCGGAGGCAAAAGCCAAGACGAGGTGGTGGGTACCAGTATCAAAGATCACATGCCCGCCAAGGATCATGCTAATATCCAAAAGCTCTTAGAGAGTATGGCCCGTACCGGGGAAGCTGCCCGAAGCGAAATATCTATGGTTCTCGCGGACTGGTCCCAGAGATGGTTCGAGTCTTACATCACACCCTACGTGAAGGATGGGAGGGTCATCAAGTTCATCGTGCTCAACCAGGACATCACAGAACTGAAGACGAACGAACAGGCGCTCCGGGATAGCGAACAAAAGTTTCGTGCCCTGGCCGAACAATCGCCCAACATGATCTTCATCAATGCAAAGGGCCGCGTCGTGTTCGCCAACAAGATGTGCGAAGATCTCATGGGCTACTCGCGTGAAGAGTTCTACTCCCCGGACTTCGATTACTTTTGCCTGTTTGTGCCTGAATCACGTCCCCTCATCCAGCAGAACTTCGCTCGCCAGATGCTTGAGGAAGAGCTCCCGCCGCAGGAGTACACCTTCGTGACCAAATCCGGGAGACATCTGAACGGGCTGGTCTCCACCCGCCGGTTCTCTTACGAGAACGAGACCGCCATCCTGGGGATCGTCACAGACATCACTGACCTCAAGGAGGCCGAGAGAGCCCTCAAGCAGGCCCATGACGAGTTGGAATCACGTGTCGAAGAAAGAACCGCCGAGCTCACCATCGCCAATGCTCGCAAGCAGCTCGAGATCGAGGAGCGCGTAAAAGCAGAATCCGCCCTGAAAACAAGCGAGGAACTTCTCCGCACTATCCTGGATTCCTCCCCGGATGCCATCACGGTGACCGACAGTAGTGGCAGAGTTATCGAATGTAACCGAGCCACCCTCGAACAACTCAGATACAATTCTAAGAAGGACCTGCTGCATAAGGATTCTCTTGAGTTGATGGCAGAAAAAGATCAGGCCCGGGCCATACGCAACATCGAGGAGGTCGTCCGAGAAGGAAGTATGCAGAACGTCGAATTCCAAGTGGTGCGCAAGGATGGAACGATGTTCGAAGCCGAGGCGTCGTCGAGTGTCATCAAGGATGCAAAAGGGGAGCTTCGCGGTTTCGTGTTCGTGACCAAGGATATCACCGACCGCAAAGCCTCCGAAGCAGCCCTGCTCCTCTCCCAGTCCGAGCTGCGCGACCAGAAGAAGGCCCTGGAACAGAAGAACATAGCCCTCGGCGAGATTATCGCTCAGGTCGAGATTGAAAAACAAAAGATCAAGGATGACATAACGCTCAATGTCCAGCGCGTGCTCGTGCCTATCCTGGACAAGATGGAAGTGCTGCCCAATCCCAAGCCGCTGCTGGATGTCCTGCGCCAAAGCCTGGACAATGTGGCCTCATACTACGCATCCCGGATCACGGAAAAGACCGCCAACCTGACACCCCGGGAGGTCGAGATCTGCAACATGATCCGGGGCGGCCTATCCTCGAAGGATATCGCCGAGCTCCTGAAAATCTCTCTGGCAACGGTGGAACGACACCGGAAAAACATACGCACCAAGCTCGATCTGACCAATCAGGACGTCAATCTGGCCACCTTCCTACGCAATTTCTAGTACTGGGTATATATTATACCCAATTTATGCCCATGCTAGCGATTTTGCTATTCCACGCCATTATGCAGAAAAAAGGGAGTATGACACTCTCCCCCCAGGGGAAACAGGGGGCTTACCTCATATAATGGAGATATTTCAGAGGGGGGAGGTTGCCGGCTGATGTCAGCAAAAGGGGGGTTGATGATGGGAACCAAAAAGGTGGGGGCTCTACCCAGCCGGCCAAGCAAAGCCATATCTATAATAGCGCTCATAGCATCCGTATGTCAAGCGTGTTTTTAAAAATTTTATATTTTTTTTTGTTACGGGCTCTCCAGTTCATGGCCCGGCCTTGACTCCAGCCCGGATGCCGACTAATATGACCCTTGAGCGGACCCGAATGTTTAATCTGAAAAACCGAATTTTGAAACTCACCGACAACGACATCCCGTATCTGGAGAGCTCCGCCTCCGACACCCTCGAACGCCTCCAAATCGCGACCTGTGTCGTGCTCCTGGAAGTGGCCAGATCCGACGATGATCTCAGCTCGCTGGAAAAGGCCACGCTGTCCGCAGTCCTCCAGAAGGAGCTCAGGATACCCGAGGAGGCCGTCGAAGCCCTCTTGGAAGTGGCCCATTCCAGGCGTGAGGAGAGCGTCGACCTCTATGAGTTCACCGGCCTCATCAACGAAAACTATTCCCTGGCCGAAAAGATCCGTATCGTCGAGCTCACCTGGAGGATCATCTACGCGGACAAGGAGCTCAACCGCTACGAGGATCACTTCGTCCATAAACTGGCCCGGCTTCTCCGCCTCCGTCATGAGGACCTGATCGATGCCAAGCTGAAAGTCCTGGAGGAGGTCCGCGGGCAGGCTTGAGAGGGAGGAACATGTGCCCTACCTGGTGCTGATCCTGGAAGATTCCCAGGCGAAAAGCTGCGAGATCACGAAACCGGTCTTTACCATCGGGAGGAGCCCTGCCAGCGACGTGGTCGTCCCCGACCGCTTCGTCTCCC
>CBESWG010000045.1:0-24184 GCA_965533275.1 uncultured bacterium
ATGGGGGGAGGTTGGATGGGGTGGGTGGGAACGTAAGGGGGTGGTCGGATGGCTTGCTCAAGGGAGGGGGATTGGTGTATATTCGCATCATGCGGCCGGTGATTATTATGTTCTCACTTTTCCATCGGCTGGGATGCCGGATCCGAAACGCGATGTATGAGGCAGGCCTCCTGGCATCGAAGGAAGCGCCTCTGCCGGTGGTGAGCGTTGGAAACGTCAGCTTCGGAGGCTCGGAAAAAACACCGCTGGCACTGGAACTCCTCAGGCACTTGGAAGGGAAGAACATCCGACCCGCGCTGATCACCCGAGGCTACAGAGGCCGTTGGGAGCGGACCGGCGGGGTCCTATCGCGAGGCGGCGAGCTGCAGGGTAGCTGGCGCGATTCCGGTGACGAGCCCTACATGGTCGCCCTCAACCTGCCCGAAGCCGGAGTCTACATCGGGAAAGACAGGCTGGCTTCCTGCCGCATGGCCAGGTCAGACGGATTCCAGGTTGCCGTGCTGGACGACGGCTTCCAGCATCGCAGGCTGCGGCGGGACCTGGATATCGTTCTCTTCGATCCCGATGAAAAAATCCGCCTGCGCGAGCCCGTTTCTGCTTTGAAACGGGCACACGCCGTCTTCATCAAGCAAGATCATCCCGAGCCTCCGCTGGAGAAACTCACCAGGCGTTTCCCGGCTGCGCAGTTCTTTTCCTACCGCGTGGTCGCTCAAGATGTGTATTCGGTCACGCGGACAGAGGCATCCCCCCTCACCGACTGGGAGGGGAAGACGGTCCTGGCTTTCTGCGGCATTGCACGACCGAAGCGATTTTTTAAGCTCCTCGATTCCCATGGCGTCCATCCCGGCAGGACGATCTTTTTTGCGGACCATCATCCCTATTCCCCTCGTGATATCGCCCGTATAAAGGCCGAGATGGAGGAATCCGGAGCTCAGGCGGCAATCACGACCGAGAAGGATGCCGTCAAGCTGAGCGCGCGTCCGGATTGTCAAGATCTGCCTCTCTATTATATCAAGATCGCTCTCGATATCGACCCGGCCTTTTTTGAATACATGCATTCCCGGATCGGAACCATCTCATGCGCATGAAATCCAAAGCCGCCTCCTTCTTGATCTACCTCCCGGTAGCGGCCCTGCTGGGCCTCCTGCGTCTGCTCCCGCGCAGGATGGTGCGAGCCCTGGGCCGCGGCTTTGGTCGGCTCATCCACAAAATGGACACGAAGTGGCACGGAGTGGCCGCGGCCAATCTGGCCACAGCCTTCGGCGACACAATCTCCGAAGAGGAAAAAGCTGCCTTGATCCGACGGGTATTCCTCCACTTCGGAACCGTTTTTTTTGATTTCTTCCATCTGTCTTCTCAGCCCCCCCGTAAGCGAGATCAGCACATTGAGCTGGTTGGAGAGGAACACCTGCACGATGCCTTGGACCAGGGGAAAGGCGTTTTACTTTTTACCGCCCATTTCGGCCTCTGGGAGATCGCACCGGTTCCGATCAATCCTGTCATCCCCATAAGCGTTGTGGCGCGCCCCCTCGACAACGCATTCCTTGAAAAGACCCTCCACAAACTGCGAGGCCGCCTCGGCTCCAAAGTCATCTCAAAATTTCAAGCCAGCCGAGAGATCCTGAAGTCTCTCCGCAACCAGGAAGCCGTCGCCATCCTCATCGATCAGAATGTCCTGGCGCAGGAAGGGGTTTTTGTCGATTTTTTCGGGAAGAGTGCCGCCACGACACCCAGCCTGGCCATGTTCCATCTCAGGACAGGCGCTCCGATCATTCCCACATTCTGCACTCCCTCTGCCGCTGGCAACTATCGCGTGCATGTCTTCCCCCCGGTCCAGGTGGAGGAGACCGGAGACAGGGAGCGGGACACGGCCAACATCACCCAGGCCTGCACAAAAATTATCGAAGATCAGATACGGCAGTCTCCGGAATACTGGTTCTGGTTCCATGACCGCTGGAGGACACGCCCTTAGTCCGCCCCCACTCGTCCTGTTGCACTTTTATCTGGACTAGTATATCATCGGCTCGCCGGAATCATCCCAGAGGGGAACTGCGGCGGCACCAAATTGAAATCACAGGTGTTCGCCTGAATGGAATCAATAATGCGCAAGGACAATCGACCTGCGGACTCACCGCGTGAAGTTCGCATCACCGCCGACCAGCTGGACTACTCCGACGGCTCCGCACTCATCGAAATGGGCAAGACCCGGGTCATGGTGGCCGCCACGATCGAAGAGAAGGTCCCTCCCTTCCTCAAGGGGAAGGGCAAGGGCTGGGTGACGGCAGAGTACGCCATGCTCCCTCGTTCCACCGCGGTCCGGAGCCAAAGGGAGCGAACCCCGGGAAGGATCTCGGGGCGCACCCAGGAGATCCAGCGCCTCATAGGGCGCTCCTTGCGCGCTGTGACCGATCTTCATAGC
This sequence comes from uncultured bacterium, assembly GCA_965533275.1. Lineage (GTDB taxonomy): Bacteria > Acidobacteriota > Aminicenantia > Aminicenantales > Aminicenantaceae > JAUXEH01. The sequence goes on from CBESWG010000045.1 coordinate 2,420, forward strand.
CTGGGGGAACGGCAGATCATCATCGACTGCGATGTGCTCCAGGCAGATGGCGGCACCCGCTCAGCTGCCATCAACGGGGGGTGCATTGCCCTGGCTCTCGCTCTGAAAAAGCTCATGGACAGAGGAGCGTTGAGGGCAATGCCCTTGAAGAACCTGGCTGGGGCGATCAGCGTCGGGATCGTAGAGGGAGAGATCCTGCTCGACCTGGACTATCGTGAAGACTCGAACGCTGCTGTGGACATGAACGTAGTGGCCACGGACACCGGCCAGATCATCGAGATCCAGGCCTCGGCGGAACAGCGGCCTTTCCGCAAAGAGGAGTTTCAGGAGCTCATGCAGCTAGCTGACACGGGGATCCAGGAGCTCATCGCACGCCAGAAGGCCCTCCTCAAAGAAAAAAGCATGCTGTTCATGGCCTATGCCTGACCCGAGACAGTCCGGCAGACGCCATATGTCTCGAGGACGATCATGAAGAACGACCAGAACCACACGCTGGTTACGGGAGGGGCTGGCTTCCTGGGAAGCCATCTGTGTGACACGCTGATCGAACAGGGAGCCGATGTCCTCTGCATCGACAACTTCTTCTCAGGCAGCAAGGACAACATCCGCCACCTCTTCGCGCACCCTTTTTTCGAGCTGGCCCGGCACGACGTCATCCACCCGTTCTTTGCCGAGGTAGACCGTATTTTCCATCTCGCATGTCCCGCTTCTCCGATCCACTACCAGTACAATGCCATCAAGACCATCAAGACCAGTGTCATGGGGACTATCAACATGCTGGGGCTTGCCAAACGCACCAAAGCCCGCATACTGCTGGCTTCCACGTCCGAGGTATACGGAGATCCCGAGCTCCATCCCCAACCCGAAACCTATTGGGGACACGTCAATCCCATCGGGGTCCGCAGCTGCTACGACGAGGGCAAACGCGTGGCGGAAACTCTGATGATGGATTATCACCGGCAGAACAATGTCCAGATCCGGATCTGCCGAATCTTCAACACATACGGGCCGCGCATGGCGGTGGAAGACGGTCGCGTGATCAGCAATTTTGTCGTTCAGGCTCTGCGCGGGGAGCCGCTGACCGTGTATGGCGATGGGGATCAAACCCGCTCGTTCTGCTATGTCACCGACATGATCCAGGGCCTGACGGCCATGATGGCCCATCCGGATTTCATGGGTCCAGTCAACCTCGGGAATCCCGAGGAATACCCCATTCTGGAGATCGCAGAGAGGATCATCCGCATGACTGGGAGTTCTTCCCGGATCTCGCATGTCGCCCTGCCGGCAGACGATCCGACCCAGCGCTGCCCGGATAACACCCTGGCCGCTCGGGAACTGGGATGGGCGCCGAAAATCGGACTGGATGAGGGGCTGGAGAAGACGATCTCCTACTTCCGACAAAAAATCCTCTCCTGATTTTCTGTCCTGGTTTAAAGATGCCGATATAAATGAAAAGATGCCGACATTATGTGATTTGTTGTTGATGAAAAAGGGCGGCAGCTTTTATGAATAATTCAGGTAAAGGGCTTTAAAAAAAGGGACTAAGTCCGTATAATAACCCTTTCCTTGCTCATAACCACAGACTCCAAAGGAGGCCCCGATGTCATTATTGTCCACTCTCATTTGGATCGGATGCATAGTTCTCGTTATCGGATTGATTATTTTAATGACCGCCATGCAATATAAAAAAGTCGGCCCCAACGAAGTTTTGATTATATCCGGCGGCCGCAAGAAGATCATCTCAGAACCGGACGGCACCACGCGCAGGATCGGATACCGCTACCGGCTCGGGGGCGGCGCCTTCGTTTGGCCCTTCCTCGAGACGTACGATGTCCTGCCCGTCGATGTCATCAACCTCAGCATCAAGACGCCCGAGGTCCTCACTCATGGCGGGATCCTCATCCTGGCCGAGGCCGCAGCCCAAGTCCGGATCGGATCGGATGAGAACTCCATCCATGTCGCAGCAGAGCAGTTCCTGGGAACCGGCAAAGACGGTATACGCGAAGTCGCGGAAACCATCCTGGACGGGAAAATGCGGTCCTTGATCGGCACCCTGACCGTGGAGGACCTCTATCGGAACAGGATGGATTTTTCTGAGAGAGTCGCACAAGCGGCAGAGAGTGAGCTCTCGAGATTGGGCCTCAACCTACTCTCCTTCGCACTGCGGGAGATCAGCGACACACAAGGATACCTGGATGCATTGGGCAAACCCCAGATCGCAGCGGCCAAACGGGATGCCGCCATCGCCGAGGCAGAAACAGAGAAGGAGGCCCTTATCAAGTCTTCCGAAGCCCATCGGGAGGGAGAGGTGGCCCGGCTGAACGCAGAGGCGCTGATCGCCAAGACCCAGTGGGAGAATGAGGCCAAGAAGGCCGAATCGCAGGTCACGGTCAACCAGAAAAAGGCCAAGGCCGACTTCGCCTATGAGCTCGAGCGCTTCCGCCTCAACAAGGATATCAAGAAGGAAGAGGCGGCCGTACAGCTGGTCGAGAAAGAGGGGGCCATCAAGATCGAGGATCTCGAGATCAAGCGGAAGCAGAAGGAGCTGGAAGCGGATGTGATCAAGCCGGCGGATGCGCGCAAGTACCAGCTCCAGGCCGAAGCCGAGGCCGAGGGTTTCCGGATCCAGACAGAAGCCAAGGGAAGATCCGAGGCCATGAAGATGGAGGGGCAGGCGGCAGCGGAAAAGACAAAACTCAGCGGATTCGCCGAAGCCGAGGCCATGCTCAAGAAGGCCGAGGCCTGGGAAAAATACAATCATTCCGCCATCCTCGAAATGTATCTGAAAAGCCTCCCCGAAATCGCCCGGGCCGTGTCCGAGCCCCTGAGCAAGGTCGACAAGATCGTGTTGGTGGGAGGGGACAAAGGGACGGGGGCCACCAAGATCACCGGCCAGGTGGCGGATATCTTGGCACAGATGCCTGAAGTGGTCGAGTCCCTGACCGGTGTAGACTTGAAAAAATACTTCCAGGCCAAGACTCAGGTGGAAGAGAAGCAGGACGAATCCTGATCCCCGTCTCGAGTAGGTATCTATGACAGTATCAGACAGAGCCAATCAAATCGGCGAGTCCCCCACACTTAAGGTGACCGCCAAGGCCAAGGCCATGAAGGCGGGCGGAGTGGATGTCATCGACCTGAGCGTGGGGGAGCCGGATTTTCCCACGCCCGATAACATCAAAACTGCCGGCAAGCAGGCGATCGACCAAAACTTCACCAAGTACACCCAGGCAGACGGCACGCCCGCCCTTAAACAAGCCATCATCCAGCGCCTCGAAGAGGACCTGGGACTGGCCTATGAAATGAACGAGGTCATCGTCTCGAGCGGGGCGAAAAGTTCTCTCTATCACCTGACGCAGGCCCTGTTGAATCAAGGCGATGAGGTCATCATACCCGCGCCCTATTGGGTCTCCTATCCTCACATGGTGTCGCTGGCCCGGGGCAAATCCGTATTCGTCGCAACGCGCGAGGAAAATGACTTCCTCCTCACTCCGGAGCAGCTCAAATCCGCCATCACACCCTCTACCAAGGCCATTCTCCTGAACAATCCCTCCAATCCGACCGGAGCAGCCTACCACAAGCAGCAGCTCGAGGCGCTGGCTGATGTCATCCTGGAGGAAGACATCTATGTGATCGCCGACGAGATCTATGAGAAGCTGGTCTATGACGACTTCAAGTTCGTCAGCTTCGCCTCGCTGGGAGACGAGATCAAGAAGAAGACCATCATCATCAATGGGGTCTCCAAGGCCTATTCCATGACAGGGTGGCGCATCGGGTATGCCGCAGGCCCTGCCGACATCATCTCCGGAATGGCCAAGATCCAGAGCCACACGACATCCAACGCCTGCTCCATATCGCAGCAGGCCAGCGTGGAGGCCCTGACCGGTCCCCAGTATGAGATCAGCCGGATGAACTCAGAATTTCAGCGGCGCCGAAACTACGTCCTGATGCGGCTCCAGACCATGCCTCATATCTCCTGCTATAAAGCCAAAGGGGCCTTCTATCTTTTCCCCAATGTCTCCGCCTACTTTGACAAGGAATTCAATAACTCCCAGATCCGCAACTCCTACGGTCTTGCCTATTACCTCCTCAAGGAGGCCAATGTAGCCATAGTGCCGGGAGGGGCGTTCGGAGCGGAGCAAAACATCCGGATCTCCTATGCCACATCCTCGGAGAAGCTGGAAGAAGGCATGAACCGCATAGCCGAGGCCCTATCCAAGCTCAAGACCGCCAAGAAGATCAAGCACATCCGTCTCAACAATACACTCACTCACCACCAGGGAGAAGTGCCGGTGGATTCCACCGCCTCCCTGCAGATGCGGGATGCCTTCGTAGCCGAAATGGAGGGCCACCTCAGCCACGCCAACTATTTCGAGTGGAACGCGAACATCAACGGAGTGATCGTGCAGCTCAGAACCAATGTATCTCACCTGTACGATTTCTGGCTGGAAAACTGGTACCCGGCCCAGCTGGAAGCCGATTTAGAGCCCCACGGTATCATCTATGCGGTGGACGGGATCCCGGGGCGTGAACCGCGTGCTTTTTACAATTCCGAATCCAAGACGGGGGTTCTCGTCAACACAGACAACTACGGGCCGCTCCGCAGCCTGGCCCTGGGGCTGGTCATGGACGTGTCCGAACGCATCTTCAACGTTTACAGCCTGCGTGGCATGTCTGCCGACTGGCAAGGCGGGAACGGATTGATCCTGATCGGGCCCAAGGGGACCAAGAAGACAGAGCTGTTCTACTCGCTGGTGAAGGAAGAGGGCATGAGGCTGCAGGCCAACGACCTGGTCTTCACCCGGTTCTCCGGAAACCTCGCGACGACCGACTGCAGCGAACGCAAGCTCTATCTCCCCTCTAATACGGTGGATTCCTACCCCCGTGTCGCCGATCTCTTCGACAACAGCAAGTGCGAAAACGTGATCGCGCTCAAGGATGACTGCAAAAACAAAAAGTGTCTCCAGGAGGACAACTGCCGGCTGGACCGGGGCTCTCCCTTCTGTTATACGGCGACGCGGAAATCCTATGCCATGCTGGATCCCTACTGGATCGACGGCCCGGCCAAACACGTGAAGCGCTCCGCACTCCGCTGGCTCTTCATCCTCCGGAATGACAGGGTATCGCCGCCCTTCGTGGCCACCGAGGCCGAAGATGCCCTGCGGATACTCGAATACGGAGAGAGCCTGGGCTCGCGGACGGATATCCGTTCCGCGCGGACCCATCCCTTCTTTAATCCCCATCTGCTGCTGAGCTCACCCGAGAGGATCGAGGCCCAGCGCAGCTTCTACCGCAGGCTCCTGGAGAATACGCGCTGCTACCTGTTCAACAGCGGCGCAGCCGATGCTTCGGACATCCTGCGCATCATCCAGGGAGAGCAGCCCGAGCCCTAAGAGCAGAAGCCCATGCACGACCTAGACGCCTACAAACGCTTCGCAGAGGAACTCCCGCGCACACTGAAGGGGCCCAACATCCAGAGCGTGGACATGAACTGGCTCGAGCCCAGGGCCAAGGCAGCCGGGATGCGCACTCAATACGGCTCGTACGGTTGGCGCTCGGCTATCTCCAGCCGGATCGCACCCAAGACCGTTTACCTGGGCAGTGAGGCTGTCCGACAGGCCGGCACCACACAGCAGCAGGAAGCGTTGATCAAGAAATCGGCCGAGGAACTGGAGAAGGTCTTGCATCTGTTGCGGACCTTCCCCTTCTATCACATCCGGCGCCAGATGGGGGAGAACAACCACTACAATCCCATCTGCAACCTGTATGTTTCAGCGGCGGATGTGGTGAATCATCGGCTGGGTTACATGTGGGGAACGACCCTGTTCAAGCCCGGACGGCGTCCCGGTCCGGAATTCACGATGATCCATATCCCCGAGGAACATCCGCTGCGTCAGCAGGTCCTGGTGATGCCCGAACACAACATCAACATTGCGCTGGGCACGGACTATATGGGAGAGGACAAGAAGGGTTTTCTGAGGCAGGCGATGTGGGCCGCCGACCGGGAGGGGATGCTGGGCCTCCATGCCGGAACAAAGATCGTCACGGCGCGCGGCAAGGACGGCAAGCGCAAAACCTATGGAGTCTTCCTTTTCGGGCTGTCTGCCACAGGGAAATCGACCTGGTCCTGCCATCAGCTGGGATTGGACCACAAAAAGGGCGAAAAGACCCTGGTCACCCAGGACGACATCTGTTTCCTGCGGGAGGACGGATCCGCAATGGGATCGGAGAACAACTTCTTCGTCAAGACCGATGTGGAGGAAAAGTATCAGGAAGCCATGTACAACTCCCTGGTGGACAAGACTGCCCTCCTGGAAAACGTCATGATCAAGAGCGGCGGAGAGGTGGACTTCCTGGACGAAAGCCTCACCGCCAACGGGCGGGCCGTGGTCCAGCGCAAGAAGATGCGAGTGAAGCTGGGCGGCCGCATGGTGGACATCTTCTCCAAATCCGTGAACCTGCCTCCGCTTGAGGAACTGGACTGCATGATCTTTGCCTTCATCACGCGCCGCAACACCATCATGAATTTCTCCCAGGAACTATCCCCGGAACAGGCCGTGCTGGCCTATCTCTGGGGTGAGAGCACCCACAGCTATGCCAGCCAGCCGCTAAAAGCCGGTGAGTCGGTCCGAATCGTGGGGACCGATCCCTTCATCATCGGATCCCGGGCCGCCAAGGTCAACCGTCTCTATGAGATCCTGATGACCCTGGAAGCCAACTTCCCTGGCAAGCTCAAGTTCATGCAGTACAACACCGGCGGCATGGGAGAGATCATAGAGACCCGGGAGGAGGGCGGCGAGAAGAAGAAACGCCTGGTGCGCAAGGTCAAACGCGTGCCCATCGACCTGATGGCCAAGATCCAGCGGGGTGACCTGAGAGAGGCCAACACCTATGAAAAGGGGCGCCTGGGCACGCTGGAGATCGTCAAGGCCGAAGGTCAGGGGCTGGATGACTGGGACGTGAAGAAATACTACAGCGAGGAGCAGATCGAAGCTTATGTCCGGGACCTGGTGAACGGCCGGCGCGCCTATACAGAGGAGATCGCGCAGGAGGGCCTGAGGGATGAGATCCTGTATGCGGCCGAACGGTCATACCGGATCGATAAGAGCGCCCAGAAATCGAGTGTAGCGGTCCCCGGAGCGCAGGAATCGGAAGTGGAGGCCCCCTCTCCCCCCTCTGTGTTTAAATCCCGTCCAAGGCGTGATGGATTCCGTCGTTCGCGCTAGCTTTCCGGATCATCCCCAAAAAGCTCGTTTTCCAGGTCTTCCGCCATCAGATGAAGCATCAGCAGATGGACCTCCTGGATGCGAGGCGTCGCATGGGAAGGGACGTCCAGAAGCAAATCCACCAGGCAGGCTGAACGCCCGCCGCCCCGTCCGGTAAGCGCGACGCACCCCAAGCCCATTTCCCGAGCTTTTTCCAGCGCGCGGAGGATGTTGGGGGAATCTCCGCTGGTGGTGAGCCCCAGCGCCACATCTCCCGGTGATCCCAAGGCCTCGATCTGGCGGCTGAAGATCTGGTCATACGCCGCATCGTTTGCAATGGATGTCAGTGCAGAAGTATCGGTAGTCAAGGCCAGTGCGGCCAGGCCGGGCCGTTCCCGTTGAAAACGATTAACGAGCTCGGATGCAAAATGCTGAGCCTGTGAGGCGCTCCCCCCGTTCCCGAACACGAGGATCTTGTGTCCGCTGCGCAGGCACTCGGCCATGCGGTCCAGTGCCTCACGAAATACCTGGCCACGTTTCACAAAGAACGCTGATCCGGCCCGGTGCATCTCTTCCAGGTTTTTCAGGGGATCCATGTCCATCTCCTTTTCCTCACCTCTGGCCCTCGAGGGGCAGGTTGGGATTGACCGTGTCCCGTATGCCGGCCGCCACTATCTCCCGCACGGTTTCGATCAAATACGGCATGGTCGACACATCATGGCCCTCCACGGAAACCGGGGGGTGGATCTTGATCTTGATAGTCCCTTTTCTGGTGAAAAAGGCCCCCTTCGGCATGAGTTCGTAGCTGCCGATGATGGAAATGGGGACGATCGGAGCACCGGTCTCCAGTGCGAGGTAGAATCCACCCCTCCTGAACCTCTGGAGCTGCCCGTCAAGGCTCCGCGTGCCTTCCGGAAAGACCATGAAAGGGTGCCCCTTCTCCAGCATCAGCTGGACGGCCCTCTGGATAGCTTTCTTCCCCCCTTCCCGTCCCTTCCGATCGACCGGGATGAACTCCGCCACCCGCATCGCCTGGCCCAGGAAAGGGACTCGAAAAATTTCCTGTTTGGCGATGACGCGCATGAAACAGGGGAGAACGATGAACATCATGGGGCCGTCCACCAGGCTGAGGTGATTGGGCATGTACACGCAAGTCTGGGAAAAATCCACATTCTCTTGTCCGCTAACCTCCAGCTTTACGCCCAGGACTGCCCGGCCCAGACGGACGCCGGACCGGCCCACGAACACAATAGGAGGCAGCCAACGGAAGATGCCGCAGATGAGCAGGACTGGAATGGCTAGGATGGCGATAATGACATACAGGAACAAAAGCACGAATGTCCGCATAAGTCAGACGATTATATCACAATTGTCATATGACTGGGAGGCCTTGGGGGGCCATCAGACGAAGGCGGGGAAGGAGGAAATCCTGGTATACGAGGAGAAGAAAACAAGGAAACGTTTATCGATTGCGCTGATAGTGCACCGGATGGAATCTCATCAATCTCCGGTCATGTTGTTGGTCTTCCCCTCGGGGGCCACGATCCAGGATCCTGCCCAACAGGCAAGATCATGGTCGAAACTGGGGATCTCTAGAATGGGATAGAATCCGGCCGATGGAGAAGCAGGGTCGAACAAGTACTCAGTGCCGAGCAATCCATCGCGTGCATAGGAGCCGACTACAAACTCGTCCAGCCCCCAGGCTGCAGTTGAATTCAAGAAGCCGGCTCCCCACTGGCCGGAGGCATTTTCACGTGTGTATATCAAATATCCGTTATTCCACATATCTAAAACCGGCATGACCTTTATATAAAATGGTGACAATCCTGTGTAAATGGCGTCGGTGGTCGTGTAGGTCCCGTCATGATCCGGCAGCACGGCATGATCAGTGATGTGGTCTGTCAGGCCTGTGCAGATGGTCATAATTTCCTTCATGCTTCCCTTCTGTTTGGACTTCTGGATGGCAGTCATTGCATTGGGGATCAGCAGCGCGGCCAGGATCCCGATGATCGCCACCACGATCAACAGCTCGATGAGAGTAAAGCCTCTGTCTCTTTTCATGCCTCTTCCCTCCGATCTATCCGAGATCATGCAGATATTTTCTTTTTCTGTCTTTCTATATGCATTTTTTATACCATTCATGTGTCTTGTTCTTTATTGATATAATTGAAGCTACGATGCTTACGCCTCCTAGGCGGCCAGCTTTTGGACGTATTGCGGCACACTTTTGACATTTTTTGTCAAATATCCGTCCTAAGGTGAAGGGGATGTTGAGGCTGATCCGCGTGGCTTCCGGGGACGCGGGAGGAGTGGGAACACGGAGGCAAAAAAAAAGGGAGGCGGCACCTCGGTGCCGCCTCCCTTCCGGTTCGGTGTGAGTATACCGTATTCGGATCGATCAGGTAATGGCTCCCACTCTGGTTTCCGGACCAACGATCCAAGAGCCGTTCCAGCACGCCAGGTCATTGTTGAAGCTGGGAAGATCTACGATCGTGTAGAAACCTGAGGATGGATCGGCGGTGGTATAGACATACGTGTCGCTCACGAGACCGTCACGACCAAAAGACCCCACGATGAATTCATCGTTGCCGAAGGCGGCGGTACTGCCGGCATAACCAGCTCCCCACGCTCCGTCCGCAGCACCCCGACAGAAGATCTGATAGGGTGTGCCCCACTGATCGTTGATCGGTAGTACGCGGACATAGAAGGGGGAAAGAGCCGTATAAAAGGCAGTTCCAGTTAAGTAAGGACCGCTCTGGATAGGAACAATACCATGATCGGTGATGTGGTCCGTGAGCGCCGTCGAAATGGTCATGACGTCCTTCATGGACCCTTTCTGTTTGGCCTTCTGGATGGCGGTGATTGCGTTGGGGATCAGCAGTGCAGCCAAGATCCCGATAATCGCCACCACGATCAGCAGCTCGATGAGGGTGAATCCTTTTTGTTTTTTCATGCTTAAAAGCCTCCTTTTAAATTCCCGGTGTTGTCTCACCGTTGTTTTGATTTCAACTCGTTAATTTGCAACTTTTATGCCAAGTTGATTAATCTGTAACATATTATTTAACAATAACTTACGAATGCACTGTCCTGATATTTTCCCATTTAATGACACTATTTGCCCATATTTTTGCCAATTTTTGTCAACCAAAATGGAATCCTGTTTTCTGATGGCATGGTTCATTGGATTATTCTCAGGACTCGCGCAGGGTTCCTAGCTGGTGGCGTGTATCATCCGGGCTGTTTTGACCGTTCTTTTTGAAATCCTTCAGCTCGAATTTATCGATCAGATAGCGGAGGGAGCGGTAGTTGACACCCAGGTGAGCGGCTGTCTCCTTGAGTCGACCGTCAGACATGATCAGCGCCTGCTTTACATAGGTTTTGGTGATCTCATCCAGGGTCCCGTTGAGATCAAAACCCGGCTCGATCTGCAATCCGGCCTCCGAGATCGGTTGGGGTGAGAGGAGTTCGTCCGGCAGGCTCTTGTTCGTGATGGTTTCGCGGTCTTCGATGGCTACGATACGCTCCACCATGTTTTCCAGCTCACGCACGTTTCCCGGCCAGGGATAGGCCTCGAAGACATTGATCACTTCAGGTGCGAAACGCTTTGGTTTCTTCCCTTGTTTCGAGCAGAATTCTGCCAGGAAATGGTTGGCCAAAAGCGGGATGTCGTCTTTCCTGATCCTCAGCGGCGGCATGGTGAAAGAGATCACATTGAGGCGATAGAACAGGTCCTCACGGAAACGGCCCTCCTCGATCCCCTTCTTCAGGTCCTGGTTAGTGGCGGCGATGAGCCGAACGTCCACGGCGATCTCCTCGGTCCCGCCGACCCGTCGTATCTTGAAGTCCTGAAGCGATCGCAGGAGCTTCACCTGCGTCATGGGAGACATCTCTCCCACCTCGTCGAGGAACAGGGTCCCATTTGAGGCTACCTCGAACATGCCCTTCTTAGTGACCACGGCACCGGTGAATGAACCCTTCATATGGCCGAAGAGTTCGCTCTCGAGGAGGTTCTCCGGGAGGGCGCCGCAGTTGATGGAGACAAAGGGCTTATCCTTGCGGCGGCTGTGGACGTGAATGGCTCGGGCCGCCACCTCCTTGCCGGTTCCGCTCTCGCCCGCGATCAGGACCGTAGAATCGGAGGCCGAGACCTTCTCGAGCAGAGTGTAGACCTCGCCCATGCTCTTGCTCTTGCCCACCATGTTGGTAAAGGTATATTTTTCCTTGAATTCCTTCTTGAGGAGTGTGTTTTCCTGCTTGAGCCTCCGCTTCTCCAAACCCTGGGCCACTACGATCTTCAATTCCTCAATGTCAAAAGGCTTCACCACATAATCGAAGGCCCCCTGCTTGAAAGCCTGGACTGCCTGCTTGATCGTCCCATAGGCCGTAATCATGACCACGGGGGTGCCCGGCGTGTTTTCCTGGACATACTTCAGGATGCCCAGGCCGCTCATCTGCGGCAGCTTTATATCGGTCAGCACCAGGTCGATATCCTCCTTGTCGATCAGCTCCAGGGCTTTAGCGGCTGAGATCGACGTGAAGACCGTGTGGCCTTCTTTCTTGAACACGACGCTCAAGAGATCGAGGATGCTTTTCTCGTCATCTATGATCAGGATCTTTTCCATCACGGCTGTCCCTCAATATCGATTTTCTCATCCGCAGAGCCCGAACTGGGCGGCAGGATGATGGTAATGCTCGTCCCGCTGCCCGGGGACGAATCCACTTCGATCTGCCCCATGTAATCGTCCACAATGCGCCGCACCACGGCCATTCCGATCCCCCGCCCGGAGGAGAACCCGGAATAGAAGGGCTCGAACAACCGGTCCCTTTCCTCCGCTTTCATCCCCGATCCCGTGTCTGAGAAGTTCAGGGTGGTCTGTTCCTTTTCGTTCTTGGTGAAATCGACAGTGAGCGATCCTCCCTCCGGCATGGCCTTGAGGCCGTTTTTGAGCAGGTTCCAGAAGATCTGCTTGAACTGGCTCCGGTTTCCATAGTAATCGATCCTGGCAGAGGCATAGTTGCCCATCAGCTCCGTTCTCCCGTTGAGGACGCCGCTGCTCTGGAGCAGCACCAGGGTCTCGTGCATGAGCGCTGACAGGTTGATCCAGGAAAAGGTCTGTTTTCCGGGAGAAGCCAGGTTCAGGAACTGTTCGATGGATTGGGAGATCCGGTCCGATTCGTCCACCACGATGTCCATCAGTCCCTTCTGCTCTCCCGAGAGCACGAGTTCATCCCGCAGCACCTGGACGGATCCGGAGATGGCGGCCAGAGGATTGCGGATCTCATGGGCCAGCTGGGCCGAAAATTCCCCGGCCACGGCCAGGCGCTCCTTGATCTCCAGCTCCCTGTTCGCCGCACGCAGCTGCTCCCTGGTCTTCTGGAGGCTCCCGGTCAAGTAATTGATGAGATAGGCCACCAGGAAAAAGACTCCCCAGGCGATCAGGATATGATTGATCACAAATGCAAAAGATAGTTCGGGCGGCTGATCGGAACCATAGTACGGGATAAAACCCAGGTACATCCCGTCCACCAGGATCCCGAAGCAGATGCTGGAAGCAGCGGCCGTGATATATGCCACACGGCGCGAAATAACAATGCTGGCCGCGATGATCTCGAAGATATAAAGGAAGTAGAACGAGCCGCGGAGCCCTCCGGCCAGATAAACCAGAACCGTGATCAGGATCAGGTCGAAAGAGATCTGGAGGTAGGCCTGAAGGTCCGGGCGTTTTCCCCAGAAATAGAGCAGCAGGTAGAGGATGGAGAGGAGATAGGCTGCAAAAATAAGCACGTAAAGAGGATTGATGAGGAGGGTTTCTGTGGAGAACTGAATGGTGACGGCGCTGAGCAGCAGCGAAGTAAAGAGGATGAGTCTCAAGATGATAAACCACAGGAGACTCTTTTTTTCTGCCATCGAACGTCGTCTTCCTTGTTTCCAGACCTGTCGCCGTTTTGCGTTTCCTACAGCGTTCCGAGGAGTACAAAGATGGGAAGGTACATGGATACGATAATCATACCGACGAGGCCGCCCACAAAGATCAGCAGGATGGGCTCCAGGACCGACAACAGGGCAGAGACCGAGGCATCCACTTCCTCGTCGTAGAAATCGGCCAGTTTGGCCAGCATCTCGTCCAGGGTTCCCGTAGCTTCTCCCACACCGACCATCTGCACCAGCATGAACGGGAAGCGTCCGGTCGACTTCAGGCTGTCTGTCAGGCTGGTCCCCTCGGCAACCATAGAGCGCGCCCGCATGATGCTGTTCTCGATGATCACGTTCCCGGAAGTATGAGATGTGATCTTCATGCTCTCCAGCATTGGAACACCACCGGAGAGGAGGGTGCTCAGGGTCCGCGTCACGCGGGAGAATCCCACCTTCTCCAGGATAGTACCGAACAAGGGCATCCGCAGGAGGAAGTTATCGGTAATTTTCCGCCCATTCTCAGTCTTCCGGAACATACGGATGCCGACAATGATTGCCACGATGCCCAGGAAGACCAGGACGATGTAGTTCTGGATAAACCGGCTCAAAGCCAGAACAAAGGCCGTGAGGGCGGGTAGCTGCGCTCCCAACTCGCTGTAGATGTTGGCGAAAACCGGGATGATCTTCCACAGCATGAAGATCACAACCACAACAGCAAAAGTGACGATCGTGGAGGGATAGATCATAGCCTGTCGGACCTGCGACCTCAACTTCACGATCTTTTCCAGAAACTCCGCCAGCCGTCTCAACATGATATCCAGGGAGCCGCTCTGCTCACCCGATGCCACCAGGTTGCAGTAGAGGTTGTCGAATACCTTGGGATACTTGCGCTTCGCCTGGTTCAGTGTGGAGCCGGCTTCGACATCACTCCGAATATTCAGGATGACGGTCTTGAAATACTTGTTCTTGGTCTGCTCCGCAAGGATGTTAAGGCTCTGTATCAAGGGCAGCTCGGCATCGATCAAAACGGACAGCTGTCGGCTGTAGATCGCCAGGTCCTTGAGCTTGACCTTCTTCCGCTGCAGAAAGGGTATGTTGAGGTCCTGCCCTTTGCGCGAGATCGCAGAGACCGTGATCTGCTCCCTTTCCAGCAACCTCGCCAAATCTTCGGAAGAACTGGCCTTGCGTGTGCCCTCGACGAGGTCCCCGTATTTGTTTTTCCCCTTCCATTTAAATAATGCCATTATTCACCCCTTTATGATTTGCGCATGTGTGTCGGCTTGAAAGACCGCTCCGCGACCTTGATGCCTTCCTTGCGCTGAATGATATCGGTCAACTCTTCGGGTTTGGATGTGATGTTCATGGCGGTCTCGTAGGTGATCTGTCCCCTGAAATAAAGGCTGGCCAGAGACTGGTTGAACGTCTGCATACCAAATTTTTCCTGCCCCATCTGCATACTCGCGTAGATCTGATGGAGCTTGTTCTCGCGGATGAGGTTCCGGATCGCTGCGTTGGGGATGAGGAGCTCCAGGGCCAGGACACGCCCCTTGCCATCTGCGCGAGGCAGAAGAGCCTGGGTGATCACTGCCTCCAGAGACATGGAGAGCATGATCCGCACCTGGGACTGATATTGAGCTGGGAAGATATCGATGATCCGGGAGATCGTCTCTGCGGCGGAATTGGTGTGCAGGGTAGAGAATGTCAGGTGGCCCGTTTCGGCTGTACGGAGGCAGGCCTCCACCGTCTCCAGGTCCCGCATCTCTCCCACCAGGACCACATCCGGATCCTGGCGAAGCACGGAACGCAGGGCATTGCTGTAGTTCAAGGTGTCCACCATCAGTTCCCGCTGGTTGATGATGGCCTTCTGCGGCGTGAAAAAATACTCGATGGGGTCCTCGATGGTCACGATATGCACCGGGCGTTCCGAGTTGACATAGTTGAGGAGGCAGGCCAGGGTCGTGGACTTCCCACAACCTGTCGGGCCCGTCACCAGGACCAGTCCACGCGGAAGGTGACACAGCTGCGCCAGCCTCTGGGGAAGCCCCAGTTGGGAAAAGGTCCACATGGTCGGAAGGAAGCGGCGAAACGCGGCTGCCACGGCCCCCTTCTGCATGAAGACATTGCCCCGGAAACGGCCCAACTCCTTCATGCCGAAGGAGAAATCCAGCTCGAGCTTTTCCTCGAACATCTTCTTCTGACGGTCTGTCAAAAGGCTGTAGACCAGGTTCTTGGTCTCTGCCGGAGACAGCGGGGGATGATCGATGGAGACCAGGAGCCCGTCCACGCGTATACGCGGGGGGATATGAGTCGTGATGTGCAGGTCGCTGGCGTCGTTCTCCACCGCGATCTGGAGTAATTCTTGTATGGTTACGGCCATTCTATACCTCCGAATCCCTAACGGTTTCTCGTAATACTTCTTCTACGGATGTGATTCCCGCCTTGATCTTGAACAGCCCACTCCGTCTGAGTGAGATCATGCCTTTCTCGATGGCGGCCTTCTTTATCTCCCGGGAATGGGCGCGGCTCAGGATCAGATCCTTGATGTCGTCGGTCACCTGCATGACCTCAAAGAGAGCTGTCCGGCCCTTGTATCCCGTGTTGTGACACTCATTGCAGCCGAAGGGCTTGTAGACCTTGACCTTTTTGGCTTCCGCCTCGGTGTACCCGATATCCATGAGAGCCTCGGGCGTAAGGTTGTGCTCGGTCTTGCAGCTCTTGCACAGCCTCCGGATCAGCCGCTGGGCCACGATCAGGGCCACCGAGTCGGCCACCAGGAACGGCTCCACATCCATATTGACCAGCCTGAGGACCGTACTGGCGGCATCATTTGTATGAACCGTGGAAAACACCAGGTGACCGGTCAGGGCCGCCTTGATGGCGATGTCCACGGTCTCGAAGTCCCGCATCTCTCCTACCAGCATGATATCCGGGTCCTGCCTAAGGAAGCTGCGGAGTGTGGTGGAAAAGCTGAGGCCTATCTCTTCTTTCATGTTGACCTGGTTGATCCCCGGGATATAGAACTCCACAGGGTCCTCGGCGGTCATGATATTCCTTTCCACATTGTTGAGGGTGGAGATGGCGGAGTACAGCGTGTTGGTCTTCCCGCTTCCGGTGGGGCCAGTGACCAGGATAATTCCCCACGGCCTCGCGATCGCCTCTTTGAACACGGCCAAAGAGTCCTTATCGAATCCCAGCTTGGTCAGATCGAGCTTGAGCATCTCCTTGTCCAAGATACGGACAACGATCTTCTCGCCAAAGATGGTAGGCACGCTGGAAACACGCATGTCCACCTCTTTGCGTGCGCCGCTCTCCATCTTCACCCGCATCTTGATCCGGCCATCCTGGGGGAGGCGCTTTTCGGCAATGTCCATGTTGGAGAGGATCTTGACACGGGAGATGACCGGGTTCTTGAACTTCATGGCCAGGTTCATCATCTCGTACATGGTCCCGTCCAGGCGGTATCTTACCCGGAAGGCCTTCTCATACGGCTCGAAGTGGACGTCACTGGCGCCTTTTTTTATGGAATCGATGAAGATGGTGTTGACCAGAGTGATGATCGGTGCTTCTTCTGTTGACTGCACCAGTTCTTCGATGTCGTAGTCTTCCTCTTCCTCTTCGATGACATTGACGCTGGTATCCTCTGCCTGCTCGATCTCGTCGACGATCTGTTTGACCCGTAGCGAATCGGACGTGCCATAGTACTTTTTAATGGCATTGAATATACCGGTTTCGGAAGCGATCACCGGCTGGATGCTCAGCCCGGTCCTGAAGCGGATGTCCTCGATGACGTCCAGATCGGTAGGATCGACCATGGCCAGCGTCAGGAAAGAACGGATCCGGTGGATGGGCATGATGAGATACTTCTGGGCGATCTCGATAGGAATGAGGTTGATCACATCCGGGTAGACCTCGAACTGATCCAGGTTTATATAGGGATAACCCAGCTGGCGGCTCAAAGCCTGGGCCATGTCTTCCTCGGTAATAAGCCCAAGAGTGACGATGGCGGTGCCCATGGCCACCTCGTTCTTTTTCTGGTAATCGATGGCGGTTTGCAGCTGCTCGGTGTCAAGCAGCTTCTCCCTTAAAAGCAGTTCTCCTAAGTTCGATCCCATCGTAATTTCCTTACAGTAAATAATTTGACATTTTTTGTCAACACCCGGCCTCTAATTACAGAGACGCTGAATCCCTCTGAACATTCTCTTGACGGCATAGCTTTGTCCTCTGAGCATTTCTTTTTTCCCAAAGTGTCACTAATGGTCGCAAACGCCGGCATTTCCGTCAATCACCATCCCGGGGGATATCCAGGGTGATTTTCCCCTGCTTTCCCTCACCTCTAGGGGTGAGAGAAGGCGAAGGGGGGTGAGGGCTGCCCGTGACACCACACGGGCCGATTCCGGTTCACAAATGCTATCTGGGCACATGATCGTTTCTAATATTGAGTCGGATGGACACCTGAAAAGTGTCAATTTTTGTCAAATCGGAGAGGATTATTGGAGCGGAGGCAGCTCAATCCGAGCCGGCAGAGGCTTTGGCCACGCGCAGGTAGGCCATCTCCAGGACATCGATTACCAACTGATCATAGGTGGGAGCGAACTTTTGAACCCGCTCCGGCGTGACAACCTGGCCGAGAAAACGTTCTTCTGCGGCGAGGGTGTAGATGTAGTTGATGATGGCGCGGGCATAGATCTCTTCCAGGGGTTGGAGTTCGGGGTACAGGCTTTCGGCCTCCTGCTTCAGAGCGTCGATATCCAGGGTCCCAAAGTCCATATATTTCTTCAGCTCCAGGGAAGGATAGATCAGGTTGCGTGCGATGAATGTCTGTCTTAGTGTCTCCTTGGTTTCGGAGACCTCTGCCTCGGAATAAAGCATGGTCGGCTGGGTGGGGACCGGCAGATAGCGGGCGATCTCATCGAACACCTGCTGCTTCCGCTCTCTCCCATACACCCAGCCCACATAGGGAATCAGGATCCCGCTCTTGAGGAACTGCGTCTTCTTCTCGGTCAGCGTGGACCCGAAAAAGGAGTCCTGGTACGTGTCCCGCGCCTTCTTTTCATTCCGCTTCAGGAACTGGCCCAGGCCGTACATATAGGTGTTCATGATGGTGCGGATGCGGGAGATATCCAGATGGATTATGGGGCTGACGTGCATCCCGAACTCCACCTTGCCCTCGCACATCCGGAAGAGAGGATTCGCTGCCGAGAGCTCTTCCTGCGTGTAGTCCCGCATGGACGCCACCTCTTCCTCCGGAAGCGAATCCACGATAAACAGGACGTCCACATCATCTCCCTGTATGGGGATTCCTCTCAACCAGCTACCGCGGAGGTTGAGGGAGACGAAGTTCGCGCCATACCTGCGGTTCAGCTCGTCTCCCACCATGTGCAGGCAGTCCTCCAGCTGGCCGAACAGGCCGTCCCGTCGATAGCAGTTGGTGGGATCGAAGAACGGAAACCGGAAATACTTGCAGGATTTCAGGTAGAATGTGATCTGTTCTGTACTGACGTCTGTTTTCAGCTGCACCCGCCCTCGGGCGGGCACGGCACAGTCGGTAGAGGGGCCGTTCGTCTCATGGTCTTGTGTCATTGGCGTGTCCGTTCGGTAACCTATGTTTTAACAATCCCCGGGATTTTATTCAAGTTTTCCATGAAATAGGGCCGTTTTGGAATACCTGGTCCAGCTCCCGTAGGCTCCTACTCACCTCTCTTCACCTCCTCTTCGGCGGCCTCGAAACTCCGCCCGTCATTTACAATATTCGGTCCATAATCCGATCAAAGAGAGACACGTGACACTTTCATTATCGTGCTCAAACATCTCGGCCGTCCCCAAGGGATTCCCTCAAAGTCAGTGAATTGAGGCGGGAGCCTCCGATGTCGCCGCGACCAGGTATTCCAAAACCGTTGTGAAAATAGCCTTGAATCGCAGAAGCTGCAATGCACAAGGGAATCCCTAATAAATACAATTGACACGGATGATACTTGTGGTATTCACTGTAGGCGAATCGGCATGGAAAGATACGACTTCATCGTGGTGGGCTCCGGCTTTGGGGGCAGCGTCTCAGCCCTGCGCCTGGCCGAAAAGGGCTACTCGGTCTGCGTCATCGAGAGCGGCAAGCGTTGGAAGGGCGAGGATTTCCCCCGGACGGTTTTTACCAAGATCCCCAATGGCGTGGCCTTTCTCCGGACTGGAGGGACGAACTGGCACCCCACTATGCCACGGCCAGGCGCATGCTGGGCGTGGTCACCAATCCCCGGTTCTGGCCCACGGACCACATGCTCCAGGACTATGCCCGCGAGATCGGACGGGAGGAGCATTTCAAGCCCTCGGAGGTAGGCGTCTTTTTCGGGCCATCCGGGGAGACTGTCCCAGATCCCTTCTTCGAGGGGAAGGGGCCCCCGCGCACCGGCTGCACCCACACCGGCCACTGCATGGTGGGCTGCCGCGATGGGGGCAAGAATTCGCTGGACCGGAACTACCTCTACCTTGCTGAGGGACTCGGCGCCCGGATCATCCCCGAACACAAGGTGATCGACGTCACTCCCTCGGAGAACGGCGGCTATGTCGTCACTTACAAAAAGCTAACAGGGGTAGGTCCAAAATCGCGGCACCGCCTCCAGGCCGGGGGCGTGGTCCTGGCTGCCGGAGTCTTGGGCACGCTCGAGCTCCTGCTGCGCTGCCGGGAGCGGGGTTCTCTGCCAGGGATCTCTTCCCAGCTGGGTCAGATGGTGCGCACCAACAGCGAGGTCCTGGCCGGAGCCACGGCCAAGAAGAGCAGTGACACACACTCCTACGGCGTTTCCATCACCTCCAGTTTGTTCGTCAATGACAAGACCAATGTGCAGCTCGTCCGCTACCCGGCCGGCTCGGACCTCATGGGACTCTTCGGCGGCGTCATCACCGACGGGGGGGGAAAGGTCCCCCGCCCCCTTAAACACATCGGCATGTGCCTGCGCCATCCACTCTGGTTCCTGCGGACCCTCTCACTCCTTGGCTGGGGCCGCAGGTCCGTGGTCCTGCTGGTGATGCAGACCCTGGACAACCACATCACGCTCAAGCTGAAACGCTGCTGGTGGGCCCTCTTCCGCAGGGCCCTGGCCTCCAGTGCTGACAGCGACGCGATCCCCACCTACATCCCGGAGGCCAATGCGGCGGTTCGGGGCATGGCCGAACGCATGAACGGCGTCCCCCAGAATGCCGTCACCGAATCCCTCCTCAACATCCCCATGAGCGCGCACATCCTGGGCGGATGTGTGATGGGGAGAGACAGCGATTCCGGTGTCATCGACACCCAGCACAGGGTATTCGGCTACGAAAACCTCTATGTCGTGGATGCCTCGGCCATCCCGGCCAACCTGGGGGTCAATCCCTCGCTGACGATCACAGCCATGGCAGAGCGCGCCCTCTCTCACATCCCGGCCAAAGAATCTGAATGATCCGCGTCTTCAGTCCTGCCCATCGGGGTGGCAGGCATAGCAGTTCACGCTGGCATAGACATAGCCAGTGACCTTATTATGTTTCTTACTCATGTTATTCCGGTTGTGCGCGTGGCATTCAATACAGGCAAATTCCTTGAAGTTCGCCGTAAGATGACAGTCCGAACACTCGTACCGGGCATGCTTGCCGGACGTGATCGGGAAGGAATGGTCGAAAACTGCCTGGGTCCACAGGATATGGGTGGGGAAATGGCAGAGATCGCAGTCGGTGGGGAATCCGGCGGACTGGTGGTCCGGATCGGTCGTGCCGTCATAGTCTTCGGCATGGCAGCCATAACAGTCTTGGGGCGGGTTGGTGCCGGACACATGGCAGCTCGAGCAGTCGAGGCTGGCATGGGTACCCTGGAGGGGCCAGATGGCACCGTGGTCGAAGGCCGCCCCCTCCCAGGTCATGGCACTGGTTCCATGGCACGCCTCACAGGCGGTGGGAAATCCCAACAGGTCATGATCCGGATTTGTAGTGTCTTGATAATCGCCCAGGTGACAGGATACGCACTCGGAGGAAATGGTCGTGCCGCCGCTCACATGGCAGTCCGAACAGGCCGCCAGCTTGTGGCGGCCGTTGAGCACGAAGGCATCGTGCGAGAAGTCGGCATCCTTCCAGGTCTGTGCTTTGTCACCGTGGCAGGACTCGCAGTCCCTGGGGAATCCCAGCTGAGCGTGGTTTGGATCTACGGCTCCGATGAAGTCGCCCAGGTGGCAGCTCACACATTCAGAAGAGCGGCCTTCGAATATTCCGTCGCCATGGCAGTCCGAACACAAGGCGGTCCTGTGCTGCCCTTTGAGGAGAAAATCATCATGTGTGAAATGTCCCCCCTCCCAGGTCCGGTACTGCGTCCCATGACAGATCGCGCAGTCCAGGGGGAATCCGGCTCCCTCGTGATCCGGTTCTTCTGTGCCCTGATAATCATCGAGATGACAGGCCGAACACTCCTGGGAGATCCCAACAAACTGGCCGCCGATGTGGCAGTCCGAACAGAGAGCCGCTGTGTGCTCCCCCCGGAGGGCGAAGAAGCCGTGCGAGAACGAGGCGTTGTCCCAGGTCATGGCGCCGGTCCCGTGGCAGATCTCACAGTCGATGGGAAAGCCCAGGCGCTGGTGATCGGGCTCCTGTGTGGAATTGAAGTCCTGGATGTGACACGACACACAGGAGGTCGGCAGG
>CBESWG010000046.1:0-23316 GCA_965533275.1 uncultured bacterium
CCGGTCGGAGCGGAGAAGCCCCCGGGCAGGCCCAACGGTATTTCGCCCGCCCCCCCCTCCCCCCCCGCCTTGACTTTTAACCACGGATAGTGCATTTCTTAGAGGGACTTTACGATTCCGGATTCTCCAGGACACCGCCCCCTCTTTGTCCTCGATCCGATCCGGTTCCCGGAAGGAGAAACACATGGCAGAAAAGATCAAAGCAAGGATCATGGACGCCGCCAAGATCCGCCGCTCTTTTCAGAGGATGGCACACGAGATCATTGAACGGAACCGGGACCTCAACAACCTCGCCATCGTGGGGATCAGGACCCGGGGCGTCTTCATGGCCGAGCGGATCGCCAGGCTAATCAAGGAGATCGAGGGCGTGGACGTGCCGGTCGGGGTGCTCGACATCACGCTCCACCGAGACGATTACTCGGAGGGATCGGAGCAGCACATCGTGAAGAAGACGGAGATCGAGTTCGCCATCGATAAGAAGGATATCATCCTGGTGGACGACGTGCTCTTTACAGGCCGCACCATCCGTGCGGCCCTGGACAGTCTGATCGATCTGGGCCGGCCCAAGACCATCCAGCTGCTGGTCTTCATAGACCGGGGACATAGGGAGCTGCCCATACGCGCAGATTATGTGGGCAAATCCTTGCCCACGTCACGCCGGGAGCTGGTCAGACTGCAGATGATGGAGATCGATGAGAAAGACGAGGTTTTGATCATCGAACCTGCCGGGGTCGACTGAGAGAAGGAGAGCGTGAGATACCTGCTTAGGAACGGCCGGGTCATCGATCCCGCCTCGGCGGTCGATGAAACACTCGACATTCTGATCGATGGGGAGAAGATCATAGGCGTCGGAACCCGGATCGAAGACGATACCGCTGAAACGATCGATGCCTCAGGCAAAGTCATCGCTCCCGGCTTCATCGACATGCACGTCCACCTGAGGGAACCCGGCTATGAACACAAGGAAACCATAAGAACCGGCTCCCTGGCCGCAGCCCACGGCGGTTTCACAACCATCGCCTGCATGCCCAACACCTCCCCCATCAACGACAACCAGAGCGTGACCAGATATATCGTGGAGGAGGCCAGGAAGAACGCGGTGGTCAACGTACTTCCCATCGCGGCCGTCACCTTGGGAGAGAAAGGCAAGGAACTCACCAATATGAGCGAGCTGCTTGCGGCGGGGGCCGTGGCTTTCTCTGACGACGGCCAGCCCGTGTCCACAGGCCGGATCATGCGGCAGGCGCTCGAAGGCGCTCGGCGGCTCCAGACCGTGATCATCGATCACTGCGAAGACTTGGGCCTGAGCGCCCGAGGAGTTATGAACGAAGGCGCTGCCTCCCGGCGGCTTGGATTCAAGGG
This sequence comes from uncultured bacterium, assembly GCA_965533275.1. GTDB lineage: Bacteria > Acidobacteriota > Aminicenantia > Aminicenantales > Aminicenantaceae > JAUXEH01. Next base: position 1,363 of record CBESWG010000046.1, read on the forward strand.
CATCCCCGTATCGTCAGAAGAGGTCATTGTGGAGCGGGACCTCATCCTGGCCGAGGAGGTGGATGCCTGCGTCCACCTGGCCCACCTGAGCACACGCGGTTCCGTCGATCTCGTCCGCCGCGCCAAGGCCCGGGGCGTCAAGGCCACGGCCGAGGTCGCGCCGCACCATCTCGTGTTGGACGATTCCCTGCTGGAACGCCATGACACCGATCTCAAGGTCAATCCCCCCATAAGGAGCAGCGATGATGTAGAGGCCCTGCGGGAAGGCGCCCGAGACGGGACCATCGATGTGATCGCTACGGACCATGCCCCCCACTCCCCTGATGAAAAGGCGGTCGAGTTCGAGCTGGCTCCCTTCGGCATCAACGGCCTCGAGACCGCCGTCCCGCTCCTCCTGGACAGGCTCGTCCACAAGCAGGCTCTCACTCTGATGCGTCTCGTCGAGATGTTTTCCCTGGCCCCCGCCCGAATACTCCAGCTGGACGCGAAGGGCAGGATCGAGGTCGGCGCCGATGCCGACCTGACCATACTATCCCTCGATCGGGAAGCGGTCGTGGATGCAGACAGGTTCCAGTCGCGAAGCCGCAACACACCCCTTCAGGGTTGGAAGCTGAGAGGCACGGTGGACATGACCATCGTGGGGGGCCGGATCGTCCACCCATGAAAACCAATCTTGCCAGGTTCCAGGACAGGATCGCTTACATGTTCCAGGATCCCCAGCTACTCACGAAGGCGCTCACCCACAGCTCTTTTGCCTATGAATCGGAAGACTCTACCGATGACAATGAGGTCTTGGAATTCCTGGGCGATTCGGTGCTGGGATTCATACTGGCGGATTTTCTCTGCGAATCCTTCCCCGAACTGGACGAGGGAGGCCTTTCCAAGTTGAAATCCATCATGGCCTCCACCTCCGCCCTGCATGGGTTCGCCCTGGACATCAAACTGCACAAGTCCATCCTGTTGGGGAAGGGCGAGGAGAAGAGCGGGGGCCGGAAGAAGAAAAGCATCCTGGCCGGGGCCTTCGAAGCCGTCATCGCCGCCATCTACCTGGACGGAGGGATCGACGCGGCGCGCCGGTTCCTGATGGGGCATTTCCGTCATTTCATCCGGAAGATCGATACGGGAGATTGCGCCATCAATAACTACAAATCCGCCCTGCAGGAACACCTGCAGAAAGACGACTCCCTCGCTCCGGTCTACCGGACGGTGACCACGCGCGGCCCCGACCACAAGAAACGTTTCGAGGTGGAAGTCTCGTTCCGGAATAAACTCCTGGCGAGGGCGAAGGGCTCCTCAAAAAAGGACGCGGAACAGAAGGCGGCGGAACGGGCCTTCAAGAAGCACTTCGGCAGTAGGATCAAATCCCTGACGTCGGAATCATTCCTGTATAAGAATAAAAAGCCCTGATCTGGATCCACTCTCTGTAATGTCCTGGAAGATGCGCTGGTTCAGGTGTGTCGGCGTCAATCCTTGCTCATGAGCACGGCGACCGGCTCCAGCTCGGGGATATTGGCACATACGATCTTGACGATCGCCGCGACCGGAACGGCCAGGATCATCCCTGGAAGCCCCCACAGCCATCCCCAAAAGAACAGGAAGAAGAGGACAACCAGAGGGCTCAGTCCCAATCCCTGCCCCATGAGCCGCGGCTCGGCCACATTCCCCATGACCTGCTGGATGAGAGTCAGCAGGATAAAGATCCAGATCGCGGGCCAGATGCTGTCGAACTGGAGCAGCGCGATCGTAACTGGAAAGAGGGTAGCGAAAAACGAGCCAAGGGTTGGAATATAATTCAGGATGAAGGTGAAAAAACCGAACGTGATGGCAAAATCCACTCCGAAGGCCAGCAGCACCGCGGTCACGAATGCTCCTGTGATCAGGCTCACGAAGGTCTTGATCAGCAGGTATTTCTGGACCTGGGAGTCGATGTTATCGATGATGTCCAGGACCCGCTGCGTCCTCTCTGGAGCCAGGGCCCGTTTGATCTTGTCCTTGGTCTTTCCCCGGCCAGCTAGAATGAACATCAGGAAAAAGAAGACCAGGAACAGTTTCGAGATGAAAGAGAGGAAGGGACCCAGCGTAGAGAGCAGCATCCCCCCGATCCTCCCCAGGTCGATGTGTTCCCTCCAGTCGATGGGCTGGATATCTGAAGGAGTGGCCAGGCGCTGCTGCAGAGAATCGACAGCCATCAAGACCTTGTCTCCATACTTGGGCAGTTCGGCCGCAAAAGACTTCCCCGCAGAGTAGAACAGTATGCTCATTAGATAAAGTCCCAGAAACGTGATCAGGAGCAGGAGGATCATGGAAACGGTCTTGGGGATCCTGTGGCGCGTGAAAAAATCCAGGATGGGATACATGATGAAGGAGAGGAAAACAGCCAGAAAAAATGGAAACAGCACGGATTGGGCCAGTTTGAGAACCACTCCGCCGAGAAAGATCACGATGATGATCAGACAGAAGGTGACGATCTTGTTTTCCCGCATGGTCTTCCCAAGCATTATATCCCGCTCTCCACTCCGGCCACAAGAATAAAATAAATACCCGGGGATTAGACGGAATGTTGAGGCAGATCATCTCAAAAGGCGATGCCTGCGGAATCAATATCACCCTGGCTATCACCGGGAAAGGCGATTGACCATTTTTGGGAGTGGAGTACAATCGGTATGAAGTTTTTAAAAAGAGGAGCTTTGCCGCAGTACCTGAGAAATTGACATGAAAGTCCTGATCGCTGAAGACAGCACGATCTCCTGCCGGGCCCTGGCCAGCAACATCCAGGAATGGGGCTATGAGGCCGTCATCACCCGCAATGGGCAGGAAGCATGGGATGCCCTGGATGCCGGGGATGAACACGCCCCGAGCAATGGGAACAAGATCCGGATCGCCTTGTTGGACTGGGAGATGCCGAAGATAAACGGCATCGAGCTCTGCCAGAGGATCAGGAGCCGCCGACAGGTCCAGCCTCAGGATTATGTCTACATCATCCTCATGACGGGGAGAGACAACCAGGAGGACATCCTCAGGGGCCTCGAGGCAGGGGCCGATGACTATATGACCAAGCCCTTCGACACCATCGAGCTCAAGATCCGCCTCCAGAACGGCATGCGCGTGATCGACCAGGAAAAGCTGCAGGATCGCATCCAGGCCACGGACAGCTTGACCGGCCTCTGGAACCGGAATAAGATCCTGGATTTCCTGGAGGAGGAGATCGACAGAAGCTCTCGGCAGAATCAGCCTACCTCGATAGTCCTGATGGACATCGATGGCCTGGCTCGTTTCAACGAAACCGATGGATTCCCTGCCGGGGACCACATCCTGCGGGAGGTCTCCTCCAGGATCCACGGCACCATGCGTCGCTACGATAAGCTGGGCCGGTTCGGGGACGATGAATTCCTGGCTGTTTTCCCGAACTGCCGGGAGGATCATCTTCAGCATATTGCTGAGAGACTCCGCCGTGCTGTTGCCCGGGAATCGATCCTGCTGGAGAACGGGGCCCGGGAAATCTCTCTCTCCCTGGGAGGAGCCTCCACGCCGCTCCTGACAGCCTGCTCGGCCGCACAGCTCCTCACCACAGCACAGAAGGCTATCGCAGAGGCCAAAGCACAGGGTGGAGACAGGACCTCCCTCCTCCATCCCTAAAAGGAAGATTTGAAGATGGACCAGCGATTCACATCACCTCAAGGGACTCCGGGCAGCCCCGCCGCTCGGGTGGAAAAGGCCTATCTCGACCAGCTGTTCGAGAGCGCACTGGAAGGCATCGTCATAACCGATCCGCAGGGTATTGTTGTGCGTGTGAACCGTCACTTCTCAGAGATCTTCGGATACGGCAAGGACGAGGCGATGGGAAAGACCGTCGACAGCCTCATCGCTCCCGAAGACAATTCCTATGCTGCCGTAACGATCACGGAGAAGGTAGCCAAGGGCGAGACCGTAGCCTTCGACGCCATACGGAAGCGCCGCGACGGCTCCAACGTCTATGTTTCGGTGATCGCAGCCCCCATTTTCGTGGAGGATAGACTGGAGGCCGTATATGGCATCTACCGGGATATCACTCAGCGCAAACAGGTGGAAAAGGCCCTGCAGGATCAGCGTGACAAGGTGCAGATGTACCTGGATCTGGCAGGAGTCATGTTCATTGCACTCAATGTCCGAGGGGAGATCACGCTGGTGAACCAGAAGAGCTGCGAGCTCCTGGGGTATCCTCAGGCAGACCTGCTGGGGATGAACTGGTTCGATCATTTCATCCCCCAACGGATGCGCAGCGATGTGAGGGATGTCTTCAACAGCGTCATAGACGGAACTATCGATGCCCTGGACCACTATGAGAATCCGGTTGTTGACCAGGCGGGCCGCGAGAAACTGATCGCCTGGCACAATACCATCGTGCGCGACAAGGCAGGCCGGATCATCGGCACCCTGTCCTCCGGTGAGGATATCACGGAACGCAAAAAGGCGGAAGAATCCCTCCGCCAGTCCGAGGAGCAGTACAGGCTGATCTTTGAATCGTTCCATGATGTGTATTTCCGCTCCGACCAGGCCGGTAGGATCACGATCATCAGCCCTTCGGTCTACAGGCAGGCGGGATTCCAGCCCGACGAGGTCATCGGCCGAACGGTGCTGGATTTCTATGCGGATTCCTCCGAGTACGAACGATTCCAGGCGGCCCTGCGTGAGAACGGCAGCGTCAATGACTATGAGATCGGGCTCAGATCCAAAGACGGGAGCACGATCGCCGCTTCGGCCAACGCCCGCATCCTGACGGATGAAAACCAAAATTTCTCGGGCGTAGAGGGAGTCCTCCGCAACATCTCCGAGCGTAAGCAGGATGAGGTGGTCAAGCAGAGAGAGGCCGCCAAACTCTCCGCCATGATCTCGGGGATGAAGGAAGGCGTGCTGTTCGTCAGCGCGGAAAACCGCATCGTAGAGGTCAACGAATTCGTGCTCAAGCTGTATAATCAGGAAAAGGAAGATTTCCTCGACAAACATGTGGCCGAGATCTACCTCGGCCTCTCTTCCCAGGAGATCGAGGAACACATCGGGAAGTTCAAGCTCGAGCCCAATTCCTCCCAGGTCACGGCACAGGTCTCGATCAAGGAGATGGAGGCCATCCTGAGGCTGCAGCCGATCTACCATAACAACCGCTACGAAGGAGTGATCCTCAACCTGATCGACGCCACCGAACTCGTCATCGCCAAACGGGATGCCCAAGCCGCCAATCAGGCCAAGAGCGAATTTCTGGCCAACATCAGCCATGAGATCCGGACTCCCATGAACGGCATCCTGGGCATGACCGACCTGACCCTGGGCACGGAGCTCACGCCCGAGCAGCGGGAATACCTGGGCGGCATCAAATCCTCCGCCAAGTCCATGCTTTCCCTGATCAACGACTTCCTAGACTTCTCCAAGATCGAGGCCCGCAAGATCGAGCTGGAATCCACTCCCTTCAATCTTCTCGATTTCGTGTACGAAACCGTAACCCCGTTCACCATCCCGGCCCAAAAAAAGAAACTGGAACTCCTCTGTGATGTCCCCGCTGAGCTGGCGACCGAGGTCGTGGGAGACCCCGGCCGGATCGGCCAGGTCATTAAAAACCTGGTCCACAATGCCATCAAGTTCACGGACTCGGGTGAGGGGGTCATTGCCGTGCGCGAACAAGAGAGGTCGGAGCGGAGCATTTCCCTCGAATTCAAGGTCAAGGACTCGGGCATCGGTATCCCCAAAGAAAAACGGGATGTCATCTTCGATGCGTTTGCCCAGGCTGATGGGTCCATGACCCGGAAGTTCGGTGGCAGCGGACTGGGCCTCTCCATCTCGGCCGAACTGGTCGATCTCATGGGGGGTGCCATCGAAGTCGAGAGCGGCGACGGTCAGGGGAGCACATTCACCTTCCGCCTCCCGCTGAAGCTGCCCGAACCGTCCCACCAGGTTCCTCCCCGACAGCTGATGGACTTCCGACTGCTCCCGGTCCTTTTGGTGGATGACAACACCGAGACACGGAGGGTCCTCAGGACCATGCTGGAGCAGTTCAAGCTCAAGGTTGACGAAGCGAGCGAGGCCCAAGAGGCCGTATCCATGATCGAGAATGCCCGCGATAACGGCCTCCCCTACACCGCGGTCTTTGTCGACGCCTATCTCCCCGGGAATGACAGCTTCATCATGATGGACCTCTTCCGCCAAGCCCCGGATCTGAGCGCCGCCACGGTAATGCTGTTCAGCGGTTCGTCCCGCCAGGAGGATGCGAAACCCTGGGAGAAGCTGGGGATTACTTCCTCCGTCAAGAAACCCATCAAGATCTTCGACCTGGGCAATGCCATCCAGGGGATCCTGGGCATGACTTCGCCCAGCGAAGCGGCGGAGGAAGAGAAGAGCCCGTTTGCAGATAAAGAAAAAACCATGAACCTCTACAAGGTCCTGGTCGCCGACGACAACATCGTGAACCGGAAGGTGGTGCACTACATGCTCGAGAAGAAGGGCCACGAAGTCATCAGCGTACAGGATGGGAAAGAGGCTTTGGATGCCTGGGAGAGCAACATCGTGGACCTCATCCTCATGGACGTCCAGATGCCGGTCATGAACGGGATGGAGGCCACACAGGCGATCCGTGAGAAGGAACAGGGCGGCAGTACACACACTCCCATCATCGCCCTGACCGCCCACGCCATGAAGGGAGACAGGGAGCGCTGCCTGGAAGCGGGCATGGACGACTACCTGCCCAAGCCCATCAATCCGGACTCCCTGTTCTCGACTATGGAGAAGGTGGTCAGCGAGCACAGGAAGAAGAGCGACAAACCGCAGCCCCCCCCTACAAATTGAGAGAGACAATGTCAAAGATACTGATCGCCGAAGACGACCTCATCACAGCCAAGATCATAGAGCGCCACCTGAAGAAGTGGGGCTACACGGTTTTTTTTGAAAATAACGGCGAAGACGGCTGGAAGACTCTCGAAAAAGAAAACATACAGATCGCTCTGCTGGACTGGATGATGCCCAAGATGGACGGCCTCCAGCTCTGCCGGAAGATTCGGGACTCACGTTCCGATCCCTACACGTATCTCATCCTGCTCACGGCCAGGGCGTCCACGGATGACATCGTAGAGGGCCTGAATGCAGGGGCGGACGACTACATCACAAAGCCGCTCGAACCGGCCGAACTGCGGGCCCGCCTCATGACCGGGATCCGCATCATCGAGCTCGAGAACAAGAACAAACGCCTGCAGATAAAACTGGAAAAACTGGCCCGGGAAGACAGCCTTACCGGCTTCTTGAACAAAAAGAACATCCACGAGCGGCTGGAAGAAGAGCTGAGTCGAGGGCTGCGCGAAAAGCAGCCGATCAGCGCGGTCCTCCTGGACATCGACAGATTCAAACAGATCAACGACTCACATGGGCACAACGCGGGAGACCAGGTGATCCTGGAGATCGCCGGGCGGCTGCGTGATAATGTCCGCCGCCACGACCACATCGGCCGCTACGGAGGAGACGAGATCATGGTCCTGCTCTGGCACACTTCGACCGAACACCTCCGCATCGTCGCCGACCGGCTCTGCTCCTGTGTCTCGCGGGAACCCATCCCTACGGATGCGGGACCGCTTCAAGTTTCCGTCAGCGTGGGGGGAGCCTCTTCGGAAGACCACCTCAACATCTCATCTGCAGACATGATCAAGGTTGCAGACCTGGCCCTGTATGATGCCAAACATCAGGGCCGTGACCGGGCTGTGATCAGAGAGATCCTGGAATAAGATCGTAAAAGGAAAATGGAAATGCTCAATGAAGAAATGACAGACAGCGTCATCGATTATGCCTCTGCCCTGGAACGGATCGGCGGGGACAGGGAGTTCCTCGATGAACTCCTCGGAATCTATCAGGAGGAGTTTGACCTGAACGTGGGTTCCCTCGACAAGGCCCTGCAAACACAGGACTTCACCGTCATACAGGAGATCGGCCACAGCCTCAAGGGATCGTCCGCCAACCTGAGCCTGAATCCGCTGAGGGACCAGGCCTATCTGATCGAAACAGCGGGTAGCGAATCCGACCTCGAGTTGGCCCAGCGCAGCGCCGTAGAGCTCAAGAAAGAATACCAGCGCCTCAAACAGCACCTTGAGGAAAAAACGAGGGCCAGCGCCTGACTTGCGTCAGCGCGATTCTAGTTTTTTCAGGAGGGAGGCCAGGAACCTCTCCCCCGTCTTTTCAAATCCATCCTTGATCTTCATCACACCACACAGGTAGCGGCCCGTGCGGCCGACGTAGATGTTGTGGTAGTAGCGATCCTTGATGACATAGGCCCCGGACAGCTGTGTGATTGATGTTTTTCCCTTAGCTTCCAGATACTTGTCCAGCATTGTCCGTGCATCATCCTCGTCCTTCCCCTCGATCACAAAGCAGTCGAAAGACTGACCATCCAGTTCATATCCGGCCACGTACCCGCTGTGCAGGAACGCGTATCCCATCACATTGTTGAGGATGTATTTTTCCGTGTTGGCGACCAGGCCCTCCTCAGGAAATGCGGCTAGCAAGGCTGGGAAGCCGCCCCCCTCACCGCTGACACGTGTGACGATATCCTTGGCGAATCCCTTGAGTGCGCCATCGGAATCGTCCCCGCAGTCAAAACAGAGGAGCTTCACATAGAAGCGTCCGGCCAGGAAGTTCAGGGAGCCTTCCTCCAGGTAGCCCTGCACGCCGATCGCAAGGAAGGGATTCTCTGGATACCGTTCCGCGCTGTAGATCCCGAAAGAGTGGGTGGTACTGCCCATGTCGTAGATCTCCACTGCCATCGCACCCTCCGTCCCCTGTTCCTGATATTGGGCCACGATCAGCTCCTGGAAATCATAGGAGAGATAGATCTCGGCCGCCCCGTTGATGTATTCGAACAGGTTTTCCGGGAAATAGGTCTGGGATTCCTCGCTCGGGGACCAGGACGAGACATCAGGCAGCAGCGCCTTGAGAGCCTCCTCGGACTGGGCCTGCAGCTGATCGGGGACAGCCAGCGGGCAACAGAGGCAGGCCAGGACGACTACGGCCGCCAGCATATTGTTCGAACGATGTGGTCTTTTCATGCTCATGCTCCTCACGGTTTCAATGCACCGCTACTATAGACGTTTCCCTCCTTTTTGACAACCTGCTCTCGGGCAAGAGAGAGTGCCGCGGAGACATGTTGACAGAGGTTGGATTGGGGAGTACCTTGGGGAAGATGGCTGAATCAAAGGTTGTGATCGTCAGATCTCCGGGCATACTCTCCAGAGACGGAGAGCTGGACGAGAGCCGGTTGGGGGCCATGTACGACCGGGGATTCAACCTCCTCGGCGGCTCCGTACGGAGCGAGGATCTCCTGCGCACCCTCTTCACACGCACCGATACGATCGGAATCAAGGTCAACACCATCGGCGGCAGGGCGCTCTCCACTCGCCCGGAAACAGCGGCGGTCCTGGCTCGCTGCCTGGCTGCGGCGGGACAACGCGACGAAGAGATCATCGTTTGGGACCGCACCAACAGGGAGCTGCGCGAGGCCGGATTTGCCTTGAGGATGAACCAAAAAGGAAGCGGCTCCAGGACTTTCGGCACGGACACAGGGGGGATGGGCTACGAGAACCGGCTCGTGTCTCACCGCAGCATCGGCAGCCGGTTTTCTATCATCCAGGCCCAAATGGTTACGGCTTCGATCAGTCTGGCGATCCTCAAGGACCACGGCCTGGCCGGGATCACAGCCGGCATGAAAAACTATTTCGGGGCCATCCACAACCCCAACAAGTACCATGACGATCACTGCGATCCATACGTGGCGGAAGTGTTCGAGAGCGCGCCTGTAAAGGGAAAACACCGGCTGACCGTGATCGATGCACTGCGCGTCCAGTATCACCGGGGACCCGCCTACCATGCCGCCTGGGCCGAACCCGTGGGAGCCTTGATCTTCAGCACAGACCCGGTCGCTGCGGATTTCACGGGCTGGCAACTGATCGAACTGCTGAGAGAAAAAGCCGGGCTCCCCTCCCTGGCGGAAGAGGGGCGTGAGCCGTCCTACATCCGCACCGCCGGCTCGATGCAGCTGGGCCGGTGCCGCAGCGAGGACATCGAGCTCATCGAAGAGGTCCTATGAAGAGACGGCGTTTCATCCAGCTCGGCACGGGCGCAAGCCTGGCGGCCGGCTCCGGGCTGGCCCCCCTGTGCCTGGACCTGCACGCGTTCCAGTACTCCGCCAACCTATCCCGAGTGGAGGCTCGCTTCTATGAAAAGCTGCCCGACCGGGAGATCGAATGTCGGCTGTGCCCCCGCAACTGCAGGCTGGGAGACAAGGAGCGCGGCTACTGCGGCGTGCGGGAAAACCAGGGCGGGACCTATTATACCCTGGTCTATGGAAAAGCCTGCAGCGCCCATGCCGATCCCATCGAGAAGAAGCCCTTCTTCCACTTCCTGCCGGCCGCCCGGGCCCTCTCCATCGCAACGGCGGGCTGCAATGTCAACTGCCGGTTCTGCCAGAACTGGGAGATATCCCAGGTTCGGCCGGAACAGATCCGCCACTTCGATCTCCCGCCCGCAGCCGCCGCCCAGGCGGCGCTCCAGAACAATTGCGCCGCCATCGCCTATACCTACTCTGAACCCATCGTGTTTTTCGAGTATATGTACGACACAGCGGTCGCAGCTCGCGACAGAGGCATCAAGAACGTGGTGGTCACCGGAGGCCACATCAATCCGGAGCCCCTCCGGGAACTCCTCGATGTCGTGGACGCCGTCAAGATAGATCTCAAGGCCTTTGACCAGGATTTTTATTCCCGATACGTCAAGGGCGAACTGCAGCCTGTTTTGGATGCCATCCGGGCCGTCGCACAGAGCCCTGCCTGGCTGGAGATCGTCTATCTCGTCATCCCTTCCCTGAATGACCGGACCACAGATCTGAGAGCCATGTGCCATTGGATAAAGGAGGAGATCGGCCCCAGTGTGCCCCTGCACTTCAGCCGGTTCCGCCCGGAATACCTCATGAAGAACCTGCCCCCTACTCCGGTCTCCACCCTGGAAAAAGCCCATGGAATCGCCCGGGAGGAGGGCCTGGATTTCGTCTACGTCGGGAACGTTCCGGGACACGAGGGAGAAAATACCTTCTGCTCCCAATGCGGCAAGCCTGTGGTCCGGAGGTGGGGATACGAGGTCAGAGATGTCCGCATTGAGGGCGGCCGCTGCTCCCACTGCGGCCATACGGTCCCGGGTGTCTGGGTGTAAGGAGCCCTTGGTGAGTCCGACGCGAGACGGACTGAGGAAGCCTCCCGCATTCCTGTTGGGCTTTTTCGCACTCTCCTGTCAGGTCCTGCTGATGAGGGAGTTCGCTGCCCATTTTTCCGGGAACGAAGTCGTTTTTGGCTTGCTGCTGGCGGCCTGGCTCCTCTGGACCGGACTGGGAAGCATCCTGGCCGCACGTTTCCGGTTCACAGAACAGCGGTTTTCAGGGGTGTACACGGCCGCGATCCTGGCCTTCCCCCTCAGCCTGGGGATGCTGCGCCTCTCCCGATTCAGCCTGGGGCTGCTGCCGGGAGAGGCCTCCGGATTGGCCCCGGCAGCGATGTTCGCCCTGCTGCTGACGAGCCTCATCTGCCTTCCCCTGGGAGGCCTCTTTGTATTGAATACACGGGCCTCGGCAGGGAAGCTGTCGTATGTCTACTTCTGGGAGGCGCTGGGTTCGAGTGCCTCAGGCTGCGTCATCTATTTTTTCCTGATCCCCCGCTTATCGAACTGGCAGGCGGCAGCCGTGCTCGGGGGGGCGGCAGCCCTCTGCGTTTTTGTCTGGGTGGGTGCGCGAGGGCGGTGGCCGATCCTGGTTCTGAGCCTCGCCGCAATGGCGGGGCTCTGGATATGCGACCTCCCCTCACAGCGGCTCTACTGGAAGCCCTATGACCTGGTCGAGAGCCGGGATTCGCTCTACGGCAAACTGCAGATGCTCCGGACAGCGGAGCAGGCTACCCTCTACGGCAACGGTGTCCCGGTCTACTCTCTCCCCGATCCCGATGCCGCCGAAGAGGCCGTACACTTCGCGCTCCTGCAGAGGCCGGATGCAAAAAACATCCTGCTCATCGGCGGGGGCGTGGGGGGGGACCTGGCCGAACTCCTCAAGTATCCGGTGACCCGGATCGATTACGTGGAGCCCGACTCAGAGATCATCAGGTTTTCCCGACGCTATCTCAAGGAGGCAGAGGGGCGCTCTCTGGATGACGGCCGCGTGAGGATCCTGCACACCGACGGCCGCACGCACCTCAGGAGGACCCCCAATACCTATGACGTCATCATCGTGGACCTTCCCGATCCCAGCACTGCCCATCTCAACCGCTTCTACACTCTGGAATTCTTTCAGACAGCGCGTCAGGGGCTCGCTCCGGGGGGCCTGTTCTCTTTCCGTGTCAACTCGGCCGAAAACTACATCAGCCGCGAACTCGGCAGCTTCCTGGCCAGCCTATACACCACCCTGGGGGAAGTGTTCGCAGAAGTCGAGGTAGTCCCTGGGAGCACGAACATCTTCCTGGCCGCTTCGGTTCTGGACACGCTGGACGGCGAGGCGCTGGCTGAGCGCATCGCTTCCCTGGGGATCGAGAACCGGTACGTCACTCCGGCCCTGCTGCGTGTCCGGCTGGATCCGCTCCGCCGTCTTCAGCTCACGGACGCCCTGGAGTCTTCGCCGACGCGTCTCAACCGGGATCTCTCTCCCATAAGCTACTTTTATTCCGCCGTCCTCTGGTCCACCCGGTTCCGAGGCCTGGAATCCCGCCTTTTCTCAGCCCTTTCCGGTCTGGACCGGTCCTGGCTCCTGGATGCCCCCCTGGCCGTCTTCGTGCTCATCCTCCTGGCTTTGGGGGTCCGAGGCAAGCGATCCACATTCCTGCTCACGCCCCTGGCTGTCATGGGCTGGACCACGATCGTATGTGAGGTCATCGCCATCCTCGCTTTCCAGACCATGCATGGCTCTCTTTATCACAGCCTAGCCCTTCTTTTTGGGTCCTTCATGCTGGGAGTGTCCCTCGGGGCTCTGCGGGGGACAAGGCGCCCCAGCGTCAGGTTCTCCAATATAGTACTGCTCCAGGCTCTAACCTGCCTCCTGCTGCTGGGGCTCCGGCTTGGTGTAGTTACCGCGCCTCCGTTCCTGTTCTTTCTCCTGTTTCTGATCCTCCTGGGATACTTGGGAGGCGACCTGTTTGTCACGGCCAACCGGCTCTTCCTCAAGCAGAGTGACAACGTCGGGATCGGATATGGGCTGGACCTTTTGGGATCGTTCCTGGGAGCCCTCATCGCCTCCTCGATACTGGTTCCGATCGTGGGACTGGTCCCTTTGACGCAGTACGTTCTGCTGGCCAACTCCTTCTGCCTGCTCTATGTTCTCTGGGGCCTGCGCAGGGCCTGAAATCAGGCCCCAAAAATCGCCAGATCCGAGGCCATTTGAGGCTGCCCAAAAATCCCGTATCTCACTGTTTTTACTAAGGTTACATGAGCCTGAGCTTCGGGCCTCAAAACTTTCCCGCAATTCCTTGACACCCTGGGGCAATTGTGCTTTACTGGAGAGTCTTTTTTTGCTTATAGCATAATAATTTATAGCTATGAGACTTCTGTTCGAAGGGAAGTTTCACATGCGCACTAATCTTTCGCGTAGTAAAATCCGCGACCCGTTCGTAGTCAAGGTCGAGGAACTCTCCGGCCAAAACCTGCTGGTGTGCTACCAGTGCGGCAAGTGCTCCGCCGGGTGTCCGGCGGTCCACGAAATGGACATCCTGCCCAATCAGATCATCCGCTTCGCCCAGATGGGCCTCAAGGAAGAACTGTTGGAGTCCAATGCCATCTGGGTATGCGCCTCATGCATGACCTGCAACGTACGCTGCCCCAAGGGCATCAACATCGCTGAAGTCATCGAAGCTCTCCGGCAGATCCTGCTGCGTCAGAGGAAAGACCACGTCAACGTGGAAGAACTGAAGCCCTCTGAACGAAGTGATGTCCCGCCGATAGCCCTGATCAGTAATTTTCGAAAATTCACCTCCTGACGCAGAAATGCTTCCTTGCTTCACCACTAATCCCAAACCCAAGAGGATTAATTCCAAATGAAATTAAGCTATTTTCCCGGGTGTACTCTTAAGAATCATGCCAAGAACTTTGAAGATTCCGCCCTATGCGCCCTCGAAACCCTGGATGTCACCGTCCAGGAACTCGACCGCTGGAACTGCTGCGGCACAGTCTTCTCCCTGACAACCGACGACCTCATCCACCACGTCGCTCCTGTCCGCAACCTGATCCGCACCAAGCAGCAGGACTCCGACAAGCTCATGACTCTGTGCGCGATGTGCTTCAACACACTCAAGCGTTCGAACGAGCGGGTCAAGGGCAGCCAGGAAGACCTGGACATCATCAACGACCTCATGTACCGCGAGGAGATCAAGTACGAGGGGGACGTCGAGGTCCTACACCTGCTCGAGATCCTCAAGAACGACATCAAGTTCGATAATCTCAGCCAGAAGGTCAGCAAGCCTCTCAAGGATCTAAAAGTGGCAAGTTACTACGGCTGTTATCTGGTCCGCCCCGAAGATATCGCCATCGACGATGCGGAAAATCCCGTGATCCTGGATGAGCTCATGGAGACCCTGGGCGCCACGGCCATCGACTTCCCCTTCAAGGTGGAATGCTGCGGGGCCTACCAGACCGTCGACAAACCCGAGGTGGTCGCCGACCGCACCAACCAGATCCTCTCCTCGGCACGGAAACAGGGCGCCGAGGTGGTGGTGGTCAGCTGCCCCCTCTGCGCATTCAACCTGGACCACCGGCAGAAAGAGACGGTGGCCCTGTTCCCCGAGTTCAAGAGCATGCCGGTCCTGTACTTCACGCAGCTCCTCGCGATAGCCCTGGGCTGTCCCGAGGAAAGCCTGAGGTTCGACCTGCATCACATAGATCCCAAACCCATTCTGCAAGAAAAAGGATTAATCTGAGGTAACCATGTCTTACTTTGGAGATTTAAAACCGATCATCGGCGAAATTCATATCAATAAGGACCGGTGTAAGGGATGCGCATTTTGTGTGGAGTATTGTCCGCGGGATATCCTTGAGTTGTCCGAAGAGTTCAATGTCAAGGGTTACCATCCTCCTTTCGTGAAAAAACCGGAGGAATGCTGCTACTGTCAGCTGTGCGAGACGATCTGCCCTGAATTTGCCATCTTTGTCACGGTCAAAGAAGAAGAGGAGGTAGAAGGTGAAAATGTCGAAAGCAGATCCTAAAGGCGTATTGACCGGGCCGCACTTCATGGATGGCGACTATGCCATCGCGGAGGGTGCTCTGGCTGCCGGTTGCCGCTTTTTTGCAGGTTATCCCATCACGCCCTCCACAGAGACGGCAGAGCACTTCTCATCCCGCATCCCCATGGTGGGCGGCGTGTTCATCCAGATGGAGGACGAGCTGGCCTCGATCGCAGCCCTGATCGGCGGCGCCTGGGGAGGAAAAAAGGTCATGACCGTCACATCCGGTCCGGGCTTCTCCCTGATGATGGAAAACCTCGGCCTGGCTGTGATGCAGGAAGTTCCCCTGGTCCTCGCCAACGTCCAGAGAGGCGGCCCCTCGACCGGGCTCCCCACACTGACCGGACAGCAGGACATGATGCAGGCCCGCTGGGGCTCGCACGGAGATTACCGCATCATCGCCCTCTCCCCCGATTCTCCCCAGGAATGTTTCGACCTCACTATCGAGGCCTTCAACCTGTCGGAGACCTACCGGGTCCCGGTCCTTCTCATGACGGACGAGTGTGTGGGCCACATGCACGAGAAGGTCGTCATACCGGAGGCCGACGAGATCGATGTCGTCGATAGGAAGTGGTACACCGGACCCAAGGACAAGTACCTGCCCTACAAGAACGACAAGGACGGCATCCCGTTCATGGTCAAGTCCGGAGACGGCTACCGTTTCCACACAACCGGCCTGACCCATGACGAGCGGGGATATCCCGACCTCAACGCCGAAACCCAGAAAATCAAGGTAAAGCACCTGATCGATAAGATCGACGGCAACGCCGAAAAGATCATCAAGCTGGAAGAGATGGAGACCGAGGGCGCCGAGGTCGTGGTGATGTCCTACGGGATCACCTCCCGCGTGGCCTACAAGGCCGTGCAGGACGCCAGGGCAGCAGGGATCAAGGTCGGCACCTGCCGCCTGATCACGGTCTGGCCCTTCCCCGAGAAGCGGGTCAAAGAACTGGCCAAGAAGGTCAAGGCCATCGTGATGCCGGAGATCAATGCCGGCCAGGTGGTCCAGGAGCTCGAACGCCAGGTCGCCAAGGAATGCAAAGTGATCAGCGTCCCACACTACGGCGGCTGGGTCCACGATCCAAACGACATATTGAAGGCCATCAAGGAGGCGGTAAGATGACCAAAGCTGCGGCAAAGAAGCCCCCCACAAACCCAATGGAAGACCTGCTCCGCATGGACCGCATCCCCCACATCTGGTGTCCGGGCTGCGGCATCGGAACCGTGGTGACATCCTTCGCTGAGGCGCTCAAGAAGAACAAGGAAGACCTGAACAAGGTCGTCATCGTCTCCGGGATCGGCTGCACCGGCCGCGTGGCCGGCTATGTCAAGCTGGACTCCTTCCACACCACACACGGCCGGGCTGTTCCCTATGCCACCGGTTTGAAGCTGGCCAATCCCGACACAAAAGTCGTGGTGTTCAGCGGCGACGGAGATCTTTCCGGGATCGGCGGCAACCATCTCATCCATGCCGCCCGCCGTAACCTGGACATGACCATCATCTGCGTCAACAACTTCAACTACGCCATGACCGGGGGCCAGGTGGCACCGACCACGCCGAAGATGGCCAACGCGTCCACCGCTCCCTACGGCAACTTCGAGAACGCCTTCAACCTCCCCTACTTATTGGAGTCGGCCGGAGCCACCTATGTGGCGCGCTGGACCTCGCTTCACTTCCGGAGGACGACCAAGTCCATCCAGGAAGCTATGAACAAGCGCGGCCTCTCCTTCGTGGAGGTCATCGCTCCCTGCGTGACACTCTATGCCCGCCGCAACCGCCTGGGGGACGGCCTCAACCTGCTGAAGTACTACTACGACAACTCCGAGATCAAACACGGCGCCGACACCAAGGACCTGGACATCAGCTACCAGGGCAAGATGGTCGTGGGTAAGTTCGTCGACAAAGACAAGCCCACGTTCCTGGACGCCATGAACACCCACATGACCACAGTGCTGGGAGATAAATTCGTGCCCTACGGAGAGAACAAATGACGACGGAAATCAGATTTTCAGGTTTTGGTGGGCAGGGGATCATCCGGCTGGCCCTCATCTCCGGGAAAGCGCTCGCCCTCTACGGGGACAAGTTCACCACCATGACACAGAGCTTCGGGCCCGAGGCCCGGGGCAGCGCCTGCAGCTCACAGCTGATATTCTCCGACGAACGCATCCTCTATCCCTACATCACGCGACCGGAGATACTGGTGTCCATGTCCCAGGAAGCCTATGACAAATATGAGCCGGAGCTGCGCGACGACGGCATCCTGTGCATCGACAGCGACCTAGTGAAGCCCAAGCCTACCAGGGACAAGATCAAGTCCTACGCCGTCCCCTCCACCCGTTTCGGCGAACAGCTGGGCAACCGCATCATCGCCAACCTGGTCATGCTGGGATTCTGCACCGCCGTCACCAAGATAGCGACACCGGATGTCATGAAGAAGGCTCTGCCCGGCCTGGTCCCTGGCCGCTTCCTGGATCTCAACGTCAAGGCCTTTGACAAGGGATACGACTACGGCATCAAAATCCTTGAAGAGGAAAAGCAAAAATGAAGAAACGCACGGGCGTTTTTGTTTGTCACTGCGGGATCAACATCGCCGGCACCGTCGATGTGGAGAAGGTTGCTGAAAAGCTGGCCGCATACCCCGGTGTCGACCACGCCGAAGACTATGTCTATATGTGTTCCGACCCAGGCCAGAAAAAGGTCATCGAGTCCATAAAAGAAAAGAAGCTGGACAACATCGTAGTCGCCTGCTGCTCCCCCAACCTGCACGAGTCCACCTTCCGCAACGCGGCCAAAGAAGCCGGCATCAACGAGTTCCAGTGCGAGATCGCCAATATCCGCGAACAGTGCAGCTGGGTCCACAAGGACAAGCCCAAGGCCACAGCCAAGGCGGAGCGGATCACCAAGAGCGCGGTGGAGCGCGTCAAGAAGAATCAGTCTCTCGAGCCCTTCAGCATCCCAGTAACCCGCCGGGGCCTGGTGATCGGCGGCGGGATCGCCGGCATCCAGGCGGCGCTTGACATGGCCAACTCGGGATATGAGGTGGTCCTGGTGGAGCGGTCCCCATCTATCGGTGGACACATGATCCAGCTCTCCGAGACCTTCCCCACACTGGACTGTTCGCAGTGCATCCTGACTCCCAAGATGGTGGAAGCCTCCAAACACCCCAAGATCAACGTCATGACCTACAGCGAGGTGAAGGGCATCTCCGGCTACGTAGGAAACTTCAAGGTGAAGATCCAAAAGAAGTCGACCTATGTCGATCCGGATAAATGCACCCTGTGCGATGAGTGTACCAAAGTGTGTCCGGTGGTCGTGCCCAACGAGTTTGACATCGGCCTGACCGGCCGCAAGGCCATCTACATTCCCTTCCCCCAGGCTGTCCCGGCCACCTATACACTGGACTACGAAAACTGCCCGGGCCTCGTTCCCATCGCCTGCGGCAAGTGCGCCGACGTGTGCGATCCCGGCGCCATCGACTATGACATGCCGGACGAGATCATCGAGGAAGAGGTGGGCGTCATCGTGATGGCCACCGGCTATGACCTCTACGACAAGGAAAACATGGCCGAATACGGCTACGGCAAGTATCCCGATGTCCTGGACGGGCTCCAGTTCGAGCGGATGCTGTCCGCCTCCGGCCCCACCCAGGGCAATATCATGCGACCCTCCGACCACAAGGAACCCAAGGAAGTGGTCTTCATCCAGTGTTCCGGATCAAGGGACCCCGAGATGCACTGTGCCTACTGCTCCAAGATCTGCTGTATGTACACGGCCAAGCACGCCATGCTCTACAAGCACAAGGTCCACGACGGCCAGGCGTACATCTTCTACATCGACATCCGCTCGGGGGGCAAGAACTACGAAGAGTTCGTGCAGCGCACTACCGAGGAAGACGGCGTCCTTTATTTGCGCGGCAAGGTCTCCAAGATCTTCCAGGACGGCGAAACGATCAAGGTCTGGGGAGTGGACACCCTGTCCGGCAAGCACATCGAGATCGACGCCGACATGGTGGTCCTGGCCCAGGCCATGCGGCCCTCGGATGGAGCCCAGGAGCTGGCCAAGACCATGAAGGTCGCCGTGGATAAGGACGGCTTCCTGGCTGAGGCGCACCCCAAACTCAAGCCGGTCGAGAGCGTAACCACCGGGATCTTCTATGCGGGCGCCGCCCAGGCACCCAAGGACATCCCGGAAGCCGTGGCCCAGGCCAGCGGCGCTGCTGCCAAGGCCATCGTGATCCTCTCGCAAGACCAGCTCTTCCACTCTCCCATGGTCGCGGAGGTCGAATACAACCTGTGCACGGGCTGCGGAATGTGCGTAGATGTCTGCCCCTACGAGGCCATCGCGCTCAAGGACGGCAAAGCCGAGGTGAACGACGTGCTGTGTGAAGGCTGCGGGACCTGCCAGGCGACCTGCCTGCGGGCCGCGGTCGTCGTTAAAAACCTGACCCCACTCCAAGTATTCGAGATGATTGAAGCTAGCATCGGAGGCTAACCATCATGGCGGACGAGAAATTCGAACCCAAAATCGTTGCGTTTCTGTGCAAATGGTGCTCCTCAGCCGGCAGTGACCTGGCCGGCGTATCGCGGATGCAGTACCCCCCGAATGTCGTGCCCATCCAGGTCATGTGTTCCGGAAGTGTCTCCCCGCTCTACATCTTCAACGCCTTCAAAAAGGGCGCCGACGGCGTCCTGGTCTCGGGCTGCCATCCCGGAGACTGCCACTACATAAAAGGCAACTACTATGCGCGCCGCCGTATCGCCCTGGTCAAGGACATGCTGGAGTTCATCGGCCTCGATCCCGAACGCTTCCAGATGTCCTGGGTCTCCGCAGCAGAGGGCACCAAATACACCCAGATCATAACGGACTTCGTGGATGTGCTCCAACCCCTTGGTCCTCAAGCAAAACTGAGGAGACGGCAATAATGGTCAATCTGGACGATCTCAAAAAGGAAGCCCAGCGTGTCCTGAAGGACGGAAAGGTCAAGTATATCATCGGGTATACGCAGAGCACGGCCGGCAACATGGCCGCCCCCACCTTCATCACGGATCCGGATAGGATCGACGATCTCATCTGGGATCCCACCTGCGTGCACAACCTGGTCAAATTCCTGGTGGACGAGAAACACAGAAAAAGCCGGGAAAAAAATCCTGACACACGCCCCGTCGGGATCATGGTCAAAGGCTGTGACAGCCGGGCCATAAACGTCCTGCTCCAGGAAAAGCTCATCGAGCGCGATGACGTGTTCATCTTGGGTGTCTCCTGTGAAGACCAGGGAGTCATCGATGAGGCGAAGCTGGCGGATCGGTACCGCGGCAAAACCATCCAGAGCATTGAGTTCGACGGCACCGGCACCGCTTCCGTGACCACCAGTGAGGGCACGATGAAGATTCCGGTCAAAGAGGTCCTGGCGGAACGCTGCGTAGAATGCCAGGCTCACTATCCGGTCGTCTATGACGTGTTCCTGGGGGACAAGACCTCCCGGGCAGTGGATGGGCCGTTCGCTTCTCTGCAGGAGCTCGAATCCAAGACCGTCGCTCAGCGATGGGAATTCTGGCAGGACCAGCTCAGCAAATGCGTCCGCTGTTATGCCTGCCGCTCCGCGTGCCCCATGTGCTACTGCGACGAATGTGTAGCCGACACCATCGTGTTCGCGGTCACGGCAGACACCACCTCAGAGGAAAAGGCCCAGAAGATCAAGTGGGTCGAAAAATCCCCGGACTCAGCCGAGAACTTCGGCTACCATCTGGTACGGGCCATCCATCTGGCCGGACGCTGCATCGACTGCGGAGAATGCGAGCGGGTCTGTCCGGTGAGCATCCCTCTGCGTTACCTCAATAAGAAACTCGAGAAATCGGCCAAGGACCTCTTCGACTACAAAGCGGGATTCGAAACTGACAAGCCGGCTCTGGTCGCCTCCTTCAAGGACGAAGACCCCGAAGATTTCATCAGGTGAGACCATGGACAAGATACTGGCAAAAAAATCACTCGCACAATGGCTGAAAAAACTGGATGCCTACGACATCTACGCTCCCGTTCCCCAGGATGACACCTGGAACTACGACCTCATCGCCGATCCAGCCAAGGTGAGCCTGGACTACCTCAACACGGCCCAGGCACCCAAGAAGATCATCTTCCCTCAGAGAGAGGTGTTCCTGGAGTTCGGCAAATCCGAGGATGGGACTCCCCAAATGACAGAGACGCTCCCGGACCCGGACCCCTTCATCGTCTTCGGCGTCCGTCCCTGTGATGCCAAGGCCCTGACCCAATACGACCAGGTATTCGCCGGGGACTATTCGGATCCCTACTACTGGGCACGCAGGGACAAGAGCGTACTGGTGGGGCTGGGGTGTGTGACACCCCCTTCACCCAACTGCTTCTGCCCCACCGTGGGCGGATCGCCCCACTCCAAGCAGGGCCTGGACATCCTGCTGACCGACCTGGGCAGCGATTACTACGTCGAGTCCCTTACAAAGAAGGGCGAGAAACTCCTGGGTGCGGCCAAGACACTGTTCAAACCTCCCGCCGCCAAGGACAAGCAGGCCAGGGAAAAGCTCGAAAAAGAGGCCGAGAAAAAGATCCAGCGTCAGATCAAGGACCTGGCCAAGGTGCCTCCCAAACTCAAGGGGATGTTCGATTCCGAGCTCTGGGACCAGGAGGCCATGAGCTGCCTGCGCTGCGGCATCTGCACCTACCTGTGCCCTACCTGCCACTGT
>CBESWG010000047.1:0-22408 GCA_965533275.1 uncultured bacterium
TTTTTGTACCTTAGAAAATAACACAATGTGTCCAGGAGGGTCTGACATACCTACAGCATTATGCTTGTGTTACTACAGGTATGTATATAAAGGGTCACACAGGGAATAACCTATAATCCTGCTCACTGGATAAAGTAGAACCCCTCCCCCGTACCCATTAGGAGTCCCGTTCCATTACAGGTATATAAGTCTACTAGTTGACGTAGGCTTGCATGTTGGTATTTAATGGACTCAAGTCTATAAGCTTTGGGAGGTTCAAATGAAAAAACTACTTATGGTCATTCCGTTGGTCTTTCTGCTTTGTTTTACTTTTAGCTGCCAACAGCAGGTTGAAGAGGTGGCTGAGGAGGCTAGGATTGTAGATTTATCAGATGAGGATGTGGCGGCAATTAAAACAGTAAATGATGCTTATGTTCAAGCTGTGCTGGAAGGCGGTTTGGAGGCAACCACAGAATTCTATACCGAGGATACAATAATGGTTGCACAGGGGCCAATGATTCAGGGGCGAGAAGCACTCAAGGAGGCTAGAAAAAAGGCTCTCAGTAAAGCATCTGCGACTGTCACGGCATTCAACCAAACAATCGTGAAAATTGATGGGCGAGATAACCTTGCCTTTGTCCTAGGAACGGTTTCTATTACAATGGCAGCGGAAGGCTGGCCCGAGCCCAGGCAAATCCCTGGGAAGTTCTTACAGATACTGCGAAAACAAGAGGACGGCTCATGGCTCATCGCAATAGACACTCGCATATCAGACCGGTCGTCTTCTCCGCCAAAAGAAGAGTAATAATTAAACTTACTTAAAGAGGAACAGGATAAAAAAACTGCTCATGATTCTACCTTTGACTCATTGCTCACTTAATCTTTTTACACATAAGACATTTTAAAGGGGGATGTCATGGAAAACGAAGAAATTACCAGAGATTATGAACGAAAGGCAATACGTAATGTTGCCCGAGTTATCAGTTCGCTTGTGGCAGGATTTATTCTTCTCTTTACAGTTGGCCAGTGGATTTCGGAACTATCTGCTGGGAGATTTGCCCAAGACTGGAGGCTTTCAACCACAGGAATGGCAGTCTATATTATCCTCATTGCATTGGGAGTCAGTCTTGGTTGGTGGCGTGAGAATATTGGCGGAACGATTCTTGTAATAGCTGGTCTCGGAATGCTGTCGGCCATGTTCATTTTTTTGGCTCCCCATGATTACGGGGGTCCTTTAATATTTAGCCTTCCATTCCTGCTGAGCGGCATTCTATATCTCATATATTGGAAGCGGTCTAATCCCTCGAAAGGGAAGAAGCGAGTTAGTTAGGTATGATACAGCAACTCGGCATGGAGCTTAAGCCGAAGGAAGAGAAATAGACACTTAGTCTTTTATCTCGACATATATCACAGTAGCGGGCGGTAAGCCTCGCTCAGTTCCCAAGACAATAAAACCTAGGGTATAGGCTCTACTCTGCACTGGTATGTCATGTGGTGCAGTCTAAAGCCTTTTCTATTTTCATGGTAAGCGAATAACGGTTAGACATTTAGCCCGCACAAAAAAGTGTTTAGGAGTCCCAAGAAGGTTAAGGTACATAAGTCTACTCGTGCATGCGGAGAGAAGGGCAGTTGTGCAGGCTGTTGCAGCTTGCGAAGAGGAGTCTTTCTGCATGGATATCGAAGCATAGCGAGCTTGTAAGGATTGTCAGTTGTGGAGGCTTGCGAAGCCTGATTAGTTTGCGAGGTATGTTACAGATATATAACAAGTTACATAAAAAATATCCTTGACAATATGGTCGTAAAAGCCTATATTTATAGATAGAATAAAGAGTACAATTCTATCCCAAGCCCGAGCCTAAAGCTCGGGCTTTTGTGTTTTTATGGGGGTGTGTTAGAGAGCGAAGACTGACGAGTTTGGTAATAGTTTGTTGAGTGCGTAAAGGTGTGAAAGCTTATGCCACGACAATCAATTCTGAACGGAAAAAGAATCAACAATGGCATACAAGTGGGACAAGGCCCAAGAAGCAGAATCCCATTATGGGGTGTCCCGCTCTACTCTCGACCGATGGGCAAAGCTAGGCAAAATCGGCAAATCAAAGATTGGCAGAATAGTTAACTACGAATTAGTTCCACTGAATGTATTTCATAGTCGTTATGCTGAAAATCCTGTTGTGGCCAGGATAACTCCACGGGGTATAAAACAAACGCTTGACATCCCGATAGAGGATTACATAAAGGGTAACCTGAAAGGAGATGACAGCGCTATGTCAAAAAATAAAAGGCGCTGGAACTTTGGGAGAAAAGGCGTTTGGAGGAGACCACGTAAAAAAGGCGACACGTGGTACTACTGGTATTATGAGGAAGAGGAAAACAAAAAGGACGACAAAACAGAAAAAAAGCGCAAATGGGTTAGCGTTCCTGATGCAACATGTCTTGAAGATGTAATCATTGAAATGGAACTCAAAGTCGAACAAGTCAGACAAAAGAAACACAAGGTCAAATTCATCACACTCAAAGAGTTTGCACCTATCTATCTGGATAAGTATGCTGAACCAAAAAAAAACAGCTACGAGACTGACAAAGGGTACATTGAAGGTCGTCTCATCCCCTACTTCGGTGAAACGCTTCTCACCGAGGTTACTAAAGAGCATGTGAGTGATTTTGTTATTAATTTCAAGCCCAAAGTAGAACACATTGAAAAAGCTCAGGGATCTACAATCAACAAGCATTTACAGGTATTGAGCAGAATGTACACCATCGCTGCAAAGTTCGGATACGAGACAGGTGAAAATCCAGTGGATAGAGAACTCCATTTTGCTGATGAATCTCAATATCGTAGAAAGCGTGTACTGAGTTACGAAGAAGAAGAGCGTTTGATGAAGGAAGCTGCACCCCACTTGAGACCTATCATTCAATGCGCGCTGTTGCAGGCGATGCGGTTACAGGAAATCCTTCGGTTGAGGGTATCAGATGTGGATTTAGAATCACAACTAGCTACAATCACAATTCGACCAGAGAACAACAAAACTGGAAAAGAAGACATCATACCTGTTCGGTCTGAAATGAAGCAAATATTCATGCGATTGATTGATGAAAACGGCGGGAGGTCCAAGTACATGTTCAACTATGAAGAGCCTTGGGAAGGAGGGAAGTATAGAAACATCACCACATGTCGGCGCTCATTCAGAGAAGCGTGCAGAAGAGCGAATATCGAAGGCTTTCAGTTCAGAGACCTACGCCGCACATGTTCTACAAGACAACATGAGGCTCACATCGACCCACTATTGATTCAGCGGTTTCTACGTCACAGTAGCTTTAGAATGACAGGCACAGTATACATTCAATCCAGCATGAAGATGATGAGTGAAGCGCTCAACAAGAAGGAAGACGAACCTATTTCAAGCCAAAACCTGAGACAAGTTGAGACAAATCCCCTACTCGTAAAATGAAGAGAAACAGGTAAGATGTTTATTTTTAAAGAATTGAGGTTGGTAGCGCTACGGGGATTCGAACCCCGGTCTGATGGCTGAGAACCACCTGTCCTAGTCCCCTAGACGATAGCGCCACCTATAGGGGAATTTAAAATAGCAAATTTGCCCTATTTTTGTCAACCCTTATAGCCTGGTAGGCTGGAGCAAATAGAGGATGCCGATTTAGATCAGCTGAATTGACAATTCCCGGGATTTATATAATTATTCTGGGTCACATACTCCTATAATTCCATGGGATGGAGCGAGTCATGACATTGATCGACCCCCTCAAAACCGCCAAACAGTGCCGTCATTATGCCATGTGCAAGATCGATTACCTGGGAACTGGATTGTGCCCGCCGGGGAGAGATAAACACTATGTCAGCTACTTCCCTCAAGGGAGAATGGACATCTATGCTGCCCTGGTTCAGGGTCAAATTCCGCTTACAGAACGGCTGGTCGATATCGCCGAGACATGTACTCTCTGCGGCTTCTGTGATGTGCAGTGCTATTTCGCGACAGAGCTCCGTCCTCTCGAGGTCATGAGAGCCCTGAAAGAATCTGTGGAGGAACATCTCGCACAGGAGACTCCAGTCGAGAGCCCTCAGACAGACGAGGTATTGAAGTCGCTGCATCGAATCGTCGGAGAAGAATGGGCCAGCGGCGATCCCGCCATCCTGGTTGCATACGCCCACGATCCGGGGCCCTTCACTGGGATCCAGATGCCCCTCTATGTGGCGCTTCCCGGTTCAACAGACGAGGTCAGCCGGATCGTCTCGCTCTGTAACGACCAAAGCCTTACCTATGCCGTACGAGGGAACGGATCCAGTGTTATGGGGTTCGTCTTTGCGGAGGACGGGCTGGTATTAGATCTACGTCGGATGCGGGACATCCGGATCGACAAAGCCAACTGGAAGGCCTCGGTGGGACCAGGGATCGCGGCTTTTGAGCTGCAACAGGAGGCCGCGAAGGAGGGCCTGCGCGCCAACGTTGCCGAGCCAGCCGCTCTGGTCTGCGCCAACATCATGTGTTCCGGGATTTTTTCGACGTATTCAAATGCCTATGGAACTGCCGCGGATAACTATGTCAACGCAGAATTCGTGGGACCTGACAGCCGAATATTCGAGCTCAATCAGAAGGATGCGCCCAATGTTTTCGGCTTCCAGCTGGAGGAACTACCGGCGCCAGGCATCTGCACACGCGTGGATGTGAGGCTGCATCCCAAGACTGGGGACGAGGAGGGCCTTCTCATCCCATTCGCGGATTTCAAGGAGGCCGGAGCCTTTGCGCGGGAATTGTCCCAGAGACGGATCGGCCTGGCACTCGCAGTGCTCGGACTGGAATACATCGCGACCTTTATCGCCCCGACTGCCGACATGGCCCGCAAAGTGAAGGCTGCCTTCATCGATGACCTGGGGATCGAATACGCGGTGCTCATGATCGGGGATCAATATGCCAGGCAGAGCGTGTTGGGCATGGCAGAGACGGTCCTCGATCAGGAGTACCTGAGATCCATCATCCTGGGGCTCCCTGGCATGGTCGAGGAGGACTGGCTTTCCCTGGTCAGGGATGGGGAAGGGGCAACGAGACCCTATGAGACACTCCTCCGGAAGGAGATGCTGCCGATCCTCGAAGCCGCGCTCAAGCCATCACCCGAAACGGTCGCTCAAACAGTGGACAAGGGCATGCAGGAATTCTATTCAGAGCTGTATTCCCGGCCTGAGATGACCGACCTCGTATGGCTCAACGACTTCCGCATCATAAGCTCCCGCATGGGAAGGGAAAAACACGTCGTGGCCTTCATCGTGTATGTTCCATTGGATCGGCTCGAAGTTGCCGAAGAATTGAACAAAGAATTCGGGCGCATCGCGGATCACCAGGGCCTGAAACACGACTTCGGATTCTTCACTCCCTTAGACCTGGGAAAGCGGGCCGTCCTCGAATACGACTACTATATGGATCAGACCGATCCAGAGGAAATCCAGCGAATGCAGGAGGCTGTTCAGGCTGCGGGAGAGATGATCGAGGGATTCAGCAGAGAAGTCACAGGTGTCCGCTGGATCAAGTATGTCTTCAACCAGGGATTCGCTCGGAAAGAAGGCTTCCTGTATACCTAGACTCCATGCGCCGCTCAGTAGAAGAACTCCAGGAAATGAGGCGGAACCGGAAAAAAACCATCCTGATCACAGGAGCCGCGGGCTTTCTGGGGAGCCACCTCGCTGTAGCTTTGCTCGACCGGGGATTCCATCTCATTCTGCTCGCCCGGCCGCGGAATGGGATGAGCGCCGAGAACCGTGTGGAAACACTCCTGGACTGGTTCGAACGAAAGCCAGAACAGGAGGCTGGCCGATTGCGGGTGGCCGAGGGACATCTCGAACGGCCGAAGCTCGGATTGAGTGACACCCTCTACTCCGAGCTGCTCGGCTCCGTTGATGAGATCTTCCACTGCGCGGCAGACACTTCTTTTTCAGAGCGCAAGCGAAGTCGTGTTGAGGAATCCAACCTCGTCGCGACGCAGAATGTCTTGAACCTGGCGGCTCGAGGGAGATGCGGGGTATTTCACCACATCAGCACAGCCTATGTCGCGGGAAAGCGGCAGGGGATCTGTGCAGAGACACTGGAGGAGGCCGCAGACTTTCACAACGTATACGAGGAGACGAAGCACGCATCGGAGATGCTGGTGGACAAGATCTGCGCTGAAGCGCGCATTCACCGGTACATCTACCGCCCCTCCATCGTTTACGGGGATTCGCAGAGTGGACGGAGCTTCCGGTTCAACGCGCTGTACTATCCGATTCGGCTGGTGCACTATTTTCGAGAGCTTTATCTGAAAGATATCCTCGACAACGGCGGTCAAAACGCCTCTGCAATGGGTGTCCGCCTCCTGCAGGATGGGAAGCTTCACCTCCCACTCCGTATCGAGAACAATCGTGAGGGCAGCCTGAACGTCATCCCGATTGATTATTTTGTTGAGGCCGTGATGGCGCTCATGGACCAGGGGCTGGGAGGGGACATCTACCATATAGTCAACCCAAGGATTGTCCGGTTGGACCAAATCATAGGCTATGTTAATCGCTATTTCGGTGTCGACGGGATCCGACCTGAGCTGGGAGACAGCTTCACACACAATCCGAAAAATCCACTCGAAACCCTGCTGAGCAGGCATATCGAGGCATACGAGCCCTATATGCAGGACCTGAGGACCTTCGACCGAAAGAACTGTGGAGACGTGCTGGACACGGCCGGCTTGGACTGCCCGGATTTCGATTATCCCATGTTCGAGCGCTGCGTCGACTATGCCCTGGAAACGGAATGGGGGAAGAGCCTCCAAAAATTTTAAGGCAACACCGAATCCGGTTCAATATGTACTAGGACATTGACCGGTTTTGAAAGACAGGTCTTGATCTGTTCCTCGATGCGCAGGCTGATGTCGTGGCTCTCCCGGACCGTGAGCTTTTCATCTACCAAAACATGAAGGTCGACGAACAGCTCGCCTCCCAGTTTTCTGGTGCGCAAGGCATGCCAGCCACAAATTTCCTCGTCAGCGGAGAGGGTTTCCTTTATCGCAGCGATCGAACTCTTGTCGGCGGAGCCTTCGGTCAGTTCCATCATTCCCTGATAAAATATCTTAAGGGCCACACCAAGGATCATAAAACCCACGACTACGGTTGCAGCTAAGTCTGCCATGGCCCATCCCAACAGGCCCGCGATCCCACCCGCAAGGACGGCGATAGATGAAAAAGCATCGGAACGATGATGCCATGCGTTGGCATAAAGGGAGGCGCTGTGGGTCTTCTTGGCGATCTTTCTGGTAATCCGAAAGACGGCCTCTTTAGAGACGACAGATATACCGGCGATCACCAGCACCCATGCACCGGGAAAGTGTCCTTCCCCATTCAGGATATCCCGGGAGGCAGTCCAGATCAGTCCACCGCCTACGATCATCAGGACAACGGACACAAACACGGCTGCCAGAGTCTCGAACCTCTGATGTCCATAGGGATGTGTATCGTCTGCAGGCCGGTTGGAGAGCCTAGAGCTAAGGATCACCACAAAATCCGTGGCCAGATCAGAAAGAGAATGGATCCCATCGGCGATCAGGGCCGTGGATTGGATAAAGATTCCTGAGAGAATCTTCAGGGCCATGAGCAGCAGGTTGAGCAGCGCCCCCCACAGAGTAATCGACCGGATCCGGCGGTCCCTCTCGCGATACGTGTCGTGGGTCATGGCTGCCCTATTATAGAATAAAATAAGGGGATAGGTTAGGAAAAAATAGGGACAGGTCCAATTAGTGCGCAAAATGGACCAGTTCCCAATTCTGTAAATTGCGCCTCTCCCCTATTTTTTATAAGATGAGCGCATGACTTTCCTGAAATCCACTCGTTTTCAGAAATATCTCCTGCCTGGCTTTGTTTTCCAGTCCGTGACAATCGGGGGCGGATACGGAACCGGACGGGAGCTCGTGGAGTATTTCCTCAACAACGGCCCCTTGGGTGGCCTCCTCGGTATGGTCCTTGTGACCACGGTCATGTGGTCCGTCATCTTGGCCGTGACCTTCGAGTTCGCTCGGGTGTTTAAGGCCTATGACTACAGGACATTTTTCCAGAAGCTGCTGGGGCCCTTCTGGATGATATTCGAGATCATCTATTTTGTCCTGCTCTTCATCGTGCTGGCGGTCATCGGTTCTGCTGCAGGGATCCTACTCGAGGCCAACTTTGGGATCCCCTACATCTTTGGCGTTTTGATCATGCTGGCGGCGGTGGGCTTCCTTACTTTCAAGGGCAGCGGCTTGATCGAAAGCTTTCTGTCTCTCTGGTCGATCCTGCTCTACTGTGTTTACATCGTCTTTGTGGTCGTGGCATTGATGAAATTCGGACCGGCCATCCGTGAGAATCTGGCCTCAGGCTCGATCGAGCCGGGCTGGGCTCTCGGTGGATTTAAGTATGCCCTCTACAATCTAGGGATCATCGCAGCCGTGCTGTTCTGCCTGAAACACATCGAAACTCGCCGGGAGGCCATCATCGCTGGGCTCTTGGGTGGACCTATCGCCATTTTCCCCGGATTCCTCTTCTACATCGCAGTGATCGGATTCTATCCGGAGGTCCTCCCTGTGGAGATCCCGGTGGTCTTTATTCTGGAGAGAGCCGGCATCCCGGCCCTTCTGATCGTGTTTCAGGTCGTTCTCTTCGGTACGCTGGTCGAGACTGGCACCGGTTTCATCCACTCTGTCAACGAGAGGCTCCGTTCGGCCCTGCAGGCCCGCGGAAAAGACCTCAAGCAGTGGCAGAGGCCGGTGGTCGCCATTCTCATCCTGCTCGTCGCCTTCGGACTCTCGACCTTCGGGCTTATCGACCTCATTGCCAAGGGCTACGGCACCATCAGCTGGGGTTTCTTCTTCGTGTTCATCATCCCGCTCCTGACCCTCGGAATCTACAAGATCGCAAAAAATCGAATTTCCGCATAAGCCTGGATCATGCGCGTGCCTGGATGATTCATTTGCCTGGATTGTTCACGCATCGAGATTGGTGCAGCGGCAAGGAAGTGGCTCATGAGGCGTAGTGTACTACGTCGATTGGGCCACGACGAAGTCGACGTGCTGAGATCGGCGCGTGAACAATCCAGGCTGGTTAGATGTATTCGATGGTGGCTGGGGGCTTGGGAGTCAGCTCATAGGCCACACGCACGACCTCGGGGATCTCGGTCACGATACGGGCCGCGATCTTGTTCAGTACATCCCAGGGTACATGAGTAGCTTCTGCCGTCATGGCGTCTTTGCTCTCTACGGAGCGCACGATCACGATGTCGCCGAACTTTCTCTTGCCATCCTGGACTCCCGTAGCCATGTCACTCAGCAGGACCGCAAAGGCCTGAAACGGCTTCAGGTGCAGGATCTCCTCTTCCACGATGACGGTAGCCCTGCGCACGCGCGCCACCCGCTCGGGTGTCACATCTCCCACCACGCGTGTGGCCAGACCCGGGCCGGGAAACGGCATCCGCTGGTGGATCTCCTCGGGAAGTCCCACGGCCTCCGCGACCACGCGAACACCAGGCTTGAACAGATCCTTGATGGGCTCCACGACCTTGTAGCCATAGCCAGCCTCGGGATCGATACCGATCTGCTCGAGGATGTTGTGCTGTGTCTTTACACCGCCCGTAGTCTCGATGATATCAGGAGCGATGGTACCCTGGATCAGGTAACGGGCACCACTGTTCTTGACCTCGCGTCCGAAGACCGAATAGAACGTATCGCGGAACGCCCTGCGCTTCTCTTCCGGATCGATCTTCCCAGCCAATGCTGCGAAGAATTCATCTGCTGCTTCGACGATGTCGACTTTAATCCCCAGGTCTCCGAAGATCTGCTGCACCTCCTGGGGTTCCCCTTCGCGCATGAGACCGTCATCGATAAAGATGGATTTCAAATTTTCGCCTAGGGCTCTATGGGCCAAAACCGTACAGGCAGAGCTGTCGACACCCCCGGAGAGAGCCGATATCGCTTTTTCCTCCCCCACTGTGTTTTTGATCTCCTGGATCCTGTCCGGCACCGAGTTTTTAAAGTCCATGTGATCTATCCTCCCTTATTTTTTCTGCATCATATATCCCAAAAATGAAAAACTCAAGGCACAGCTGATTAATCCCTGGGGGTGACGAGGCTAAAAAAATCTCACCCTGGCAACCACCCTGAAAGGCGATTGACGATTCTCGGGTTGGATGCGATATTGGATCAGGACGAACTAACTATGCAAAAAACGAGGAGGGTCTCACCATCCAAGGCATAGCGAAAAAAAGAGTAGGACGGGATTCCTCTCTAGCCCTCCTCGTTTTTATATACCTTTAACAACTCCCGCATTCTAAGAGAAACCTTATATTTCCCCTCGAGCTCACCTACAACATATTGATGCACTCTTTTTGAAAGATACGACATCTAGTTGCTCTTGTCAAGTCTTTTTGATTTATGTTACAAGAACATGAGTCTTCGAGGCAGGGATGAGAGAAAAAAGACAACATCAGGTTCTTCGCAAGGGACTTCCCATGGTCGAAGTCCGCGATGCAAAAGCCCTGGAAGCAGAGAAAGAACAGCTCCGCGGGATAGATGCCAGGCCGCGTTTCTGGCAGCGCTGGAGAGGCTATTGGGGGCTGTCCGGGCCAGGGTGGGTACAGAGCGCCCTCACCCTGGGAGCCGGATCCGCCGGATCCGCGATCTTTGCCGGCTCCGTATTTGGCTACCAGCTTCTCTGGGTGCCGCCCGTAGCCATGTTCCTGGGTGTCGTGGTTTTCGCCGCCATCGGTCATCAGGTACTCTCGACACGAGCGCGTCCCTATGATGTCTTCTGGACGAAACTGCACCCGGTCGTGGCCCTCCTCTGGGGATTCAATGTGTTCCTGGCTTCGGTGGTGTGGCAGTTTCCTCAGTACTCCCTGGGAACCGCCGTATTCCAGGACATATTCGCGGTCGCCGGCCTCGATGTCCCCAGAGGTGTGATCGCACTTGTTCTACTGTCCCTGGGCACCGCGGTCTGCTGGAGCTATGAGGGTGGCAGCCGTAGGTCCATCCGCCGCTTCGAACGCATACTCAAGTACATGCTGATGATGATGGTCCTGGCCTTCCTTCTGGTGGTTATCAAGACCGGTATCGACTGGAAGGAACTCTTCCGCGGATTTTTCACATTCCACATTCCCAATGACAAGGCTGGCATCACCATCGTCCTGGGCCAGCTGGGGGCTGCTGTGGGAGTCAACATGACTTTTCTCTATCCCTACACACTCCTGGCCCGAGGTTGGGGAAGGGAACACAGGGGTCTCAAGAACTTCGATCTCGGGACTTCCATGTTTGTTCCGTTTGTGTTGGCCACGAGTTTCGTGGCCATCGCTTTTGCCAACACGCTCCATGAACAGGGCATTCAGGTCAAGACCGCCGTAGACGCTGCTCACGCTCTGCAGCCACTCATCGGGCTCTCCCTCGGCCGGATCGTTTTTTCGTTCGGGATCCTGAGCATGTGCTTCACCACACTTGTGATCGAGATGCTCCTGTGCGGCTTCGTCTTGAGTGAGATGTTCCACTTCGAGTTCAGCGGCTGGCGCTACCGTGCAAGCACGATGGTGGCGAACATCGGGATAATCGGGGCCTTTTTCTCTCTCCCCTTCTGGCTGCCGGTGCTGGTATCTTCCTTCAATCTGGTCATGATGCCCGTCGCATACATCGGATTCTTCATCCTGCAGAACAAGCGGAGCTATCTCGGGGAGGATACGGTTCGGGGGACAAAAGGGGCTGTCTGGGGCGTACTGTTGATGGTCGCCATCCTGGTGGTGGCGGCCGGCGCCGTGATCAAGATCCTATCGCTCTAAGTTCAAGTCGAGCAAGATCACTTCGAAGGACTCACGGATGGGAGGGGCGGTGAAATACCCGATAAATTTCGCGACCTGCTCTTGGAAAAATCGGCTGCGTTCACTGTTCTGCAGGTCCGCCTCGCTCTCCCAGATCGTGATCAGCAGGCTGGAACCCGTGTTGCGGTCGGCCAGATATTGAGCCCCGACGAATCCCTTCTGATTCTTGCAGAGCGGAACGACGCTCTCTTCGAAGAGCATAAAAGCCGCATCGATCTGATCAGGCGCTGTCTGTATCCTCAATGCGCGGGCAAACATAGACGTCTCTCTATTCCCCCCATCTCACATAAGATAGGTAGATAGAACCGAAATGTCAAACCGACCTGGCTCACAGCAGAAAGACCAGGATCACGATCACGGCCGCCGCGGCCAGGAGTAGGGCGGGGATCAGGAGCTTCCTGAGCTCGATGCGCAGGTTCAGTTCCCGGGAAGGAGGGCGCTGTTTGACTTCCGGCCGGCCCGGCCCTGTGCCCGGGAGCAGATCCCCGATCGATCTCAGCTGGCTCAGCGTATCTCCCGCACTCTGGTATCGGTCTTCCCTCTTCTTCTCAAGGCATTTCATGACCCAGCGGCTGAGGTCTTCCGGGATGCGGGAGTCAATAAACCTGAGATTCTGAGGCGGCTCCATCTTGTGTTTGTATCCGATCGAGAACGGGCTGTTGCCCTCGAAGGGGCGCTTCCCCGTCAGCATCTCATAGCTGATGATGCCCAGGGAGTAGATGTCCGACCTCTCATCCGCCTCCTGGCCGTCCACCTGTTCGGGAGACATGTACTCCGGTGTGCCGACCGCCATCCCCTGCTGGGTCATCCCTGGGGTGTCCAGGGAGCGCGCTATCCCGAAATCGAGGATGCGGACATCGCCGTTGTGGTCGATCTGGATATTTCCGGGCTTGAGGTCCCGATGCACGATGCCCCGGCTGTGTGCTTCGCTCAATCCATCGCAGATCTGAGTCGTGATGCGCAGGACCTTCTCCGGAGGCAGTGGCCCTATCCTCTTGATCAACCGGCCCAGGTCTTCGCCGGGGATGTATTCCATGGTGATATAGTGTGTACCCTTGTCCTCCATAAGCTCGTATAGATTTCCGATGTTGCGGTGGGAGATCCTTCGGGCCAGCTTCACCTCATTGCTGAAGCGCAGCACTGTATCGGGATCAGACGCGATCTCGGGCTTGATGAGCTTAAGTGCCACCTCTTCGCTGAGCTTCTGGTCAAAGGCCCTGTACACGGTGCCCATGCCTCCCTGCCCGAGTTCTTCGATGATCTGATACCGGCCGGCAAAAGAGAATCCGGTATTGAGGTGGGCGCTGGGAGTCTGCATGGTCTGCGTGACGGGACCTGATTGCTCCCGCGATGTCCGGATGTGGATCCCGCAGCTGCCGCAGTAGCCACGGCCATCCGGGATCAATGCATCACACTCCGGACATTTCACTCTAATTTACCCTTCTTTGCTGATTATAGCGTATCGGATCACTCACAGACAAGCGAACAGTCGACCTATCCCCTCCCCCGGGGCTTCAACATAAGGTCGAAGTGATTTTGGGCAAGTTCTGCTTCGTGCTGGTTGATTCGTGGCAGCATATCCCTAACTTCGCTCCGGCTTAGCCACAATCGCTCCCAGATTGCCCGGAGATCTTCCGAGGTCACATCCTCGACAGGGATCACATAGTCTCCCAGGCCGTTTTCCTGCATAAACCTCCGGGTTTTGTGGGCGTAGCTGATCCCCATGACAGGGACCTCCCCCTGGACCGAGAGAAGCACCGAATGGTAACGAACACCGATAAAGGCGTCACAAAGTGAGATAGAACGGCGCAGTCCATCAAGGGAGCCAAATTCAACAGTCGTCACCTGAAAATCCGTCCCCGCCAGCCTCTCTCTCTGGCGATCCAGGGCAACGCGATCGTTCCAGATACTGCCCTTGTAGAATGGGAAAAAACGAAAACGGACACCTGGAACCGAGGCGATGACACTGCGGAGGAGATCTGCCAGGCAGTTCTCGAAATTATGCGCTACAGCAGCGGGGAAAACCTCAGGACGAAAGATCCGGGTCGTGAGCCCGATCACAGGGGGGGCTTGGTCGCCGGCTACCCTTTCGGGAACTTTTCGTTCCTGGGCGAAGCTGCAATCAGCCAGAGCCGCGATCTCGGTCTTGGAGACGCCCATGTCTCTGATCTTTTCGGCTCCGCCGCGATCGCGTGTTGATATGAATGCTGCTCGATCTCCAGTGAAACGAAAGAGCCACCGGCAGAAGCGGCTGTTGAGCTGGTAGAATCCGATGCCGACAAAAGCGTAGGGAGTGCGGAAGACCCAGGCGGCCACGGCACGAGAAAGGAAGAATACGACGCGAAGCCGCATGGTGACATCCTGCAGCTGATTGCCGGGCCCGATGACAAGCAGCCCGGCGCGGGAGATCTCGCGCAGATTCCGCCAGAACCAGCGCATTGATCGAGGAAGGCTTAGACCCGGCTCCCTGATCCCGAGACGCCCGGTGTAGACGATCTCGATGTTGTCGCTGGAGGAGAGTTCCCTGTTGAGGAGTTTACGCGTGTTATCCGGGACTCCCGAGAAGATCACGATCCGGCAGCCAGGCCGGCGAGCCCGGATGCCCTGGATCTGCGACAGGAGCAGGATGTCGTCCCCGGCATTGTCCTCACCCCAGGTTCCGAACAGTATGATGCTGCTCAAATCCCAGGTCTCAGATGGCGGCCCGGAACCACTGCCCGATCCGGAACCAGAATCCTTCGTAACGGGGCAGCATGAGCTCCAGCCAAGCTATATTTTCGACCCAGGTCGTCAATCCCATCAACGCAAAAAAGTCCATGAAACCGAGCAGGCTGTCGAATCCCGAGGTGAGGAACAAGACCTCTCCATCCATTATCTGGCTGCGGAGATCTTGGTTGTGTGATCCCACGGTGAGGTAAAGGATCGCCTTTTCTCTCTCATTTTCTGGAATATTCGCCAGCCAGGCTGTCTCCAACAGGCGGAATTCATCGATGAAAAGCTCCTGGTACCTCTTGGAATCCAGATAGGTTTCGCGTTGTACCTGATCTATGCGGGCCAGAGAAAACTCCTCCAGCAAAGGGCCCCATTCCGGGAGGGGTACCAGCGTTTCCATGGCCTCTTGGGAGGCAAAGAACTGGGTTTTCCGGTGGAGCTTGGGCATGCGGATGTCTTCCCTTCCCCTCAGGTAGCGGAGATCGGCGCCTTTTATCGCCAGCTGTCCCGATAGGGATTGAATGAATTCGACTACAGGAGGCTGGAAGGGGAAGGCCTCCCGGAGCCAGGGATTTTCCGCGTAGTTTTCTGCCAGGAGTTTTCCCCGGCCGGACACATCCTGGACATCGACCTCCACATTGTAAATGCCGATTTTGAGCCTGCCCCCGATCTCCTGTATCTCGTCCCGCATGAGATTTTCGACATAGATAAGGCGGCGGAAGATCTCGTTGCTCCGTGACATGGCCGCATTGACGTCAACCGGAGCATTCAATAAAGAGGGGGAGATGGCAAAGACAGAGCAGCCTCGCAGGGCGGCACCCACCAGCATCCCTGCCCAGGTGGGGCTGCTCCAGACCTGGTCCGGGGCCAGCAGGTACGAGCCCTTGGGCATCAGTGTGTAGATCACAGCTTTGGCCAGGGTCGCATCCTTCTGACCGAAACCGGTCGCGTTATGCACCTGCAATCCCCGAGTCGTCCATCCGGATGCCTTGAGTTCCTCCACCTTCTGTGCATAGTCCGCCGGTTTGGGCAAGGGGCGGAGCGGGACCGGGATGTGATGAGGCTTCATGCCCTGGGAGAGGAGCAGCTCTCGGGCAGCGTCTTTGAGTCCCAACAGTTCCTGTCCTTTGACCATGATGGAACGGTCTTCCCAGCGCGGTCCCACGTAATACTCGCCGACTCCCAATCCACTGTAGATTGCCTCTCCTTTACCCGGATCGAGCTCCGTGACGTCGAAGAAACTGATCTTGCGGTGATCGCGGATCAGGCTGTCCGGGACAAAGGGGGCTCCCCTGAGGGTACGGATCGAGCGGAACGAAAGGTCCGCGGGATTGGTGATGTTGAGGTGGACCTTGATCCGGTTTTTCAGCCATCTGTTCCCGAACCTCTTCACATCGGCCTGCAGGGCCTCTGATTCGCTGATGGCTGCCTTCAATTCTGTCTGTGCATCATCGATCTCGATCTCCCAGGTTTCGAACCCTTTCGGAAGATTCAGCTTGTGGTCCAGGGGATCGCTTAGGAGTTCCATCCAGAACAAAGACTTAT
The DNA here is from genome assembly GCA_965533275.1 of uncultured bacterium. GTDB lineage: Bacteria > Acidobacteriota > Aminicenantia > Aminicenantales > Aminicenantaceae > JAUXEH01. The sequence continues at coordinate 16,089 of CBESWG010000047.1, forward strand.
TGCCCTCGAAATAATGTTGATCCAGGAAGATCATAAAGACAGGGAGCTTGCCGGTGTTGGCATATTCCTTGACCCGTTCGATCCAGGCGCCATAGTAATCCTTCAAGATCATGTTGTAGGAAACTGAATCTGGAACCCGGGGCTTTGCGCTGTTGACTCCCCGGATGTCGTGGATCCACAAGACGTGATAGTCCCGAGCCGAGTGGATCATGCGGGACAACTCCCAGTTGAACTGTTCGTTCACCACATAGTACGCCTTGTTGCCGTCTTTGAACTCATTTTTGACCATCATCCCCAGGATGGCGTCCATCTCCATCTGAGTGTCGTGGTCTTCCAGCTGCAGGGCATAATGGAGGGGGAGCCAGACGACACGGGAATCCTTCCAGTGATCCAGCGATCCCTGGCGATGAATTTCCATGAGGTTGATGAGGGCCCTGAAGACATAAATGGCTGCGTCGCGCCTGCCTGGGGGGATATCGGATTGAGAATTCAGCCAAGTGCTGAAATGCCTGCCAGCCATCGCTGCATAGCCCCGGATGCTCTCGGGTTTTCTCACCTGCCCGAAACTTCGGTTATAGGGAATGAGCACCTCATGGAGGAGGACCTCACGGAAATGCTCTGCAATGCGTGCCCCGATCTGGTGATTGTTCCCGGCTGCGAGGGTGAATGCCCTATCCAGACATTCATGGTAGAAGCGGATCTCTGCCTCGAAGGTGCGTCCCTCTGGAAAATTCTTGTCTTTCTCGTCGATGTGATCTTTGAACTGGACGATCTTCTCGACGAAGAACTGGGTCCGCTTCTTATTCATCTTCCGCTTCTGGTCGAAAAAAGGCGTGGTGAACCGATTGATCCAGTCAGCGGATTTGTCTGTCAACTGGAGGACCTCGCCGAGTTCATGCGATGGCGCATAGGCCAGCCGTTTCTCCGTGGATGCCTCAGGAAGTGGGGTGTAGGATCGAACAGGGCGGGTTCTTCCCAAGTAGGGCTGACCAAGGGGAATGCTGAAGCCGAAGCTGTAGACGGACCGCCCCGGGATGAGGTCGATCCGGAAATCGTCGCCCAGGCCGAAGAGCCCCCCACGTTTCAGGGGAAGCCGGAACGTCCACATGAAATCCGAACGCTCCTGCCGGATGGAATAGTCCCAGCCGATCCGGAGAAAGACGATCGGAAACGCGATGCCAAAACGGAGGCCCCCGTCTGTCTCACTCCCCAGGAAATTAAAATATCCCTCCCCTTCCAGCGCCAGCAGGCCGAACAGAGGATTCAAGAGATCCCGGCGGATCCCGAGATTGAACTCCCCATACACCTGATTGGTTTCTCCAGCGGTGTTCGTGCCCGCGAGTCCCCCAATATAGGGCTTCCAGACATCAGGTAGACCCATGGATTTAATGAGTCCGGGCTTGGCCTTGGAATCCTCCTGAGCATGGATCGGAAGAGCCAACATCAGGCAGATGACAATTACACTGAAAGAGCCCTTTCTGAGATTTGCTGAGAGTATTCTCGTATTTCTATTCATTCCCATCCCCTGAGTACACATTTCCATTAGGCTGTAGATAAGATTTTCCGTGAGCTATCCATGTGTCAATTCAATCACCCGTATGTCCCACTATCTCGAATGTATATCGCACGATGTACTGATAATCATCCAAGATCTCCACCGAATAGGCCTTCCCGTTCTTGAACAAGAGATGTTCCGTAGGGATCTTCGTTTCGAACTGGGCCAGATAGTATCCCTGCTGGCTGAAGATATCGATCAAGGCTGGCCCGCTGCGCATGGAATCGACCACCACGAAGATCCATCCGTTTTCCAGCAGGACGAACCGTTCATAGGGAGCCTTGAACTCGGGATATTCCACCAGCTCAAAGACCTCATCCTCCATCCCGGCCGGCATTTTCGACCTAAACAGCTCGCTCTGGTTCTGTTCGAAAAGTTCCTTGTGCTTCCCGGTTACCGCAATGGGGCTGTGCTCGCGCCGGATGATCTTCTCGAGCTCCCCGTTGAGGGACGAATACACTTTGATCTCATATTCCTCCGGATACCCGAAATAGAGCATGTCACGCTCATCCAGCACATAGGATACCATGGGCACAAAGGCCCGGCTGCTCATATCATTCGCCAGGGCCTGTGCGATGGAGAATGATCCCTTGCCCCCGGGTTTACTCCGCTGAGGCTGCCTCAATAATTCGGCAATGCTAGTGAATTCACCGTCAAACAGGCCAAAGTAGTATTCAAAACTTTTCCCGCCTTTCAACTTGACATTATCCACTGCCCGGCCGAAATAGTGGCCCCTCGAATTGACGAGCACCCGCTCGAAATAGAATGGGGCTTTGACACCACGAACATATTCCCCATCTCTGCTCATGAAGGTGATTCTCTGGCTCCGATCATCATTCAGATAGATGTTGCCTGCGGCATCGAACCTCGTCTCACTGATATTTTGAAACTCTCCCGGGCCCTGCCCCGGCCCCCCGATCGTGAGGAGGAACCCGCCGTTTTTATCATACTTCTTGACCGTGTTGATATCCTGATCCGATACGTAGATATTGCCTTCCTGATCCGCATTGATGAGGACCCGACTCCCGAACATGGTGTTCTCGTCTCCATATTCGGTGCCGATCCGGAGTTCTTCCTCAAACCTGAACTCAAGCTCCGGATTCATGGGCTCGAGTGGATTCTCTATGACCATCACGCCGTTCTCATCGGTGATCGTCGCCTGCGTTTCTGCGGATTGTCGAGAGCACGCTTGTGACAGGAGAAGAGCCAAGAGAAGCGGGATGACTAGGACTCCTAGAATTACATTATTTGTTCTCATGCTGCCCCTATTATAGAGATTTCATGCCCCCGATTCAAACGCAGAACGTATGATGAAAAAGCCCTTTTACATGACTTTACGAAAAAGGTTGACATCGGATTGGAATGTATTATAATAACTGCTTATATATTATAAATACTATTTTGTATTAAATTTAATAGATTATAAAATAATCGATGTCTACATGCTGCCAAACACTGTGGAAACGACCCAACCGCAGCAAAACCAAACCAAGACGGAAAGACGTATCTTCATGGCTTGGAAAGCAGGCCCCGACTGCTTTAACAGCTAATAAATAATAATTTTGGGAGGAGAGACTCATGGAAAAAGAAATGTCTCGTAGGGAGTTGCTGAAGCTGAGTTCGATCGCAGGCGCATCCGTTGTCGGCGGAGGATTCACCGGTTATGCTTTCGGAGCACCGGCAGCTCAGGGAGAAGCAAGTATGTGGCCATGGCCGCTGCAGAAGAGGATCATTGTGAACAAGGCGGCAAAGCTGGCATACGAGAGCTACTATGTGCGCGGCTGCATGTACGCTTCGTTCGTGGGTGTAGTGGCACCCGTGGCCGATGCGCTGGGCACGCCTTACAGCAACTTCCCCTTTGAAATGATGCACTATGGTGCCGGGGGAGGAGAGCTGTGGGGTTCTTTGTGTGGAACGCTCAACGGCGGCCTCGCGGCACTCGCGGTCTTCGTCGGCGACACGGGCCTGCGCAGGCAGATGGCCAACCAGCTCATGTCCTGGTACGAATCAACCGCGCAGCCTGTTTGGAATCCGAAAAAACCGTTGAGGGACGTCCCCGTCAAGCTGCCGACATCCAAGGCAAAATCTCCACTCTGCCACGTCTCCATCGCACGTTGGGTTGCCAAATCCAAATTGGAGCCCTTCAGCGCAGAGCGGGCAGATCGCTGCGGACGCCTGGCTGCCTCGGTTGCCGAGTATACCGCCATCCTGCTCAACGAAGCTGTTATTAAAGGCAACCTGCAGAGCAGGAGAGAAATGAGCAAGACGGCTGGTCAATGCCTCGGCTGCCACGGCAAGGGCGAAAGTCCCAACGAGCCTGATGCCCTCAGCCGCATGGACTGCGAACTCTGCCACGACGCTGAACCCGATAGAACCATCTTCCCGCACAAGTAGATAACAGAAAGCTCTAAATCGAGTGCCCGCAATCCCTCTCGAGGGGTTGCGGGCACTATTTTCTTCTCAGTATTATTCTCCCAGATTAATGTTTTCACCCCTTCACTGTAAACTTCCCTTCGTTCTTGCACTCCAAGTGAGCTAGGCCTCATTTTTCCTATTCCTATCCCTGCTAATCTCTGCATATAAATCCGCCCTCCCCTGCTTCTCCCAAATGAAAAACCCATCCACATGTGAATCGGAAGATCCAGGGACTGGACTGTCCGGAACACATGGAGGTGCCGCAGACAGCTCTAAACAATAGGAATGACTGAGGTTCCCACCGAATACGGCGTATGGTTCAGTGGAGAGAGAGGATCGGGGGAAACGAGTGGAAGCTCTTTGAGCCTAATATTCCGGATACACCCGGATCAGGGAGGAAGGGCCTTCCGAGGCCCATCCTCCCTGATGAGGTGTTGTTCTATCGTGTATCCGTAATCTGACTATCGATTCTTTCGACAGTATCTATTTGTCTTCGTTCTTTTCCGAGGCTGCCGCGGTTCCGGTAGTGGCCGTAGCCGTGTTGGAGTAGGCCGAGTTGCCCTTGGCATTATAGGCACGGACCTTATAGCTGTATTTTCCTCCCGAAGCGAGGCCGCTGTCTCTGAAGGTCTTGACATTGGGGGCTATGGTTGCGACCTTGGCCCAGCTGTGCTCGTGGCCACCAAACGCATGAATGGGGCTGTTGGGAAGGCCTGGAAAGCCTCCATGGCAAGAGTTGCAGTGGGTGCTGCCGTGGCAGTCAAAGCAGTCACGGGCCCGGTTCAGATGAAAGCCGTCCTCGTTGGTTGCGTTGTCCATCCATGCCAGGTCGACCGCAGAGGCCGAGAAGGCCTGGGCCGTGAGTTGAGAGGGAGGCAGAGGTGGCCCATCACCAGCTGGGGGCCCCAGTTCCATAACGATGGGCACGTGGTCAGATGCCCTATAAAGCGCCTCCGCGATATCCTGCGAGACGATCTGGTTGTCGGGAACCGTGATGGCCTTGCGCAAGTGTTTGCCGTCATTGCCATATGCGATATAGCTTCCCTCGACAAAGGTGAAATCTTCGTCATCCAGGATGCCTTGGGAGACGAAAAAATTGTCGTAGCGATCTCTCAATCCCCCGACAGCGCCGGCAGCGACGGCCATCTTGCGGGTCGATACGGAAAAGCTCGTCTGGTGCTTCTTCTTATTGTGCCATCTTCCCGTGATGTCGAGAGGATCGATCAGGGTGCCGTAGCTGCCCTCGGTTTCGGCTGTCAGTATCTTGAAGGCCTTGTCCTTGGTGCCTGCCAGATTGAGAGTCCCGCACACCACAAAAAAGTCTCCCAACTGATGCGTCATATCCAGGTGTCCGCGAAGCAGTTGCACGTCCACATCCCTCAGGATCTTACTGGGTGTCTTGGTGCCGTACGGGAGGTGAACGGAGTATACATTGATAATTTTGTTTTTGCCGTCGCCTTTCTTGATCTTGAAAGTATAGCCCCATACGCTCCGATTCAATGTGAAAATCTCTTCCTGGGATGTCAGTTTTACGGCCTTTTTATTATAGAAGAACCCGGTGGCAGTGCCGTCCTCGTTCTTGAATTTGGCCATTTTGTACAGTTTTTTGGTGTGATTCAGGACCTTGTTCAGGAACAGTGTCGCACCGTCGTCGCCAACCATGTCCTGTACGACCAGAATATCGGGCTTCAGCTCGTCCAATACCATTTTGAAATCTTCGATCCGGTCGGTGGAGAGAGCTCCGAATTCCAGGGAATTCCAGCTGACGATCTTCAGCGCGTGAGCCGAAACCGGCAGCAGCAGAATAAGCAGTGCCAATCCGATTTTTAGGATGTGTTTTCGCATGAGGGCCTCCCTATTTATTTATAATATGATTATATTCTAAAGTACACTTAGAGTCAATGTAACTCGCTCGATTTCCATTCTAAATGAGATTGATTTTCATTGTCAACAAGGAATTGAGAATATATCGGATCCTAAGGGATTGGCATCGAATTTTAAACCCACTCACGCACCTGAAAGCAACACGTGAGATCTTGAAAGGCTAGAGTGCCGAGGGCCGGACTCGAACCGGCACGTAGGATAACCTACGAGGGATTTTAAGTCCCTTGCGTCCGAAATTTCCATTGGCTCTAATTCACTGATAAAGAAGGAATTACAGTCTCACTCACATCTGTTGAATCATCCGTGTCACACGGGTGTAACAGATTAACCTGTTTTTGGGTAGTTTTGGGGGCATTGCTTAGGAGTTCAACGGCTTCTTTTTTGATCTCATCGTCCGGATGCAGATAGCGCTGTGTCACTAAAAGGCTGGAGTGCCCATAGAGCTTCTGAATAGTAACAATATCCA
>CBESWG010000048.1:0-22359 GCA_965533275.1 uncultured bacterium
CTGTCCACATCGAGATCGTGGACACCTGGGACCAGAGTATCATCTTCGCCAATCAATACCGGATTCAGGGCATGGAAGGGCTATACGAACTGCAAAAAACCATTGCCCGTGACATCACCGGCCACCTCAAGGAGCGCCTGGCCGGGGAGTCCGTCGAACCGGTTTTTGTCCGCCACACCCCCGATCCCGCGGCCCATCACAATTACCTGCGGGGCCGCCACTTCTGGTACCAGCGCACCCCCCGGAGCCTGGACCGGGCCCTGGATTATTTCAAGAAGGCCATCGATATCGATCCCGAATACGCCCTGGCGTGGTCGGGCCTGGCCGACACCTACAGGGTTATGCCTCAGTATGCCGGGACGTCGTGGTACCGGACCATCCCCCTGGCCAGGGAGGCGGCCGAAAAAGCCCTGAGCCTGGACGACTCCCTGGCCGAGACGCATACGTCCATGGGCGGCGCGCTCACAGAAGATGGAAAGTACCCGGAGGCGGAAGAACACTTTAAGCGGGCCATCGAACTCAATCCCAATTACCTCCTGGCCTACTTCTGGTCGGGATTCAATTTCACTGCTTCCCGCCGCTTTCAAGAGTCCATCGACCGCTACCAGCAGGCCCTCAAGCTGGATCCCATGTCACCAGCCATCGCCGGCAACCTGGCTGTAAGATATCGCGTAATAGGAGAACTGGACCGGTCACAGGAGATCCTGGACCGGGCCATCGCCCTCGACCCGGAAGACTCAGCCCCCTACATGCAGTACGCGTGGCTCCACTCTATTCGCGGCGACCACCAGGAGGCACTGGAATCGGCGGAGAAGGCCCTGTCCCTGGATCCTACCTCCCTGTTTACCATTCAGAATGTGGCCAATATTCTTCAGAGGGCTGACCGCTACGAACGGGCGATCGAGATCCTGGAGGAGGCGATGGGCCGGGAGCCGGCCTTTCAGCGGGCCGCCCATTCCCTGCTGGGCGAAGTCTACAGCAGAATGAACCAGTTCGACAAGGCCATCGAACACCACCGCCGGGCCATCGACATCGATCCCCTGGACGCCGACAGTTACGATGCCCTCGCTTGGACCTACTGGACCCTCAAGGAATGGGAAGAGGCCGCCGATGCTTGGGAAAGAGTCGTCGAGCTCGATCCGGAGAATGCCTATGGTTTTCAGTTGCTTGGCTGCATTCTGGGCATCCTGGGGCAGAAAGAGCGTGAATGGGAATGCTACCTGCGGGCGACCGAGCTGACGCCGGTCCAAAGCATCGAACTGGGTGTCTGGTTTCTGAACTACGGGAATTACGAAGAGGCCGTCACCGGGTTGATTCAGGCGGAAAAGGTCAATCCCGGCTACCCCAACACCATGTTTTATCTCTTTGCCGCCCAGTTCCTGAGTGGGGACTATCCGGGAGCGGAACGATCCCTGTCGGAGTGGCTCAAGAGGTTGAACTACGAGGACCGTGCGGCCCTGCGCTCCCAGGCCCTTCCCGATGGACTGGTCGACCGCAACTCCCTCATCGGCTATGTCCGCCTGATCCTGGAGCGGTTCAAAGAGGAAGAAAGGCCCATCTCCGGCAGCTACGAGGCCCGCATGTCCGCCACCTTCTACTGCCTGTCGGGCGATCTCGAGTCCGCCATGGAAACGCTGGAATACGCCTACGAAAACTTCGAGACCGATTCACACTGGCTTCCCTGGTACATCCGCTTCACCTATTTCAAACCTCTCCGTTCCGACCCCCGCTTCTGGGAGATCGTCAAGAACATGAAGCTGGAGCCTTTCTTCGAACTGGAAGGCCTGCACTAGCCACCGGAGGCCGCACCTGTATACATCCGGCCCCCCTTTATGGTATAATTCCTATTTGTTAACTCGGAATTTCATCTCGTTTCGAGATCCCGCTTAGGGAAGAATCCCACAGCAACAACGTCAAAATAGAGAAGACCATGAAAAAGATCATCCCCGTGCTGGCCATCGTCTGCCTGGCCTGGGCCATCGGCGCCCAGGACCTGCAGCACGAGGTCACTACCCTCAACATCGAAGTGCCGGTGCGCGTGTTCCAGGGCGACACCTTCGTCAGCGACCTGACCCTCGAGGATTTCGAGATCTTCGAGGACGGAAAGTCCCAGAAGATCGACGCCGTCTATCTCATAAAGAGGACAGAGATCGAGCGCAAGGACGAGATCAAGCAGTTCGCGCCCCAGACGGCCCGCACCTTTTTCCTTTTCTTCGAGATCACCGAGTACAACGCCAAGCTGGAGGAGGCGATCGACTACTTCATGGCCAATGTCTACCTCCCGGGCGACGAGCTGAACATCGTCACATCCCGGAAGACCTACCGCATGAAGGACGAAACCACGCAGAAGCTCCCCCGGGCGGTCGCTGTCCAGCAGCTCAAGGAAAAGATCCGGGAAGACACCTGGATCGGAAATTCGGAATACCGCAATGCCATGCAGGACCTGGAGGGGCTGGTGCGGTCTCTGTCCGGATCGCTGCAGGGAGGCCTGGACGTTGAAGGGAACAGTGGAGCGGCCTACCAGGGTATGGAGCTGGATGAGAGGGTTCAGTTTCTTGCTCCGCTCATGAGCTCTTTGGAAAACCTCCGCCGCATCGAACAGAAGAAACTTTTGGACTTCGCGGAATACCTGAAGGAAAAATCCGGCCAGAAGACCGTGTTCCTGTTCTACCAGCGGGAATACCTCCCCAAGCTCGAGCCCCGGACCCTTGAGGCCCTGGTCTCGGCGAACCAGGACTCGCCCCAGATCGCGGCGAACCTTTACTCCTACATGGAATTCTACCGCCGCGACATCTCCTTCGACGTCGACAAGGTCAAGCAGGCCTTCGCCGACTCCTCCATCGGCATCCACTTCCTCTACTTCACTCAGCCGGCAGAAATCATCCCCGGCATCTACATGCAGGAACAGTCAGAAGACATCTTCAGCGCCTTCACCGAGATGGCCCAAGCCACGGGAGGACTCGTTACGAGTTCCTCCAATCCCGAGTTCCTCTTCCAGAAGGCCTCCGATGCCTCGGAGAACTACTACCTGCTCTACTACTCACCCCAGGGCTATGAGGCGGACGGAAAGTTCAAGAACATCCAGGTCAAGGTGAAGGGACAGAGCTACAAGATCACGCACAGGGCGGGATATTTCGCCGACTAGGAAAAGGGGAGAAAAAAGGGACAGAAAAAAGGGGACAGGTCCATTTAGTACGTTAAATGGACCTGTCCCCTTTTTTTTTGTGTCCCCTATTCTTTTCTGTTCCTCTAATCTCCTCTTTGCTTTAATGTCCGTCCCGGACGACGGCCTTCTGCGTGAGCTTGGTGTCCCCCAGTTCCAGGGTCACCAGGTACTCCGTGTATCCCAGAGACGGTCCGGCCGGGGCCTCCGCCTGGGCCTGACGGCCGCGCGAGCGGGGCGCCCGCATGTTCCAGGTCACGCTGTGAATGCCCCGGGCTGTGACCCCGGTCAGGCTGCGCAGGCTCTTGCCGGTGGAATCACTGATCGTGATCTTGGGCTTTTCGGCCGCCTCGTCCTTCAGATAATAATGGATCACAAGCCCCGCGGGCTCGTTGGACGCGGTGAAGAACCGGTGCCCGGAGAATGCATCGAACATGGAGGCCGTGGTGTTCCTCCGCACCTTGGGTTTCACGGCAAAGAGGTGAACATCTTTGGCCAGGATCTCTGCGTTCAGTTCCTGGAGAAGGGAAACGTCCGTAATAAAGATGCCGCGGCCGTGGGTGCCCACGACGAGGTCGTGCTGCCGGGGATGGACCAGAAGGTCGTGCACGGGATTGACGGGCATGTTGCCGCGCAGGCTCACCCAAGCCTTGCCGTCGTCGAGGGAAGAGTGAACCCCCATGTCCGTGCCCACGAAGAGCAGCCCGGGATTCTTCCGGTCCTGGACCACAACATTGATGGATTCGTCGGGTAGGTTGCCGCTGATGTCTGTCCAGGTCTTCCCCTTGTCCGTGGTCTTGAAGAGGAAGGACCGGAAGTCGTCCCTCCGCAGCCCGGTCTTGGAAACGTAGGCCGTGGACACATCGTGGGGAGACGCGAACACACGGCTCACCCAATAGTCCCGAGGGGCGCCCGCTGCGACCAGGTTTGCGGTCAGCTCGGTCCAGGCCGCGCCGCCGTTTTCCGTGAGGTGCACCTTGCCGTCGTCAGTGCCCACCCAGATGAACCCGGGGAGCAACGGCGACTCTGAGACGGTCACGATGGTGCAGTACTGGATGTTGCCCTTGCCCGCTGTCTTGACCGGGTCGTTCAGGGTCAGGTCGGGGCTAATGGCCTGCCAGTTGTCTCCCCGGTCCATGGAGCGGAGGAGCACGTTGCCCGCGAAGTAAACGATGCTGCTGTTGTGGGGCGAAAGCTGAATGGGAGCGCACCAGTTGAAGCGCAGGGGCGGCTGCCCCTTTTCCGGCCGGGGGCGGATGCTCTTGGAGGTCCAGGTCTTCTGGTCCAGGCGCTGGAGGGAGCCGAACTGGGATTCGTTGTAGAGCCAGCGGCTGTTCTGGGGATCGACTTGGTTGTACATGCCATCCCCTCCTCCGGTGGAAATCCAGTCTCTGGCCGTAACGCTGCCCGAGGGACCATTGCTGGGGCCCTTCCAGGAGCCGTTGTCCTGGAGGCCGCCGTACACATTGTAGGGATCGTCCATGTCCACGCCGATGCCGTAGTACTGGGCCAGGGGCAGGTTCTGGTAGTGGTCCCAGGTCGCGCCCTTGTCATGGGTGATGTAGAGGCCGCCATCGTTTCCCAGGAGCATGTGCTGGGAGTTGGCGGGATCGATCCAGAGTGCGTGGTGATCGGAGTGGGTCATGGGGGCGGCGTTGCGCTCGGTCCCCTTGCCCCAGCTCTTGCCCCCGTCCCGCGAGCGGAACATGTTGACGCTCAAGACATAGATCGTCTGATCGTCATTGGGATCCACACGGATCTGACCGTAGTAGTAGCCGGGCTGTCCGCCGACGCTCTCCCGGTCCGCATTCATCTTGGTCCAGGTGTCCCCCCCGTCCTCGGAGCGGTAGATCTCTCCGCCCATTGTCCTGGGTTGGCGCTGGCGGGCGCTGGTGGCCTTCTTGGCCGCGGTCTTGGTTTCGGGCCGGGGATTGGCGTTCTCGATCTCGGCGTAAACGATCTTCGGGTTCCGGAGGAAAACATCCAGCCCGATCCGGCCGATCTTACCGGAAGGCAGGCCGCCCCCGAGTTTCTGCCAGGTCTGGCCGGCATCCCGGGACCTGTAGACCGCGCTGCCCGGACCGGACTCCTCGAAGGTCCAGGGGAGCCGCTCCTTGTCGTAGGAGGCGGCGTAGATCGTATCCGGGTTTTCCGGATTCCAGGCCGCGTCCACGACACCCACCCGTTCGCTGACGTAGAGCACTTTGTCCCAGGTTTTCCCCCCGTCCGTGGTCTTGTAGAGGCCCCGCTCCTCGTTGAAGGTGTAGAGGTGCCCGAGGGCCGCCACATACACGATGTCCGGATTCTGGGGATGGATCAGGATGCGCCCCACGTGGTGGGATTCCTCGAGGCCCATGTGTTTCCAAGTCTGGCCACCGTCCGTCGACTTGTATACTCCATCTCCCCAGTATGCGCTGCGCGAGTTGTTGGCCTCGCCGGTCCCCACCCAAACAATCTCAGGGGCGGAGGGCGCGATCGCCACGTCGCCGAGAGATATCACGCTCTGGTCATCGAAGATAGGGGCGAAAGTGGTCCCGTTGTTCGCGGTCTTCCAGAGCCCGCCCGATGCGGTGGCCACATAGAAAATTGAGGGATTGGAGGGATGCACGGCGAAATCCACGACGCGGCCGCCCTGCCGGGTCGGCCCGATGTTGCGGTAGGCGAAATCCTTGAGCAGCTCCGCGTCGAAGTTTCCCTGGGCCCGGAGATCGGGGCTCGTTACCATGAGGCCTGCGATCAGCACGAGTGATATAGTCAGATATTTGATACGCATGATCAATCTCCTTCCGATGCGGACTTGACGCCCCGGGCATAGTCCAGGGGCACCCCCGCGGGGCGGCCTCCCAGTTCCCGGTCCAGCGGGGATTCCCAATCTGAGGGGGGCTCGTCGAGCTGCAGCAGTTTCACCCTGCCTCCCTGCGCCTGGATGTATTCGAAGACCTTCATGGCATGGAACATCTCCTCGTGATATTGGACCATGAACCAGTTGGCGAATCCCTTGAGGCCGGCGGAATCGCTGTAGGCGGACATGGACATGTACAGATAGGCGCTGTACATCTCCTTGTTCATGTGTTCGTTCAGGGCATCGATCATATTCTCGGTTAGCATGACACACTCCTTTCCAGTCTTTATCGGTCATAAAATGGTATCAATATGGCCCCCTTATTTCAATCGAAACCTTAACGAGGGAAAGATTTACATTGAGGCAAGGGATGCTACTCAGATCAAGGAAAGTACAGGCAGGATTTAATCGGCTGATTGTTTGGGTGCAGGACCCGATGCTTCCGTTCCCTAGGAAGGGGAAATCAATCCGTAGTGAGGATTTCCAGCCGCCTTGTGACTGACTCCAGCTGGTCCTCAGTTTCCCGGATCAGGCTGTCAAGGGCATCCTCCAGGGGAAGGATGCGGTCCACCAGCCCTATGCTCTGGCCGGCCATGACCGAGCCGTGTTCGGTGTCTCCATCCTGGACAGCCTTGCGCAGGGCCCCTACCCAGAATTTCTCCACCTCGTACTGGGCCTCGGCATGGGAGAGCTCTTGGGATTTTCTTTTCTCAATGAGCTCCATCTGAAGCTGGTTGAACTCGTCCAGCCCCTTGTTGCGCAGGGCGCGAACGGCCACAACCCTGAGCTCCGAGCTGATCTGGGGGGTGGAGACCGCGTCCCTCGCCCGAGCCCGGATGAAGGCCTCCTTGAAGCGCGGGTGGGTCCGGCACTCCTCTGTGCACACGAAAAACGTACCCAGCTGAACCCCGGCCGCGCCCATGAGCAGCAGGTGGGCGATGTACGCACCCGTGGCAATGCCTCCGGCGGTGAAAATGGGGACATCCTTAACGCGGAACAGCACCTGCTGCAGCAGGATCCCGAGCGACACATGGCCCACATGGCCACCGGCCTCGCTCCCCTCGAGGATGAGGGCGTCTACGCCGTTGTCGATCAGATGGCGTGCCATGGACTCGGTCGAGGCGAAGGCCATCACTCGGGCGCCGCTCTCCTTTGCGGCCCGGATCTCAGGGCGGCGCGGGAAGCTGCCGGCGAAGACGATGAACGGGACCTTGCTCTCCGCGGCCACGCGGAGGTGCTCCTTGTAGTTCGGGGCGATGGTTATGAGGTTCACGGCAAAGGGCTTGTCGGTGGCCTTGCGGACCCTTTGGATCTCCTCGTGCAGCAGCTCGGGCGGCATGTTCCCGGCAGCCAGAGATCCGAAGGCCCCGGCTTCGGAGACCGCGGCCGTGAAGTGGCTGTCCGAGATCCAGGTCATGGCGCCGGCGATGATGGGATACCGTGTCCCCAGGAAGTCCTTCCCCCTCTTCCACAGCTTCCCCAATTCATTCATCTTCCTCTCCCTACGACCCGCTGCACCTGTTCCAACCGCAGTTCGGGCAGGTGGGGCATTTCTCATCCGGCAGCGAGGCGCTGCAGACCTTGCAGATGACCTGGTAGAGGTCCTTGGAGTTTTTCGGAGACTCCCCGAAATGCCGCTCCAGGACCTTGGCGATCGCATCCGGCAGCGACTGCACCAGCCCGCCATCCGTAAAGATCGGCTCGGATCCGCCGATGCCCTTGAGCTGGCTGATGACATCTATGGGATCCACACCGCTGCGCAGGGCCAGGGAGATCAACCTCCCCAGGGCCTCGGCATCCGCCATGGTGGTGTAGCCGCTCTTGCCGATGCTGGTGAACACCTCGAACGGCTTCTGGTCCAGGTAGGAGATCGTCACGTAGAGGTTGCCGAATCCTGTCTTGATCTTGTCCGTGACCGAGGGCAGGGAATCGGGCCTGTCCAGGGGATGGCGGCTCACTCCCGGAACGGTCTTGTACAGGACCTGCTCGGCCCGACAGCCGTCGCGGTAGATGGTGATCCCCTTGGTCTTGAGCTTGTAGGCCATGAGGTAGGCCTTCTCCACGTCGGCTTCGGTGGCGGTGTTGGGAAAGTTGATGGTCTTGGAGACCGAGTTGTCCACGTGTTTCTGGAACGCGGCCTGCATGCGGATGTGCCATTCAGGCGCGATGTCGTGGGCCGTGACAAAGTAGTCGGGCACCGGCTTGTCCGGATTCGCCTCGCGCCATTCCGCGAACAGGGGATGGATATCCTTGAGCTCCCCGTCGATGATCTTGGAGGTGAATTCCAACGCAAAGACCGGCTCGATGCTGGAGGAACATCCTGCCAGGCGCGAGATGGTACCGGTGGGGGCGATGGTAAAGACCGTGGCATTCCGCATAGCCTTACCCTTGTAGACCGACTTCCCGATGTTGGGAAAGCTGCCCCTTTCTTCCGCCAGTTTTTGGGATTCTTCCACGGCCGCGTCCTTAATAAAGGCTGCGACCTTCTCCGCCAACTCGAGGGCCTCGGGGGTATCGTAGCGGATCTTCATTTTAATGAGCAGGTCGGCCCAGCCCATCACTCCGAGCCCTATGCGCCGGTTGGCCTTGGTGGTCTCGTCGATCTTAGGCAGGGGATAGCGGTTGACCTCGATGACATTGTCCAGGAAGCGCACTGCCGTGCCGATGGCCTTGGACAGGCGGTCCCAGTCGATACGGTCTTTCTTCCGAACGTTGTAGAAATTGGACAGGTTAAGGGAGCCCAGGTTGCAGGACTCGTAGGAGTGGAGGGGCTGTTCGCCGCAGGGATTGGTGGCCCGGATGAGCCCCAGCCCCTTGGTGGGATTGAGCTGATTGATGCGGTCGATGAAGAGCAGTCCCGGGTCTCCCACCAACCAGGCCGAATGCACGATGGCATCAAAGACCTGTCGGGCGTTCTTCTTGCCCACCTTTTTACCCAGGTAGGGATCGACTATGTCGTAAGAGCCCCCGTTTTTCAGGGCCTTCATGAAATCATCGGTGATCGCCACCGAGATGTTGAAGTTGGTGACGCTCTCTCCATCCTTCTTCATGGAGATGAATTCTTCGATATCCGGATGATCCACGCGCAGAACCCCCATGTTGGCGCCGCGGCGCGTGCCGCCCTGCTTGACCGCCTCGGTCGCCGCGTCGATGACCTTAAGAAAGGACAGCGGCCCCGAAGCCACCCCCTGGGTCTTGCGCACGAAACTGCCCTGGGGGCGCAGCTGGCTGAAGTCGAATCCGGTCCCACCACCCTCCTTATGGACCAGGGCGGTGTTTTTGACCGCATCAAATATGGAGGGCATGGAATCTTCCACGGGGAGCACAAAACAGGCGCTCAGGCACATGTCCCGGCCCGCGCCCGTCAAGGTCGGGCTGTTGGGCAGGAAATCCCGTGCCACCATCAGATTGAGGAAGCGGCGCGACCAGGCTTGCTGTTCCTTCTTGGCCTTCTCCGCGGTGGCAACAAAATCGGCCACCCGGGCAAAAAGGTCGGCCGGCGATTTGTCGAGAAACTCACCGGATTCGGTCTTCATGAAATAGCGGGCCTGCAGGATCTGCAGTGCGTTCGAAGAAAAACCATCCCTGTCAGTCATCAGTCCTCCTAGTCGCGGGATATTTGAGAATTGTACTATATATGGAAGCATAATGAATATAGACCTCCACAGATTGTATGTCAAGCAACAATGTAGAAATATTATCGGAACTGTCGGAAGGGGCGTTTTTAGGTGCGTAGGCGCGCTCAGATCGGGCGCTGCGTCCCCTATTCGGTCACCGCTGTTCCATGGAGATCTCGATGGTGTTCAGCAGCCGGCTGTAGCTCTTTTCCAGGCGCTCACGGAAGGGCCTCAGCGATGAGACGATAACTTCCGGCAGTCCATCCTGCCAGGCCAGGCGGTAGCGGTCGGACTCCATGGCTTCCAGTTCGGCGGCCAGGGCCTCCTCCCATTCCTTCGAGATATCAGGATCCGCCTCCTCCTTGAGCTTCAGGTACTGGTTCCTCAGCATGGGGAGCACCATGCGGTGCAGGCGGCGGAGGGAGATGTCCTGGCGCATCTCCTGGGCCTCCTCATCGCCTTCGTCTTCATAGCGGTACTCGAAATCGCCTTCCTCTCCGGTAATGGGGAAGGATGGCCCGTCCGACAGGGATTTGTCCAGCCAGGCAAAGTAGACGAGGGAATAGATGTAGTAGTATTCGCCCATGCCCATGCCCGTGTCGAGCAGGGCCTGATTGCGGGACTTGAAATAGTCCGCCAACTGGGGAATGAGGCCGAATACCATCTTCAGCTTCTGGAATACGTTCCCGGAGGCTTCGACATCGATCTCCTCTCCCTCATCCTCATCCTCAAGGATGCGGATCGAGCGCTCGATCTCGTCCCGCACCGAGGCCATGGCCTCGCGTGCTCCCAGGAAGGCCTCGATGCGTTCCCCCGGGATACGTCCGTCGGGCTGGGGGGAATACTCGGTGATCCGGCCGTACTTCTCCGTCAGGACCTCCAGCATGGCCTCGGAATCCTTGAAGCCCTCCACCAGGTTGCGCACATACAGGACACCCCCCGTAATAAGGAGCGCCGCGATTACGATGACGGCGCCGCAGCCGATGCCGCAGCCGATGAGCCATTTCTTGGTTGCGCTTGATTTTGCGGGTTGGTTGGGATCCACGGACTCTCTCCTCTTTAACGTCGTTACACCGACGGGAATATCTTAAGCCGCACCATAGAAAAAGGCAAGCCTACCAGCACCGATACGAAACTTACGGAGGAAAGGCTCTGGGATGCCGGCTTTGACGGTGCCACAGGGGCTGTGCTATATATCCGTTCGAGATGAAAACTCTCTGGCAGCTCACCGCCCGGCTGGTGCTGGGTCTCCTCCTCGGCGCCTTCCTCGTGGGAGGAACACAAAATCCTGCAGGGCCTGCCGCGTTGGAAGAGAAGCTGGGACAGATGCTGATGGTGGGTTTCCGGGGCACCACGGTGGGAGAGGATTCTGCGATCCTCCGCAGCATACGCGGGATCCATCTGGGCGGTGTGGTCCTCTTCGACTATGATGTCCCCTCTCGCAGCCATCCCCGCAACATCGTTTCCCCGGAACAGGTGCGGGAGCTGATCCGAAACCTGCAGTCCGCGGCCGAGATCCCCCTGCTGGTCGCCGTCGACGCGGAGGGAGGACGGATCAACCGCCTGAAACCCGAGTACGGATTCCTGGATGTGCCCAGCGCCCAGAAGTTGGGGAAGGCGGAGGTGCGGGAAGCCCGGTCCAGCTATCGCGGGCTGGCCCGTCAGCTCGCCGGACTGGGCTTTAACCTCAACCTGGCTCCCGTTGTGGACCTCAACCTCAATCCCGACAATCCGGTCATCGGCTCCCTGGAACGCTCTTTCTCGCGGGACCCCGAGGTCGTCATCGCCCGGGCCGCAGCCTTCATCGAGGCTCACCGTAGTCAGGGCGTCATCTCGACCCTCAAGCACTTTCCCGGGCACGGCAGCTCACGGCAGGACAGCCACCTCGGACTCGTGGATGTGACCTCGACCTATCAGGACGCAGAGCTCCGGCCCTATCGTGAACTGATCCGGGCCGGAGAGGTGGATGTGATCATGACGGCACACATCATGAACCGCAGGCTCGACCCCGAAAATCCCGCCACCCTGTCTCCCCGCTTTCTGCAGTCAATCCTCAGAAGGGACCTGGGATTCGAAGGGCTCATCGTCTCGGACGACATGCAGATGGGAGCCATTGCTCAGAATTTCGGTTGGGAAGAAGCCCTGATCAAGGCTGTCCTGGCAGGCTGTGACATCCTGGCCATCGCCAACAATTCTCAGGCCTACGATGAACAAGCGGCGGCGAAGGCCCACGGCATCCTGGTGGCGGCGGTAAAAGAGGGGAGGATCCCGCTCAGCCGGATCGATGCCTCATACCGGCGCATCCTGCGCCTCAAGCAAAAATACGGCTTACTCAAATAGAACGCTGGCGACAAAAGGCCTCTGGATCCTGATAGCACGGGAACGAGTCGAACGGCTGAAACGGCCTTCCGGTCCCGGCCTGGCCGGAAATGGACGGCTAATTGATAACGAGTGTGTCCCTGACCGCCCGGTCCAGGATGCCCATGATGGGAGAGGCCTCGGCTCCGCTGGTCACGAGAGTGATGGTCATCCCCAGGGCTTTGGAGCTGACGAGCCTCACTTCCTTGACCAGGACAGGCCGCTTTTCCAGGATCAGGGAATATCCTGAGGCGCCGGCAATGGAGACCAGATCGTACCCGATCACCATGAATCCCCCATACATCTCATCCTCTTCCCTGCGCAGCATCTCCATCCTCTGGTCCAGCGCCACCTGGGCCTGCCAGCCCGCAGGGTAGGGTTCGGCTATGACGGTGACCCGCATGTCCCGGGCGTAGGAGAAGACCACCTCCGTACGTGTCCCTGATGCAGAGCGGATGACGGTATATTCCCCGGGGAGGTGGATCTCATAGTACCCCTTGGGATCCTGGAACGGCAGAGGGTCCTTGTGGATCAGGAAATCCTGCCGGGACAGCGATGTCCGGCCCTCACCGTCGAAGAGGTACTCTCCGGCGGCATCCCCCAACAGGTAGATGTCATCGGGGGTGTCCATGATCCCATCGGCCCCCGAGGACCGGATCTCATAGTAATCCTCGTCCGCCTTGAAGCGCATGAGGTCCCCCCATCCGTCGACCAGGGGATTTTCGGGATTGCCCTCTTCCCGGTTCACGCTCTGCCCGAATTCCTCTTCGAGGAGATCCCACAGCTCGGTGTCTGTCTCGGGGAATGTGACGCCGCCCTCGATCGACAGGACCGAAAGCTGGGCCATGGTCACCTTGAGGTTCTGGAGCTTGGACCGCGTCACCAACAGCCCTCCCTGATCCGGAAGGAAGGACCTGAAGACCGCAGGGACAAGAAATACCAGGGCCAGGAACAGGACCAGGAGGACAGGCAGGACCCGCAGAAGAAACCACAGGGTATGGGATCTCTGAGTCAGGCCTTCGGTCACGCCTCGCCCTCCTAATCCTTACTGGTAGGATGCCTGAATGATCTGTCCGAGAAATTCGGACAGCACCCGGTTGAATGTCTGGGAGTCCTCGATCATCAGGAAATGTCCTACGTTGCTCAGGAACCGGTTGGAGAAGCTCTCCGTATTGCTCCTGATCACGCGGAAATAGACCAGGGGGCGGTCTGCGTTGATGGAGCGGACGGGGAGGGAAAGCTGCTGCAGGGTCTCGGTCCCATCATAGCGGAGGAGGTGCTCCAGGGCGCCGATCGCCATGCCGGCCTCCACCTGAGCCATGCCCAGGACGACCCGCTTCTTCAGGTCCCCGGAGCTGGAGAAACGAAAATAGTTCTCCAGCACATAGCGGCGCATGCCTTCCTGGAAATCCGTGAGGAAAGGCTCCAGAACGGCTTCGACCTGTTCTTCTTCGTAGGGCCCCAAGTAGATGTCGCTGAACGTATCCGCACCCGCCAGCCCGATGACCCGCCCGGGAAGCAGGCGTGCCGCCTCCAGGATGACAGCCCCGCCCAGGGAATGCCCGATCAAGATGACGTTGTTCAGGTCGAGCTTCTCGACCACGGCCGCCACGTCCTGGCCGAACGCCTCAATGCTCCAGACATCGCGATCCTTTCCCGAGCGGCCATGCCCAGCCAGATCCAGGGTGACTACCCGATAATAGACCCGGAAGGACGGGATCTGGGCCTCCCAGTAGGACATGTCCGTGCACCACCCGTGGACAAAGACCAGGGTATAATCACCCTGCCCCTGGCTTTCATAGTGGATGGGGAGGCCATCCGCAGAGATGGCGGCATCTTGCCCGCCCGTTTCATCGGACTTCTCCTGCGGGACCTGCCGGCAGGCAGCCAGCAGAACCACGAAACACAGTGGGATCAACAGGAATTGCCGGGCTCTCATGTTATCCTCCCTTTTCCCTCCGAGATAGATCATCCGGGCGGACCTACTGGGTAATGACCCCGTTGTCCCCGACCGTCCAGTCCCCACCTTCCATGACATACAGGATGGCGCGCTGTGTCTCGCGTCCATTCTCCGCCGTGTACTTGATCTCGACGAGCTGCCAATCCTCGAGATCCCGGAACCTCAGCTTGAGCTGCGTCTCCCCTGGCCCGGCGAAATTCTTTCCCCGGAACCTCTTGAGCACCTTGAGGTCCTGGCCATAATTCCTGAGCAGGACCGGGAGCATGCCCCGCTCCTCGGCATCACTTTTGATGAACTCCTCGATATAATCCTGCGGAGAGTAGTTCTCGTCGATCCTCTGCCATTCGTAGGTGGATGCGGGCGAGTCCTTGCCTCCCCCGGAAAGAGCCTTGAAACCGAAATACCCCCCGATGACAACGATGTCGGCCACCAGGAATATGATCAGGATCTTCACGACCTTATTCATTATCTCCCCCTGATTGATCCAGGAATTCCATGCTGATTCAATGGTATTGAGCTCTGCCATAAAAGTCAATATGAGGGCAGGCCGAATATCTCCCTCTCAACCGAAGACAAGGAACCAGTGCTCGCAATTGCGGTGTGTTTTGCATATAATAGCCTATCCGTGCCTGGTTGGTTTCCTCGTATCTTTTCGCTGAAGATCGATCCTATCGGAGGAACTAGCGGGACGGGATCTTCGTATACGAAATAAATGCATGGATAAACAAACAAATAAATACAGAAATAAAACTCACCACGAAGAGGAGAACATGAAAAGAAAACTAAACCTGGTTGCCCTGGGTGTGTGCCTGTTGTGTGCGTCCGTGCTGGCCGCACAGGCCGCGGTCGACTTCGACCGTTATCATACGCCTGCGGAAGTGGAAAAAGCCCTAGCGGATTTTGCCCGTGCAAATCCTCAGGTCACGAAGCTGCACCGGCTGGCCGCAAGCCCCGGGAGCAGAGCTATGGCCCTGCTCGAGATCGGTCCCGAGACCGGCCGGGAGAGCAAGGCCCTGCCTGCAGTCATGGTGACCGCCAACATGGAAGGAACGGTTCCCATCGCCACGGAAGCCGCCCTCTTCCTGATCCAAGAACTCCTGGGCAATCCTGAGGCCCGGAAGGACAAGACCTGGTATGTGCTGCCCTGCGGGAATCCGGATGCAGCCGCAGGCTACTTTGCCAAGCCCCAGAAACTCGATCCGAGGAACGGCCGGCCCTACAACGACGACATGGACGACCGGACTGATGAGGACGGGGTCGACGACCTGGACGGCAACGGCCTCATCACGATGATGCGCGTCAAGCATCCAGAGGGTGCCTGGATGCCCATCGAGGGAGAGGCGCGGCTCATGAAGAGAGCGGACAACAGCAAGGGCGAGAAGGGAGTCTTCAAGCTCTATACCGAAGGAATCGACAACGACGCTGACGGAGAGTACAACGAGGACGGCCCCGGCGGCGTGAACGTCGGCACAAACTACCCGCACCTGTTCCCGTTCCACACCAAGACCGGAGGGGGCTGGGCCGGGAGTGAGGAAGAGAGTTTCCACCTCATCAAGTTCATCAATGAACACCGCGAGATCGGGCTGACCTTCTGCCTCGGTGACACCAACTTCTGCATGACACCGCCGCGCGGAGGACGCCAGGGATCGGCGGACATGAGCAAGATCAAGGTCCCCGACAGCCTGGGAGAGATGCTCGGGATCGACACCACCCGGACATACTCCATGCAGGAGATCATGGATCTGGTGCAGCCCCTGGTTCCCGCTGGGATGGAGGTGACCGAAGCCATGCTGGCCAGCTTCCTGGGTCTGGGAGCGGTGGTCAATCCGCTGCCCGAGGACCTCAAGTTCTACACCGAGCTCTCCGAGAAATACAAGGAGTTCCTGAAGGAAAACGAACTGGATGCCAAGCGCCAGGACGCGGCAGCGGCCAAGGATGGATCCTTCGAGCTGTGGGCCTACTACCACCTGGGCCTCCCCTCTTTCAGTATGGACTTCTGGACCCTCCCCGAAGTCAAGGAAGAGAAGGAGGACGAACCTGACATCACTCCCGACACGCTGGAGGAGATGTCGAACGAGGAGTTCATCGCCCTGGGAGAGGAAAAGATCGGAGAGTTCCTGAAATCCGTGGGCGCACCGGACAATTTCAAGGCCGCACAGGTGATAGAGGCCCTGAAGGGTGGCATGATGGACACCAAGCGTATGGCGACCATGCTGCGCCAGATGCCCAAACCCAAGAGTAAGGAAGGGGCCGATCCCAAGGAAAAGGCCCTGCTGGCATTCAACGACGCCGAGCTCGAGGGCAAGGGCTTCGTCCCCTGGAAGCCATTCTCGCACCCCACGCTGGGTGAGGTCGAGATCGGAGGGGCCGCCCCCTTTGCCGACAACACGCCTCCTCCCGGGAAGATCGAGGCCCTGCTCAAGGGGCAGGTCCCCTGGGTGGTTGAGATCGCGGGCAAGATGGCGCGCATCCAGATCGCCGAGACCAAGGTCGAACCCCTGGGGAGCGACGTCTACCGGATCGAGGTCTGGGTGGAAAACACCGGCTACTTCCCCTATCCCACGGCCATGGGTAAGCGCAATACCCGGATCCTGCCGGTGATCGTGTCCCTGGAGGGCCAGGGGCACAGCATCGTCGAGGGGAAGCCCCGGATGCAGATCCAGACCATCGAGGGACACAGGAGCGGGAAAGTCAGCTGGATCATACGGTCCGGCGGGGCCAAGACGATCAAGGTCAAGGCCTTTACACGGATCGCCTGGGAAGACACCAAGACCGTGACACTGGGAGGCTCCCGATGAAGAAACGGACATCGATCGCGATACTGGCCCTGGTCATTCTAGTCTCAGGGATACAGACAATGGGGGCGGCCGAGGACAAGGTCTCGGTCCCCCTCACCTTTGACAAGTACTACAGCTATGAAGAAGTGGTAGGAGCCCTCGAGGCGCTGCACCAGGCCTTCCCGGACCTCACCCGGTTGGACCTGGTCGGCAAGAGCGATGAGGGACGGGCCATCTACGCCATGACCGTCAACAATCCCAAGACCGGGAAGGAGCTGGACAAACCCGCGATCTACGCAGACGGCAACATCCACGGCAACGAGATCCAGGCTGGAGAGGTGGCTCTCTACATGCTCAACTACCTCCTGACCAAATACGGGGAGAACGAGGAGGTCACCGCCATGGTGGACCGTAACTGTTTCTACGTGATCCCCGTTGTCAATGTGGACGGCCGCTGGCACTTCTTTAACGACGCCAATGATCCGAGTTCCAACCGGGGCCTGCGGCGCCCCAAGGACGACGACCGTGACGGGCTCATGGACGAGGACTCCCCCGATGACCTGGACGGCGACGGCAACATCACCACCATGCGCAAGAAGGATCCCTTCGGCCGGTTCAAGACGGACCCCGAGGACCCCCGCCTGATGATCCCGGTCAAGCCCGGTGAGAAGGGCGAGTGGGCCGTGCTGGGCCCCGAGGGATTGGACAACGACGGGGACGGACGTGTCAACGAGGACTCCGAAGGATTCGTGGACGGGAACCGCAACTGGGGATTCGACTGGATGCCCGGCTACGTGCAGATGGGTTCCGGGGACTATCCCTTTTCTGGAGTGGGCCTCAAGGACATCTCCGAATACATCATGCAGCGGCCCAACATCTGCGTGGCCTATGCCATGCACAACACCGGGGGCATGTACCTGCGCGGTCCCAGCCAGAAAAGCCTGGGGGAATACCCGCCCCAAGACATCGCCGTCTACGACTACCTGGGGAAACAAGCCGAGCGCATGGTCCCTGGATACGACTACATGATCGGCTGGAAGGACCTGTACGGCACCTACGGGGATTTCGTGGAATGGATGGTCGGCACATTCGGCGTCTATGGATATGTCATCGAACTCTACCAGTCCCAGACAGAGACCTTCAAGACCCGCGAGGAGGAGAAGCGGGCCGCGCCGGGCCAGACAGGGCTGAGCGCCGTGATGAACGAGAGCAATACCTCAGCCCGGGAGCGCCTCAAGTTCAACGACAACCTGGCCATGGGGGAGCTCTACAAGTCCTGGGCCCCCTACACGCATCCCACCTACGGCGAGATCGAGATCGGCGGCTGGGTCAAGTTCAGCTCCCGCATGTCGGCCCCCTTCATGCTCAAGGACCTGGTACACCGCAACGCCATGGCTATCCTGTTCGCGGCCAAGCATACACCTCAGATCACGCTGGAGGCCTTCGAGGTAAAGAAGCTGGAAAAGAACCTCTACCAGGTAAGGACCCGGCTGATCAACTCCAAGGCCATACCCACCATGAGCACCTATGCCCAGAAGAAGAACCTCTATCCCAAGGACACGCTGAAGGTGTCGGGCCAGAACGCCCGAGTGGTGGCCGGCGGCACGCTAACAGATAAATATCGAGATCTTGTGGTCTACAAAGAGTTTCGGCCCGAGGTCCAGTTCCTGGTGGTCCCTGGCTTCGGGATCGTGGAATATCAGTTTCTCATCACAGGGAAGGGCAGCGTGACCCTGGACTATGAGTCCCGCTGGGCCGGCAGGATCTCAAAGACGATAGAGTTAAAATAGTCCGGAGCGGGGTTCAGAGCGATCCCTGCAAAGGGAGAGCAGAAAAGGGCCCGGAATTGCCCTTGGGGACCGAGCGGAAAGCAGCTCAGCCGATCTCTTTGGTCAGCTCAACAAACCGCTTGTAGGGAATGGCGGTCCAGCTCTCTGCAGCGAAGGCCCCGTTGGAGAGGCTGATCAGAGAGACCTTGGCCGCCGTCTCCTCGTCGGGTGCCTCGTAGATGTCCAGGAAGTCGTAGTCTCCAAGCAAGGCATAGTGGGCCACAAACTTGACCTCCGGGCATTTCAGCTTGACCTCTTCCAGCCAGGCTCTTCCAAGCTCGGCCCGGTCGCGGACCAGCTTGGCGACATCCGGAGACAGCTTCGTCATGAGGATGAAAGTCTTCATCCCGTCCTCCTTCGAATGGTGTGATGTTCCCTACTTTCTATTCTGAGTCCGGCAGCGCCGCTTGTCAACTTTTAGGGGACGTCCTTAGACAATTTTAAAGGAATCGGCGTCCAGGGCCACCTGGAATTTCTCGCGGAAATCCGCCAAGTCCCCGCAGGACAAGGAGATGGTCTCGATGCTTTTCTCGTGGGGACGGGGAACGGTCAGGAGCTCTCCCTTGGGATCATAGACCCCGGAGTCCCCGGAATAGGTTCGGCCGTTGCCATCCGTTCCGATTCGGTTTACCCCGACGACATAGGCCTGGTTTTCGATGGCGCGCGCCGGGAGCAGGCTTTTCCAGGCCAGACTGCGGGGCTCGGGCCAGTTCGCGATGAAGATCAGGGCATCGTAGTCGCCCCGGCTCCTGCTCCAGACCGGGAAGCGCAGGTCGTAGCAGATGAGCGGACAGAACCGCCAGCCCTTGAGCTCGACCACCAGGCGGTGCGATCCCGCAGCGAATGATTCGTGCTCACCAGCCATGCGGAAGAGGTGCCGCTTGTCGTAGTGTGCGAAGGTCCCGTCCGGCCGCATCCAGATCAGCCGGTTGAAGTATTTCCCGCCGGAAGCAAAAATGATGGAACCCGTGATCACGCAATCCAGGTCAGCGGAGGTCTCCGACAGCCAGCGCAGGGCCGGCCCATCCGTGTCCTCGGCCAATGCCTTGGCGTTCATGGAAAACCCCGTGTTGAACATCTCCGGCAGAACGACCAGGTCCGTATGCCCCTCGATCCCATCCAGAAGGCGGCGGAACATGCCGATGTTCCGGGCCTTGTCCTCCCAGTGGAGGACGGTCTGAACCAGGGTGACGCTTAAATCCTGCATAGGATCTCCGCGGCTTGCTCCAGCGTCTCCTCCCGCTTGGCGAAGCAGAAACGCAGGACCCGGTTGTCCAGCCGGTCCGGGTAGAACACCGAGACCGGGATGGAGGCGACCTTGTGTTCCTCGGTCAGGCGCACGGCAAAGTCCATGTCCCCCTCATCCGTGATGTCGCTGTAGTCCATCAGCTGGAAGTAGGAACCGGAGGTGGGAGTGAGCTTGAAGCGAGAGTCTCTCAAATGATCTAGGAAGAGATCCCGCTTCGCCTGATACATGGGGCTTATTCCCGTGTAGTTGGTTTCGTCTGCCAGGAAATCCGCGATGGCATACTGGATCGGCGTGTTGCAGCAGTAGACCAGGAACTGATGGACGGAGCGGAACTCCCGCATGAGCTCATCCGGAGCCAGGCAGTACCCCATCTTCCAGCCGGTGCTGTGGAAGGTCTTGCCGAACGAAAACACCACGAAGCTCCGCTCCCGCAGCCCCGGATAGAGCATGGCGCTCTGGTGCGGCCGCCCATCGAATATGATGTGCTCATACACCTCGTCGCTGATGACCAGGATGTCGGTGTCTCGTGTGAGCTCATCCAGCTCCCTCATGTCCCGGTCCGTGAGGATACTGCCCGTGGGATTGTGAGGGGTATTGACCACGATCATCCGTGTCTTCCCGTTGATGAGGCTGCGCACCTCGTCCCAATCGATCGTATAGCCGGGGGGCTTCAGGTGCGAAAAGACCGGGACCCCGCCGTGGACCTCCACTGCAGGGGCATAGCTGTCATAGGCCGGGCTGAAGAGGATGACCTCGTCCCCCTCATGGACCACTGCGGCGATGGCGGTGTAGAGGGCCTGTGTGGCACCGGCCGTGACATTGACCTCTCTCTCGGGGTGGTAGCGCGCGCCATAGAGCTTCTCGGCCTTGCGGCAGATCTGCTCGCGCAGCGGCTGCACGCCCGTCATGGGCGCATACTGGTTGTGTCCGGCCTTCATGTGGTGGGTGACGCGGTCGATCAGCTCCGGAGAAACCGGGAAATCCGGGAATCCCTGAGACAGGTTAAGCGCCCCGTGCTCGTGCGCGAGCCGGCTCATCACGGCGAAGATGGTGGTGCCGACCTGCGGGAGCTTGGGTTTGAGGTTCTTATTGTTTTTGGACATGTGCGACGCTATTCTTACCCCATGCCCCGGCCTATGTCAATTCCGGCCCGCGTCCCGAACGAGATCGATTCTATAGAAAATTGATTTTTTTATTGCATCTTCCCTATTGATTTTATAGTATTCATATGCTCATTCCGGGTATGGATAGATCCAAACATGGGAGGTGGATTTTGAAATTGAAGACCTTTGCTTTTGTTATTTGTGTGGCGGCCCTGGCCCTCCCGGCAGCGGCGCAGGATTGCATCAACTGCCATAAGGAGGCTACCCCCAACATCGTGTCAGACTGGCAGCTGAGCAAGCACAGCCAGAACGACATCGACTGCACGACCTGCCACGGGGAAGGCCACAAGGATTCCTATGACGTGGCCAAGGCGGAGATCCCCACGCCTGCGACCTGTGCGCAGTGCCATGAAGAGAAGGTAGCCCAGTTCAAGAAGGGCAAACATGCTGCTGCCTGGGCGGCCATGAAGGCCATGCCCACCGCACACTGGCAGCCCATGGCGCTCATGGAGGGAATGAAGGGCTGCGGCGGATGCCACAAGATCGGGCTGAAGAGTGAAGAGGAACTGATCCAGCTCAAGGAAAATGGTGCCGGCTTCGGTGTCGCGTCCTGTGATGCCTGCCACACGCGCCATGTGTTCTCCAAGCTGGAGGCCCAGCAGCCCCAGGCCTGCCAGACCTGCCACATGGGCTTTGACCACCCGCAGTGGGAGATGTATTCGTCATCCAAACATGGCGTGCGCTATCTCCTGAAGCAGAACGGCACCCTGCCCGAGCAGGTCGCCGCACCCACCTGCCAGACCTGCCACATGCAGGAGGGGGACCACGGCGTCATGACGGGCTGGGGCTTCCTGGCGGTCCGCCTGCCCTTGCCCGAGGACAAACAGTGGGCAGCAGACCAGGCCACCATCCTCATGGCACTGGGAGTGCTCGACCCCGAGGGCAAGCCGACGGCCCGACTGGATGTGGTGAAGGCGGCCAACCTCGCCCGGCTGACCCAGGAGGACTGGCAGGTTCAGCGGGACAAGATGCTCCAGACCTGCAACGAGTGTCATTCGCTCAACTTCGCCATGGCCGAGCTCCAGAAGGGCGACGACATGATCAAGGCGGCCGATAGGCTCATGGCCGAGGCCATCCTGGTCGTGGCAGGACTCTACAAGGACGGCATAATCCCCAAGCCGGAAAATTACGCCTACGCCTACCCCGACCTGCTCACGTTCCACGACGCTCCCACCACGGTCGAACAGACGCTCTTCGTGATGTTCCTCAAACACCGGATGCGCACCTTCCAGGGCACGTTCCATGCCAATCCAGACTACGCCCTCTGGTATGGATGGAGCGAGATGCAGCGGGACCTGTCGGAAATCAAACGGGAGGCCGAGGAGCTGCGCGGCAACCACAAATAACGGCTCGCGGATCCGACGGCAGTCCCACAGATCACACTGGAGAAAGTCCCCGATC
>CBESWG010000049.1:0-22114 GCA_965533275.1 uncultured bacterium
GGGGCGACCTGCACGATGTATGATGTGCTGAGCTGGGGAGGGGAGACCCAGGCCCTGATCTACAACCCCAAGACCAAGAAGGTCATCGGCATCAATGCTTTGGGAGTGGCACCGACGGGGGCCACCGCCGATTTCTTTAAGGAAAAGGATCTGGATTTTCCGCCAGAGGACGGCCCCCTGTCTGCTGTGACTCCCGGGACTCCGGGAGGCCTGCTGACCATGTTGGCCGAGTTCGGTACCCTGAGCCTCGAAGACGTGCTGGAGCCAAGCATCCAGATGGCAGAGGGCTATCCCATGGAAAAGGACACGGTCAACAGGATCGAAAGCCGAAAGGACAGGCTCAAGCTCTGGCCCTATTCCAAGGCCCTGTTCCTTCCCCACCTGGGTGAGGATCATGAGGGTCCCCATATCGGAGAGATCTTCCGCCAGCCCGACCTTGTCGAAACCCTGAAAAAACTGGTGGAAACGGAGCAGCAGGCGCTGGCTGAAGGCAAGAGCCGCAAAGAGGCCATTTACGCCGCTTATGAACGTTTCTACAAGGGAGACATCGCCGAGGAGCTGGTGCGGAGCACCCAGGAGCAGGGGGGCCTCATCACCATGCAGGACCTGGCCGATTGGGAGTGCTACCTCGAAGAACCGGTCATGAGCACTTATAAGGGCATCGAGGTCTACAAACTGACCTGCTGGGTCCAGGGCCCCGTCATGTTGCAGATGCTGAACATGCTGGAGAAGCTCGATCTGAAGAAGATGGGATACAACAGCGTTAATTACATCCACACTCTTTACCAGGTCATGAACCTCTGCTTTGCGGACCGCGATTTCTACTACGGCGATCCCTATGTCCCACCGGAGGAACCGCTTCAGGGCCTCCTCTCCAAGGAATATGCGGAGGCTCGGCTCAAACAGCTCAACCGGAATACGAACGATCCTGACGCCCGGCCTGGGGATCCCTATCCGTTTCAGGGCGGCACCAACCCCTACAAAGATTATCTCGATAACTGGACGAACATTCCGGACCCGGATAAGAAGGAGCTGAGCGAGGAAGAGCGGGCTGAGTTAGAGGAGAGCTTCTGGACCGGGACCACGTCCATCCAGGCCGCGGACAAGGAAGGCTGGGTCGTATCCGTCACGCCATCCGGGGGCTGGATCCCCCCAGTAATCGCGGGCCGGACAGGGATTGCCTTGAGCCAGCGGGCTCAGAGTTTCGTGGTCCACCCCGAGGAGAATCCCTACAACGTGGTCCGTCCCGGTCAGCGGCCGCGCGCCACCCTAACCCCTGGGATGGCCTTGAAAGAGGGCCGGCCCTACCTGTCCTTCGCGGTCCAGGGAGGGGATACCCAGGACCAGAACCTGGTCCAGTTTTTTCTGAACATGGTGGAATTCGGTATGAACGTTCAGGAGGCCTGCGAAGCCGCCAACATCACGAGCTATCAGATGCGGGGTTCCTTCCAACTGCACAAGGTGGAGCCGGGGAGGCTGACCCTGAACGAGAGCGTCCCCGAGGTTGACAGGGATGTTCTGGGGGATATGGGCTATACCATCGATGTGCGCCGCAAGACTTCGGGGCCCATCAATGCCATCTTCTTCGATTGGAAACACGGGAGCTTCTGGGGCGGATCCAGCAACTACGGGGACGACTACGGCATCGTCTGGTAATGCGGGGCGGAAAGGGAGAAACGATCATGAAATATCGCTGCAACGTCTGCAACGTCTATGAGTATGACGACGCAATAGGGGATGTCCACACCAAGATCAAGCCCGGGACCAAACCAGAGGATTTCCCCGACAGCTGGGAGTGTCCCATCTGCGGTGCCGACAAGACACACCTCATGCCCGTGGAGGATGAGGTCAAGGAGACCCTGGAGGTCATGCAGACCTCGGTCTGCCCCAAGTGCGGCAGGCCCCACACCATCACCGTCCTCCACGAAGACCTCGTGGACCTGCACAGCTACTTGGGAGAATGGAAACGCAAACAGGACGACCTGGAGATCCACATGGCGGATATACACCGGATGTCGGCCACGGTGGAATCGGTTACCGAGCCCATGCGCACGCAGCGCCCGGTGATCTCTTGGGAGGACATCCTGATCCGCGGGGCTCAGCTGGCCCGCCTTCCATTGAATAAAGACGTAGAGGTGAACACCCGCACGGTGATCGGCAAAAAGGCCGCACACCCCCTGGTCATCGAGACTCCGGTCTTTATCACGCACATGTCGTTCGGCGCCCTGTCCCGGGAGGTCAAGCTGGCCCTGGCCAAGGGGAGCGCCGCAGTCAAGACCGCCATGTGTTCGGGGGAGGGGGGGATCCTGAACGAATCCCTGATCAGTTCTCACAAATACATCTTTGAAT
The DNA here is from genome assembly GCA_965533275.1 of uncultured bacterium. Classification (GTDB taxonomy): domain Bacteria; phylum Acidobacteriota; class Aminicenantia; order Aminicenantales; family Aminicenantaceae; genus JAUXEH01. The sequence goes on from CBESWG010000049.1 coordinate 2,350, forward strand.
ATGTACCCAACCTGTACAGCGTCACAGATGAGAACCTGCAGAGGGTGGATGCGGTCGAGATCAAGATCGGACAGTCATCCAAGCCGGGCATGGGAGGACATCTGCCCGCTGCCAAGGTGACGGAGGAGATCGCCGCAGTGCGGGGATTCCCGGTTGGGGAGGACATCCTCAGCCCCTCCCATTTCGAGGATATCACCACGCCGGCGGAACTGAAAGCCAAGGTGGACTGGCTGAGGGACAAGACGGGGGGCAAGCCGATCGGGATCAAGCTGGCGGCTGGCCATATCGAGGAGGACCTGGATGTGGCGGTGACGGCCGGCCCGGATTTCATCACCATCGACGGCCGCCCGGGCGCCACCGGAGCCTCTCCCAAAGTCGTCAAGGCCGCCACCTCACTCCCGACCATCTTCGCCCTTCACAGGGCCCGCAGGTTCCTCGACGAGAAGGGCGCCGAAGACGTCTCGCTTGTCATAACGGGCGGACTGCGGGTTTCCTCGGACTTCGCCAAGGCTCTGGCCATGGGAGCGGATGCCGTCGCCATCGGAACGGCGGCCTTGATGGCGTGCGCCTGCCAGCAGTACCGGCAGTGCGACACAGGCACCTGCCCGGTGGGGGTCACCACGCAGAACGTGGAGCTGCGCAGTCGGCTGAATGTGGATGTCTCAGCCCGCAAGCTGGAAAACTTCCTGAATGTGTCGACCCGGGAGCTCGAGAATTTTGCCCGCCTGACCGGGAACGGCGACGTACACAAGCTTTCCCCCCGGGACCTCTGCACCGTCAACTCGGAGATCAGCGGCCACACGAACATCGAGCACGCTTAAGCCTGCTCCGTAGACACCGCCTGACCCGGTTGGATCGGCCATGCAACTGCAACACTCTACCCCTCCCTTCCCTCATCCCTCCCCCTCCTTATAAGGCGGGTGGTTGGGGTGGAGAGATGGCGGTGGACTGGAATACCCGAATCCCCAAACCCCCCTGGGCGGGTGGGAACACATGTGGGGGAGGTTGGCAGGCTTGACACACAAGAACGGCCTGATATACATTACCGCATATTTCAAATCCGGGAGAAAAGCCAAGGGATGGAACAGAAAGGGGAAGACACGATGATTCCAGAGGAGGAGGCCAGCACTTTCCCTGCGCTGGATGGGATTCAGCTGTTCGAGCGATGGTGGCGGCCGGAGCAAGAGCCCAAGGCCGGCATCGTCCTGGTGCACGGCCTGGCTGAGCACAGCGGCCGCTATCAGGACACCGCACGGTATCTCACTGAGAACGGTTATGCGGTAGATACTTTCGACCTGCGCGGCCATGGGAAGTCCAATGGCTTGCGCCTCTATGTGGAAAGCTTCGAAGAGTACCTGAATGACCTCGATCTCTTCCTGGACAGGGTTCGGGCCCGGCTGCCGGGGAGGCCTTTGTTCCTGTTGGGGCACAGCATGGGGGGGGTCATCGTGACCTTCTATGCCCTGGACCAAAAGCCCCGGGTCCGGGGGGTGGTGCTGAGCGCCCCGGCCGTCCATCTGAGCAATGAGGTCCCGCCTCCGCTCCTTCAGGCAGCTGCTTTGATCGGACGCATCCTGCCCAGGCTCCATGCAGTCAAGATCAACCAGAATCACATATCCCGGGATCCGGCTGTTGTCCAGGCATATGACAGCGATCCGCTGATCTACCGGAAGGGTGTGCTCATGAGGACCGGTTCGGAGCTGGTCAGGGCCGGCCGGTACGTCCGGGGACGGATGAACGCCTTCACGCTCCCACTCCTGGTCCTGCAGGGGAGTGACGACAGGATCACAGAACCGGAAGGGAGCCGCCGTCTCTTTGAAAACGCCGCTTCCACAGACAGCGCTCTCAAGATGTACCAGGGACTGTACCATGAGATCCTGAACGAGCCGGAGAGGGAGCAGGTGCTCCAGGACATCGTCGACTGGCTGGACGCACATGTCAGGAGCAGCGACCGCTGAACCCGAACGCTGAGTCATGCCTCACGAATATATCCTGGCCATAGACCAGGGAACCACGGGGACTACGGCCGTGCTGGTCGACCGCGATGCCCGGATCCGGGCCTCGGCCTACCGGGAGATCACCCAGATCTACCCGCGTCCGGGATGGGTGGAACACGATCCCAACGAGATCTGGGAATCCGTCCAGGAGGTGGTCGCTGAGCTGCGTGTCGCCGGGGAGAGCATCCTGGCTGTCGGCATCACTAATCAGAGAGAGACTACCGTGGTCTGGGAGCGCCGGAGTGGAAAGCCGGTGAGCAATGCCATAGTCTGGCAGTGCCGGCGCACGGCAGATATGTGCCGCAGGCTTAAGGGCCATGAAGACCTGTTCCGCTCCAAGACCGGCCTCCCGATGGATGCGTATTTCAGCGGCACCAAGATCCGCTGGATCCTGGAACAGGAGGGTGTCCCGGATCCCGAGGACCTGTGCTTCGGCACCATCGACAGCTGGCTCATCTGGAAGCTGACCGGAGGCGCCAGCCACGTGACCGATTACACCAACGCTTCCCGTACGCTGCTCTTCAACCTGAGGGAGATGCAGTGGGATCCGGAGCTATGCAATCTTTTGGGGATACCTATGGGCATGCTGCCGGAAGTGAGGCGGTCGGTTGGTGAATTCGGTGCTGTTGCTGCGTTTCCCGAGCTCGGGAGTGTGCCCATCCTCGGCGTGGCTGGGGACCAGCAGGCGGCCCTTTTCGGTCAGGCGTGTTTCGAGCCAGGCAGCATCAAGAACACCTATGGCACCGGGTGTTTCCTGCTCATGAACACCGGCCCGGAATTTGTGATGTCTCGCAAGGGGCTCCTGACTACGCTGGCGGTGGACGGGGCGGGCTCCCCCTGCTTTGCGCTCGAGGGCTCAGTATTCATCGGCGGCGCGGCGCTCCAGTGGCTGCGGGACGAGATCGGGATCCTGACCGCCTCCCCTGACAGCGAGGAGGCGGCCCGCAGCGTGGAGGACAACGCCGGTGTCTATCTGGTTCCTGCCTTTGTGGGGTTGGGGGCTCCCCACTGGGACATGGAGGCCCGCGGCCTCATCACCGGCCTCACACGGGGAGCCAACTGCAACCACATCATCCGCGCGGCCCTTGAGTCCATGGCCTACCAGACCAGAGACGTGCTGGTCCTGATGGAGGAAGAAGCCGGAGTTGAGGTGGCGCAGCTGACAGTAGACGGTGGAGCGGCAGCAAATGATCTCCTCCTCCAGTTCCAAGCGGACATCCTCGACCGGCCTGTGATCCGCCCTGCAGTTATCGAGTCCACCTCGATGGGTGCCGTCTTCCTGGCGGGATTGGGCTGCGGTTTCTGGAAAGATGCCGAGGAACTGAGCCGCATCCGGGTCCTGGAGCGGGAATTTCGGCCAAACATGGTTCCCGTGACTCGGGACGCGCTCCTCGCCGGCTGGAACAGGGCACTCCGGCAGGCCCTGACGCCCTGACCTGCGTACCTCAAGACCGAGAGCAGTCGGCCCAGGTCCCGCAACCTGAGGCTGATGTCGATCCCATGCGGACAGCTAGCGCTGCATTATCCCTTCCTGCGATTACCACATCTAGCCGTACCTTTAAATTGCGGCCTATGCGGTTTCGATGAATGAAGGCAGATCTGTTACCTGCGGAAGATGGAAAAGCGTTTGTATTTCGGCAGCGGATTTAATACATTTGGGGGAGAGGACCGTAGAGAACCAAAGGAGGACCCAACCATGAGTAAAGCATCTTCCCTTCCCATCCTGTTGTGTGTGTCTGTGGCATTCTGCCTGGGCCTGGTGATGACCCCAGTGGAGGCACAGAATAACAAGTTCCTGACAGACGATACGTTTATGGAGATGGAGTCGATTCGCAGCCCCATGATCTCCCCTGACGGGCGACACATCCTTTTCAGCCGGGGATGGGTCGACAAGATGAATGACCGGTCCCGCTCCAACCTTTGGATCGTGGACGTGGAGGGGACACGCATCAGGGAGCTTACCCACGGCGACTGGAGCGATTCCTCGCCGTCATGGTCTCCGGACGGGAAAAAGATCGCCTTTATGTCCGACCGCGACGGGACTTCCCAGATCCATGTGATGTGGCTGGACACACGCGAGGTGGCTCAGCTCACACACCTGGACAGGGCTCCGAGCGGACTGCGCTGGTCCCCCGACGGCAGTATGCTGGCGTTCACGTCCTTCGAGCCCGACACGAAACCCCTGCTGGCCGTGAAGATGGTCAAGAAGCCCAAGGGAGCCAAGTGGGCGGCCGGTCCGACCATCGTGGACCGCCTGACCTGGGCCAGGGACGGACGCGGCCCCGTGCCCAAAGGGTACACGCATATCTACGTGCTGGATGCGGAGCTGGGAGGGACACCACGCCGATTGACCTCCGGCGACTACTCGCACAGTGACCCGCAATGGTCCGCAGACGGATCTGCGATCTTTTTCAGTGCCATCCGCAAACCCGATGCCGAATATCAGAGGGGCGATTCCGAGATCTATTCCGTGGATCTGAAAACGCTGGAGATCACAACGCTGACCGACCGCAAGGGGCCCGACCGCGGCGCCCGCGTTTCCCCAGACGGCAGAAGGATCGCCTACACAGGATACGACGACCGGAATTATACCAGTCATCTCTCCAGCCTCTATCTGATGGAATTTGACGGAGAAGGGAAGAAACTTCTGGCTGGCGACCTCCCCAATTCCCCTTCCAGCGTGACCTGGGCCGCTGACAGCGACGGAGTCTACTATACAATGGCCGAGAAGGGCGAATCGAACCTCTACTACGTGACCACTGCCGGGAAGATCCGGAAGGTCACGAGTGGAGTCCACTACCTGTCGGGCCTGTCCCTGGCGAAGAATGGCCAGGTGGCCTCGACCGTTTCCTCGTTTTACCTGCCGGGTGACCTGGTGACCTACAACCTGAAGGACCCGGGAGACATGAAGCACCTGGTGGATGTCAACGCCGATGTGCTGTCCGGAGTCAAGCTCGGTGAGGTGGAGGAGCTCTGGTTCAAGTCGCCCGATGGATTGGACCTCCAGGGCTGGTTGATGAAACCCGCAGAGTTCGAAGCCGGCCAGAAGTATCCCATGATGCTCTATATCCACGGTGGCCCCTGGTCCATGTACTCGGTGCGTTTCAACTGGGCCTGGCAGAACTTTGCCGCTCAGGGCTATGCCGTGCTGTTCATGAATCCTCGCGGGAGCACCGGGTACGGCCAGGATTTTGTCAACGGGATCCAGTACTCCTATCCGGGCAAGGACCTCGACGACCTCATGGCGGGTGTGGACGCGGCCATCGCCAAAGGTTTCATCGATACGCGCAACCTCTTTGTCTGCGGCGGCAGCGGGGGAGGGGTCCTCACGGCCTGGATCGTGGGGCACACCGACAGGTTTGCAGCAGCCGTGTCCATGCGCCCGGTCATCAACTGGCATTCCTTTGTCGGGACCACCGACGGCCCCAACTGGTATCGCCAGTTCCATCAATATCCTTGGGAGGATCCCATGGAATATGCAGTGCGCTCTCCCCTGCACTACGTCAAGAATGTTACAACGCCCACCATGGTCATGACCGGAGAGGCGGACCTCAGGACGCCCATGACCCAGAGCGAGGAGTACTACAGGGCGCTCAAGATGCTCAAGAAAGATACTCTGCTGGTCCGCATGCCGGACGAGTTCCACGGCTGGAGGAGGCCGTCTCACCGCCTCCTGCAGCAGCTCTATCTCAGGGCCTGGTTCGAAAAGTACCGCTCCAAGTAGGATACGGCGGAAGAGCGGCCGGCAGGCTAAATGGCACGCATCCCCCGGGAGGCGATCGCGCACCTGATGGTGCGGGGCAACTATCCCCACAGGCGTGCGCTCATTTCCGGGATGAGGGCCCACCTGGCCGGGAAGTCACCGCCGCAGCCTGAGGGGACGCTGAATCCTATAGTCGAGCTCTATGACCAGGAGCGCCAGCGGTTGGGGGAGCTCCCGGTACGGGACATAGACCTGCCGTTCCTGATCCAGAGCGACCTCGCCCGTGCCATCGTTTACGTGGATCTGCTGCTCCGGGAGTCCCATGGAGAGGCCGGGGCAATGGAAAAGATCAACCTCAGGATCTTGAGCTATCTCGAGGAACGAGAGCCCTACTACCGGAGCTTCCCCGATGAAGGCAACGACTACGTCATCCCCTGCACGAGCTCTCTGGATCATCCCGAAGAGCTGATCTCCAACAAGGGGGCTACACTCCTGGGCCTGAGCCGCGGCGGCTACCCGGTTCCTGATTTTGTCATCTTGAGTTCTGCGCTGTACCGGCTCCCAGATCTAGTGCGAGAGCGCCATATCCAGAGGGCACTCGACATCCTGGAGCGGCTCACCATCCAGCAGATGGGTTCGGCCGAGACACCCCTGATCTATGCGTTCCGCTGTGCCATGCCGTGTTATATGCCCGGCATCATGCCGACCTTTCTGAATGTCGGAGTCACCGAATCCACCATCCCGGCCCTGGTCCGCCACTATGGCGAAGAGCCGGCCTACAAGATGTTCCTGAACAACATCAAAAACATCCTCCTGGCCCAGGATCCCGAAGGGCATGATCTGGTATTTGGATCGGGATGGATCCCCGAGGAGCGCCTGGATGTCCAGGTTGCCCGCGCCGTCCGCAGGGTCAATGCCATCGATCCGCTCCTCGTGCAGGATCCCTACCGACAGACCGCGTTCTTTGTGGAGCAGGCCTTCAGGTACTACGAGAACAACCTGGACCTGATGATGACGTTCTCGCGGGGCGAGGAGCACTTCCCCTCCCTGATACTCCAGAGGATGATCTGTACCGTGCGGGATGAGCGTTCTCGTGTGGGAGTCATCTTCAGTCGCCATCCGCGGACAGGGAGCGGGGGACAGATCGAGAGTGCGCGCCGGATCTTCGGTGAACAGATCATGGCCGGATCCGTGGAGAGCGAAAAGGTGGATTTTGTCGACAAGGAACTCATCAAGGAGGACTATCCCGCCGTGTACAGGTTCATACCGACCCTGTACTACCTGGAGGCCAGGTTCAGATCGCCTGTCACCATAGAGTTCGCGACCGACATCACGGACCGGTACGAGTTCTTCAACCTGCTGCAGCTGAATCCCTCTGAGATCACAGGCCGGTCCGCATTCATCTCGGTGATGGACATGTATGATCAAGGCACGATCGGCAAGGACCGCGTCCCCGAGCTGATCCGGCCCTTTCACCTGAAGCAGATCGAGTCGGATGCCATCGACCCGGATTCATTCCAGGATCTGACATTTTTCAGTTCGGCCGCCTCGGTGCTCCCGCGGACAGCCGTTCTGGTGCAGATGTTCTTTTCCGCCGAGGCCGCGCTCCTGCATAAGAAGGCCGGCCAGAAGGTCTGCCTCTGTAAATCCACCTTCGAGCCGAATGACACCGTGGTCATGGGAGAGGTCGATGCCATTGTCAGCCTGACATCGGCGGCCATCCATGTCATCACCATCTGTCAGAGTTTCGGGCTGCCCGCGCTGCTCGACTTGGGAAAACATGGTGTCCGCATGATCAAGGATGGAGGCCATCGCCTGGTCAATGAGGCGGGAGTAGAAATCCGGGAGGGGGAATGGGTCACCATCTCGAGCCGCAAGCGCTGCCTGTACAAGGGCCAGGCCCGCTTCAAGCCCGCCCGGTTGATCCGCTATCTGAAGGGAGATCCGGTCACTCTCGAGCCAGCTGAGGTCAAGGCTTTCGAGCAGATGGCCCGCGCGTACCGCGCCTATAACGGGCTGGTGGCCGACCTGAGGCTGGGGGAGGCACTGAGCCTGGCAGAGATCATCCGCCTGGTGACGCTTGAGCTCAGGGGGGAGAGGGAAAAGGCCGCCGGACTCGTCAACAGCTGGTACGACCGCAACCCGGAACTGTACGTCGAAAGTATCTTCAAGAGTGACATGGGCGACCACCTGAAGCAGAACACGGCCTTCAGGCTCCTGACCCTGGAGAGGAAGATCCGGTTCTTCCGTGCGGCCCTGGGGCAGGCTCGCACAGAAAGGAGGATGGGCTTCTCTGCCGGCATGTTCATGCTGGGACGATTCATCAGCCTGCCCCAACCCGTCGAGTTTTGGGGGGCCCTCAGTTCAGTGGAGATCGCACTGCTCGTGAACGAATGGCTCCTGTTCGAGAAATACATGCAGATCCTGCACCAAGTGGGCGAACGCCGGATCCGTAAAGCGAAGCACAAGATCCTGCAGGAGGGCCTAAGCCCACTGGGCCTGACTCATGCGAGGGTCAAACCCCTGATCCCCCTGAAGCTGAGCGGCAAAAGGCTGGGATTCGTGGAACGCCGCGTCCCGGAGTGGTGCGATCCACAGGTGCGGGAGGTATTGGGGCTGCTCAGGGATCCCTATTCCTGTTTCTACGATTACACGAAGGCCTGGTCCCTGAATGAGCTGAAGAGGCTGAGCGAAGAGAACGGCCTCCCCCTGCCCGATGCTGCGGCCAGGGGGAAGCCGTGAACCGTTCCTGAGTTACGATCAGTAGTTGGGCCTGAACCAGTGGTCCTGCATCAGCACGGCCCGTTTCTTGAACTTTTTGTCTCCCACCGTGAGCACCACGGTGAAGGTGCCCTCAGAGGCAGGGGAATAGCTGAAGTTGGGATCCATCTGCCTCCCGCGGGGGCTGAACCCCATCTGGCGGAATCGCTCCATTCTCTGCTGTGCCGCCTTTTTCTCGGCTTCGGACAGCTCCTTGCGGATGTCCCAGTTCCAGTAGACCTTGTTGATGCCCGGCTCGGTGGTCCCCTTTATCTCGTTGATCAGGACCTTGCCCTGGTAGATGGAGACCTTGACCTCGCCCGCGGGTTTGTCTTTCAGATAGTAATAGATAGCCGATGCGAGCGGCTCGCTCTCGCCCGAGAAGTTGTAGGTGGCATAGTTGGGAGAGGAGTTGCTCACCCACTTGACCTTGGGTTCGACGCTGAACAGGTAGGCATCCGCGGCCAGGACCGTGTCTGTGAGCTCCTGGAGCGGGAAGATATCAGCGATGTAGACGCCGCGGCCGTGTGTGGCCACAATGATGTCGTTCTCGCGGGGGTGGATCTTCAGGTCGTGGACCGGCTGCGTGGGCATGTTGTTCTTCATCCGGATCCAGTTCTCGCCTCCGTTGAGAGAGACATAGACCGCGAACTCGGTACCCACAAAGAGCAGGTTGGGATTCGCGTGGTGTTCGCGGATGACGTTGATGGGCTCGGCCGGCAGGTTGGCCGTGATGGAGGTCCAGGTCTTGCCGAAGTCGGTGGTCTTGTACAGGAACGCACGGAAATCGTCGCGCCGGTAGCCGGTGTAGGACACATAGGCGGTGCCGGGGAGGGTATGGGAGGCCGCCACCCGGCTCACCCAGTAGCCCGGGTTGCCGGTGATGTTGGCGTTGCAGAGGGTCCAGGTCTTGCCCATGTCTTGTGTCACCTGGACGTTGCCGTCGTCTGTGCCCACCCACAGGATGTTGGGATCGAGGGGCGATTCGTCGAAGGTCGTGATGGTGCAGTACTGGATGTTGCCGTCTCCGCCCTTGCCTGTGGTCAGGAATTCAGGGTTATTGGTCGTGAGGTCGGGGCTGATCACCTCCCAGTATTCCCCGCGCATGGGGGAACGGACGACCTTGCTGCCGCAGTGGTAGATGACGTTGCTGTCGTGCCAGGAGACGTGGATGGGGGCATTCCAGTTCCAGCGCATGTCGCGGTCCTGGCGGTAGGCGATGGATTTGGCCTCGCCGGTCTTGAGGTCGCGGCGGGAAAGCGGCCCGAACTGTGACTCGTTGTACAGGTACCGGTTGGTCTTCCAGTCAAACACGTTGTACATGCCGTCGCCGCCGCCGACCCGGTCCCAGTCCTCGAACCGGATGGGGGTGCCGTCGCGCTTGGTGGAGGGGCCCATGTGGGAGCCGTTGTCCTGCAGCCCACCGGCCACGCGGTAGGGATAGGAGTTGTCGACACCTACGGCATAGAGCTGTGCCAGCGACTGGTTGTCCGGGTGATACCAGTTCTTGCCGCCGTCCCAGGTCACGCCGAGGCCGTGGTCATATCCGAGCAGCATGTGCTCTGAGTCCTCGGGATCGATCCAGAGGCAGTGGTCGTCTCCGCCGAATCCCAGGGGCCTGCGCAGCCAGTTCTTGCCGCCGTCCCGTGTGCCCCAGGAGGCGGCGCTTACGACGTGTACGACCTTGTCGTTGTTGGGATCTACGATGATCTGGCCGTAGTAATAACCCGGCCCGCCGCCGATGTTCTCATCCTCGGCATTGGCCTTGGTCCAGGTCTCGCCGCCGTTGTCTGACCGGTAGATCTCGCCGTCTATCATGCCCCGGCTGGCCTTGTCGTCGAGGAGCTCCTGGTATCTCTCCTCCTCTGACATCCCCTTTTTGTTTGCGTTTTCCACGCAGGCGTAGATGATGTCGGGATTCCTCAGAAAAATGGACAGGCCGATGCGGCCGATCATGCCCTCTGGCAGCCCGCCGCCCAGCTTGGTCCAATTTTTTCCGCCGTCCGTGGTCTTGTAGATGCGGCTTCCAGGGCCGGCCAGGTTGTAGGTGTAGGGCTTGCGCACCTTGTCGAACGTGGCCGCATAGAGGGTGTCGGGATCGGTGGGATGCATGACGCAGTCCACCACGCCGATGTTCTTGCCCTTGACCACGACATCCAGGACCTTGTCCCAGGTCTTGCCGCCGTTTGTTGTCTTGTACAGCCCGCGCTCAGGATTCTCGGAGTAGAGGTGTCCCAGAGCCGCCACGTAAATGACATTGGGATTCGTGGGGTGGATCTCGATGGCGCCGATGTGGTGCGATTCATCCAGGCCCATGTGGGTCCAGGTCTTGCCGGCGTCCATGGATTTGTACATGCCGTCGCCCCAGTAGGCGCTGCGACTGTTGTTGGCCTCGCCGCTCCCCACCCAGACGATCTTCGGATCCGAGGGCGCCACGGCCACGTCACCGATGGAAAAGACCTTCTCATTGGTGAACTGAGGAGCCCAGGTGAGCCCGTTGTCCATGCTTTTCCAGAGATGGCCCGAGGCCGTAGCGGCATAGAAGGTCTTGGGTTCCTTTGCCGTCCAGGCAAAGTCCACAAACCTCCCGCTCTGGCGTGTCGGGCCGATCTCTCGATAATTGAGGTTTTTAAGGGCTTTCTCATCCAGCTGCTGTCCATAGAGGACGGGTGCGGATACAAAAAGGCACCCGAACAGGACGACGGCCAGGATACAGTGGATTGACTTCTTAGACATACGTGTACCTCCTTTAAAAATTCGTTGGGATATAAATGTATATGAAGATGAAACAGTGAAAGAAAATAGATGAGCTGAGAGTAGCGTGCATGGGGCCTGTCTGGTCATCCGGCGAAACATCGTCGGAAATACAGCTTTTATCACAGGGCCATGGCTTCGTCAACCTGCATGGTGTGATCGAGGCTAATATAATACATATCGATGGATTGTCGTGTTTGACACCAGGAGTGTGTCGGTGTTATATAGTTCTGACTGATATCGGAAGGCTAAATAACCGCAGGAGGAGAGATGAACAAGCGTACTAATTGGTTTTTGATTCTGTTTATTGTACTGGCTGTAGTATTTTCAGTTTCCTGTCAGGGACAGATAGAGGATAACCAGACAGCAGAAGAGCCCGCGGCAAAAGCGGAAATCAGTCAGGAAGAGCTTTCTGCGGCTGTGCCGGAACTCCGCGACCTGCATGAGGTCGTCTATCCTCTCTGGCATACGGCCTACCCGGAAAAAGATTATGCCATGATCAAAGAGCTCCTTCCTCAGGTCGAAGAATTGGCAGCAAAGGTCTATGGGGCATCTCTACCAGGGATTCTGCGCGATAAACAAGCGGACTGGGATTCCGGTTTAGAAAACCTTAAAACCGTTCTGCAGAATTTGAAAACCGCAGTCGAGGAGGATAATCAGGCCGGCATGCTCGAACAGACCGAAGCTTTTCACTCGGCGTACGAAAAGATGGTGCGCACAATCCGGCCGATGATAGCAGAGCTGGAGGCTTTTCACCAGGAACTATACAAACTCTACCACTACTATACTCCGGAATACGATCTGGATGAGATTCGTGCCGTGGTTCCGGTAATGCAGGAAAAACTGGCTGCCCTCAAAGAGGCGACACTCTCCTCACGACTTTCAGACCGTCAAGCGGATTTCCAGGCGGCGGTTCAGGACTTGGAGGTCGCCTGCACTGAATTGGCGGAAATCATCACACGAGATAATCGGGAAGAGACCAAAACTGCCGTGGAGAAAGTCCATACTGCCTACCAGAACACAGAAAAGATCTTCGATTAGGGACAGAGAGCCGCCGGATCCATTGGACGAAAAATAACGTCCGGCTCATGGCTGAGCACATCGACAAGAACCGACGGCGCTGACGCGCGGCTAGAGATAGATCAGGGCCAGGGTGTCTGCTACGAGAGCGGGCTTGTCCTTGCTCTCGATCTCCAGCGTGTTTTCCAGAACGACCAGGACCTTGCGCAAACCCTTCTTCTCTATCCTCTTGAGCAAAGCCCGGTTGCGGATCCGGTCACCGGGCCGCACGGGCTGCAGGAATCGGACGTGGTCCAGCCCGTAGTTGATGGCCATGCGGAATTTCTGCTGGAAGATCTCGTTCCCGAAGTTGAGGGGGGCGAGAAGCGCGACCAGGAGGTATCCGTGTGCCACCGTGGACCTGAGGGGACTCCTGCGGGCCTGTTCTTCGTCTACATGGATCCACTGCCGGTCTCCGGTCGCTTCGGCGAAGGCGTTGATCTGGTCCTGAGTCATATCCATCCATGGGGAGAGCCCGACCTCATGCCCGACACGTGCCTCCAGATCCTTGAGTGCTAATTTCGACATGGTCACCGCTCCTGATCAATTCACAGCTACCTTACACGGTGCCCCGTCTCGAGTCAAGAAACGCCAGCGGTTTACGGCTGGGGGGGATTCCGCTAGAATACAAGGCAACAAAGACGAAAGAGAATGGAGTGATCAAAATGTGGAGAAGAAGGACTGTGGGAAGGCCCGGATTCGTAGCCGGCGCGGTGTGTTTGTTCCTGGTGATCTCCTGTGCCGCTGTGCTCGTTTCGGCCCAGGAGGCAACGGACGAAGAGATCCTGGAGCGTGTGGCGGAGCGCCTGGAAGCCTATCCAGAGCTGAAGAACATGGAGGCCCACGCTACGGCCACGGTCCTCAATATGGATAAGGATTGGAAGCCCAAGAAGACGACGCTGGTAGAAAAGATCGTCCTCGTGGAAGAGGGGCTCAGGAGCGAGAAGATCCTGAGCGCCCAGGAAACGGCCAAGGGAAAGACCAAGGACGTGACCGACAAATTCGAAAAGGATGCCAGGAAGGCAAAGGAAAAGGCGCAAAAGCGCCGTGCCAAACGTGGGGATGGAGAGGAGGAGGACGGAGGCGAGCGCCGCGATTTCACCGTGGAGCAGATGTTTCCCTTCTCTTCGGAGAGACGCGGAGAGTATACGTTCGCGCGGAAGGGCGGATCCTACGTGGGGCAGCGTCCGGTCTATGTCGTGGAGACGAAGGCCAAGGTCCCATCAAAAGAGCGCATGGACGGGCTGTACTATATTGACAAACAGACCTTTGATGTCCTGCAGGCTGAGGTCCATTTTTCCAAAAATCCCAAGATGTTGAAACGCTTCGAGATGGAGGCCAGGTTCAAGGTACTTCCGGAGGGTTATATGGTCATGGAGCGTTCGCTCATCAGGGTCCATGTCGGGCTGGTGGTCAAAAGTATCCGTGTCGAGGCCGTGGAGGAATACCGGGACTACAAGATCCTGGATTGAGCATGCTTGGCAGGCGCCTTTGAGCCGGCCCCTGAGATGCCCGGATTCCGGGCTGAATCAACCCAGGCCGGGATCACTCCGTGGGATCTGAGGAGGAGTGGTCATGGATGATGCGCCATCCCTGGGGGAATCTCTTCAGGATGATGGTGAACAGGCCTTCCCGAACGGAATCGGGATACTCAAGGTGATAGCGCCCCAGTACGTAAGCGATCTCTTCTGATAGGATTTCGGTTTCCAGGTCCTTGAAGGTCAGATTCCCTCTCTTGTCTCCCGCGTAGTTCGTCTGATACCGCTTCAACAGAACCTCCCAGCCCGAGAGCCTCTGGTTCCCGGATTGGAAGGTCATGTCTGGGGAGTTCCAGTAGGTGGACATGAAACCCTCGAAATCGCCTCGGTTCCAGGCGTCTGCCTGGGCCTCGAGGAGAATGAGTATATCATTGGCCGCCTCGGAGACATGGGAGGCAGACACCAGGCTCCCTTGAAGAGCAAGACACACTAAGACGATCAGGCCGATGATTTTCACTGAGCCCTCCTTTTCCGGTCAGCTGATCCGAGCCGCCGCTGTTGATCTATTCTGAAAAATATTCTGTTCATGAGAGGACCTGATGGATCTGTCATATCCGGAACCACCAGGCCAGTATGAATCCCAGAGCCCCCGATACGATCAGGTAGTAGGTCATGGGGATGATGGTCTTGCGGATCAGGAGGCCCTCCCGTCCCAGCAGGCCCACCACGGCAGAAGCGGCCACTACGTTGTGCACACAGATCATGTTGCCGGCGGCGCCGCCCACGGCCTGCAGTGCCACGATCACACCGGGAGTCAGGCCCGTCTTGAGCGCGGTGGCGAACTGGAAGAGCGAGAACATCATGTTGCTGAACGTGTTGCTGCCGGCGATGAAGGCTCCCATGGCCCCGATCACGGCGGCAAAGGCCGGCCAGGCCGAGCCTGCCACGGCTGCTGCTCCTCCTGCCAGCAGGATGGGCATCTGCTCCAGTCCCCCGGGAGTGCCGCTGTTTATGAAGACCTTGACCATGGGCACCGCAAATCCGAGTGCCACGGCGGGGCCGGCGAGGCTTCGCCGGGGGGGGCCTGCTGCCCGAGCCGCCTGGCGGCCGGACATCCGGTAGAGGAGGACCGCCAGGGCCGAGGAGATAACAAAGAAAAAGCCGGGCAGATAGAAAGGCTGGAATGTCGTGGCGATCCCGCTCCCCAGGATCCCGTTCCACTGCCACTGTATGCCGGAGAGGCGGGCCTGGAGAGCCGGCCACAGGCGGCTGGCCAGGAGCGTCAGGGCAACCAGGATGTAGGGAGACCAGGCCACGGCCGCCGAGGGAGCATCCCTGCGTTCCGTTTCCTCCTGGTTCAGTTCTCCCGTCCACTCTCCGGGCCAATCAGAGCGGGCTGGGAAATCCCAGGTCTTCCTCGGTTTCAAGAAACCTTTGCGTGCCGCCAGGATCACGACGGCCAATCCGAACAGGGAGCCGACCAGGGAAGGGAATTCCGGGCCCCACAGCACTCCAGTGAGCGTGTAGGGGACTGTGAAGCAGAGCCCTGCAAACAAGGCAAAGGGCGCGGCCGCCAGCCCCTCTTTCCAGCTTCGCTTCTGTCCGAAGAACCGGGTCATCATCACGATCATGATCAGGGGGATCAACGTACCCGTAATCCCATGGATGACGGCCACTTTTGCGCCGATGGTCTTGAGGTAAAGAGCTAAATCCAGGCCCTGCTGCCCCAGATAGGCGGTGACTTCCGGCTGTCCAGCCAATCCCCCGTGTACACCGATCAGGATAGGCGTGCCGATGGCACCGAAGGAGACGCATGTGCTCTGGATGATCAAGGACACCATGACAGCGGCCATGGCCGGGAATCCGATGGCCACGAGCAGGGGGGCAGCCACTGCGGCCGGCGTGCCAAAGCCGGCCGCCGCCTCTATGAACGAGCCGAATAGGAAGGCGATGATGATCGCCTGGATCCTCCGGTCCGGCGAGATGTCGAACATGCTGCGCCGGATGGTTTGCAGCGCTCCGCTCTCGCGCATGAGATTGAGCAGGAGGACCGCACCCAACACGATGTAGAGGATGGTCGATGCCGTGACGAGGCCGTCGATGAAGGACGCAGCCACCTGGCGGAGGGGGGAGCCCCAGATCGCCAAAGAGAGCACACACGTGATCCCGAACGCTACGGGCATGGCCCGTGTCGCTGGCCAGCGCAGGATTACGATCAGGACGAAGACCGAAAGGATGGGGAGGAGCGCCAACATCGCGAGGAGCCCCGATTCCATGCCCCAACTCTAATAAAAATCGAATCTCGCTGTCAAACGTTTCTGGGGCGAGACTTTACGCTCCTACCGCTCTAATGATATAAGGGATCCATCTCTTATCTTGGAGGAGACACAGTGCCCGGAGACATATACGAGAAACTGGCGCGATTCCTGGACCGGCTGCCCGGAGGCTATCCCGCCACTGAGAGCGGCGTGGAACTTCGGATCCTGCGGAGGCTGTTCACCGAAGAGGAGGCCGCGCTGGCCATGAAGCTGTCGCTGCTGCCCGAGGAAGCCGGAGTCATTGCACGCCGGGCCAGGCTGTCTCCGGAGGAGGCCGCAGAACGGCTGGAATCCATGGCGAAAAAAGGGCTGCTCTTCCGGTTCTCACGGAAGAACCGCCCGGACAAATACATGGCCACCCAGTTCGTGATCGGCATCTGGGAGTATCACGTCAATGACCTGGACCTCGATCTGATCCGTGATTTCAACGAGTATGTCCCTCTGCTCATGGACATAAAAACCTGGAAGAAAGCCCCCCAGCTGCGCACCGTGCCGGTGAACCGGAGCCTGGACGTCGACCTGGGCACGCTCCCCTATGAGAATGCGGTGGAGATGGTCGAAAAACAGACCCAATTTGTCGAGGCGCCCTGCATCTGCCGGAAAGAGCACCGCATGGTGGGCGAGGGGTGCGACAAGCCTGAGGGGTGCTGCCTGATTATGGGCGTAGCCGCCGATTACTATGAGAAAAACGGCCTGGGGCGCCGGATCACCAAGGAAGAAGCTCTGGACATCCTGAAGAAGGCGGATGAGACCGGCCTGGTCCTGCAGCCCAGTTTTTCTCAGAAGATCGCCAACATTTGCTGCTGCTGCGGCTGCTGCTGCCAGGTCCTGCGGAGCATAAAAAAACAGTCCGCGCCCGCAACCCTCATGGCCAGCCCCTTCACCGTGGATCTGGACCAGGAGGCCTGCATCGGCTGCGGCGTGTGCGAGCGCCGGTGCCAGGTCGATGCCGTGTTTTTGAGGGAGGACAAGGCCGTGGTGGAAGAGAAGCGGTGCATCGGCTGCGGCCTGTGTGTGACCACCTGCCCATCCGGGGCCCTCACCCTCCGCCGCAAGCCCGAGCCCCAGCAGCCCGATATCCCCAAAGACGCTGTGCAGGCCACGATCCGGCGTGCCAGGGCCAGGGGGAAAAAAGGCAGAATGGGACTGCTGACATCTTGGGCCCGGTCCCAGTGGAGCCGGGTCAGGGTCCGATAGCGAGGAGGGTTAAGCCATGCTGCGCAGATATGTCCTTTTCAGCCTCATCTCAGCGTTTGCCCTGATGCTGCTGGCATCAGGTGCAACATATCCGGGGCCTGATGTGGTCCCGTCCACGGCGCCGGAACACGGCACACAGGGGATGGTGGCTTCCGCGCATGCCCTGGCCACGCAGGCGGGGATCGACATCCTCCGCAAAGGGGGGAACGCCTTTGATGCGGCCGTGTCCGTGGCCGCGTCCCTGAATGTCGTCGAACCCATGATGTCCGGGATCGGTGGCTACGGCACCATCCTGGTCTATTCCACGGAGGAGAGCCGCGTGCGTTACCTGGATTCCTCGGGGAAGATCCCCACGTCCGTCGACTCGGATGTGTTCCGTCCACCCACACTCGGATACCTGGAGAACCGCCGGGGGCCCAAGGCGGTGTCCACTCCCGGGAATGTAAACGCCTGGAAAGCCCTGTCCAGTGAATACGGCAAGCTCCCCTGGGATGAACTGTTCGCGTCTGCCATTGCCCTGGCCTCCGAAGGATTCTCGCTGGGAGGGGGCACGGCAGGATCCATCGCCCATGCCTTTGATGATTTTCCAGGCCATGCCCGCAAGATCTACGGCCGCGAGGGCCGGCCTTTGAGGTCCGGCGAGCGCCTGATCCAGGAAGACCTGGCCCGGACTTTGAGGCTGATCGCCCGGGAGGGCCCGAAGGCCGTCTACGGCGGTCCCGTCGGGCGCGCCATAGACGCAGCCATGAAGGAGGCCGGAGGATTCCTGTCGATCACAGACCTCGAACAGGACGAGGCCGAGTGGTGGAAGCCCCTCCGGATCAACTATCGCAGCTGCGAGGTCTACACGGCTTCGCCTCCGGCCACGGCGTTCCCCTCCCTGATCCGCCTGGGTTTGATGAGCCGTTTCGATGTGGAGAAGCTCGGCCACAACAGCGCCTCCTTCCTCCACTGTTTTGCGGAGGTCACCAAGCACGCCTACTGGTGCCGCCTGGCTTATGCCGGCGATCCGGAGATCAATCCCCCTCCCCTGGACAAGCTTCTGTCCGAAGGATACTGGAAGGCTCAGTCCCAAAAGATCAGGCCCGATGCGGTCACGCCTTTTATTCCACCCGAGGTCACAATCAAACAGGGAGTCAATACGACCCACTTCGTGGTCGCGGACCGGTGGGGCAACATCGTGAGCGCCACCCAGACTCTGGGGAACGCATTCGGCAGTCGGATCATGCCCGAGGGAACAGGCGTCTGGTTGAACAACTCCCTGGCATACTGCACGTTTGAGCCTGCGGGAAATCCCATGGATGCTCATGCGGGCCACCGCAAACTTTCCGGAGACTGCCCCACCATCGTCTTCCGGGACGGCAGGCCTTGGGCTGCCCTGGGAACGCCAGGGGGCCACACCATCGGGCAGACCGTGCCGCAGATGGTCATGAACCTGGTGGATTTTGGAATGGACATTCAGGCCGCTATCGCTGCGCCTCGTATAAGCTTCAGGGAGCCGGATTCTCTGGCCGTGGAGGCCGGGATTGCGGCGGGGGTCGTTGCCGAGCTGCGGCGTCTGGGGCATAACGTCCGTGAGGTCGGGGGGCTGGGCAACGCCCATGGTTTGACCGTCGCCTATGGGCGTGATGGCCGTCCGCGCCGCTTCGAGGGAGGCGCCGATCCGAGGGGAGAGGGGACCGCATCTGGATTTTAAGCTGTTTTTCTTGGGGAGTTTTGGAAGTGGGAACCAAGTGCCGGCTCAATGCGTATAGATGAATGAGACATACAAGTTTATCATGGAGGGATAAAAGATGAAAAAAGTCGTTTACCTAGCCGTTCTGGCTATGTTTCTGCTGGCCGCGCCATCAGTGATTCAGGCGCAGGATGTCGACATCACAGGTGCCTGGATCGGAGAGACCTATGTCCCGGATGCGGCGGAGCCAGACAAGCTGACGCTGGTGTTTGGCAAGAAGGACGGGAAATGGACGGGCACATTCTCGGACACGATGGGATATGCCTCAGAAGCCGAGTGCCAGGACATCAAGATCGACGGCCATACCGTGACCCTGTATTTCGAGATCAATGATGGATATGACGTCCAGACCATCTATGTGACGCTCCAGGTCGAGGAAGATTCCATGACAGGTGCCTGGGAGAACGAAGCCGGGGAAGGCGCCGAGATCAAGCTGTCAAAAAAGAAATAGTCAGGCTGCGTTTAAATAGCACAAAATTAATCCTTTCCACTTGTCCTTTTCGTGCCTATAATGGGGCAGGATAGGGCAATGAAGAACCTCCGAGTGACGGCATGCGCACTCTTTTTCTGCGTGTGGAGTGTGTCCGGGGCCTATGCCCAGAGCCTGCCTGAGGCCGAACCCGAGGCGGTGGGCATGTCCGGCAGCCAACTCGCACAGCTGGACCAGGTCATGGCGGCGGCGCTGGAAAACAGGGATTTTCCAGGTGCCGTGATCCTCGTGGGGCGCGAAGGGAAGGTCGTCTTCCGCAAGGCTTACGGAGCCT
>CBESWG010000050.1:0-21888 GCA_965533275.1 uncultured bacterium
GTTTGGACGGGTGGGTGGGGGTGGCGTTGGTTGGAGTGGCCTGAAGCTCGCGCATGTCCCTCAGCCCTTAGGGTGGGTGGGAACACAGGTGGGGGTGGTCTGGAAGGGGTGGACTGGGCGGAGAGAATTGTGTTACAAATGATGCAACCTTCACTCAGAACGGATAGGTACAGATCGAGAGGAGCGCAGGATGTCCAACGGTGAAATGAACCAGAGAGGGAACTGGAGTTCCAAGGTCGCCTTTATTTTTGCCGCCTCCGGCTCGGCCATCGGCCTGGGCAGCATCTGGCGTTTTCCCCTGTTCGTGGGGCTCAATGGGGGGGCGGCCTTCGTCTTCACCTATATCGTGGCGGTCTTCTTCATCGGCTTCACGGTCATGCTGGCAGAGCTGACCATCGGCCGGCATGCCCAAAAGAGCCCCGTCCCCGCCTTCAAACACATCAAACCCGGCACGCCCTGGGTGCTGGTGGGGTATATGGGCGTTATCTCCGGCGTGTTCATCCTCTCCTACTACTCGGTCATCGCCGGTTGGGCGGCGGGCTACTTCTATAAAACCATCATCGGGGCCTTCCCCAGCCAGATCTCCTGGGACGACTCCGCCGCCCTCTTCGCGCAGTTCGCAGCCGATCCGCTGCAGGTTCTCATCTGCCTGGCTGCCATCATTGCCCTGACGACCTATGTCATTTCCAGGGGGGTCAAGGGCGGCATCGAGCGCTGGTCCAAGATCTTGATGCCGGTGCTCTTTGTCCTCATCGTCATACTGGCGGCCCGCGCTCTGACGCTTCCGGGAGCCAAGAACGGCCTCCTGTTCTATCTCAAGCCCGTGTTTTCGGATTTTTCGCCCACGATCCTCTTCTTTGCGGTGGGCCAGGCCTTCTTTTCCTTGAGCCTGGGGATGGGCACCATGATGACCTACGGCTCCTACATCCCCAAGCGGGAGAACCTGGTCTCCTCGGCCGGATGGGTTTGTTTCTCTACGGTCCTGATCGCCATCCTCGCCGGGATCATCATCTTCCCCACCCTCTTCGATACCCTGCAGCTGACACCCGAGCAGTTCAAGCAGGAGTTCGAGGTCGATACCGGGCTCATGTTCCAGGTGTTTCCCATCATCATCTCCAAGATGCCCGGGGGATCTATTTTCGGAATTCTCTTTTTCGCCCTGCTGCTCATCGCCGCCCTGACCTCAACCATTTCCATGCTGGAGGTTCCCACGGCCTACCTCGTGGACGAGAGGCGCTGGAGCCGGGGCAAGGCCTCCCTGGCTATCGGCATCATGTCCTTTGCCATGGGGGTCCCCTCCGCCCTGTCCGCCGGAGGAGTATCGTTCCTGACCCAGTTCAATTATATGCGGAAGATGGACCTGGTCTTCGGCAACATCCTGCTGGCTGTGGGAGGGCTTTTCATCTGCCTGTTCGTGGCCTATGCCTGGAAGATACGCAATGCACTGGACGAGATCTCCCTGGGATGCAAGACCTTCCGGCTGAAGCCGGTCTGGGTATTCAATGTCAGATTCCTGGCCCCGCTGGCCGTCATCCTCATCCTGATCTTCATCCGTGTCCTGACAGGATGAGCGAGACCGATACCGGATGGAAACATATACATGAGCGATAGAACACGCAGGAAAAACATCCCCGCCTTCCTGCTCAAGCTGACCATCAGCCTCACGCTCCTCGCCTTTATCATCCTCACGAGAGCGGCTATCCCGGATATCCTGCGGGAGCTCCGGGCCGTGAACATATACTGGATCCTGGCATCATTTTCCCTCCATGCCCTGGGCGTCTGGATCAGCGCTGTCCGCTGGCGGATCCTCATTCGGGCCCTGGGAGACAGCGTTCCCCT
Source organism: uncultured bacterium (assembly GCA_965533275.1). Classification (GTDB taxonomy): domain Bacteria; phylum Acidobacteriota; class Aminicenantia; order Aminicenantales; family Aminicenantaceae; genus JAUXEH01. The sequence continues at coordinate 1,840 of CBESWG010000050.1, forward strand.
GGGGTACCTGGTGAAGTCCTACCTGGTGGGAACCTTTTTCAACAATTTCCTCCCCACGCGTTTCGGCGGTGACATCGTCCGCATCTGGGACGGCTCCCTCTACTCCCGGTCCCTGCTGAGGTCCTCGGCCGTGGTTCTGGTGGAGCGGCTGACCGGGGTCGTGGTCCTGCTGCTGTTGGCGCTGACGGCCTCACTGATCAGGCTGGATATGGCCCGTGAGTTCCCCGTGATATGGCTGGCCATGGCCCTTGCGCTCGGGGGGCTGGCGGCCATCTTTGCGTTCCTGACTCCGATCAGCGAGAAACTGATACGGCTCCTGCCTGGAGCCGGCTTCTGGGGAAAGGTTCGGCACAAGGCCCTGGAGTTCAGGGAGACCGTGCTGGCATACAGGGGCCAGAAAACGGCCATCCTCAAGGCCCTGTTCTGGGCTCTTCTGCTCCAGATCAACGTGCTCATCCACTATTACCTGGCGGGTAAGGGGTTCGGCCTCGCTGTCCCCCTTCTGGATTACTTCATATTCATCCCGATCGTACTTCTGGTCCTGACCATCCCTATCACCATCGGTGGGCTCGGAGTCCGGGAGGGGCTCTACATCCAGATCCTGGGATACTACGCCATCCCGGCCTCTGCGGCCGTCGCTTTTTCCCTGATCGCAGACACAGCCTTCACCCTCGCCATCGGACTCATAGGCGCCTTCGTTTATATCACACGGAAAAAGCCCGGAGAAGTATCCCCCGGGCCAGAAAATGTTACAATCAGACAGACGAACGAATGACAACCAGGAAGTATAGATCCCTCACATTCCTCATACTTTTCGCCCTGGCCCTGGGGGCACAGGAAGCCTCCTCGAGCCCGCATCTCCCGCAGGACCCACAGGTCGACGTTTCGGACTACGAAAAACGCCTCAACTCTCTAGCTTCCGAGATCCAGACCCTGCAGGCCACCATCCAGCGGGAAAAGAAGCGGGAAACTTCGGTGCTGTCCAGGCTGGGGCGGCTGGGACTGGAGAAGAAGCTGATCCTGAGTCAGATCGACATGTACAATGCCCAAAGAGAAAGAGCTCTGAGGGAGATCGCCGACCTCAAGGTAGAGATCCCGCGTATGGAAGCCTCCCTGGAAAAGGAGCGTGAGGCCATTGAGCGGGTCCTCGTGACCCTGTACAAGTTCGGGCGCTTCAACTACATCGAGCTCATGCTCCAGGCCGACAGCGTCGGCAGCCTGCTCTCAGAGAACAAGAACCTCGTGCTCCTGGCTGAGGAACAGGAGCGGATCATCAATAGCTATCTGAACCGGCTGGAAGAGATCAACACGGCCCGGGAACGCCTGGAAAGTAAGAGGATCGAATCCAGCCAGCTGCTCCAGAAAGCCCGGGAGAAACAGGTAGAGCTGGAGGCGCAGGAGAAGAGGAACCGGGCGCTCATCACCGAGATCGATCAGAACATCAAGACCCATGAGCAGGCGATCGCGGAAAAAACCGAACGTGCCCAGCAACTGCAGGACCTGATCAAGCAGCTCCTGGAGGAGAAGATCGACCTGCCATTCCCACTCACTCCTCTGGACGAGCAAAAAGGACGGCTGCCCTGGCCTGTCACGCCCCGCCGGATCGTCAGCCGCTTCGGTCTGGTCCGCCATCCCAGGTACAACACCACCACACGCAACAACGGGATCGAGATCGCTCCCCAGAACAGCATGCTGGTCAAAGCTGTTCATCAGGGAATCGTCCGCTATGCGGACTACAACAACGGCTATGGATTCCTCATCATCATCGACCACGGAATGGCCTTCTACACTGTCTACGGACACTGCTCGGAACACTATGTCAAGCAGGGCCAGGCCGTCCAGGAAGGCGACCCCATCGCCCTTGTTGGAGACATCGGCTCGCTGCAGGGGACCACACTCTATTTCGAGATCCGGCGTTCGGCAGAGGCCCTGGATCCCTTGCAATGGCTAAGAAGAAGATGATACAATCGGTCAGGATCGAATCATGGCTAAAAAGAACCTTCGCTGGATCATCCTTCCCCTGATCGTGGCTGCCAGCCTGTTCTTTTTCCTGGAAAAGGACTTTCTCCCGGGAGCCGCCCCCCAATCCCAGCCCAGTGAGTCCATCCGCCTGCTGGAACTCGTCATGCGCCTGGTCCAGCAGGACTATGTAGAGGAGCCGGATCCGGTCAAGACCATGTCCGGCGCATTCAAGGGGCTCGTGGATTCCCTCGACGTACTCTCCAGCTATCTGGATGAGGCCGGCGTGCAGCGGTTTCGGGAACGCAGCCGGACCGGCCAAAACGAAACCGGGCTCATCCTGTACAAACGGCACGGAACCTTCCCCATGGTGATCGGCATCAAGGAGAACAGCTCCGCCGCCGAGAGCGGGCTTGAATTGGGTGACCCGATCTATGCCCTGGACGGCATCTCCACCCTGGAATTCAGCATGCTCGAGTCCAACCTCTACCAGAGGGCTGCATCCCCTGACCCGGTCTCGATCAAAACGTCACGGGACAACGCGAATGTGACCCTGGAGATCGCACGCTCGAAGCTCAATGACGCCCCCTATACCTATTCTTCGGAACCGTCGCTGGGAGGGGTACTGCGGGTCCATCTGTTCCATGCTCCGCTGGTCGAGCGGTTAAGGACAGAGCTGATCCCACGGCTCAGGGAGACACGTCAAACCCTGGTCCTGGACCTGCGCAACTGCCATGACGGCACCCTGGAGGAGGCCATCGCATTCTCCAATCTTTTCCTGCAGAAGGACCACATCGGCCACCTTGAAAAAAGAGGCGGCGTGAAGGAGCCTCTCTCCTGTCCCGAGGAGCCTGCACTCCCAGACCTTCCTCTGGTAATCTGGGTCAACCAGGCGACCATGGGTCCGGCAGAGCTGGCCGCTCTCGTGCTCAACCGGGACCGTGATGCGCGGATCATCGGCCACAACACGCTGGGACTTGTGGCCCTCGGACGTTTCTTTCCCCTGGACGACGGCACCGGCCTGGTGCTGACCTCGGGTGTGTTCCACCCGGCCGGCGGTGAGGAATTCTGGGATAAGGGGATCTCACCCGATGTTGAGCTGAAAGCGGACATCCAAGACACCCCATCCTATCTGGAACAGACCCTCAAGCTGATCGGTTCTCGATAATCCATGCATAAGAGCCGCATCCGAACCCTTTCCATCGCATTTTCCATTTTGGCTCTGATCTGTGTGCTCGGGCTGGACTACCTCCAATTTGCACAGCACGGAAGGGCATGGCTGTTTAGGGCCCGCGCCCCTAAACCCCAGTTGGCCTGGACGGACCAGACACCCGTCGAACTGGTCCTGGCCCAGGTACAGGAGATGGAGATCTCATCGGAAAAAGTGAGTCAGTACCGGGACAGTGAAGGCATCCAGCACATGATGCTGGAGCTGACTCAGGAACAATACAGGGAACTGGAGCTCCGCCTGGACCAGGAGCTGCCCCGCGCTCGGGCCGAGGCCACCAAGAGTCAGCGCGAGCAGGAAGAGGACAAGGTCTACTACCTCTGGCAGATCCAGGACAGGAACAAGCAGCTGCTCTCCCTGCTGGTCTCATGCAGGACCGGACCTGAGGAAGCAGAGGCCGGCTTCCACACGGAACAGCCGCAGCTGGCTCAGAGCAGGGTGGCGATCATCATCGACGATATGGGCAACAGCCTGGATGCCATCGAAGAGGTCACGCGGCTCGGAAGGGCCATCACCGTAGCCATCCTCCCCTACAGCAGCATGGCCCACGAAACGGCCCGCATCGCCCGTCAGAACAACCTCGAAGTCATCCTCCACCTCCCCCTGGAATCTCTGTACAATACCTATGAAAACACCCACACGGAGGGGATCATCCACTCCGGCATGAACCCTGAGGAGATCATCCGCACCGTGGAGGAAAGCCTGGGGCAGGTCCCCTATATCGACGGGGTGAACACCCACATGGGATCCAAGATCACCTCCGACTCCCATCTCATTCAGATCGTACTGGAACAGCTCAAGAACCGCGGACTCTATTTCATCGACAGCCGGACTACGGCGGAATCCGTGGCCTATAATGTAGCGCAGCAGATGGGGATCCCCAGCGCCTTCCGCAATGTCTTCCTCGACAGTGAGATCGAGGAAGGCTTCATCCGCTCGCAGCTGATCCGTCTGTTCCGACATGCCCAGCAGAACGGCTATGCCGTGGGCATCTGCCATCCCTCACGCGAGACACTGAAGGTCCTGCGGGAAAACCTGCACCTGGCGGAACGCTACGGACTGCAGACCGTCTTCGCTTCCGAGATCGTACGGTAGGCCGTACCCCATGGGGAAGATTTGCTATAAATCCGTGTATACTCTATATTGAGAGTATCCCTACGACTGATCGAGGAGGCTGCGATGAAGCGCATCACCAAAGGTTTCCTGGCCGCATGGCTGCTGATTTTCCTGGCCGCAACCCTGTTTTGGATGCCCGGCTGTTCCAGTGGTATGAGCGAGGAAGAACTGCAGGCATCGGTTGAGTTGGTGGATGTCGACACCCGCTGGGAGAAGAAATACTACCAGCCCTGGCCTCCCAAGCTCACCCTGGTGCCCGCTGTCTCCTTCAAGATCAAGAACGTGGGGGACGCACCGCTCCAGTACGTCTACTGCAACGCCATCTTCAAGTTCTCGGACGAGAACAAAAACCTAGGCGACAACTTCGTGGCTGGAATCAGCGGCGACGCGGTCCTGCCTGGCGAGACCAGCGATCTCATCTCGCTCCAAAGCTTCCAGGGGGTGGAGGGTGATAACCTGGCCCACTTCAAGAACAATCCGGCCTGGCAGACGGCCGAAGTCAGGATCTGGCTCAAATCCAAAGGATCCCAATTTGTCCCTGCCGGCGAGTACAAGGTCTCGCGCAAGATCAACTTCACGGAGCCGGAACCCGTGGGCATGGATCCCAAACCCAAGGCCCCCGTCAAGAAGTGAAAAATTATGGACAACATGGTCCCTACCCGGATATTCCTGACCCGAGGCCTGGGGCGGCACAAGGAAAAGCTGGCGAGCTTCGAGCTGGCGCTCCGGGAAGCGAAGATCTCTCCCTACAACCTGGTCAAGATCTCGAGCATCTTTCCCCCACACTGCCAGCTGGTCTCTCGGGAGGAAGGGCTGCCACATCTGAAACACGGACAGATCCTGCATCTGGTAATGAGCGAATGCGCAACAGATGAAGCGCACCGCCGGATCTCGGCCTCTATAGGGCTGGCCCGGCCCAACACTCCCGAACACTACGGTTATCTCGCCGAGTATCACAGCATGGGGAAGGACGAACATGAAGCGGGGCATCACGCGGAAGACCTGGCTGCCTTCATGCTGGCCACGATCGTGGGGCAAGATTTCGACCTGAGAAAGATCTGGGATGAGGAGAAGAGCCTGTACCACATCTCGGATTCCCTGATAGTGACGACCCAGAACCTCACGCAGACAGGTCAGGGGGAGGCGGGTCTCTGGACCACTGTCGTGGCTGCCGCCGTATGTATCTTCTGATCGATGAGGTCGGACAGATCTAGGGTTGGCGCTCTATGCGCTCGAGGGGATCGGAGATCAGGATCTGGATGAAGCTCGCCGCCTTCAATTTCTCGAGATATTTCATCCTCTCGGCCTGAGAGCGTTCCGTAAAGATCTTTTCCTGGATCTGGTCGCGCACATCATCGAACGCAAGCAACTGGCTTTCCGTCTTCTCTTCCAGACGAAGCAGGTACCAGCCGGTCTGGATGGAGATCCAGGGAGTCAATCCTCCTGTCTCGAGCTTGGACACCTCCTGCTCGAAGGCGTCGAGCATGTCCCCTTCCTTAAAGGAACCGAGATCTCCCTGCTTATCTTTGTTGGGCCCCTCGGAGTGCGAGCCGGCCAGGGTGCCGAAATCCTCCCCCCCCTCCAACAGGCCCAGGATTTCCTGTTTCTTGAGCTCGGCGTCTTCGGCGCTCTTGTCCTCGCCCGAGATGAAGATGCCCCGGAGCTGGTACTCCGGAGGATCGGTGAATTCCTCCGGATGCTGGCGGTAGTACGTGAAGATCTCCCCGTCGTCGACCACAACGCTTCGCCCCACTTCCGCATAGACAGCCATATCACGCAAGTACATCTCTTGCAGCTGGGCCACCCAGTCGTCGTAAATCACTCCCTGCTGCTCGAGTGCCGCCTTAAACTGGGCATCGGACTGGATCCCGTTCTTCTGCTTGATGTCCTCGAGATACATGTTGACCTGCTCGGTCACGTCAATATCCATTTCGCGGGCCTTCTGGAGCAGGATGATTCCCATGATCATGTCGTCGAGCAGGTTAGCCGCGGCAAACTCGTACTGTTCCTGGAATTCTTCGCCCGGGATCCTGGCCCGCAGCTCTCGATAGAGCGAATCATGTTGGGTTTTGAAGTCGGTCAATGTGATGATCTCGTCGTTCACAACGGCGACGATGGCTTCGACGACCCCCTGGTCTTGGCTCTGCATGGAACCTGACAGCAGCAGGAGTGTGGCCAGGAGTATTCCTAATCTATTCATTTCCGTTCCCTTTCCGATACGTAAAAGAAAGGTATCGGGTTTCAGCGATCCAATCCAGGCTTTCCCTGAGAGCGATGAGATGGGAGCTCAGCTGCGCCTGCTGTTTCACTCCCAGGATCTTGGACTCGATCTCGGAAGCGGCCTCCTCTTCCAGGACCAGTTCCGGAGGATAACTGGCGTCCAGCCTGAACAGGTGGTAGCCGTAGGCCGATTCGACGATCCGGCTGATGTCCCCTTCCTGCAAGGCGAAGATCACGGTCTCCATCTCCGATGGGAGCTGCCCCAGCTCGAACAGCCCCATGGCCCCACCCTTGTCCGCCTCCACGCCGATCGACATCTGTCGGGCCACTTCCCGGAACCGGGACACATCCGAATCCTGGATCATGTCCAAGGCTTGTACGGCTTTTCCCTCGGTGGATAGGAGGATCTGGCTGACCTGAACCCGGGCCGGCTTCAGAAAATCCCGCTTGTGCGCCGCGTAGTATTCACTGACTTCTTCGGCGGCCACCTCGATGTCCTTGGTCAAGATGCGCGCCCAGATCTCCAGCATCTGGCGGTCTCCCGGGAGCTTCCCGCCGCCCTGAGATATCAGGCTCTCCCGGTCGGCCGGATCGAGCTGCAGCACCCATTCTCCCGCTTCGGACAGCATGAGTTTTTCATCTACGAAGCTGTCGAACAGGCGGCTCATGACATCCTCCGACAGCAGAGAGGCCTCCTCGCTCACGGTCTTGGCCAGATAGCGAGAAAAATCCGCCTGCGTGAAAGACCTCTGCCCGACGGTGAGGACGACATTTTCCGCTTCCCGGGGATCGTTCGCATCCGGCTCCCCCGTCCGTCCTTCAGACTTCTGGGTACCACAGGCGCAGAAGAGTCCGGCGCATACCAACACGGTGGCGGCATGATGTACGAACGATTTCCTCCAGATTCTCATTTGTGTCCACGTTGGTCTATTATATTACATATGACTTAACTCATTCAAGATATGGATGGTTTCATCCAGGAAGGAAGCTTCTCCGGAGGATCCGAGATCGATGCTGAGCACACCCTGGGGAGTGATGGATCCGCGGTAGCGTTCCACCAGCTGCGTGAGACGGCCAACGTCCGCGCCGGAGTCTGGAAGAAATTTAAACACCAGTTTCGAACCGACGCGATCCAGGTCTTTGATACGGAGGTTCCCGGCCAGGTACTTGATGGATCCATAGCTCAGCAGGCTCCGAACACTGTCGGGCAGAGGGCCGTAGCGATCCCGGATCTCCTCCGCGATACTGTCCAGTTCCTCCAGGCTGTCCACGGAAGAGATGCGCTTATAGAGATTCAAACGGAGGTTTGTCTGGGGGAGGTAGGTCTCTGGAATGCGGACGGCCAGCTTGAGATTGAGCCTGCTCTTCACCTCCGGGGCCGCCTCCCCCTTCATCTTCAGGATGGTCTTCTCCAGAAGACTCAGGTAATAATCGAAGCCTACCGCCTCCATATTCCCATGCTGCCTGTCACCCAGGAAGCTCCCGGAGCCCCGGATCTCGAGGTCTTTGGCGGCCAGGCGAAAGCCTGAGCCCAGCTCGCTGAATTCCTTCAGGGCCTTCAGCCTCTGCTTGGCCAGGGGTGCCAGCTCAGCCATGGGAGGCACCAGAAAATAGGCGACGGCCTGGCGGGAAGAGCGGCCCACGCGGCCCCTGAGCTGATAGAGCTGGGCCAGACCGAACCTGTCCGCCCGATTGACGATCAGGGTGTTGACGAGGGGGATGTCGATGCCGTTTTCGATGATGGTGGTCGAAAGGAGGATGTTGTACTCCCGGCTGATAAAATCGATCATCCGCTTCTCGAGTGCTGGACCTGACATCTGTCCGTGGATGTGGGCCACACGGGCCTCCGGCACCCAGTTTTCCAGCATGCGGGCCATGGATTCGATATCTTCCACGCGGTTGTGGATAAAATAGACCTGCCCGCCCCGCCGCAGCTCCTTCCGCACCGCCGAGGTGATCAGGTTCCGGCTGAAGGCGGTGACGACCGTGTGGATCGCCAGCCGGTCCTTGGGCGGTGTTTCGATAAGGCTGATATCCCTGAGTCCGGACAGAGACATGTTCAAGGTTCTGGGGATGGGAGTGGCGGTCATGGTCAGTACGTCGATGTTTTCCCTGATGTGTTTGATCCGTTCTTTGTGTTTGACCCCAAACCTTTGTTCTTCATCCACTACCAGCAGGCCGAGATCATGGTATTCGACATCCTGAGAAAGAAGGCGGTGTGTGCCGATGACGATGTCCACCAGGCCCTCGCGGAGGTCGTTCAGGACCGAACCCTGGATCTTAGGGGACTGGAGGCGAGTCAGACCCTCGACGCGGACCGGGAACAGCAGCATCCGGCGGCGGAAGGTCTGCAGGTGTTGGCTGGCAAGGACCGTGGTCGGACACAGCACCGCCACCTGCTTGCCGTCCATGACAGCCTTGAAGGCGGCCCGCATCGCCACCTCGGTCTTGCCGTAGCCCACATCGCCGCAGAGGAGCCTGTCCATGGGCGCAGGGGATTCCATGTCCTGCATGACCTCGGTGATCGCCCGGAGCTGATCGTCCGTCTCCTGAAAATCGAAGGTCTTCTCGAATTCCGCATCCCATTCCCCCGCCTGGCTGTAGCCATAACCCCGGGCGGCCTTCCTCCGGGCATACAATTCCAGCAGCTCCTGGGCCATCTCCTCGATGGCCTTCTTGGCCCGCTCCTTGGTCCGCTCCCACTGCGGAGTGCCCAATTTGCTGAGGAGGGGGGCGGCGGTCCCCATGCGAGCATACTTCTGGACCAGGTTCAAGTCCTCCACCGGGACAAAAAGTTTGTCCTCGTCTCGGTATCGAATCTCCATGAACTCGTGTTTTTTGTCCTCCACATCCATGTGCAGCAGCCCGGAAAAGATCCCGATGCCATAGTCTGTGTGCACGATGTGATCCCCGGCCTGAAGGTCCCGGAAATCGGATATGAATGGTTTTATCCGGGGACGGCTGACGAGCACCCGTTCCTCGGTGAACACGTCGGCCTCGGAAAAGAACAAGAGCTTTTGGGGAGCGTATCCGAATCCCCGACTCAGCCGCCCCTTAAACAGGGCGATCGATTCATCCCTGAAGGATTGCAGGGGATCATCGGAGACCAGGTGGGGGACCTGATGCTGGGATAGAAGACCGGCGAACTGGCGCCGCACGGCTTCGCCGGAGAAGAACATGGAACAGCGCTCCCGTTCTTCCTGTTTTTTCTTCAGGAAATCGAGGAAGAACGGGATCTTGTTATCGAATCGGGGCACCGACTGGAAGAAAAAGCGGACCTTGGCTCTCGGAATCCGGCTTTCCAGCTCATTGAGACGAACCGCATGTTTCTGTACGGCATCCCAGGAGCCCGGAGGGAATATCGCCTGCGGCGGGAGGCTGAAGGAGCCCTTGGCTGTCTGCTCAGCATGCCGGGACTCCAGGATTTCCATGCTGTCCGACCAGTCCTTCTCGACCTCATCGAAACCATCCAGGACCAGGAGGTGTTCCCCCAGGTATTCAGAAAAGGATGTGAAGCGGTCGCGGCAGAGCAGCGATTGATACACAAAAGACGGGTAGGCATCTCCGCCCCGAAGGGCAGCGATCCTGTCCTCCAGGTCCAGCGCCGTCCCCGGGGGCGGGCCCGAATCCGCCCTCTCCGCCCAATCGCTCATGAAGGCCGGCTCCACGGGGAATTCCCGCAGGGCAGGGATCCTCAGAAAATCTGTCTTGCGCAGGGAACGCTGTGTAGAAGGATCGAACTCACGCAGCGATCCGATCTCCTCGCCGCTGAACTCGATGCGGGAAGGAACGGACTCCCAGGGGGAAAAGACATCCACGATCCCCCCACGGTGGGCATATTCTCCATGGCTGTTGATGATGTCCACACGTTCGTATCCGTACCGGCCCAGCCGCTCCAACAGCGGATCTCGCTCCAGGGCCTGACCCTTCTCGACGGTCAGGAACGAATCATCCAGGTCTGTGGGCAGGGGGAAGGGCTTGATGAGCCCGAACAGGTTGGTTACAAAGACTCCATCGCTCCGGTTCAGGACATTCCAGAAACTGCGCATGCGAGCGGCGATCGTCTCGAGAGAGGGAGCGACTTCCTGGTAGGGATCTTCGGAGAGAGCCGGGAGCACAGAGACCGGCACCTCGATCCGCAGGCGGTCGATGAAAAACCGCATCTCCTCGGCAAAGCGGAACAGGGATGCCGATGACGGGCGGATGAATACGACCCCGCGCCCACTGACCCCTGCCAGGGCAGCCAGCAGATAGGGTTTGGCGGCCGAGCTGACGCCGGTCACCTGCATCCGCTTGGTGCCCTCCGCGAGCCGGTCGGCGAGATCCTGAAATTCCGCTGTCTCCAAGATGAAATCAAGGCTCATGCCGCCTATTATACGTACTCCGCCCCCGGCTGTCAGCCCACCTCCTCTTTTCTATCGAGGTTTTTGACTTCCAGAAAGAGGCGAGAGAGAATAGGGCTGGAGAGCGCGCGAACATGGGCAGGAAGAAAGGCTGGAGCCAGGTTGTGGGCGAAGTCCGCTTCCGCGCCGGCTACAGGGGCCAGGAGGAGCCGAAAGAGATCGTTCTGCAGGACCGCGCCCATCCTGTCACCTCGATCATCTCCCGCAAGAGGGTCGAGGAGCGGAATCCGGGCCTCGGGAGTGAGGTCTTCCTGTGCCGTCTGGACCGCGGGCTCGTCGAGGTTCAGGTCCGGGAAGACGGCACTACCCGGATATTCAAGAGGAAAAACGGGGGCTGAGACCTCGGGATCCGCTCCCTCTGCCCGTGGGTCACATCCGGTGCCAGTAGGAAAATTTCACGAACACACTGTAGTTGTCGCTAACATAGTGACCCAGGTCATTCCGGAAGACATCGTTGTCTACACCGAAAAAGAACACGGTGCCGGGGCGGTAGACATAGCTGAAGAGGAAGCTCCCGTACAGCGTCTTGTAGAAGTGGTTGTAGTCGACGATGGCACGCAGCGAGAGGGTCTTGGTCAGCTGGTAGGTGACCCGGTTGCGCAACACGTTGTAATCGTAGATCTGCTCACCGCCCCACTCCTCCCAGAACGTCTGCTTGGTGAACTGCACGCCGACCTGCACCCTGTTGCTGGGCTTCAGCGTGAGAAATACCCCGTACATGTTGCTGTACCCAAGGAAGGGATCGTCTGAATCATAGAAGATGCTGTCCCCGGTGGCCAGCACGAATCCAAAGGGAAGCCAGCGGATCAGGTTGGTGCTGGAGCTCAGCTCCACGCCGGTCTTGTTGAAATCGAGCCCACCATAGCGCTCCATGCTGCGCCGGACCTCCACGTTCATCTGGCTGAATTCCGTGAACCGCAGGTTGGCCCCAAGCTCTACCCACCGGTCCTGGAGTACGCTGTTGTGGAAGCTGTAGCGCTGTCCACCGTTGGCCCGGAACCGGATCTGCGTCATGTATTTTTTTTCCGGAAAGATATTGAAGTAGGTATGGCCCATCAGATGGCGGTAGTCCACTCGGTTGACATAGCCGGAAGCGGCCACGAAGTCCGGGTGGATGGCCGCCCCGATGAGCCCGCCGCCCCAATACTTGGAGTAATAGCCCAGGTTTCCGTAAAGCGCGGGGACGAAATCGCTCTCCTGCTCCCCGTACTTGGTCTTGGCCGCGTTTGCCTGGAAATTTAAGAAAAATTGATCCGTGAACTTGATCTGGCCATCCACTCCGACCAGGCGGTTGTAGGAACCGCCTGTCAACTGCTTGTCCGTCAGCGCGAGTCCGATGTACGATTCTTTGAAGACATCGGCCTTCAGCCGGAAGATGTTGAAGAGCGCATTGGCATCCTGGCCGACCGCACCCTCACCCACATCCCACAGGCTCTCCGAGGGATTCATATCATAGGCGGAGAGCAGGCTGTAGGTATAGCGGCCCACCTTGCCGGACACCTTCCCCCCGGCGATGGGATTGATGATCCGGCGCGTGTACACGACCTGGATCTCTGGAAAGCGGAAGATCTCCATGCCCTCCAGGAAGAAGGGCCGCTTCTCCGGATAATAGAGCGCGAAACGTCGGTTGATGTCGATCTGGGGAGCGTCGGCCTCGATCTGGCTGTAGTCCGGATTGAGGGTCATGTCGAGCGTGAGGTCGGAGCTGATCCCCCACTTGAAATTGACCCCGGGCTCGAAATTCACCTTCTCGCCCTTGGTCTTGAGGGAGGTCGCAAAGGGCATGATCTCGAAGTTATTTCCCTTCTCCACCTCACCGTAGATCATCATCTCCTGGGCCTGAGTGAGCAGCCCGGGCTTGTCCCGCGACATCTCCGGCCAGATGATGATCTCACCCGTCCGCGCGACGGTGCGGGCCAGAGTTACGCCCCAAGTCTTTTCCTCCTCATCCGGGAAGCGCAGGCTCTTGAAGGGGATGGCCATCTCCACGGTGTAGCCATTTTCGTCGATCCGGCCCTCCGACTGGAAGACCGCGTCCCAGGAGTCGTCGATGTCGTCGTTGCCCCCCTCTTCGATCCGCATCCCATCCAGGGGGATACCCAGGGGATTGATCATGAAGGTGAAGGCGCGGCGCTTCTCGTTGAAGGTATCCAGAAACACCAGGATCCAGTCGTCCTCCATGATATTGTCACGCTTGGTGACGGAGGCCCGGATCTTCTGGGGATCCGTGTCAAAGCAGCGGAACGCGATGTAGAGGTTTTTATGGTCGAATCCGATGTAGGCCTCGGTTTTCTGCGAGGGAGCCCCCTTCTCTACGGGAGAGAACTGCAGGAATCCATCGATCCTGAGGGCTTCATTCTCCCAGAACGGATTGTCCAGGATCCCGTCGATCTTGGGGCTTCCCGACATCCGGGGGATGGTCGTACCGGTCTCCGCATGTGCCGGTGGAGCCAGGGCACCCATGGCCCCCCCCAAGATCAGGACCAGGATCGATCCAGCGTATCTTCGCAGCATGTGTTTTCTGCCTGTCAAATCTCTCTCCAATGCGGCCTCGGTCTCGGGGTATCATCTGTATAGACGGAATCCTTCTCCGAAAAGTTTGTCCCTGGGACATTTAATCCAAAGATTCCGCAGATGCCCCCTGTCAAGCCGTGAATCCGGTCGAGCGTGGTTTGCCAATTCCAGGCGAGGCGTCTATAATGCGGTCAGCAATGCCGGAAAGGAGACCGACCATGCCCAGAACGAGCCGCTCCATCAGCCTGATCATCGGCTTGAGCCTTATCTTCCTACTCACCGCCTGCCAGGCCCCCACGCAGGAGGAAGAGCGAGGAAATACCCCCGAGGTGTCCCTGCGCCACTTCGACACGGCGCCCGCCCGGGCAGAAGGGATCCGTCTGACCATCCTCTATCCCTCGACGGGATCCCTCAATGCGCTGCGCACTCTGCGGGAAAAGGGCCTCTTCGCAACGGCCGGGATCGAGGTCGTGGGCGTGTTTCACGAGGCGGAGCGCACCGAATACGCCCGCTCGATAGCCATGGTCGAGAACGCCGGCCTGGACTGGGTCCACTTCCACAAGCTGAGCGGCGACCTGAACCGGGACAACCTCTTCGGAAACCATGACCTGTCCGCAGAGTTCCGCGAGATCTTCGAGAAATCGGACGGGATCATATTCTTCGGCGGGGCCGACATCCCTCCCTACCTCTACGGCGAGGAGACCTCACTCCTGACCGGGATCCGCACTCCCTACCGGCACTTCCTGGAACTGTCCTTCGTGTTCCATCTCCTGGGAGGATCCCAGGACGAGGCCTTCACTCCCTTCCTGGACTCGGCCCCGGAATTTCCGGTCCTGGGCATCTGTCTGGGAGAGCAGACCCTGAATGTGGGCACGGGCGGCACCATGGTCCAGGATGTGCCGTCGGAGATCCACGGCGCCGACAGCCTCGAGGATGTCATCGCCCTGGGACAGGACAACTGGCACACCAATCCTTTTGCCCGGCTTTACCCCGAGAAGGGGCTCTTCAGCTACAACCTGCACCCCATCAGGCTGCTGCAGGACGGCCTGTTTGTCCAGGAGTTGGGATTTTCTACCCAAGATACGCCTTACATCATGAGCGCCCATCACCAGGCAGCCGAGAAGCTGGGGCGCGGCCTGTTTCCCATCGCCACTTCCCTGGATGGGAAGGTGGTGGAGGCCATCGCCCACAACAGCTTCCCCCATGTCTTGGGCATCCAGTTCCACCCCGAATTCCCCGTGCTGTATGATCCGGAGGCCCGCTTCAAGATGACCCCGAAGGACACATCGGAGTCCAGCGCGTTCTCCATCCTGGAGGACAATGCTCCCAGCATGGAGTTTCACAAGAAGCTCTGGGCATGGTTTGCCGCGCGCCTGGATGACTACCACACCGCGACGCGCTAGCCGAGAAGGGTCAGGAACACACCGGCAGCGACGGCCGATCCGATCACCCCAGCGACGTTCGGACCCATGGCCGGCATGAGGGGATTGACCCGTCCATCCGTTTCCCGCGCAACGAACTGCTGGACCACCCGCGCCGCCATGGGGACCGCGGACACTCCCGCCGCACCGATGCAGGGATTGATCTTCCTGCCGGGCCTTAGGAACAGATTGAGGAGCTTGGCAAAGGCGATGCCCCCGGCGGTGCTGAAGCTGAAGGCCACAAC
Source organism: uncultured bacterium (assembly GCA_965533275.1). GTDB lineage: Bacteria > Acidobacteriota > Aminicenantia > Aminicenantales > Aminicenantaceae > JAUXEH01. The sequence continues at coordinate 16,946 of CBESWG010000050.1, forward strand.
ACCCAGGAGCAAGATGTAGAGCGTCCGGATGTTCAGTATCTTGTCGGCTCCCATGGTCGCCCCCACCGCGAGTCCCAGGAAGATGGTCACGATGTCGATGAGGGAGCCGCCGGCGGTCTTGCGCAGCCTCTCGGTAACTCCGCTCTCCCGGATCAGGTTTCCGAACATGAGCATCCCGATCAGGGGTGCGCTGGAGGGGATCGCCAGGCAGGCCACGACTCCGGTGACCACCGGAAACAGGATAACGGCCGTGCGGGAGATAGGCTTGGCTTGGGGCATGTCGATCGCGCGTTCCTTCCTAGAGGTCATCAGGCGGAGTATGGGAGGCTGGATGACCGGAACGAGCGACATGTAGCTGTAGGCCGCCACGGCGATGGGGCCCAACAGATGCGGTGCGAGCTGGCTGGCAAGGAAGATGGAAGTAGGCCCGTCGGCCCCGCCGATGATGCCGATCGAGGCCGCCTCCTTGAGATCGAAATTCAGGAGATAAGCAGCTCCCAAGGCAGCCACAAAGATCCCCAGCTGGGCCGCCGCCCCGAGCAGGAAAGTGAGGGGCCGGCCCAGGAGCGGACGGAAATCTGTGAGGACCCCCACCCCCAGGAAGATGAGGGGCGGAAGCAGCTCGGTCCGGATGCCCTGGTCATAGATCAGGGCGAGGATGCCGCTGTCATAGGCACCCATCTCCGCCTGGGGGAGGTTGGCCAGGATGGTCCCGAAGCCGATGGGGATGAGCAGCAGGGGCTCGTACTTTTTGGCGATGGCCAGGTAGATCAGGGCCCCGCCCACCAGGAACATCACCCAGTTGCCCCAGGTCAGGTGGGCAAAGCCGGATTGCTGGAGGAGTCTGCTCAATAGGTCCATCGTCAGAGCCTCAGGCCAAGGTCAGGATGGGCTGTGTGGAATCGATCTCATCGCCTATGGCGACATGCACCGCCTTGACGCGGCCGCTCACCGGGGCCAGGATGTCGTGCTGGGCCTTCATGGCCTCGACATTGGCCACCACCTGCCCCTTGGAAACCGTATCCCCCACCTTGACCTTGATATCGGATACATCCACGCTGCCCGCAAATGAGGAGAGGACCGGCGTACCCTGGACCGCGGCAGCGGGGGGAGGCGCGGTCTCAACCGGCTCCCCAGGGGCTGTCTCGGCAGGTGCGACCGTGACCGTGAAGGTGCGGGTCACATTGTTCTCGCTGACCGTGCACACGGTGGTCACCGGCTCGGACAGGACCATCGGCGCAGAGACCGGAGGGGCGGGTGGCGGAGCGGCGGCCTTTTCCTTCTTCTTGAAGGGGATGTCGATGCGGGGCTTCCCTGTCAGGAGGCGGATCCCCTCGTTGAGCTCCATCTTCTTGCCCGGGACCATGGCTGCCAGGACCAGGAACGTATTCTTGTCCGTGACCTCCAGCCCCCGTTCCTCGAGGGCGTCGCGGGCCGCACCGATGTTCTTGGGCGCGGCCTCGAGCGGATCCCCCTCGAACGGAGGGAGGCTCAGCTGCTCCGAAGCGGCCTGCATGACTTCAGGATCCGGGGGCAGTGGTGTGCGGCCAAAATAGCCGAGCACGGACTTCCCGAATCCGGGATCGATCTTTTTCCAGCGCCCGTGGAGCACGTTGTTGAACGCCTGCAGCCAGTACTGCTGGCTGCCGGGAGTCACGCTGGTCCAGGCTCCCCCCGCCTCGACCACCACCGGGAATTCTTCCAGGACCTCGCTGTAACGGTCCAGGATCCCGGCCTTGACCATCATATGGACATTGGGTCCGATGGCGCCGCCGGGCATGGGAAAACCCAGGACCCGGGGATCGGGCGTGGTGGTGGTGGGATTGAACGCATACTCCTGCATGAGTTCCCCCAACAGGTTCTCGATCTCGGGCATTTTGTGGACATCAATGTCCAGAGTGTATCCGGTCCCCTTGAGGGCGTGCGCCAGGGAACGGGCATCCGGCTGCACCGTGCCGCTGGCCATGGGCCGAACGGAGAGGTCCACCCCGTCTGCACCGCCGGCGATGGCGGCCATGTAGCAGGCCACGGCGGTGCTGGCCGTGTCGTGTGTGTGCATCCAGAGGGGCATCTCGGGAGGCATGATCTTTTTCAGTGCCACCGCAGTGTCATAGATGGTCTTGGGATCCGTGGTGCCGCTGGCGTCCTTGAGGCAGAGGCTGTCGATCTGCACGTCGCTCTCCAGGAGGCGCCGGCCGATGTCGAGATAGAACTCCGCCGTGTGCACCTTGTCAGATGCGAAGGGCAGGCCCATAAGCGCGATGCAGGCCTGGTGGTGCATGCCGGCCTTGACGATGGGGTAGCCCGTGTTGACCAGGTTGCGCACATCGTTCATGAAGTCGAAGTTCCGGTCCCAGCTCGTGCCGTGTTCCTTCATCAGTTGGGCCTGCAACTCCAGCCCCTCCCCGGACTGTGTGGTGAGGGTGACACCCGAGACGGATCGCGTCAGGATCTGGAGGTCCACATCGGGTCCGACCGTTTCCCGCATGGTCTTCATGTCCTCGAAGGGATCTTCCCCGAGATAGAAATAGGGGGCCTGGTAGCGTGCCCCTCCCCCGAACTCGAAGTGCCGGATCCCGGCTTCGGCTGAGGCCTGCATGGCCGGGAGGATATCCTGCAGTCTCACCTTTCCTCCGAACGAGCTCTGCAGCCCGTCCCGAAAGGGGGTGAACATGACTCTTATCGTCTTGGCATTGGGTGCAAGGATCATTGTTTCTCCTCGATCTTCGTGACTTTGGTCCCGGGCAGGAAGACCTGCAGGGCGGCAGTGAGGGCCGCCAGCACCGCGGGATCCGTGATCTCTTTGGCCGCGGGAAAGATGCGTATGATCAGGCGCATGAGCACGGCCAGCAGCAGGAGGATTCCAAAGACCCACAGCAGCGCCGCACCACAGATCACAACTAATTCCATAGACTCTATCCCCTCATATATTCATGCAAAGTATTCTCGGTCGATCCCGCAAGCTGTGGCAAGTATAGACCGGCGAAAACGGGGTGTCAAGGAGGCTCAGTCCAACAGGATCAGGCGGCCTCTCGGCACTGGCCGTTCCCGGCCCTCGATATACAGCTCGAGCCCGTCGCCGATCCTGTAGACCCTGCCTGAGGCGATCTCTGTCTCGGGGCCGCCTTCAGGTGGATCCGACAGGATGCGTACGTGCCGCCCGATGATCACGGAGCGATCCCGGTAGAGGCCCAGCAGCTCCCGGGATCGTCCCCGGCAAAGCTTCAGGTAGTTGGCTTCCAGCCTTGCGAGCAGCAGGTGCAGCACAACATCCTGCGAGCAGGAGGCCGCGGTGCAGGATAAAGATGCGGCCAGGGAGGTCACCACCGGAACCTGCGGGCTCGGCTCCACATGGGGCGTGACCTGTATATTCAGCCCGATCCCCAACACCGCGGCCCTCACCACTCCATCCTGACTCTGGATGTGTGTGATGAAGCCGGCCACCTTGGCGGGACCTAAAAGGATGTCATTGACCCACTTGATGCCGGGACGTTTAGACAGCCCGGGCAGGGAGTCCAGGCACTCGACCACAGAGACGGCCGCCAGGACCGGGAAGCCGATCCCCAGGTCCGACAGAGGCCTTTCGGGCCGCCAGTGGATCGTGAGATGGAGGTTTCCAGTCTCGGCCACCCAGGATCGGCCCCGCTGGCCGTGAAATCCCCGGCCGGTTCCGGCCAGGCACACCACACCATGGGGGAGCGCCTCCGGGCTCCCGCCCAGCTCCACGACCAGGTCGAACTGGGAAACGGGAGAGGATGCGACACACAGGGCTGTGAGGCCCCTCGGGCCCTTGGCGTCCCGACCCAGAAACACTGCACGCGTTCCGAACATCCGTGCCGCCAGGTTGCCGAGGGAAGCCGGCCTGAGCGCATCGGGGGGCGGTGCGGGACTCCAGTCGCGGACATGGGGGAACACCTCGCGAGCGAACTCTCTGCTGTCGGTGTAGACGCGCATGAGAGGCCTTCCCTTCTACTCTCCTGTGGCCGTGATCACCCGAACCGCAGCCGGGCGCACCGATACCCTGAAGTCCTCGATCCCTGTCATCACCTCACCGTCGAGCTGGATCGCGAGCGGGCTCCGGTCCGGCACCACACGGAACGCGGTATCCGCGACGATGTCCACCTCCTCCCTATCGACATGACTGCCATCCAGTATCAGGCGGCTGAGGCGCAGGGAATGCCAAAGAGACCGTGTCCGTACGGTGCAGCAGTGGAGCCGCCCGTCGAAGGGAGTAGCCTCGGGAAACAACCGCATCCCGTTGGCATAGAACGGCGTGTTAGCGAACACGATCAAGGAAAAATCCACATCTCTGCGGGAAAGGTCGGTCTCCAGGCTGATCCTGTTCGGCACGGACCGGCTCGTGAAAGCGTGCTGTACGGCAAAGGCACCGGTCAAGGCCTGAACCGGGCTCCCTCCCCGGTTGAGGAAGGGATGACGCTGGCGGGCCCGGGCGATATAGAGGTTGACCTCCACTCCCAATCCCAGGCTCAGGGCCCCCATGAAAAAGATCGGTTCCGCGCGGCCGGGCAGTTCCAGGCAGCCTGCGTCCATCCTCCGGATCCGGCTCGAACGGAGTGCACCGCAGAACCCATCCAGGTCATAGACCTGCAGCCCGCGGGAGATGTCGTTGGCGGAACCGGTTCCTACCATGCCCAGGACGACATCGGAGCCCGAACGGATGACCTCGGTGGCGGCCAGCGTGAAGCTGGTGTCCCCCCCCACGATCGTCAGCGTGGCGTACTCCTGGGCTAGGCGCAGGGACAGCTCTATGAGATGGGCCTCGCTCTGGGAAGTGTACCATCGGAACGGGATGTCAAAATGCTGGAGACGGGCTTCGATCCGGCTCTTGTTCCTCTGAGACCGGCCGCGCCCCGAGGATGGGTTGAAAAGGACGGCGATGGGCTCCATCGTTTGATTATAGCAGAGCCAGATGGATATCGGAA
>CBESWG010000051.1:0-21622 GCA_965533275.1 uncultured bacterium
GTTTGATATTATGTCAAACTTTTCGGTGTGTCCAAGAAATTGGGGGAAGTCCAGACAGACAGTATAAATTTGCTAAAAGAATTGGGATCCCCATACCGAAAACGTTCTCTTCAACCTCATTTGATGATCTCCAAAGAAATTCATTATCTTTAATTTATCCTGTAGTAATAAAAGGGACTGATTCTCATAAGTGGCGACAAGTCTTTAATTGTAAAGCCATTCTTGTCAATAATTTCAACGAACTATTGAAGTACTATGGTATTGCCTCAAACAAAAAAATCAATATTGTTGTCCAGGAAATGATCATTGGCCCTAATAGAGGGCATTTCAAAGTCTGTGCTTATTTTTCAAAAGAGAAAGAACTATTGGGAGTTTTTTCCACGCAAAAAATTCGACAATTCCCATCCAACTTTGGCATAGGCAGCTATATGAGATCCTATAGACAACCGGATTTGATAAAGCTTGGGCTAAAATTATTTGAAGGATTAGGATATCATGGAATGGGATCAATCGAGTTTAAAAAAGATGAAAGAGATGGCAAGTTCAAATTAGTTGAGTTGAACGCCCGCTTTTGGCTCCAAAATATTCAGGCCTATAATGCTGGAGTCAATTTTCCATTAATTAACTATATGGATTGCATTGGCGCCAAATCTAGTCCGTGCCTGACCTTTGGGAACAACGTTTATTGGTTGGATTTAATACAAGATTTTCGTTCGTTTCTTGATAAAAGAAAGCTGGGAGAAGAGTCGATGGTTAGTTGGTCTTGGTCCATTCGACATGCCAATTGTTTCGCCTATTTTTCTCACGATGATTTATTTCCCATTCTGAATCATTCTAAGAATATTACGAATTCGCTTTTCAGGAAAATATCCAGAATTGGATGCTAATATGACCTTCCCCATATCAGTTTTGAGATAGGCCCAATCCGCTGTTGACCCTGTCTTTTCGAGTGTGATAATCTCGTGTGGAGCATCCGGTCAGGGCGTTACTGAAGAAAATGAAGACTGATAGATCCAGGGCGAAACACATGGTATTGCGATTCATTGCCGTACTCCCCTTCAACTTTGTCCGTGTAGCCCTCTTCCGGAATATCCTCAGATACCGCATCGGGAAAAAGGTCAGAATCGGATTTGGGACATATATTTACGCGAAGAAAGTAAGAATAGAGGATTGTGTATCCCTGCAGGGCATGAACCGGTTTACCCATCTTGATGAATTGATAATAAAAGAAGGCGCTTCGATCGGCCCAAGAAACAGATTTGAGGGCGATGATTTTTCTATAGGACGGCACTCCAGACCAAATTATCTTGAAATCGGAAAAAAAGTACGCATCTCTACGGAGCATCTACTTGACGCATCTTTTGGGATTATCATTGGTGATGAGACTAAGATTGTCGGGCGAAGCTGTAATTTCTGGTCCCATGGCTCAACGAGGCCGAATGATACTATCGTTGTGGGTTCCGGCTGTCGATTCGGCGCAAACTGCAACATTGGGACTGGAGTAGTGATTAAGGACAACTGCCTAATAGGTATGGGCTCTGTGTTGATCAATTCGATCACAGAGAGCGAGTGTGTGGTTGCAGGAGTGCCGGCTAAAATTGTGAAGAAGAATTATAACTGGAATGAGCACTGGTGGTAAGCAGCACAACTATTTTACTGTATTCTTCTCATATCCGTTTTCGATTTCGGCGATCAGTTCCCGAAGGGTGGCATACACCGGGGTGGATGCCCGGACAGAGAGCCGGTCAAAAGAAAATTTTCGGAGAACGATGAGGAGGATCCGGGCCTGCTTTTAAAAGAAAGCTCGGATGGAAGAGAGTTTGCGGAAATCGAGTTTCCAGATGTCCTCTGTAATAAAATGGAAAACGGATGAGATCAGATCCCCCAATGGCTTGAACGAGAATCTCATGGCCGGATCTTCCTGTCTCCTTCGTTGTGACTTGATCCCAGGGATTCAGATGAACGTCTGTTCGCCTTCTTATCAGATAACCGAAGTATTTTAAAACTTGATCTGGATCCCGAGGACGAAGTGGAAGCGGGACAGGTCGAGCGTGAAGTCGCGCTCCTGCTGGTCTGCCACCCAGCCGTCCCAATAGTTGGTGGGGACTTGGACCGTGGCGATACCCCAGGGCACGGTGATCTCTTCTTTTTTGATGGCCCAGGGGCCTTCCCAGGAGCTTTCCACAGCCGCCAACCGGCCGCAGGCAGGCCGTATCAGGGAAAATGAAATTTATGCCGGCGCTCAGACAGTGATCGAGGCTGGGACACCCTCGCGGTCGGAGGCATCCACAGCAACGACGTGGAAGGTTTGCGGCTCTGAGCCTGTGACGTTGCGCAGCAGATGTTCGGAGGCTGAGGCTCCGACTTCGGCCAGGAAGGTATCTGGAGTGGCAGTCGCATCGTAGATCCGGTACTTTGTGATCGGGATGGCGGCATTTTCTGGATTGGGGGTCCAGCTCAATAGCACGAGCTGTTCTCTGACAAAGAGCCCGCGGTTCTCGATCCGTTTCCCGGTGAGGTTGAGCGGGGCGGATATGGATTTAGAGGCCTCGAAGTCCTGATTCTTCTGCTTGGCCTGGACATCTGTGTAGGTCCGTTCTGAAGGGGAGAAGGTGTAGCCCCGCATCTCTGGTATCACGGAGCCGCTCCATCCGGCCAGGACAGAAGCCTTGAAGCGGCCGGAATTGTTTGTCGTAGGATCTCCCGGCAGGCCGTGCAGCACGACACCTGGGACTCCTGCTCCTTGATCGGCCCCGCCTCCTCCCAATGTGACCTTTCCCCTTATGACCACGGTATCTGCGGGCTGAGAGAATACATTCATCCGACTCTCGTTGTAGGTCACCTTGTCCACCAGGATGCCTTTGGAGAGGTCCTTGAGGCCGCCGAGGTCGTTGATGAGGGTTTTGGCCTGTTCCAGCCACTTCAGCACACCACGGTAGTCCGGGTGGTGGCGGTGGTTCTTGTCGACGGGATAGAGGATGTGTTTGGCGGTCCAGTAGTCCAGTGCCACGGGATCCTGGCTTGCGGTGATGCGGTTGGTGCGGGCCGTGGTGGATTCCGGGTATCCCTTGAGGGCGCCCTGGGAGACCCAGATGGCATCCATGATGTTGAGGACGGGAGTGCAGACATCTTTGACCATGCGCCCGCATGTGTTGCCCAGGGAATTGTAGTGGCGGCCGTAGCCGCTGCCATCGCGCATGGAGAGCACGCCGTAGAAGTGCTTGAGGGCGCCGGTTATCTCCGATCCTCCCACATCGTGGTGTTTGAGGACCGGAACGTTGATCAGCTTGAGGTTCTGGGTGTAGCTCTTCCCGTTCCAGATGCCCTCCTTGAGTTCGACGCGATTTCCTCCGCCTGTGGTGAAGCAGGGATAGGAGACATTGGAGTATGTACGGAAACCGTCGGTCTTGTGATCGTTGTCCTTGATGAATGTGTACTGCAGGGGATCGAGCAGAAAGCTGGACACCCGGGGATCGTCTAGGATGTGGTCGACCAGGTAGAGGAAAGTGTGCTGTTCGTTGTTGGCATTGGCGTGGATAGAGGTGTCTCCGTAGGCGGCGGATGTGTCGCAGTTGAGGCTGCCGCGCCCCTGGCCGTTCTCGAAAATGACCACCTCCCCCGAGAAACCGTCGGGGTGGTCGAGGACGCGCTGGATCAGGCCGCGAATGACGTCGCTGTTGGTGCAGCCGCGGTACTTCCACTGGGCATTGACCTTGATCAGGACCACGTCGTCTGGAGCTATCAGGCCGTCGAAACCGCCAAGGGCGGAGGGCTTTTCCGTCCGGTAGAATTTTAGTCCCTGGATCCCCATGAGCTTAAGCAGGGATTCGATGCCGATGTGAAGGTTTCCGCTCCCGGCCTTTAGGAAGGGCTGGTCCGGGATGGAGTGGATGTCGAATATCTCGCTCGCGTTCGTGCCCTGCGCATGGAGCATGCTCGAGAGGGGAGGGGCGATGGTCGTGGCCAGCACTCCTCCTGTCAGAGACTTAACGAAAGTCCTGCGATCCAGGTTCTTGCTCGATTTGTTTTTCATGATCCAATCCTTATTGCGTCTCAATTATTTTAAACCAAGATAATCTATAAATCAAGTAGTGATAGGTCGGATGGCAATTTGTGAAAAAATCCCTATAATCGGAAGCATGAAGATACGGACCATCACGACTGGATTCAATGTGCGTTCTCGCGTCAACGGCCGCAGAATGCAGCGGGCGGCGGAGGCTGCCTTGGAACTGAAGCGGATCTTTGAAAAGAAGGGATATGAGGTCCAGACCGTGCGGATCGCGACCCAGCCCTGGGAGGAATACTGCCCTGATCCGGCAGAACTGGCAGACAAGTCTGTCGAATTGGAAGAGGCCTTGCTGGTCCTTGGGATCGATTTCTTCAGCATCGGGACCACGACCCGGGCCGAACATGTGCCGGCTCTTTATGATGTGATAAGGAAAACGCAGACCGGATTCTGCACCGCCCTGGCCGCGTCCGGAGGGGGCATCGACATGGAATGTGTGCGGGAGGCTGCGCGCCTGATCAAAAGGCTGGCTAGCATCAACGGGGATGGGTTCTCCAACCTCAGGTTTGCCGCCTGCTTCAACACGCCGTCCGGCACTCCGTTCTTTCCTGCTGCGTTTCACAGAGGCCCGTCCTCCTTTGCCCTCGGGCTGGAGAACAGCGACCTGGTGTACCAGGCATTTTCCGAAGCCGGGAGCTATGACAAGGCCGCGGATGCGCTGAGCGACCTGCTGAACCGGGAGTACAAGGCGATCGAGAGGATCGCCGTCAAGGCGGCTGCAAAAGTGAGTCTTAAATATGGTGGCATTGATGTATCCGTGGCTCCCTCGGTAAAGCGTCATCAGAGCGTGGCCTTTGGCTGTGAGAAGCTGGGGCTGGGGCGCTTCGGCGAGGCCGGGACCTTGGCCGTGACCCGCTTGATAACGGGAGTCCTGAAAGGCCTCTCGGTCAAGATGTGCGGCTATTCGGGCCTCATGCTGCCCGTGCTGGAGGATTTCGGCCTTGCACGCCGCAACAGTGAAGGCGGATTCGACGTGACACACCTGCTGGCTTACTCGGCGGTGTGCGGCACGGGGCTCGACACGATCCCGCTTCCGGGTGACGTGAGTGAGCGGAAGCTGTACGCTCTTCTCCTGGACATCGCGGCCCTGTCAGACAAGCTGAACAAGCCCCTGTCGGCCCGGCTCATGCCCATCCCGGGCAAGAAGGCCGGCGAGATGACCGCTTTTGACTTCCCCTATTTCGCCAACACGCACATCATGTCGCTTTAGTAAAAAAAGGGGACAGGTCCAATTAAAACAAAAAAAGGGGACAGGTCCAATTTGCAGCGAAAACTCGTCCCTATTTGAAATTAATTGGACCTGTCCCCTTTTTTCTCCATTTTTTCGAGGAAGCGGATGAGGCGGACGGAGCCGGAGGGGAAGGGATAGCGGCGCATCCCCCTGAGCGTCACCCACCGGTGCCGGTCCCTGCGGAGCCGTGGGCGGGCGGACAGGCGGCAGGCGAAGGCATGGAGCGTCACGCGGAACTGCGTGTAGGCGTGTTCCGCAGAGGTCAGGAAGCGTGACTCTGTGACCTCCACGCAAAGCTCCTCCCTGACCTCCCGGCGGAGTGCCTGCTCGTGTGTCTCACCAGGTTCGAGCTTGCCGCCGGGAAATTCCCAGAGCCCGGCCATGAGGCCCGTTTCAGGCCTCTTCTGGATGAGGAAACGGTCGTTCTCGCAGATGATCGCGATAGCCGCCTCAATCCTGGTATAGGATATCTTCTTTGGGCGGGGGATGATTTCCTGCTCCCCGGCAGCATAGGCGGCGCAGGACTCGGCCACGGGGCACACGAGGCAGGCGGGATTCCGGGAGCGGCAGACGAGAGCACCCAGTTCCATCAAGGCCTGGTTGAAGGTCCCCATGCCGCGCCTGGGGAGTATGGGCTCAAGGAACTTACGGATCACCCGGTCTTTGCCCGTGTCGGCCTGGCCGCGGAGCCCCATGAGGCGCATGCACAAGCGGCGCACGTTGGCGTCCAGCACCGGATGGGGGAGATCATAGGCAATGCTCAGCACGGCTGCTGTGGTGTAGGGCCCGAAACCCGGAAGCGAGATCAGCGTGTCATAGTCCCTAGGTACCTCCCCACCATGTTCCGCTGCCACGATCTTGGCCGCATTATGCAGGTTTCGCGCCCGCTGGTAGTAGCCCAGGCCCTGCCATTCCTTGAGCACTGTCTGCAGACCTGCCCGGGCCAGCGTCTCCACATCCGGAAAGCGCTCGGTCCAGCGTTCGAAATAGGGGATGACCGCCTGCACCGTGGTCTGCTGGAGCATGATCTCGGAGCTCCAGATGAGGTAGGGATCCCGCGTCTCCCTCCAGGGGAGTTTCCGCTTGTGCGTACGGTACCAGCGGAGAAGCTTTCCCCTGAACTCTGTAGCATCCCGTGAAGACAACTTTGTCATTGAGCCGCCTTTGGCCCTGGTTTAAACATTTGTGCCAGCCCCCAAGTTATACACGGAATCTTTCCCCTGTGGCAAATGCCGCGTCTACGGCACACCTTTCTGTACAAAACTGAACACCTTGAATAAAAATTCGTATATAATAGTAATTCCGATAGAGATTATATGAAATGAGGTACGAAATGCGAAAAATTACCATTATTGCCCTGAGCTTGATTTTGGTGCTGGGGATCTGGGGCACCCTTGAGGCTCAGAAGATCAAAACGGTCGACGGCGTCAAGATCATCCAGAATGCCAAGAAAGCCAAGCCCCCCAAGGGCGTCCCCACCAAGTTTTCTCTAAAGCTCGAGGCCACAATTGGATACGATGAAGACCCCGAAAAATCCCTGGCCGAGGTTGGTTTCTTTGTGGTGGCGGACAACGGCAAGATCTATGCCACCGACGTCAAGGACCGCAAGGTCAAGGTCTTTGATGTGGATGGGAACTATGTGGGCCAGATCGGCAGAGAGGGGCAGGGTCCCGGGGAGCTGGGCATCCCCTCTGTCATCCAGCTCACGGCCAAAAACGAACTTATGATCGAGGATGCCACCAACCAGCGACTCAGCTTTTTCACGCTGGACGGGGAGTTTGTCCGGGAGATGAGCCTGGTCAAGTCCGGTGCTCTGGGCTTGACCACCCTGATGCTGGACAAAAAGGGCAACTTCGCCGGCCGCCAGATCGGTCTTGAAGCCCAACAGATGTACTTCGAGCTCAAGAAGTTCGACGAGGAACTCAAGCCGCTGTTCTCGATCGCCAAGACCGAATTCGCACTCCCCAATCCCGATGCGGGCGTCAAAATGAACATCATGGATTTCATCCAGGTCTACATGTTCGATTCCTCGGGCAACCTGATGTACGGCGTTAACAAGGACTACGAGATCCAGAAATACGATGCCGAAGGCAAACACTTCCTCACCATCCAGAAAGATTTCAAGTCCGTGAAGGTCACGCAGGATGACATCGACGAATTCACGGAGCGTATGGCCGCGTTCAGCGGTATGGCCCAGGGAGTCAACCTGATGGACCTCTTCGAATTCCCCGATGAATTCCCGCCCTACCAGAGTTTTTTCCTGGATTCCCAGGACAACGTCTATGTAAGGACCTGGGAAAAAGGGGAGGGTGAGGACGAGTACTGGACAGATGTCTTTGACAAGGACGGTGTCTTCTTCGCCCGCTTCGTGCACAAGTCCGAGCTCCGCATCGTAGATGGGGACCGCGCCTTCGGGATCGAGGAGAACGAGGAAGGATACCGTCTTATCAGGCGTTACAGCGCAGCCTGGTCCAAGTAAAATAATAAGGGATAGGGCTTCCGGAGGATCGGGCCCGGTAGAGGACTATTCGCTTTCGGGGGCCTTCCTGTAGGCTTTCTGCTTTTCCATTTCGTCTAAGCCCAGCTGCACCAGTTCTTCGATGCGATCGGGCCCGGCGGCCGCCAGGCTGATAGTCACGGTGTAGGGAATCCCTTTCCCCCGCATGGTCTGCTGCTTGATGTCCTCCAGGACCCTCCCTCGCACCACCTCGGCCTCGTTCTCCTGTGTATGGGGGAGGAGGATGGCGAATCGGCCGCCGCTGAAGCGTGCGATGATGTCGATGCGCCGCGCATTGTCCCGCATCAGCTGAGTGAGGTCCTTGAGCACCTCATCGCCTGTGGAATATCCCTTCTCGCTGTTGAGCTCCCCGAGCCCGTCGATATCCAGGATGAGCAGCGATACCTTGTGTCCGTAGCGCTTGCACCGCTCCGATTCCTTGGCCAGGTGATTGTCGAGGCTGCGGCGGTTGAAGACGCCGGTGAGGGGGTCCATGTTGACCATGTCCTTGAGGGCGCTCAGGTAGTAGACCTTTTCTATGGTCGCTGCCGCAAAGTCCGTGATGCTGGTCAGGGGAGCGATGTCCTTATTTGTGTAGACCGTATCGTCCATGCGGTTGATCAGGTACACGACGCCGACGATGTTTCCGTCGACCTTGAGTGGGGCTGCCAGCACGCTCTGTACAGGATATCCCAGCAGTGCGGCGACCTTGCGGGAGATCCGCTCGTCCAGGTCCGCATCCCAGGAGGACGTCGCCTCTCCATGTTCCAGGACCCAGCCCGGGATCCCCTGGTCCTTGGGGATCCTCTGATCGCCCAGCCGTTCCGCGTTCCTCCCGGCGACAAACTTGAAGAAGAGTTCGTCCGTGTCCCTGTCTAGGAGCATCAGGACCCAGGTCATGGGGGAGAACCGCTCCCCGATCTCCTGCATGACCTGCATCATGGATTGGTTTATGGCCTTGGCAGCGGCAATGCCGATGCCGATGTCGGCGAATACCGACAGCCGCACCACATCGTCCAGGTTCTCTGTCTCGTATTTTGCATCCATGGATCAATATGTCAATTATCGCACTTTTTGCTCTAGAAAAGATATGTCAGGCCGGGCTCGATGTCAATCCTCTCCGGCACTAGGCCAGGATGGCCTCCAGCATGTGGAAGCGCTCGAAGGGCGGCATGAACAGTATACCATTGGAGAGCGGCCTCAGATCTCGAATGATCTCGCGGGCGATGCGGATGCCCTCTTTTTCGCCCTCTGAGCCCTCCAGGTTCTCCATGCGCTTCAGATACTCCTCGGGGATGGTGATCCCCGGCACCTCGTAGTGTATGTACTCGGCATTGCGGCCCGAGATAAGCGGCATGATGCTCAACACGACGGGGACGCCGGCCTCCTGCAGGGCCTCAAGCGTGCGTGCGCTCCGGTCGATGTGGAAAACAGGCTGCGTGATCACGAAATGGGCGCCCTTGTCTGACTTGTTTTGGGCCGCTTCCAGCTCCTTATCGGTGTCGCTGCCGATGCCCAATCCCACCCCGATCAGATATCCCGTCTGCCGGCCCAGGGGATTGCCCAAAGGATCGACTCCCTTGTTGAGCGACGAGAGCATACCCACCAGGCCTTCTGAGGTCAGGTCGTAGACACCGGTGGCAAAGGGATAATCTCCGATGGAGGGCGGGTCTCCCCCTAGGGCCAAGAAGTTGTCCAGGCCAAGGGCCGCGGCACCCAGGAGGTCGGACTGGATGCCCAGGATGTTCCGGTCGCGGCAGGTGTAGTGCACGATGATCTCGAGCCCCAGTCTGTCCTTGAGCAGCTTCCCGGCCGAGATGGGGGACATGCGGGGCCGGGCCATGGGGCTGTCCGACACGTTGATCACATTGATGACGGATGTGAAGGGCTCGAGCTTTTTGGCCAGCTTCTCGAGATTTGTATCCCGCGGCGGGTCCACCTCCAGGGCCAGGACCGAGCGCTCGGCCAACAGGCCGGCCAGGGGTGAGGTGATGCGCTCCTCGCGGCGCTCCTCCTGGTGTCTCGAAACGGCGACAGGTCGCAGCTTGCGCTTGCCGGGCTTGCAGCCCCCGAGGGCTTCGGCCAGGGCCTTGGTATGGTCCGGGGTCGTGCCGCAGCAGCCGCCCACGATCTTGACGCCGGCAGCCATGAATTTGCAGCCGTAGCGGGCATAGTATTCCGGGTTGGAGGGGTAGTAGAACCGGCCCTGCACGAACTGAGCCAGGCCCGCATTGGGTTGGGCCACAAGCTCCTTGGTCGAGACCGAACCCATCTTGCGCACCACCTCCAGGACGCTCTGGGGACCCGTGCCGCAGTTGGAGCCGATGACATCGGCCTCGGTCTTGTCGAGCCGGGCGGCGATCTCATAGGGATTGCGGCCGTAGAGCGTCATCCCTCCGTCACCGGGAAACGACATGCTGGCGATGAGAAAGAGGTCCTTGTCCAGTTTCTTTACGGTCTCGATGCCGGCCAGCAGAGCATCCAGGTCGGCAAAGGTCTCGAAAATGATGAGGTCGGCCCCGCCTTCGATCAAAGCTTCGGCCTGCTCCCGGATGAAGCCTGCGATCTGCTCCAGGTCCAGGGACTTCTCCCGGTCCAGGGGGCGGGATATGGGACCGATGGAGCCGGCCACGAAGGCCTCCCTGTC
Organism: uncultured bacterium; assembly: GCA_965533275.1. Taxonomy (GTDB): domain Bacteria; phylum Acidobacteriota; class Aminicenantia; order Aminicenantales; family Aminicenantaceae; genus JAUXEH01. The sequence continues at coordinate 10,442 of CBESWG010000051.1, forward strand.
CTTGATCGCCCGCTTGGCCAAACGTGCGCCGTAGTAGTTGATCTCCCTGGTCTTGTCTCCCAGGTCGAAATACTCGCCGAGTATGGAACGGTTGGCCCCGAAAGTGTTGGTGGTCAGAACCTGCGCCCCGGCCTCGAGGTATTCGCCGTGTATTCCGAGCACCACATCGGGCATCGAGATGTTGAGCTCGTCATAGCAGTGGCCCTTGGGGATGCCCTTGGCATAGGTCTGAGTGCCGATGGCTCCGTCAAAGACGATGCGGTCGGTGGCCTCGAAGAATTCGCGGAAGGTGCTCACTCATCGACTCCCAGGAGTTTCTGGACCTGGCGCACGGCGTCCATGGCGTCCTTTCCGTAGGCGTCGGCGCCGATCTCCCTGGCATAGTCTGGCGAGACCGCGGCCCCGCCGACGATGATCTTGACCTCCGGCGCCTTCTCGTCCCTGAGCCTGACGACGGCCTGCATCTCGTCCAGCGTTGTGGTCATGAGCGAGGAGAGCCCGATGACCGCGGCCTTTTCCTTCTGAGCGGTCTCGATCACTTCCCGGGCATCGGCATTTTTCCCCAGGTCGATGACATCAAATCCCGAGTTCCGCAGCACGAGGTTCACGATGTTTTTCCCGATGTCGTGGAGGTCGCCCTTGACCGTGGCCAGGACGATCCGCGCCTTCGGCCCGGCCTGTTCCTCGAGGTCGTAGGCATCCTCGAGCACCCGGGAGGCGGTCTCCATGGCCTCGGCAGCCAGGATGAGCTGGGGCAGGAAGTAGATGTTCTTCTCATACAGGTCTCCGGCCTGCTTGAGGGCGGGGGAGAGGATGGTCTGGAGGATGGAAAATCCGTCCTTCCCCTGTGAGACGAGGTCCCGCACATAAGGTTCCACGGCTGCCTTCTCGCCCTCCAGGATGGCCTTGTAGAGCGCGTCCTCCGTGCTCTCTGGCAGTGGTTCCGGAGCGTCTTCCGGCTCCTCTTGCGTCTCGGCAAAACGCTCCAGGTACATCTTGATCCCCGGGTCTGGCTGGAGCAGGGCATTCCCCGCACAGATCACGTTCATGAGATTATAATCGAGCGGATTGAGGAGGGCCGAATCGAGCCCCCGCTGGCGGGACATGCACAGGAAGGAGGAGTTGATGAGGCGCCTGCGGGGCAGCCCGAACGAGATGTTGGAGAGCCCCATGGTCGTGGGGATGTGAAAGGAATTGAGCAGCTCTATGGTGTCGAACGTGATGTGGATCTTATCACCCGATGATGCCAAGGAGAGTACTACGGGATCTGCCAGCAGGTCGTCGTTGGTCAGTCCGAGGTCCAGGGCCTCGTTGATCAGGCCTTTGATCAGGTCGAAGCGGCGTTTTGCCGTTTCGGGGATGCCGTTTTCATCCATGGCCAGCAGGATGACTGAGGCACCATGTTTCTTGGCGAGGGGGAGCAGGACCTCGCGGCTCTTTTTCTCTGCGGTCACCGAATTGATGACGGCCTTGCCTGCATAGAACCTGAGCGCCTGTTCCAGGGCCTCGGGATTGCGGTTGTCGAGAAAGAAGGGCAGGTTCGAGACCTGCTGGAGCTCGGCCACACCTGAGGCAAAAAATTCCGGCTCCTTTTCCGCGCGCCTGCCCAGGTTGATGTCGAGGGCATCGGCCCCGGCCTGTTCCTGGCGGCGGGCATATTTGCGGGCCAGGTCCATGTGCCCGTCCTTGATCTCCTCGGCCAGCTCCTTGCGTGCAAATGGATTGATGCTCTCGCCGATGACACTGAAAGGGAGGTCCTCGCCCACAAAGAAGATCGCGTTCCGGCTGGCCGCCCGGAAGCCACGGGGCTTGAGAGACTTTTCGACGGGTTTTCTGCCCTTGAGTTCGCGGGCAATCAATCGGATGTGGCCGGGTGTTGTACCGCAGCACCCGCCTATGATGTTAGCACCCGCCTCGAAGAATTGCATGGCGTAGGGGAGATAATCTTCCGGTCCCAGGGGGAACACCGTTGTTTCGCCGCTCTTTTGAGGCACCCCGGCATTAGCATAGACCATCAAGGGCTTGTGGTTGTGCCGGAGGGTCTGTTTGAGGAAGCCCTCGAACTTCTCGGGGTGTCCGCCGCAGTTGATGCCGTAGAAGTCTGTCTCTGGGGTGGCGAAGATGACGGCCGCCGTCTCCGGATCCGATCCCGTGACGGTCCGTCCGTCTTCGTGCGGGAAGGTCATGGACACAGCCACGGGGAGGGAGGTGGCTTCGCGTGCTGCACGCAGGGCGGTCTTAGCCTCGAACACATCGATCTGGGTTTCGATCAACAGAAAATCAACGCCCGCTTTTTCCAGGATCCTGGCCTGTTCAAAAAATACGCGGAATGCCTCCTCTGCAGTGATCTCGCCCAGTGGATGTATGAGCTTGCCCATGGGGCCGATGGAGCCTGCGACAAAGACCTCGCTTCCTTCCTGCGATCTGTGAGCAGATCGGGCCTTGTGTGCAGCCAGAACCGCCGCCTGGTTTATGGCCTCTACATGACCCTCGGCACCGAACTCTGCCAGCTTGATCCGGTTGGCCCCCAGCGTGTTGGTCTCGATGATGTCCGCGCCTGCATCCACATAGGCGTGGTGTATATCGGAGATGATGTCTGCTTTTTCCAGGTTCAGGAGCTCGGGGAACTCGAAGTTCTTGCCGGTGCGCTCGAGGATCTCGGTGCCCATGCCTCCATCGAGGATGAGGACCCGTTCTTTTAGTGTCTCAAGAATCCGCATCTGTGTTTTCCTGTATATGTGCTGAATTATCTATGACTTATGACCAAAATAAATAGCACAGGCCCAGGGGAAAAGTCAAGGAGATGGCTTGGTTTAGGTGGATTCTTCGCAGGCGATCTCTGTCTGAGGGAACACGTCCCGGGCCTGGTTCAGCATCTCGTCAAGTTGAGCACCCGTATAGTCGGGATTCAGGTGGGAGAGATAGAGGACGCCCACACCGGCCTGATCTGCCATGCGCGTGCCCTGTGCCCAGGTGCTGTGGCCCCACCCCTTTCTCTCCTCGTATTCTTTGGGCGTGTACATGGCGTCGCACACCAGAGCATCCGCCCCCTGACAGAAAGCCGTGAGACGCTCATCTTCGCCTTCCTCAGGATGTTCAGTGTCGGTGGCCAGGACCCAGGAATGTCCCTGATGGTCCAACCTGTACGCCACACTTCCTTGGGGATGGTTCAGGGGACACCAAGATACCTGGACGCCCGCCACCTCGGATATCCCCTCCGGCAGCTGCTGGAAATCCTTTTTCGAGGCCGTGTCCATGAAATCGATGGGGAAGTAGCGGCCTCCCATGAGCTTGTGAAGGGTGATCTGTGTCTCCTGAGGGTTCCAGGGTGTGTAGAACGTGATCTGTGCCTTAGGCGAGAACAGGGGCTTAAAAAAGGGCAGCCCCAGGACATGGTCCAGGTGGAAATGGGTCAGCAGGATGTGGATCCGGCGTCCCTCATCCCGCGGATCGTTATAAAACATGTTGCCCAGGCGGATCAGCCCTGTCCCGGCATCGATGACAAATGTCTCGTCCGTTCCGGTCTCCAGGGTCGAACAGATGGTGTGGCTGCCGTACTTCCGTTCCTTGGAGCACACCACCGGGGAGGAGCCGATCACACCCCAGAATTTCAGAAGATTGTCTGCCATTTTTTTCACAAAAGATTGCATAGACTGCCAATCTTTCCCTGCTGCTCTATTCGATCACCTCGTAGGCCATGATCTCTGCGCTCTTGCCCTTGAGCTTCTTGGCCCCGACTTCGTTGATCTTGAACTTGCCCTTGACCAGCTTGAAGGTCTCTTCGCCGATCAGGATCTGGTTGGGCTCGGCCGCGGTCTCGAGCCGGGACGCGATGTTCACTGCATCGCCGATCACGGTGTAGTCCATGCGCCGCGGCGATCCGATGTTCCCGGCCAGGACACTCCCGGAGTTGAGGCCCAGCCGCATGTCAAAGGTCACGGACGTATCTTCCGCCTCCCGCAGCTTCAAGAACTCCTCGCGCATCTTGAGGGCCGCCTGTACGGCCCGCTCCGCATCGCCGGCCTTTTCCACCGGGGCGCCGAATACCGCCATCAGGCCGTCGCCCATATATTTGTCCAGGGTGCCTCCGAATTCGAAGATGATGTCAGTCATCTTAGAGAAGTACTCGTTGAGCATCATCGTGACCTCACGCGGCGGCATTTGTTCTGCCATAGGTGTGAAGCCCGCGATGTCGGAAAAAAGCATTGTGGCCTGGACCTCCTTGGGCTCCATGAGGTCTTCCTGCGTTTCGTGGCCTGCCTTGAGGATCATGTCGATCACCTGGGGCGAGTGGAATCTCTCCAGCCGCTTGCGCATCTCCTCCTCTTCCCGGATCTGCTGGTTGAGCTGGGACTGGCCGATCACCATGGCCATCTGGCAGCCAATGCTCGAGAGGAGTTCCAGGTCGCTTTCCTGATAGATGTTGCCGAATCGGGTGCTCGTCAGCTGGATAACACCGATAATCCTGTCCTTGTCCCAGAGCGGCACACACATGGCCGAGTGGATCTTTCGGGTGGCGATGCTCTCGGAAACAGAGAACCGGGAGTCGTCCATTGCATCGGATGTGAGGAGGGCCACCTTGTCCTCGATGACCTTGCGGATGATCGTCCGGCTGGCCCTCATCTTGGCACTGTCGGAAGTCTTGCCGGCCTTGGATTTGATGACCACGGGTACCAGGTCGTCTGGGCCCTCGTCTCCGATGAGAAACAGAAATCCGTAGTCCGTATCGATCACCTTGAAGATGAGCTCCATGATCTTGTCGAGGAGTTCATTGAAGTCCTGCAGCGCATTCAGCTGGCGGCTGACCTCGTAGAGGACGTACAGGACCTTGTTCGACCGCTCCAGGGCACTGACATCATCCTTGACCTGCGGTGTGGCCATCTCCTTGGCGATGGTCTTGGGCTGGGGCACCAGGGTTGCCAGCAAGTTGTCGGGATCTTGACAGACTTTCATTCCCGAGACGCTGGAGATGACCTGCTGCTTCCAGGCCTCCTCATTGTTATTCAGTACTGATCCCGTGGGCTTACGCTTGACACTTTTTTTTGATTCTGAATAGATGATCGTGGTTTTGCCGATCCGGATCTCGTCGCCCTCCTTGAGGAGTGCTTCTTTTACAGGTTCGCCGTTGACCTTGGTCCCGTTGTAACTCCCCTGGTCGGCCACGTAGTATCCATCCGCTTTGTTGAAGATCATGGCATGGACGCGGGAAACCTGGCCCTCGGGGACGAGGACGTCGTTCCCCTCCTTGCGGCCCAGGGTGATCTCGTCTTTGTTCAGCTGAAAGACTGTCTTTTTACCTTTAGCCGGGGTGATGTGGAGGTATGGCATAGGGGTTGGTTTATCCTTCCAGGCTGGAGTCAGCAGGCCTCCCTGAGCTGTACGATCTCCTTGTTCAGCTCCCGGATGCGGCCGGAGAGCTTTTCCAGGAGGCGGAATGCGAGTGTAGGATCGGCGCTTATGCGCGTGAGCAGGGTCTTCTTGTCCACGGTGAGCGCACGGACCGTTCCCTGGGCGCGAACGCTTGCCGAGCGCACCTCGCGCTCGAAAATGGCCATCTCGCCAAAAAAGTTTCCCGGGCCGAGCACGGCCAGCTTGACTTCTTTACCGCCCTTGTCCCTGAAGATCTCGACCTTGCCGGACTGGATCTCGTACATGCAGTTCCCGGTCTCGCCCTCGCGGACGATGATGTCCCCGTCCTGGTAGTCTTTGCCTAAAGCGGCGGTTTTTTTCTTCATGGAGCCTCCTCCTTCTGTTCAGGAATCCCTCCGAAGAGGGCATTGGCTGCGATCAGGTTCCAAAGCAGCCCGAAGATGAATTTGGGTGTCATGGTGCGGAACAGGACTGCACGGTAGGGGGAACTGCCAGTGAACATATCCCACAACACCGTGCTCATGACCTGGCTGCCGCCCGCTTTTTCCTGTTCCTTGATGACCATGCGCAGGATGCCCTTGCGCACGGGTCTGGGCTTCTGCAGCAGGCCGACGAACAGGAAGATCAGCTTGCCGATGGTGTTGTCGGTCTTGAGTGTCTTGCAGGCGGGCCAGAAGTGCTCCTTTAGCTCTGCGTCGGACACACCCTGGAAGAGAGCCGCGCTTGCGGCTGCCTTGGATGTGCGGTAGGCGGCCCCGATGCCGTCCTTGTACAGGCGGCTAACACCGCAGTCGCCGACAAATATCACGCGATCAGAATAGGGCTTGGCTGAGTCTTTAACATTGATCTTGGGCAGGCAGCGGCAGTCCTTGGCGTCTGACTTCCAGCCCGGCGGGAAGGTCTTCTTGACCGCGGGCGTTTCCATGAATTTTTTGATGAGCTCGTTGTCGATCTTGTCGCCCAGCATGCAGACCGTGGCATAGTCGCCCTTGGGGATTATGGCCGCGAACTGCAGCCCCTTGAGCGTCAGCAGGTAGGTGTGCATGGAGCTCCCCAGGTATTCCGTCACCATGTCCCGCCCGAGCTTGTATTCGCAGATGAAGGTCTTGGCCATGCCCGGCTGGACATAGTCGGGCAGGAGCTCGTCGAAGAGCTTGAGCGTGGCCGTGTTGACACCGACCGCCACGACCAGAAGGTCATAGGCGTGCTGCGATCCCTCGCGTGTGTGGAGCTCGGGGCGGCCATCGGTTTTAACAACCTTGTCGACGCGCTCGCTGATCACCTTTGCGCCCTTTTCCTGAGCCATCTTGAGGAGGTAACCGTCGAAGCTTTCCCAGTCCGTGCTGCTGATCCCCTTGGGGCCGGCCCCTCTGTACACGGCCCCGATCCGTTTTTCCTCGAGAGATGTCCTGATCGTGGTGCTGCCCACGTCCATGTGGAGGACATAGGAATCCACGCCCCGGCGGACCACCGTGTCCGGCAGGATGATGCCCTCGGCGGCCAGGGCCTGGACCAGGGATTCGCTGACGATCCCCCCGCACATGTTGCATCCGGGGGGGCCGTCTTTATTGAAATCCCGACTTTCGTAGATGTCTATATCGATAGTCATGCCCAGGCGCTCGGCCATGCCCAGGGCAAAGTAGCTGAAAAACGTCCCGGCCGGACCTGCTCCGAGTACGGCGATGCGTGCACCGTCATCAAGTTTCATAGACGCCACCACTTCCTCCAGAATGAACTCTTCCTGCAATGTCGAGTTTGAGTGCTGTATATCATGGGGTGGAGGAGCAAGTCAAGGTGTCCGAACTTCGGTTGACACCCTATTTCATCCTGTGCTATATATCAGCTGGGGTTGGTGAGTTAAGGTGTAACTGTATATGATGATATGACTGTAAAAAGCGCGACGGGGAACTGACTTATGCCAATCACCAATAAGACGCTCAAGCAGTATACAATCCTGGAAGAAATCGGCAAGGGCGGGATGGGTGAAGTCTATCTTGCCAAAGACTCAGCCCTCGGCCGGAAGGTTGCCATCAAGGTCCTTACCGAGAATATGGAGCAGGACCCCTCCGCAAGAGAGCGTTTTGTACGAGAAGCCCGGTCCGCTGCCGCCCTGGATCATCCTTTTATCTGCAAGGTTTACGAAACAGGCGAACACGAGGGCCAGGCCTTTTTGGTCATGGAGTATCTTGAGGGGAAGACCCTGAAAGAGCGGATCGAGGATGAGGAAGTCCTCACTCTGAGGGAGTCGATCCAGATCACTCTCGAGATAGCGGAAGCACTGGAAAAGGCCCACAATTCGGGGATTATCCACAGAGATCTGAAGCCCGCCAACATCATCCTGACTCCCCAGGGGCACGTTAAGGTCATGGACTTCGGCCTCGCAAAATGGGTCGAAACTGAGGAAGAGCCCGACCTCGAACAAGCCCTTCAGACCATGACTCAGCATGCAACCCTTACGGAGGAGGGAGCCATAGCCGGCACGTTGGCCTATATGTCCCCCGAGCAGGCGCGCGGTAAAAAATTGGACCGCAGGAGCGATATCTTTTCACTGGGCCTGATGTTTTACGAGATGACCACGGGGCGGCACCCGTTTATGAAGACCAGCGGAATCGAGACCCTGAGTGCCATCCTCCGCGATCCTACGCCTCCTCCTCAAGTCCGCCCGAAATCCGTAAATCCGCAAGTTGCGCCTCTGTTCCGCAAGGCATTGGCAAAAGACAAGGATAAACGATATCAGGATGTAAAAGAGTTCATCGTTGACCTGAAAAAGGTCCTGAGAGATACGACCGGAGGGACCAAACTTCTGCCGAAAAGGTGGCCTCTCATGGCCGCTGCCGGCGTTCTCATCATCACGGTCCTGGTAGTGGCGATTTTGCAGTTCATGCCCAAAAGGGCAGGGGGCCCAGCCGAGACAGAGCTGCCGCCGGTCTCGGTATTGATCGCCGATTTTCAGAACAATACCGGGGATTCAGTCTTCGATGGGGCCATCGAGCAGCTGTTGGGGATAAGCCTGGAGACCGCGCCCTTTATCTCTGTGTACGAACGGGGCCAGGCCCGCAAGCTGGTGAATCAACTGAATCCGGCTGCCGAGGGAAAACTCACCGCGGAGCAGGCCCAGCTCGTAAGCACCAGAGAGGGGATCGGTGTCGTCATCGATGCAAAGATCGAGCCTGACGGCGATGGCTATCGGATCGAGCTTAAGGCCATCGACCCTGTCAAGAACGAGCCGATAGCCGAGCTTTCCCGAAGGATCAAAAACAAGGCCGAGATCGGCAAGGCCGTGGATGCTCTGTCATCCGAACTCAGGGAAGAGCTGGGTGGGAATCCGACCGAAGCCTCTCAAACACTGGCCGGCGAAACCTTCACCGTATCGTCCCTGGCGGCCATCAATGCCTATGCCAAGGCCCAGGAGCTGAACTACCAGGGGCAGCGTGAGGAAGCCATCAAGTGGTTCCTCAAGGCCCTGGATCACGATCCCAACCTGGGGCGTGCTTATGCCAGCCTGGGTGTCATCTACGGGAATCTCCAGATGCCAGAGGAGTCTGAAAAATATTTCGAGATGGCCATGGCCCGCATCGATCAGATGAGCGAGCGGGAACGCCTCCGTACCCTGGCCACATATCATCTCATAAAGAAGAACTACCCCAGCGCCATCAATGAGTTCACCACCCTTATAGAGAAATACCCGGCAGACATATCGGCTTACACCAACCTCGCGTTCGCGCACTTCCAGTCTCGTAACATGGCCATGGCCGCAGAGGTGGGACGGAGGGCCGTGGACTTCAATCCCAACAAGAGCATCTACCGGTATAACCAGATCTGGTATGCCATGGGGGCCGGGAAATTTGAAGAGGCAGAGCAGGAGATCCATGCCCTGCTAAAGCTGGAGCCTGACTATACCGAGGCCTATGTGTGCAAGGCGCTGCTGGAACTGGCGCAGGGGCAGGCAAGGGTGGCGACAGAAACGTATGAGCTGCTTGCAGATAGAAGCCCCTATGGGGCTGCATTGGCATCGACGGGTCTAGCTGATATTGCAGCATACGAGGGACGTCTTTCTGATGCCGTGGAGATTCTTGAGACTGGGATTCCTTCCGATTTGGAAAACAAACAGGTCCTGATCGCCGCCGATAAAAACATCGCCCTAGCTCAACACTACATGCTTCTCGGGAAAAAAGACCTTGCTGCTGCTGCAGCAGATAGTGCAGTGGCAACCTTAAAGATCGCAGAGATCATGTTCCCAGCTGCTGAGATCTACATACAGGCTGGGCAGGAGAACAAGGCCCGTGATCTTGCTGCGGAGATGAGCAGGAAGATACAGCCGGCCCACAGGGCGTTTGCCAAACTGATCGGCGGAGAGCTCAGCAAGGCCAGGGGAGATGCCGCCGGTGCGATCCCGCTCTATCTCGAAGCACAGGAACTTGTGGACATGTGGTATGGCCGATATCTCCTGGGGTGCGCCTATATCGAAACCGAGGCTTACTCGGAAGCCTACTCAGAATTGGAGCAGTGCCTCAAGAGAGTGGGGGAAGCCACTTCGGTATTCTTTATTGATCTCCCCACCTACAGATATCTCCCCCCCGTTTATTACTACTTAGGCTTGGCTCAAGAGGGACTCAGCAGCGATGCCGCCCAGGCCTCCTTCGAAACCTTCCTCATCATCAAGGAAAAGGCCGACGGCGACTGGATGGTCGAGGACGCCCGCCAGCGGATTAATTGATCCAAAGGCGGCGCCTCTAGCAACTAGATTTGACTTGAACTTAATCTAATCCAAATATCAACTTCACAACAATATCATCATAGGCGATCCTGTCCACTTCAGCTGCATTTGTATAAGAAACTAGGCTTGCTTGGACAGCATCTATCTGAGTTATCCCTCCCTGCACAAATGGAATATTTGTGTAAACGATATCATCATTAAATCCGTCCAATTCACTGTCGATAACAACAGAGTAAGTTTTGCTATCTACATTAATATATTTTCGTGCCCTAAATGGAATATCAATCTGGTATGTGCCCACTTGAGTCGATCCTGCTGTGATGCGATTGCTTGATTCGAACTCTAATCGTGTAGCATACGCAGTCCCTTGTGTTGATGATAGAAATATTTTGTCCGTGTCGGCAGCTTTGTTGAATGATACCGTGGCCTCAACGACAACTGTACCAGATGAAATTGCCGCGAATTGATAGTCAACCGATCCCCAATAGTCAGGTCTTCCACCATCATCCAATCGAATATACTTCGATGGAAATCCAAGAGAATTTTCAAATACATAAATTGTGTCATCAAGTGGAGAGCCGATAGGCGGAAGTCCATCATATTGCAGAACTTGAAATGGTTGATTTGCTCCACCAGTTTGAGGAAGTTGCCCAACTATGTCCGCCTCAAATGTGCTGTTGATGAGTATCTGTTCGTTGCTGTCGATTGTGAACTCGTAGTCCCAACTAGTTAAGCCTTGGTAGTTGACAATGAGTTGGCCAATCGTTGTCTGATCATTTTTTGCGTATACAACAAACTCATAGTGTTCATTTGGAGCGCTGTCAGACAAAGCTACAGTTACACTAGTATCTGTGACAGTCTGGTTGAATACTGTCACTAGTGAACCATCGGTCTCGTCGATTCTATAGATCCTTGGATTATAGGTTAAGCCTGCCGGCGGATTTCCCCATGCAACATCCCATATTTCGTCCCATTGAAAGGTTAAAGGAACAGTGTGAGGAGAACTTGAGGGTGAAGGAAGCGGAGGGGGGGCGTTGTCGATCGGGGCTGTGAGGGGTACTAGTTTGTTACATGAAAGAGTAGTAGGACCTGTA
>CBESWG010000052.1:0-19912 GCA_965533275.1 uncultured bacterium
TTTCACATTTTCAAGGTATCTCTTTCCCCCTGGTTTGTCAACGGCCTTCCTGACCACCGCCGTCTCTCCACCCCAACCACCCGCCTTAAAAGGAAAGGGAATATCTACTCTATCTCTCCACCCCAGCCACCCGCCTTAAAAGGAAGGGGATGGATGTGGATTTGTCCTGCGTTGCAGAAGCCCCTGTTAGTAGGGGGGAGCACATAGGAAAGACGGTGGGACTTGAGGATTTTCTCGGATGGACTATAATATCCATGGAACAACATCAGGGGACAATGATACTGAGGAGCGCGAGACCTGTGGCTGGTTCTGTACTTCTCTGCGTGTTTGTCGCCCTACTTGGGGCTGCCGGACAGGAGGACGACTATACCATCCGTCGCAAGATGATGGTGGAGCAGCAGCTCGTCTCGCGGGATATAACAGATGTTCGTGTGCTGGAGGCCATGGCCGCAGTCCCTCGCCATCTCTTTGTCGGTCCTACTTTCCGCCATCTGGCCTATGCCGACCATCCGGTCCCGATCGGAGACGATCAGACCATCTCTCAACCTTATATCGTCGCCCTGATGACCCAACTCCTTGAGCCGCAGCCCGGTGAGAAGATACTTGAGATAGGGACGGGCTCCGGGTATCAGGCAGCCGTGCTGGCTCAGCTAGGCGCTTCTGTCTTCACTGTGGAGATCATCCGGAGCTTGGCAGACAGGGCTGAAGCCACACTCGTCGAACTGGGCTATGACGGCGTCCGCGTTAGATGGAGCGATGGAGGTGCTGGCTGGGAAGACGAGGGACCGTTCGATGGCGCCATCATAACCTGCGCTACTCCCGAGCTGCCGACCCAAGTCTTTGAGCAGGTTCGGGAGGGGGGCAGGATCGTGCTCCCTCTAGGAGATCCCAGCACCTATCAGACTCTGTGTGTGATCACCAAGAAGGGCGGCAGGCCTCATACGAAGCGGATCAGCAGCGTCCGCTTCGTGCCCATGACCACCAAGAAACGCTAAGGATCTTATCTGCGAACTCCCGCAAGGCCTTGCTTTTCAGGGGGACTTGTGTTACTTAAGACCAAAGGCGACCATGATCAAGTTCGGCACATCCGGTTGGCGGGCCATCATGGGAGAAGAATTCACCTTCCAGAATGTCCGGACGGTGGTTCAAGCGATCGCCAATTTTCTTCATCGAAAATTCCCTGAAGACAAGATCTCCGTTGTCGTAAACCATGATACTCGGTTTCTTTCCGAGCGCTTCGCCGCCGAGGCGTCGAAGGTCCTCTCTCACAATAAGATCCATGTGTACCTCACCGACCGGGATGCTCCTTCCCAGGCCCAGGCCTATCAGGTCATCCTCCGAAAGGCGCATGCCGGGATCAACTTCACCGCCTCCTTCAACCCGCCTGAGTATAACGGGCTCAAATACAACGTCGAAACCGGTGCGCCGGCCCTGCCTCATGAGACCGATCAGATAGAGCAGGAGATCAAGCTCCTTATGCAGGGCGACGCCTTCTGCCCGTTTTACCCCAAGACCGAATTTGTCGAGAAGATCGATCTGCAGGCGGATTATCTGGCTTACATTCAGGATGGGATCGATTTCGACCTGATCCGCAAGTCCGGGCTCAAGGTGGCCGTTGACCTCCTTTTCAGCGCGAGCCGCGAATACCTGGATGAGATCCTGGAAGAGAATCACATTCCGTTCGAGGAGATCCACGGCTACCTGGATCCGTATTTCGGAGGCTTCACACCCTCCTGTACAGAAGAGAATCTGGAAGAGCTGAAAGCCCTGGTCACCGAGAAGGAGCTCGATGTGGGGCTCGCCACCGATGCGGATGGGGATCGTTTCGGCATCGTCGATGAGCAGGGCCGCTTCATTGAGCAGAATCTTGTGCTGGCGCTGCTTCTGGATTATTTTGTCACAGAAAAGGGGTGGAGAGGAGGCGTGGCCCGGTCCGTTGCCACCACGCACATCATCGACCGGATCGCCCGCGCACACGACCTGCCGCTGTTCAGAACGCCGGTTGGATTCAAATATCTGGCCGACCTGTTCCTGGAAGGGAAGATCATATTCGGCGGCGAGGAGAGCGCCTGTCTCGCTGTCAAGGACCATCTCCCCGAGAAAGATGGGATTTTTGCGGGACTCCTGGTCGTTGAGATGTTGGCGGCGAGGGGCCAGCCGCTGTCCAAGCTGATCGATGGCCTGTTCGTCAAATACGGCACCCTGGAGGGGAGCACCCGGGTGATTCCCCTGACCACGGCCAGGGAAAAAAAGCTGAGGCAGCTGATCAGGCGGCCGCCGACCCGATTGGCTGGCCGAGAGGTCAGGAGTGCGGATACCATAGACGGGCTCAAATTAAATTTTGACGATGACGACTGGATTCTGTTACGCTTTTCAGGGACGGTCCCGGTCATCCGAGGCTATGCCGAGGCGGGCACGGCCGAAGAACTGCACCGTCTCATGAAAGCTGGAATGGAGCTCATAACCTGATGCCGCAGCAACCACAACAAAGAAAAAAGATACAGGCTGGTCTGTCTATCAAGACGAAACTCCTGATTGCAGCGGTGTCGTTTCTTTTCCTGGTCCTGGTGATCGCCTCGTTCTTCGGAGACAGGGGCCTGATCGATATCTATCAGATAAGCAGGAAGGCCGATTCGCTCGAGATGCGTGTGGAACAGCTGACACATCAGAGGGATGAGCTCCGGAGGGAGATCCGGGAACTCGAAGACAATCCCCAGGCAATCAGGGAAAGGGCACGTGAATTGGGGCTTGGCCTGCCCGACGAAACGGTTATCCTAAAGTAAAAAAAACACCTCCTTCCCCTCGCCCACACTCCGGATCGTGAGGGGATCAGATTCTCCTGAGGCCAGGTATGGGCGCACCGCCGGTTGGAAAGAAACATATGGATACTCTGCTGCAGGGACTGAATGCGGAGCAGGAAAGAGCCGTCACTTTTGGTGAGGGGCCCCTGCTGATCATTGCTGGGGCCGGAACAGGAAAGACCAAGGTCATCACGCATCGGATCGCCCACCTCATTTCCTCCAAGGCGGCCAGGCCGGATGAGATCCTCGCCGTGACATTCACGGAGAAGGCAGCCAATGAGATGGAGGAACGGGTCGATCTCCTGATCCCGTACAGTTATTCCTTTGTGGAGATCAGCACATTCAACTCTTTTGGTGAGAGGGTGCTCCGCAATCATGCCCATGAATTGGGCTTCCATCTGGACTTCATGCTGCTGGATGAGATCGAGCAGGCCATTTTTTTTCGTGAAAACCTATTCCGCTTCCCCCTGCGCCACTACCGGCCGTTGAGCTCGCCTGCCAGACACATTCAGGAGCTCCTGGCTTCCTTAAGGAAACTGAAACAGGAGGGCATCAGTTCCCGTGACTACATCCGATATGCCCGGGAGCAGATCCAGAAGGCTTCGGATCCAGCTGCCGCTGAAACGGCCCGCAAACATCAGGAACTGGCCCTGGTGTACCGGCGATATCAGAAGCTCCTGCGCGAACACGGCATGATCGATTTTGAGGACCAGGTGACCCTGACCGTCGAGCTCCTGCGAGCCCGACCTTCCGTCCTGAAGGATTATCAGGACAAATACAAATATATCCTTGTAGATGAGTTCCAGGATACCAATCGTATCCAGTTCGAACTGCTGAAACTTCTGAGTGCCAGCCATCACAATATCACAGTGGTGGGAGACGATGATCAGAGCATATTCCGCTTTCGGGGTGCATCCCTCAACAATATCCTGAGCTTCAGCCAGATCTACCCTCAGGCGGAGCGAGTGGTCATCAATTCCAACTATCGATCCACTCAGGTCATCCTGGATTCCGCCTACCGCCTGATCCGACACAATGATCCTCACCGTCTCGAAGTCAGGGAAGACATCGACAAATCTCTGCGTTCCGCCTTGGAGCCACGCGGGAAAAGCATCCACAAACTGCAGTTCGACACCCTTTCCCACGAATCAGATCGCATCGCCGAAATCATCCAGGAACAGACCAGGGGGGGGGAGGGCCTCCCCTTCAGCGATATCGCTATCCTGGTCAGGACCAATGCGGATGCCGATCCCTATCTGAGGGCGTTGAACATGCGCGATGTCCCATACCGGTTTTCCGGAAGCCGGGGCCTGTACGCACAGGAAGAGATCCGGATCCTCATGTCATTCATCAAGTCTATGACCGATTTTCAAGACAGTCCCAGCCTCTTCCACCTCGCCCTCTCCGATGTCTATCGGATGGATGCCTATGACCTCGCATCCGTGGCCAATTATGCTCACAAAAGGAACCTCACACTGCACAAGGTATTTCGGGAATTCCATCGGGGGGAAAATCCCGTGGATGTGGAGGCACGCTCCCGGGACTTGATCCTGCGTATCTACCAAGATCTACGTACCTTCGTCGACCTGGCTGCCCGACAGAACGCAGGCCAGGTGATGTACGCCTTTCTGGAACAATCAGGCTTCCTCAAGGATCTCACGCGAGAGCTGTCCCCTCAGACCGAGCTGCGGATCAAGAACATCCGGATCTTTTTTGATAAAGTCAAAAATTTCTCCCGTGTGACCGATCAGGACTCCCTGTTTGCGTTCGCGAAGCACCTGGACCTGCTCCGTCAAGTGGGAGACAATCCTGCGTCGGCCGAGGCCGAGCTGGACGAGGATGCGGTCAATGTGCTGACCGTACACAAGTCCAAGGGATTGGAATTCCCTGTGGTCTTTATGGTCGGATTGATCGCCGACCGATATCCCGGCCGGGCCCGCAGGGAGCGCATCCCCTTCCCGGAGGCGATCCTTGACGACACCGAAAAGGGGGAGGACTCACCGGAGACAGATCCGCTTCCCGAGGAGGACGGGATCTCCTATATCAGGGAAGAGAGGCGCCTGTTCTATGTGGGCATGACCAGGGCCAAACACACGCTCTACCTGACCTGGGCTCGCGATTACGGCCTCAAGCGGCTCAAGAAGGTCAGCCCCTTTGTCCTGGAAGCCCTGGACCTGTCTCGGATCCCCGAGGAAACACAGCAGGCTTCGGCTCTCGAGGAGATCCAGCGCTATGCGCGAAGCCCCGAGTCAGCGTCCCGGGGAGCGCAGGAATACGCTCAGGCCGTGTCCCCGCTGAGTTTCTATAAAGTGGACGACTACCTGACCTGCCCTTTGAAATTCCGCTACAGGCATATCGTCCGGATTCCCGTGCCTCCACATTACAACCTGGTATACGGCCGTGTGCTGCACGGAACCATCCATTTCTATCTGCTGCAGAGGATGTCCGGCAAGTTTCCTCCCATAGGGGAGGTGCTGACCGAATACAGGCACCGCTGGATCAACGAGGGATTCCTCAGTCGGGAACACGAAGAGATGAAGAAGAAGGCCGGAGAACGAGCCCTGCAGAGTTTTATCGAGCGGGACCAGGCCTCCGGACAGGTGCCGGAGTCACTGGAGCGTGTCTTCAAATGGCAGGAGGCCGATCTGCGTTTCACGGGGCGGTGGGACAGGATCGACCGGCTCCCCGAAGGCGAGGTCATCACCGATTTCAAGGCCACCGAGATCAAGTCGCAGGTAGAGGCGGATCGCCGCACAGCCACCAGCCTGCAGATGGACGTTTATGCGCTCTCGTTTTTGAAGGCCACTGGGGTACCTGCCCTGGAGACGCGGCTCCATTTCCTGGAGTCGGACATCATCGGCCGAGCACGCAAAAGCCCCAAAGAGACGCAGAGGGCTCTGGACAAGATCCGGGAAGCTGAAGCCGGGATCCGCAAGCAGGTTTTTGCGGCCAAACCCGACTACCACAGCTGCAGCAACTGTGAGTTCAGCAGCATCTGCCCCGACTCCTACGCCTATTGAACCACGTCGAAGTCGCTGTGGTGAGATTGGCCCCCAGATGATACAAGTCAGTCGGTGGGGAGCCAGAAGGGCATGAGGGCCCACGGCACGTTCCGGTCCAGCAGAGAGAGGGTGGAGAGAAGCTTCTTCACTCGCGGAGGAAGCTCGGCCTCTATGCGCACGGCCCTCCTTCCCCAGAACATGTCCCAGAAGGAGACTTTCTTGGGCCAGACCTCGAGCCGTACCGGATCCCGGTCTGCGATGCCGGCCAGCTCCTTGGCGATGTCGATAGCCCGAGAGAGCCCGCCCATCTCATCCACCAGGCCCAGCTCCAGAGCCTGAGCCCCGGTCCATACCCGGCCCCTCCCGACCTCGTCGATCTCTTCCTTGGTCATCAAGCGACCTTCCGCCGCTTTGGTGATGAAGTGATCATAGGTCTTGAGGATCTCCTGCTTGAGAAGGCTGCGTTCCTCAGGAGTGGCCTGTCGGAAGGTGGAGAACATGTCGGCCCTCTTCCCATATTGGATCTTTTCGGCCGTGATGCCCAGCTTGGAATACAGCTGCATCAGGTTGATCTTGGCGAAGATGACGCCGATGGATCCTGTCAGCGTCTGGGGGTGCGCCACTATCTTGTGGGCGGCCATGGCGACCTGGTACCCTCCTGAGCCGGCCATGTCAGACATGGAAACGACAAAGGGTTTTTCCTTCTTGGCAAGGGCCACTTCCCTCCAGATGGAATCGGAAGCCACGGCAGATCCGCCCGGGCTGTCTACGCGGAAGACGATGGCCTCCACGGACTTGTCCTGGCGGGCTCGCCGGATCCAGCGTGAGACCGTATCGCTCCCCATCATGCCATACATCCCGCTGCCGCTGATAATGGGGCCCATCCCGTAGATCAGTGCGATCTTCCTGCCCCTGTTCAGGCCCAACGATGAGGGACTGACTCGGAGATACTGTTGATGTGTCACCCGGATTATTTTCGAGCGGTCACCCATGAGCTTGTCCAGGAACTGATCCTCATAGAGCAGCTCATCCACCAGCCCTGCCTCCTGGGCGGATTCTCCCTGGAAAAAGCCGTGGTCGATGAGTTTCCGGATGTCCTCTTCGCTCTTCCCTCTCGCGTCCGCGACCTCCTTCACATAGTGCTCATAGAGGCTGGCATAGAGCGAATCCAGCATCTCCCGGTGCGCCGGAGTCAGTTTTTCCTGTGTAAACATGTGGTAGGCGGTCTTGAACTCCTCCACATGTTCGACCTCGGCTTCCACACCCAGTTTGTCCAGGGCCTGCTTGACGAAGGGGATGTAGCCCCCGATCCCATTGATGATGAGAAATCCCTGGGGGTGGAGGATGACCTCGTCACAGGCCGTTGCCAGGTAGTACTCCTTGTCGAATTCGATGGCCTCTTCGATGTAGGCATAGGCCTTTTTACCGGATTGGCGGAAATCCAGGATGAGGTCCCTGATCTCATTGACCTTTGCCCAGTCGCACACGAGGTTCCCGAGACGCAGGACCACGGCTGTGATCTTGGTGTCGACCTTGGCTTTCCGCAGGTTATACCATATGTCGTGCATGGCGAGCGGCTCGGGCTTGAGATACATGAGGCTCATGATGTCGGGGCCGACCCTTTCCTGGATCTCTCCCATGAGCCTGAGCTCCAGGAATGAGTTGGCCTTCACTGCTGGGGCCTTGGTGAATTGGAAATAGAAGAAGGAGGCGAACGTGACCGTCAGTAAGATGAAAAAAATCATCAGGATGATAAGAACGTAGGTTCCTTTGCGCATCTTCTCTCCTTCCGGCGACAGCGGATATGCGATTTCATACTATATAAGAGTTCCTTGGTTTAGTAAACCGAACAGGGTTTGCATATACCCGCGCCCTTCATTAGAATACAGTCTTATCTTTGGTGAAGAGGGAGCTGCCCATGGCCAATGCACTTGCCATAGAGGATGTGTCCAAACGGTTCGGCACATTTTATGCTGTGAAACAACTGTCTTTTGCGATCCCCGAGCGATCGATCTACGGCCTCCTGGGGCCCAACGGTGCCGGCAAGACCACGACCATCCGGATGGTCATGAACATCATCATCCCCGATTCGGGGCGGATCGAGGTCCTGGGCCGCGGCATGGACGAGGACATGAAAGGGGAGGTCGGATATCTGCCGGAGGACCGCGGGCTCTATCCAAAAATGCGGCTGGGGGAACAGCTGCTCTTCTTGGCGGCCCTGAAGGGGCTCAAGCCGCAGCAGGCGCGCAGCAAGGTGGAGCACTGGTTGGAACGGTTCGATCTGTCGGACTGGCGGAGAAAAAAGACGGAGGAGCTGTCGAGGGGAATGCAGCAGAAGGCGCAGTTCATCGCCACGATCCTGCACGATCCCAAGCTCATCATCCTCGATGAGCCCTTCTCCGGGCTGGACCCGGTCAATACGAAGCTGTTCAAGGACGTGATGCTGGAGATGCGGGACAGGGGTACGACGATCATCTTTTCCACACACAGGATGGAGCAGGTCGAGATGATCTGCGACAACATCTGCCTCATCAACAAGGCTGAGAAGGTTCTGGAGGGCGAGCTGAAGGAGATCAAGCAGCAGTACGGGAAAAACACGGTGGTCCTGGACTATGATGGTGATGCCGCTTTTGTGCAGGAGTTTCCCGGAATCGCTAAGCTGGACGATTATGGCCGTTCCATGGAGATCAGGTTGAAGGAAGGCATCGATCCCCAGGAGCTCCTGAAGCTGGTGGCGAACCGGCTGCGGGTCAGCCGCTTCGAGGTAAAAGAGCCGACGCTTAACGCCATTTTTATCGACAAGGTGGGAGGCAGCAATGCATAAGATACTCGCTGTCGTCAAGAGGGAATACCTACAGATCGTGCGGACCAAGGGATTCATCATCGGCACGGTCCTGGGGCCGGTGTTCATGTCTCTCATGCTCGTGGTGCCGATCGTGCTGTCTGTGATTACCGTGGAAGAGCAGGAGACGATCGCGGTCATAGACACCAGCGGCGAGATCCTGACCGGGCTGGAGCTCAAGCTGAAGGATGTCCGGCTAAAAGACGGGACCCAGCGCTACCTCCTGGAAGAGCATCGGTCACCAGACGACACGGGCGAACTGAGGGAACGCCTGAACCAGAAGGTCCTGAGCAAGGATCTCTCCGGCTACCTCTTCCTGCCCACGGACATCGTGTCCGGTGGAGAGGCCGAATTTGTCTCCGAACATGTCTCAGACTTCGAAAAGACGCAGGACATACGCCGTGCCCTGAATTCCGTGGTCATCGAGAAACGCCTCAAGGGCGAGGCCATAGATCCTCAGCTGGTCGGCCGCTTGATAATGCCGGTCCCCCTTTCTACCCATAAGGTCACGTCCAGGGGAGTGGAAGAGGATACCGGAGGCACATTCCTCGTCTCCTATTTCCTCGTCCTCATCCTGTACATGACCCTCATCTTCTATGGCCAGGCCGTGATGCGCGGCGTGATCGAAGAGAAGACCTCACGGGTCGTCGAGATCGTACTTTCGTCGATGAAGCCCTATCAGCTCATGGCCGGCAAGATCATAGGTATCGCGGCCGTAGGGTTCACACAGTATGCGATATGGACCCTGTTCGGCATCGCCCTGGCTACCAAGGGCCGGGCGCTGGCGGCCTCCGCCTTTCCCCAGATGGACTCCTTTCAGATCCCCACCATCCCCCCCTATGTTTTCGTCGCCTTCGTGATCTATTTCGTGCTGGGCTATTTCCTGTATTCCACGATCTTCGCTGCCGTCGGCTCCATGGTCAACAACGAGAAGGAGGCCCAGCAGCTGATGATGCCGGTGATCATGATGCTGGTCATCCCCCTGCTGTTGATCATGTTCGTGATGCGCAGCCCATCCAGCTCCCTGTCGGTCGGTCTCTCCCTGTTTCCCTTCTTTGCGCCCATGCTCATGCTGCTCCGCGTCTGTATCCTCCTGCCCCCGTTCTCTCAGATCCTGGGCTCCATCGTCCTCCTGGTGGCCGCCATCCTGGCCATGATCTGGCTCACAGGCAAGATCTATCGGGTAGGTATCCTGATGTACGGCAAGCCGCCGCGCCTTCCCGAGATCCTCAAGTGGCTCCGCTATAGATAGAGCCGGTTTATTCCTGACTTGGAACGGGGATGAACCTTTTGGGGAGATCTTCCGTAGAACTCGACGAAGAGAAGATCATGAGGAGACCTGAAGCCTGATGGAGCGCAACGATTCAGCCGAGCAGGAACACATCCGCGCACTCGTGCTGCAGGCCCGTGAGGGAGACCGGGAGGCCTTCAAGGCCATCACCCGGCTCTTCCAGAAGAAGGTCTATCTGCTGGCGTTTTCCTTTTTCCGGAACCATGAGGATGCCATGGACATCGTACAGGAAACCTTCCTGCGGTTCTTTCAGAAGGCCGCCATGTTCGAGCAGGAAAAGAACTTCCAGAACTGGCTGCTCCAGATCGCCAAGAACCTGTGCATCGATCACTACCGCAAGCAGCACAAGAAGGACCGGGAGTTTCTGGTGGATGCCGAACCCGAAGAAGTCAGGCAGGATCGAACCGGGCCGGTCAAGGACCCCTCCTCAGCATCGGACCTGAAGGACGTCTTCGGAACCTGCCTGGGTCGCCTTACAGAACGCCAGCGCCTGATCTTTGTGATGCGGCACTACAATCAGCTCCAGTACACAGAGATCGCCCAGATTCTGAATATCGCCGTGGGCACGGTCAAGTCGCTCAATTTCAAGGCGATCCAGAACCTGAAGATCCATATGAGCCCCTATGTGGGAGCACAGCCATGAATAAGCAATGTGAAGGATATCAGAGGGAACTGGCGGCCTATCTATACGGAGAACTCCCCGATGAGATGAGCTGGGCTGTGGAGGGCCACCTCCAGGCCTGCTCGGACTGCCGCCGGGAGATGAACGATATGAAGAAGGTCTTTAATGGTGCGGATACCCTGAATCCGGAAATAGCTGCGGCCATGGAGGGTGTGGACTGGGAAGGTCTGCCCGACAGGATCGCGGATCGAGTGTTGGGGAAGGGATCCAGGATCGGTGTTCCCGGGCGACGGGGATTCCGGGAAATCCTACTCCAATCCCGGATGCGTCCGGTCTATGCGGCCCTGTTCATCGGTGCTCTCCTGGGTGCGGCCCTGACCTTCCTGGTGCTGCGCTCCCCCGGACCGTTGGAGCTGGCCTCTCTGGAACTGGTCATCCCGGCCGGGACGCTCGAGGACATGGATATCGAAGTGGCCCGGCGCACCACACTGGACTACCTGGACAGGAGCCAGTATCTGCTGCTCGATCTGGTCCAGTCGTCTCCGGAGAAGGCCGCCGATTTCTGGCAGAGCGACTATGCCTCAGATCAGGCCAAGGACCTCCTGTCCAAAAAAAGATACATCGACCAGCAGCTCGGTTCCTACCAAATGTCAAAGGCCAAGATCCTCTGCGACCAGATCGAGCTGCTCTTCCTGGAACTGAGCCAGATCAGCTCGGAGCTTCCCGCCGCCGAATTGGCCAAGCTCCAGGCGCTCATCCAGGAGAGACAGCTGGTTATGAAGATCAAGCTGGTCAAACAGGAACTGCAGGGAAGTGAGATCTGAAATGCGAAAAATCAATAGTGTGATTCTGATAGTGTTCCTGGCCGCCTCACTGGGACTGACCATCATCGAAGCCCAGTCCGACTATGACCTGTTCACCGAGGCCAAGGTCCTGATATTCGACAAGAAGTGGACCAAGGCCCAGAAGATCCTGGACGATCTCCTGGAAAAATATCCGGACAGCCGCTACTATGCCCAAGCCCTCTTCTACAAGGGCAAGTGCCTGGAGGAGCAGCGGGGCAAAGAGGCGGATGCACTTGCATTGTTCAAGCGTTTCCTCAGGCAGGAGGATGTAGACAGGAGCCTCATCGACGATGCCGAGAACACCATCGTGGACCTGGCCATCCGCCTGCACAAGAACGGGCGCAGATCCTACCTGGACGAGGCGGAGTCGAGGCTGAAGAGTGATCACCGGGACGTGCGTTACTACGCCGCTATTCAATTGAGTTTTGTGGATGATCAGCGGGCCAGGGAGAAGGCCCTCCCGGTCTTGAGAGAGATCCTGGATGATTCCCGAGACGACGAGCTCCGCGACCGGGCCAGGCTGGCCATCCTCCGCATCGATCCAGATGCCTTCGAAGAATTCGGGGAAGAGAGAGAGGAGCAGGATGAGCGGGGGGCTCGGATCCTGTACCTGCGTATCTACAAGGAGGGCCAGCGCAAGCCGGCTCTGAGGCTCAACATCCCCTGGGCCCTGGCCGACCTGGCGTTTTCCGCCATCTCCCAGGAGGACAAGGTCCG
This sequence comes from uncultured bacterium, assembly GCA_965533275.1. GTDB lineage: Bacteria > Acidobacteriota > Aminicenantia > Aminicenantales > Aminicenantaceae > JAUXEH01. The sequence continues at coordinate 12,121 of CBESWG010000052.1, forward strand.
TCTCAAGAAAGAGGGATATGACCTGGACAGGATGATCCGGCAGCTCCTGTCTATGAAGGGAGAGGTCCTGGAGATCTACAGCGAGGAAGATGGCGTGACCTTCCAGATGTGGATCAAATGAGCCGGCTAGGGAACCCGTTTGACCTTGAATCCACTGACGTTGGAGGTCGTGATGTCCGTCCAGACTTTGAACTGAATGAGTTTTTGGTTGTGGAAGGTCGTCCGGATCAGAGAGTATCTTTCGATGTCCACGGTGTTGTCTTTCCGTGTGTTGAAGCCCATGCCGGATATTTCGCCCAGAGAGGCAGACTCGCTGCTTTCCTGTTTTAAGAGATAGAAGACGTTGTAGCTGCCCGTGTTCTTGAAGATGTTCCGTTTTTCCTGTTCGGAAAACCGGCCGAGTTTTCGGTTGTCCAGCCGTTTCAGGCTCGATTCATCAGGATTTATCGCTTCCCAGGTGTCCAGGACACCGAATTCCCATGTGTTCAAGACTTGCGTGACCTCTTGGTAGTCCTTGCCCCGCATGAGCATGATGTCCAGCTCATCCTGATAGAACCTGGCCCTGGCATCGGGCCTGCCTGTCGCACAGGCTCCTAACAAGCAGGTAGCCAAGATCAAGGCGGCTTTTTTAGATCTCATTCCCCCTCCGACGCTCATGGCATCTTTTCCCAAACTACATCCGCCAGGTTTTGTCGTCAATGCTTCCCCGAGGCCTTTTTGTGGGGGGGTGATTCCAGCCGGTCGGTGAAAAGGAGTGAGAGATTGACTGCCCGGGGCTGTTTTAATAAGATAGGGTTTCCTTTTCAGGAAATACAGATGGCCCGACTATTCGAATACCAGAGCAAACAGCTGTTGAAGGATGGCGGTATCCGCATCCCGGAGGGTGGTGTCGCCCGAACTCCTGAAGAAGCCCGCGAGATCGCGGCAGGCCTGGGACGGCCGGTGGTGCTGAAGATCCAGGTCTGGGTCACGGGCCGGGCCGGGCTGGGTGGGATCCGGTTTGCAGACTCTCCCGAAGAGGCCGAAGCCCAGGCGCGCGAGCTGCTGGGCTCCCAGATTAAGAATTTCGTGGTGGACGAGGTCCTGGTGGAGGAAAAACTGGCGATCGAAGCCGAGTATTTCGCAGGGCTGGTCATCGACGATGCCGCCAAGGCTCCGCTCCTGGTCTTCAGCTCGGTGGGCGGCACCGGGATCGAGGAGATCGCGAAGATCCATCCCGAAAAGATCGCGCGCATGCCCATCGACATCCTCGAGGGCGTGCGGGAGTATGAGGTCCGCAACCTCATCCGCCGTACCGGGATCAAGGGCAAGCTTTTGCTCCAGCTCTCGGGGCTGCTTGCAAAATTCTACCGTGTGGCCCGAACGTATGATGCCCGCTCTGCCGAGATGAATCCACTGGTCCGCACAGCGGACGGAAGGGTCTATGCGGCCGACTGCCACTTCACTGTGGATGACTATGCGGTCTTCCGGCATCCCGACCTGGGGATCGAGGTCGCCCGTGAATTCGACCGTCCCCCCACCGAACTGGAAAAGATCGCCTACCGCATCGAGGAAAAGGACTACCGCGGTACGTTCTACTTCCTCCAGATGCACGAGGACCTCTCGCCGGAGGAAAAGGCCATCGGCTTCAACGGTGCCGGCGGGGGAGGCTCGATGATGTCCATGGACGCGGTCCTGAGCTGCGGCTTCATGCTTGCCAACTACTGTGATACGAGCGGCAATCCGGCCGCCGCCAAAGTGTACCGGGCGGCCAAGGTTATCCTTTCGCAGCCCAACATCAAGGGATATTTCGCTTCAGGCTCGGGCGTGGCCAGCCAAGAGCAGTTCCACTCGGCCCGCGGCCTGGTCAAGGCATTCCTGGAGGAGGGGCTCGACATCCCCGCAGTCATCCGCCTGGGCGGAAACTACGAGGAAAAAGCCATCGAGATCCTGGACCAATACCTCGAAAACATCCCCGGCACCGTCGAGGGCTATGGTCGGGATGATTCTCCTGAGTTCTGTGCCCGGCGCATGGAAGAGCTGATCGCGGAGAGCGGAAGCCGGCCCTACCGGGTGCGGCCGCTGGAAGAGCCGGAGTTCCCGGACACGTGGTATTCCTTTGCGACCGTGACCGGTGCTGTTTATTTTGATCACGAGAAATGTGCCGCCTGCGGCACGCATGGATGCATCGAAGCCTGTGCTCCCGGGATCCTGAGGTTGGATGGGGAGCAGAGGCCGGAGCTGGCCGTGGAGAGGGATGCGGCCCGAAAGGGAAAGTGCACGGAGTGCCTGGCCTGCGAGATCTTTTGCCGCTTCCATGAACAGGACGCGATCGCAATCCATCTTCCCATGCCCGGACTGCGGGAATACCGCTCGAGCATCATAGAGAAACAGGGTGGACCGGGAGTTCGGACACCCGAGGGAAGTAAGGAATCGGAAGAATAACATGTCGATCCTGGTCAATGAACATTCTAAGGTCGTGGTCCAGGGGATCACAGGTCGAGAGGGGATGGTCCGTACCCGCCTGATGACCGAGTATGGGACGAAGGTCGTGGCCGGAGTGACTCCGGGCAAGGGTGGCCAGGATGTGTTGGGGGTTCCCGTTTATGACTCCGTGGAAGAGGCCTGGGAGCGGACAGGTGCGCTGGACGTGAGTGTCATATTCGTGCCCGCCACCCTGGTCAAGGACGCCGCCCTGGAGGCCATTGCCGCGGGTGTCAAGCTCGTGGTCATCGTCCCGGACCGCGTGCCGATCCAGGATGTGCTCGAGATCGCCGCCTTTTCCGAAAAGCGAGGTGCGCGTTTCGTGGGCCCCAACACCTTGGGCCTGGTCAGCCCGGGCCGAGCGGTGCTGGGGATGATTGGGGGCCGGGCGGAGAGGGCACGCGAATGGTTCAAGCCTGGAAACGTTGGTGTCACCTCCCGTTCCGGGGGGATGACATCCGCCATGTCCTACTATCTCACCGAGGCCGGGCTCGGCCAGAGCACGATCGTCCATGTGGGCGGCGATGCCGTGGTGGGCCTTTCCCATCCCGAGGTCGTGGAGCTCTTCCAAGAGGATGAACAGACCGATCTGATCGTCATGTTCGGCGAGATCGGGACCACACAAGAAGAGCGAGTCGCGGACCTGATCGCGGCCGGCAAGCTGACCAAACCCGTGGTCGCATACATAGGCGGAAAGGCCGCCAAATCCGGTACGCGTTTCTCACATGCCGGCGCCATCGTGGAGGGCACCAGAGGCTCCCACGCCAGCAAGGTCGGCCGGCTCAAGGAAGTGGGCGTGCATGTTGTCGAGAGCGTGGCAGACATCCCAGCGGCCGCCCTCGAACTGGCCGGCAAGGCAGGAGGACCAAATGAGTGAACTGCACTGGAAAACCGGCATCACTAAAGTGGCGCCCAACAGGGTTGCGGTCCGCGGGCAGCCGGTGGATGAGCTCATCGGGACGATATCGTTTTCCCAGGCTATCTACCTGGTCCTCAAAGGTGAGATGCCGTCTCCGGAAGTGGGGAGGCTGATAGACGCCATCTTTGTCTCCTCGATCGACCATGGGGCCAGCCCTCCCTCGGCTCTCGCTGCTCGCACCGTGGCGTCCACCGGTTCCGAGCTCAACGCATCCATCGCTGCCGGCATCCTGGCGATCTCCCGCTATCACGGGGGTGCCATCGAAGAGGGCATGCGCCTGTTCTACCGCATCGCAGAGCTGATGTCCGAGGCGGGCAAGGAGATGGAGGAGGCTGCAGGCGCGGTGCTCGAGGAAATGCGGCAGAGCAAGAAGCGGGCCTCCGGATTCGGCCACCGCCTGCACACTCAGGACCCGCGCACGGCCAGGCTGTTTGCGCTGGCCGCGGAACTTGGCCTCTCCGGGCGGCATGTGTCCATTGCTCGTGCCGTGGAACATGCCCTGGCCGGGCAGTTGGGCAAGGCGCTGCCCATCAATGTGGACGGGGCCATAGCCGCTCTGCTCTGTGACCTGGGCTTCCCGCCCGAGATAGGGAATGCGTTCTTCATCATCGCCCGGACAGCCGGCCTGACCGCCCACATCCATGAAGAAAAGACCCGCATGCGTCCCATGCGCAAGATCCATCCCACGGACTTTGCCTATGACGGACCGGGGAGCGAAGAGGACGAATGATGCGAAACAAACTCCTTTCTCTGATGCCTGAGTTTCAACTCATCGAGGATGCCGAACTCCAGGAAAAGACCATTGTTGTGTGGCTGGAGGCGATGGACAAGAGCGGGTGGACGGTCGAAGATTTAAAGGACATGCCCTTTACTCTGCTCATCCGTCACACTCCCGTCAACATCGTCAGCCACACCCGGGCGGTGACACAATGCTCTCTGCAGATCGCCGAGGTGCTGGTGGAGGAATATGGGGGCCGGGTTGCCATTGACCGCGACGCCCTGCTCTCCGGCGCCCTGCTGCATGACGTGGGCAAGCTTTTCGAATACACACGCCGGGACGGGGAATTTGTCAAGAGCCGAGAGGGACAGCTCCTCAGGCATCCTGTCTCGGGCGCGGCCTTTGCCGGCCGGTTTGACATCCCCCAGGAGATCCTGCACATCATCGCCGCCCATTCCAAGGAAGGCGATGGTGCGCGGCGGACCGTGGAGGCCATCATCGTCAATCATGCCGACTTCGTGAATTTTGAGGCGCTGCAGATCGACTAGCCAGGCATAACACGAGGAGGGGGGGATTTGGCCAAGACATTTTCCGAAAAGGTGCTGGGGAGCCGGACCGGCAGGGACGTCAAGGCCGGTGAGGTGGTCACTGTGGCTCCGGATTTCATCCTGTCCCACGACAACACGGCCGCCATCAGCAAGGAGTTCGCCAAGCTGGGAGTAGAGAAGGTCCGCCAGCCCGAGAAGATCGTCATCATCCTGGACCACGTGGTCCCAGCTGCCGCCGAAAAATACGCCTTGAATCACAAGCTCATCCGGGAATTTGTGATGGCTCAGAACATCTCACACTTTTTCGATATCCAGAACGGCATCTGCCACCAGGTCTTTTCCGAATCAGGTTTTGCCCTCCCGGGGGAGCTCATACTGGGCGCCGACTCCCACACCACGAGCTACGGGGCTTTCGGGGCTTTCTCAGCGGGGATCGGGCGGACCGAGGTGGCCTGCCTCTGGGCCACGGATGAGATCTGGTTGCGAGTACCCAAGACCATCCGGATCGACCTCAAGGGCCGCTTCGGTGAGGAAATCACGGCCAAGGATGCCATCCTGAAGATCATCGGAGACAACGGGGCCGATTTTGCCAATTACATGGCCGTCGAGTTTGCCGGCCCGGCCGCGGAGCGGCTCCCCCTATCATCACGGCTCGTACTGAGTAACATGGCGGCGGAGATGGGTGCCAAGAACGGTTACTTCGCCCCGAATGAAGAAATCCTCGGTTATCTCGAGGGCCGTGCCCGGACGGAGTTCACGCCCGTCTACTCGGACGAAGACGCGGATTTTGCCCATGTCCTCAGCTATGATCTCTCTGAGCTTGAGCCCCAGGTTGCGTGTCCCCATACTGTGGACAATGTCAAGCCGGTTTCCGAGGTGTTGGGAACGCGCTTCCATCAGGCCCTCATCGGCACCTGCACCAACGGCCGGATCGAAGACCTGGAGGCCGCGGCCCGGATCCTGGGGGGGCGCAGGATCCACCCTGCGGTGCGTGTGCTCGTCATCCCGGCCTCACGCCAGGTGTATGTGCAGGCACTGAGGCAGGGGATCCTAGAAAGCCTGTCTGAGGCAGGCTGCGTGATCCTGAACTCCGGATGCGGGCCCTGTCTGGGCGCGCATCAGGGCATACTGGCTCCGGGTGAGGTGGCCCTCAGCACGGCCAACCGTAATTTCCGCGGTCGCATGGGGAGCCGGGACTCCGAGATCTATCTGGCGTCTCCGGCCACCGTGGCGGCCTCGGCGCTCACCGGCGTAATTACCGATCCGAGGTCGACAACATGACTGAAGGCAAAGCCTGGAAATATGGGGATGACGTCAACACCGATGTGATCTTCCCCGGGAAATACACATATGCTCTCATGGAACCCGAGGAGATGGCGGGACATGCTCTGGAAGACCTGGATACGGATTTCGCCAGCCAGGTCCAACCCGGGGATGTAGTCATCGCCGGAAAGAACTTCGGCTGCGGCAGTTCCCGTGAACAGGCCGCCTCCTGCCTGAAGTTCTCGGGTGTGCAAGCTGTGATCGCCGGGTCATTCGCCCGCATTTTTTTTCGCAACGCGATCAACCAGGGCCTGCCGGTGATCCAGTCCCAGGAAGCGGTTGAGGCAATAGAAGCCGGCGACAGGGTGCGCATCGACTTTACGCGCGGACTCATTCAGACGCCCCGGGGAACCTTTGAGTTCGCTCCCCTGCCCGAATCGGTCCTGGGAATCCTCCAGGCAGGCGGGCTCGTCGCCTATACGCAGAAGAAGCTCAAGCAGGGGATTTGAACTTTTTGTCGCGCTCTTCTATCATAGAAGTCCCCACTTCTGCCCTCATCGGGCTGATGGGCGCGGATATCACGAATCAATAGAAAAAGGAGCCTTAGATGCCGAAATACCGTATCGCAGTCCTGCCTGGGGATGGAGTGGGTGTCGAAGTCATGGAAGCCGCGCGGATCGTTCTGGACAAGATGCGTTTCGATGCCGAGTATCTGGAGGGTGACATCGGTTGGGAATTCTGGTGCCGGGAAGGAGATCCGCTCCCGGAGAGAACGATCTCTCTACTCAAGGAGACGGATGCCTGCCTGTTCGGAGCCATCACCTCAAAGCCCCGCGAAGATGCGGCCCTGGAGATCGATCCCCGGCTGAGCGACAAGGGATTTGTGTACTTCAGCCCCATCGTGAGGCTGCGCCAGGAGTTCAACCTCTACACCAACCTCAGGCCCTGCAAGGCCTATCCCGGCAATCCGCTCAATTACCGGGACGATGTGGACCTCGTCATCTTCCGCGAGAATACGGAGGGAATGTACGCGGGGGTGGAGTTCTTTCCCATGCCCCAGGAGGTCAAGGACGCCCTGCTCATACATCCCAAGATGAAGAAATTCTCGGATGTCCCAAACGAGGACCTGGCGATCAGTACGCGCATCATGACTCGGAAAGGAAACACCCGAATCCTGCAGCGCGCCTTCGAATACGCCAGCCAGCACGGCCGGCGCTCGGTAACGCTTGTCGAGAAGCCCAATGTGCTGCGGGAGACCGGCGGATTCATCCTCGATATTGCGCGTAAGATGGCCCCCGACTTCCCCGATGTGGAGTTCTGGGAGGCCAACGTGGATGCCATGGCCATGTGGCTGGTCAAGAACCCGCAGAATTATGCGGTGCTGGTGGCGGAGAACCTCTTCGGTGACATCATCTCCGACTTGGCGGCCCAGCTGGTGGGCGGCCTGGGCTTCGCCTGCAGCGGCAACATCGGGGACGATTATGCGGTGTTCGAGCCCACCCACGGCTCCGCCCCCAAGTACACCGGCATGTACAAGGTCAACCCCACGGCCATGCTGCTGGCCACCAAGATGATGTTCGACTGGCTGGGTGAGGAGGAGGATGCCCTCCGGTTGGAGGCGGCCATCGCGGCGGTGATCAAGGAAGGGAGGGTCCGGACCTATGACGTGGGCGGGACCTCGACGACACTGGACGTGGCCCATGCCGTGGCCGCGCGCCTGGAGTGAGAGCGGATGGGACAGACCCTGATCGAGAAGATCATCCAGGCGCATACCGGGGACGAGGCCGCGCCGGGGAAGATCGTGTGGATGGACCTCGACATCCGCTCGGCGCGGGACTTCGGCGGGCCCAACGCGGTCAAGAATTTCGAGGCCGAATACGG
>CBESWG010000053.1:0-19874 GCA_965533275.1 uncultured bacterium
TGTCCCCTTTTTGTTACTTTTCCGCGCGCTCTTTCAGCGCCTGGTTCATGGCCTCGAAACCGGCCAGGGTCTGGGCTTCGATACCCTTCAAGAGCAGGGACGCCAGGATCCCGTGGAAGCGTTCCCTCTGGATGAATCGCACCCGTTCCTCTGCCAGGGATTCGATCAGGAAGGCATGCTCCCCATCGAACACACCCGGCAGGATCAGGTGGCCCAGCCAGCGGAATTCCTGCCGGGATTCGTGGCCCTCGACCCGGGGCTTGAAGACCATGGGCTTCCTGCCCTCCAGCTTTAAGGCGACACGCAATCGCCCTCCCAGAGCAGCGTCGCCCTCGATCTCCCTGACGAAGGGATTCCAATCAGGATAGGCCTTGAAATCCATCAGGATGTCCCAGACTTTTTCAGCCGGAGCGCCGATCTCGATCTCAGTGAACAGTTCTTTCAATACAATACCTCCCGATGAGGAGGGGCCATCCCCATATATATAGTCTTCAAGCTCTATCGGTCAAGATTGGTGAGTCCCAATTCACGGGCCCAGCCCAGGGCCTCTGCATATTCTGCTCCCGTGAGGCGGCGGTCGATCTCCTTGAACTCGCGGGCCCGGTGTTCCGGGCGGTACTGCCGCATGATGTTGACATAGGTCGCGCGCGACAGCTCCTCGGCGATGAATCCCAGGACCTCCCGTGTCCCGGCCACACGGTTGGGCAGGACCAGATGGCGGACCATCAAACCCCGCTGCGCGATCCCCCTCCCGCTGACCACGAGATCTCCCACCTGCCGGAACATCTCCCGGAGGGCCAGTCGGGCATAGTGGGGATAGCTGTAGGCCTCGCTGGAAAACTTGCCCGCCATTTCTGGATCCCAGTATTTAAAATCGGGCAGGTAGATGTCTACCACACCGTCCAGGTACGCGAGGATCTCTGGCTTCTCGAAGCCGCTGGTGTTGTACACGATCGGGATCTCAAGGCCCATGGGCACGGCCAGCAAGAGGGCGTTTATGAGGGAGGGCAGGTAGTGCGTGGGCGTGACCCAGTTGATGTTGTGGCAGCCGAGCTTCTGCAGCTTGAGCATGGCCTCGGCCACCCTCACATCCGGCACATCCACGCCCTCTCCCTCGATGCTGAGAGTATAGTTCTGGCAGTATAGACAGCGGAGGTCGCAGTGGGAGAGGAAGATCGTGCCCGAACCCTTCTGTCCGACCAGGGGTTTTTCCTCACCGAAATGAGGGAACGCACTCGAGGTCCTCACCACAGCCGCCGCCCGACACTTGCCCAGCTGACCCTGCGTCCGGTCGACCCGGCAGTCCCGCGGGCACAGGCTGCAGTCCCGGTAAATCTCCTTCAGCTCTTCAGCCCTCTTTTCGAGCGTGCCGTCCTCATAGAGCCTCAGATAGGACGGATACCGGAGCCGGGGCGGGGTGCGTGTCATCCGTTCAGCCTCCCGAGTTTCGGAGTGGAGGGGATAGATCAGAAAGGAGCCTGTCGCAGCCAGGGATTCCTCCAAGAAACAACGGCGTGAGGTCTTCCTCATTCTCCCAATTTTATTCTGGCACAGGGCGGGTGGGAAGTCAAAAACCTCCCCTGGGAGACTATCTCAGATTCAGGGTGACCCGGTCATCCGTATCCGCGCAGCGGATGCTGATCCAGGTGATGTTCTCGAGTTCGTCCGAATCAATAAACATGGCACGGGTTCGGGGCTCGCCCCTCCCCTTTCTCGTGAGATCCACTACGACCTTCTTGGGAGTGAGAGTGTCCATGGAGCCCGTAGCCAGGTCCACGGCCATGAAGGCCACGAAACCCGCGAGGAATCCGTACCAGAAATATTCACCTGTGATGGGCTTGTCCACGGACGCCACTTCCCCCCAGATGCGCTCGGCGGCCATGCCGAAGGGGAGCCCACCGACGATCAGGTTCCCGACGATGGACTTCCACGGAGATTTCTTGCGGCCGATCGAGATCTCATAGGGATCATAGCCATCCAGCTCGATCCGGATGAGGTGGTCCTGTTTGCGCTTCAGGGTCAACTCCAGGGGGGTTTCACCCTTCTCCTTCCCATCCACAAATATTTTCGCTCCCATGGGGCTGCTGGTGACAGGGATCTTCTCTCCCCAGCTCGAGGAGACGGTGGCGCACCCCTGGAAGAGGAACACCGATGCGACAACAAACGCCAGGATGTTTCGTGTTTTCGGATGCAGGATCATGTTTCCCTCGCTACAGGATGTCACTGACTTTATAACCAAGGCTGGGAAAGAAATCAAGCCGCGCGCTCATTAACTAACTATTTAGTTGACAAACTAAGAATTTAGTTTTATATTGAAGACATCATGAAAGAATTGACCAAAGCCGAAGAGCAGATCATGCATGTCTTGTGGGAATTGGAGAGCGCCTTCGTCAAAGACATCATCCTGCATCTCCCGGATCCTAAACCCGCCTATAACACCGTGTCCACCATCGTCCGGATCCTGGAGAAAAAGGGATTCGTCGATCACAAGGCGTACGGAAAGACACATGAATATTATCCTCTGGTGACCAAGGACGCCTACACCAAACTTTTCATGCACAATTTCGTACGAAAATACTTCAGCGACTCCTATCCCGAGATGGTGTCCTTCTTCGCCTCGGACCGGAAGCTCACCATCCTTGAGCTGGAAGAGATCAAGCACATGATCACCAGGGAAATCCAAAAACAACAAAAGAGAAAAAACGATGGATAGCCTCCTCCAATACCTGCTTCAGTCGGCCGTGTGCCTGGCCCTGTTCTACGGTGTCTACTGGCTTTTCCTAAAGGACGAGACCTATTTCAGGCTCAACCGGATCTATCTCGTGGGGGCCCTGGTGTTTTCAATCGTCATCCCCCTGGCCAAGGTGACCTCACCGCTGATGACACGGGAGGTCGCGCCGCTCACCTTCGGGAGCCTGTCCCCCGCACCCGAAACCGGGTTTGCCCTGTCCCTCAGCCTGCTGTTGGGGACGGTCTATGTCCTGGGAGCCCTGGCGCTTACGGCGAGATTCTTCCGGCAGCTGGTGCGCATCCTGCGTACCGTCAGGACCTGCCCCATCCAGGTCTGCAGGGACTGCCGGTATGTCTTCATCGACACGAACTCACAGCCGTTCTCGTTCTTCGGCTACATCTTCCTGAACAGGGAAAACATCTCTCCGCATGACCTGAGCCGTATATTGGCCCATGAACGGGTTCATATAAAACAGCGCCATTCCATGGATATCATCCTCATGGAATTGGTCGCAATCCTACAATGGTTCAATCCTTTTGTATGGCCGTACAAAAAATCTCTCAAAGAGACCCACGAATACCTGGCCGATAACGCAGTCATTGCGCAAGGCTGCAGCGCCGCAGGGTACCAGCTGCTGATTCTGGAGCAGCACGTGGGAGGAAAAATTGTCGAGCTCGCACACAATTTTCACCAATCACAGATCAAAAGGAGAATAACCATGATGACACGTACAAAATCCCGGGGGACGGCCAAGCTGAAGCTGCTGCTGATCCTCCCGCTGGCAGCCTTCCTGGTGCTGGTGTTGGCCGAGCCGAAGGTCGTGGCCCAGGCCGAAGGTGCCGACGGCGACGCGCTCTCCACTTCCCTTGTGCAGCCCGCTCCCGATTCTGCTGCCTTGACGCAGGACAAGTCCGACAAGCAGAAGAAGGAAAAGCAGCTCAAGGCTAAGCAGGCGGAGCAGCAAAAGGAGACCGAGAAGGTCATGAAGGAGGCCGAGATCATTCAGGCCAAGATCGCTGAGGTGGAGGTCGCGCTCAAGAAAGCGGACGACCCCAAGGAAAAGAAGGAGCTCAAGGCGACCCTGGTGAAGCTCTACGACAAGGATAAGAAGATCAAGACCTACCTCAACGGAGCGAACGGGAACGGCGAGACGAAGGAGGTCAAATACGTCAAGATAACGCCAGAGATGATCGATGATAAGATCGAGGTCGTCTCCATGAGGCTCAAAAAGGCCGACGATCCCAAGGAAAAAAAGAAGCTTGAGACAGAGCTCAAGGAACTCTATCTGATGAAGAAGGGGATGGAGAGCGGCGAGGAAAAGTACGTCAAGGTGGCCAAGGAAGAGGCCAAAAAAGAACAACAAAAGAAGGAAAAGAAGAAAATAAAGTAAGGCTCAGCAGAACCGCAATCATCTCTCTCCACTGAAAACCGCGGGCCGGGACACGAAATCCCGGCCCGTGTTGCCCTCCCCCTAGCGGCTCCCGAAGTTGTGTGCTGTCCGCTCCTCGTTCCGGTCGGTAGCAGGAGGGGGCTCGGGAGTTAGCGCTGCGATCTCGCCGTAGAGCTCGGGACTCAGGGCAAAGTCGGCCGCGGCCAGGCAGGCCTCGAGCTGCTCCAGGTTCCGTGCTCCGATGAGGGGGGCAGTGACCGCGGGATGGGCCGCAACCCAGGCGATGGCCAGGGTGGCGGGAGAAATGCCCTCCCGTTCGGCCAGTTCACTGAACCGCGAGGCGGCCGCATACATCCAGTCCGCGGCGTAGCGTGTCATATACATCTTGTTCTCGACCAGCCTCCCGGAATCCGGGCGGTCTTCCGGGCCGTACTTGCCGGTCAGCAGCCCTCCCCCCAGCGGGCTGTAGGGGAACACACCCAAGCCCTCGGCCTGAGCCTGCGGCAGGATCTCCACCTCGGCCTGGCGCTTTACCAGGTTGTACATGGGCTGGATGCAAGCGAACCGCACCCAGCTTTTCTTATCCGAGATTCCCAGTGCTTTGGCCCCCTGCCAGGCTGCGAAATTGCTGGCGCCCGTGTACAGAATCTTGCCCTGCTGCACCAGGTCATCCAGCACCCCCAGGGTCTCCTCCAGGGGAGTGCAGTCGTCGAAGCGGTGGATATAATAGACATCGATGCGGTCTGTCCCGAGGCGGCTCAGGCTGGCCTCCACGGCGTTCTGGATGTGGAATCGTGACGCCCCTCTGGCATTGACATCCTTCCCCGTTGGGAAATAGGCCTTGGACGCGATGACCACCTCGTGGCGGCAGTCCCGGATCAGGCCTCCCAGGATCTCCTCGGCCCGGCCCGCCTGATACACATCCGCACAGTCGAAGAAATTGATGCCCCGGTCTCGGCAGGCTTGGAACATGTCTGCGGATGTCGACTCATCCGCATCCCCGCCGAAAGACATGGTCCCGTAACACAACTTCGACACCTTGACGCCGGTCCGGCCCAACATTGTGTATTCCATGATGGCTCCTACTTAACAGTTTTGCCCTCCTGCGTCAATCCTGATCTGCCCTCTCCCCTTGGCCGCACGCTGCTCAGAAGTGACAAGGCTCAGTGGTTTTCGGAAATAAAGTACAGCAAAACCTGGGACTCCCATCGATCTGACCCTTCTCTGCGGAGTGCTCGATGGGCCGGCCGTTTTCAGCCCGAGCGCATGGGGAGGTGGGAGACAAATTTTATCCTCTCAGGGTGGGATGGGAGGGGGAGGTTGGAAGGCGGTCTTCCGCTCGGACTGAATCGGCCGAGAAACATAGAGGTTGAATGCAGGCTTGACAAAAATCCGCTGGCAAATATAGTGATACTACATTGCCGGACCATATCATCACTCGAACATCGAGCAAATTAAACGCCCTAAGAGAGGAATATCCATGTTTGTCTGGGTCTTTCACCGCATAAGCGGTCTCCTTCTCATCGTGCTTCTGTCCATCAAGTTTCTCACCGCCTTTTTCCTTATGACCAAGGCCCAGAAACCTGACTGGGCGCTGTTGCTGCACACCAATCCCCTCACCGACACGTTCCTGATCATAAGCGGGGTGTACCATGCCTTCTATGGCATCCGCACGGTGATCATGGACATGGGCTTTCGGAACGAGAAGCTGCTCTTCCGGCTGGCCACCCTGCTGGGAGGGATCGCGAGCGCCCTGCTCCTCTTCCTCTATTTCACCCGAGACTACTAGGAAATCAATTGAGAAAACTATATCAATGATCAGCCACGATATTCTCATAGTCGGAGGGGGCCTTGCGGGTCTGTCTGCGGCCCTGTACAGCGATACCAGCCTGGACGTGGCCGTCATCTCCAAGGTCCATCCCCTGCGCTCACACTCCGTAGCGGCCCAGGGCGGCATCAATGCCGCGCTGGGTAACCATCCCGACGGCGGCGACGACAGCTGGGAGAAGCACACCTTCGACACGGTCAAGGGCAGCGACTACCTGGCCGACCAGAGCGCCTGCGAGCTCATGTGCCGGGAGGCGGTCGCGCTCATGTACGAGATGGAGCACATGGGCGTACCCTTCAGCCGGTTCCCCGGATGTGTCGTCGCCCAGCGCCCCTTTGGTGGGGCGGGATTCCCCCGCACCTGCTACGCGGCGGACAAGACCGGACAGGTCATCCTGCACACCCTGTTCGAGCAGTGCATCAAGAAGAAGGTCCGTTTCTACGACGAATGGCTGGTGACCGACCTGGTGGTGCACAACGACCGCTGTCAGGGAGTTACGGCCTATGACCTGGCCTCAGGCGAGATCAGCGGCATCCGGGCGCGGGCGGTCATCTTTGCCACCGGCGGCTACGGACGCGTATTCCTGCGCTCCACCAATGCCTTCATCAACCTGGGAAGCGGCATCGGCATGGCCTATCGGGCCGGGGTCCCCCTCAAGGACATGGAATTCGTCCAGTTCCACCCCACCTCCATGTATGGCAAGAACATCCTGATCACCGAGGGGGCCCGGGGCGAGGGCGGCCACATGCTCAACAACCAGGGCCGACGGTTCATGGAAGACTACGCGCCCACCGCCATGGAACTGGCTCCCCGAGACATCGTGGCCCGGGCCATCCAGACCGAGGTGGATCAGGGACGCGGCTTCGAGAACCAGTATGTCCACCTGGACCTGAGACACCTGGGAAAGGAAAAGATCGATAAGCGGCTCCCCAGCGTCCGCGACATCTGCATCCATTTCGGCGGCTTCAGCCCCGTGGATTCGCCGATCCCCATACAGCCCGCCCAGCACTATTCCATGGGCGGGATCGACGTGGATGTGGGCTGCGCATCCCCGGTCGAAGGATTCTACGCCGCAGGAGAATGCGCCTGCGTGAGCGTGCACGGGGCCAACCGGCTGGGCGGCAACTCCCTGCTGGATGCCGCTGTCTTCGGCAAGATCGCAGGAGTGTCTGCCTCAAAATACGTGGCCGGTTCACAGGGCGCAGCGGGGGCAGAGGAGGTCCTGGAGAGGGAGACCGGAAATCGGCAGCGGAAGGTGAACGTTTTCCTCCAGAAGGATTCGGGACAGAATGTGTTCCAGCTCCTCAATCGCCTCAAGGCGGTCATGAGTGACAAGGTCGGCGTCTTCCGCAACGAACACGACCTGAGCGCAGCTCTGGAGGAGATCCGCACACTGCGCGAAGACTTCAAGAGTTCCTATCTCCGTTCCCCCCATCTCTACTACTGCCAGGAGTTCGTCACCTTCTCGGAGTTCGATTCCATGCTCGATATCGCCGAGGTCATCACGCTGGGGGCCCTGACCCGGCAGGAGACACGCGGCTCCCACTTCCGGACGGACCACACGAAGCGCGACGACCAGGAATGGCTCAAGCACACCCTGGTGAACCGCCGCGACGGGAAACCGGAAATTTCCTACCGGGAAGTCAAGATCGGCAAGTACAAACCCATGGAGCGGAAGTACTAAGATGAGATACACGTTCAAGATACTGCGCTTCGACCCGCTCAAGGACGAGAAACCCTATTTCCAGAAATTCCAGCACGAGCCCGGCCCAGCCGACACCGTGCTGGAGGCTCTCAAGGATATCCGCGACCAGCAGGATCCCACCCTGGCATTCCGGTACAGCTGCCGCGAGGCGGTCTGCGGATCCTGTGCCCTGGTCATTAACGGAAATACGACCCTGGCCTGCCTGACATCCATCAAGTCGCTGGAAACCTCCGAGGTCATCATAGAGCCGCTCCCCAACCTGGAGATCCAGAAGGACCTCTTCGTGGACATGAAGCCCTTCTGGGACGCGCTGGAGAAGGTCGAACCCTACATCATCAATCCCGAAGCGACTCCCGAGGAGGGACACAGGATCGAGGAGAAGGAGATGGACCGGATCTACCGGTTCATCACCTGCATCCTGTGCGCCTGCTGCTACAGCGCCTGCCCTGTGGCCTCTCGGGACGGCCGCTACCTGGGACCTGCCGCCCTGGCCAAGCTCTGCCGCTTCGTAAAGGACCCCCGCGACCAAAGGCCCTATGAGGCGTGGGCCCAGTTCAATTCACAGGAGGGCGTCTGGGGGTGTGACACCGTCTACGCCTGCAACGACGTCTGCCCCAAGGACGTGCGGCCGGCCGACGGGATCCTGTCGCTGCGCAGGATGATGTTCGCCTCGGAGCTAAAACACCTCTTTAAAAGAAAGCCATGAAGATCAAACATTCTCTCATCACGCGCCGCAACTTCCTGAACGGTCTCCTGGGGGGCTGGGCCGCAGCCCTGATGGCCACCTTTATCGCGCCGGCCATCCGCTTCGTGTTTCCGCCCTACCGCGAGCCCGATGAGGTCATCCTGCCGTTCATCGACTTCCAGGACATGGAGCCGGGTTCGGTCCGACCCTTCCCTTGGGGGAGCAAGCCCGGGGCCCTCAAGCTGAATACCGACAACACCTACACCGCCTTCGTGGCGGTCTGCACACACCTGGACTGCAACGTGAGCTGGCTGCCGGAGGAGCGAAAATTCTTCTGTGCCTGCCACGACGGCTGGTACGACGAGGAAGGCAACAACATCGCGGGCCCGCCGCCCACGCCCATGCGCCGCCTGGAGGCCTACGTGGAAGAAGAAAACCTCATCATCCGCAGGCCGGGATTCGAGGGCCAATGAGCATCAGAAAAGTGTGGGACTGGTTTGAAGACCGACTGGGACTGTCGGACATCTTCGGCTTCCTGACCAAGAAACCCATTCCTCAGCACAAGCACACCATCTGGTACTACACGGGAAGCGCCATCCTGCTGTTCTTCGTGATCCAGGTCGTGACCGGATTCATGCTGGCATTCTACTACAAGCCCACACTGGAGCAGGCCAATGCCAGCGTGGCCCGCATCGTCAGCGAAGTGCCCCTGGGATGGATCATGCGCTCCATCCACAGCTGGTCCGCCTCTTTCATGATCGCCCTGGTGTTCATCCACCTCCTGAGCATCTGGATCACCAAGGCCTACAGGAAGCCCCGCGAGCTGACCTGGATGAGCGGCGTGCTGCTCCTGGTCGTCTCCCTGGCGTTCGGCTTCACCGGCTACCTGCTCCCCTGGGACGAACTGTCACTCTCTGCGACCAAGGTCGGGACCGACATCCCGAGCGCCATCCCGGTGGTGGGCCAGTGGGTCACCAACCTCCTGCGCGGAGGGGGGGATGTGACCGGAGACACGCTGACACGATTCTTCGGGATCCACATCAGCATCCTGCCCGTTCTCGCCTTCCTGATCCTGGCTCTGCACATCTTCCTCATCCAGAAGCACGGCATCAGCTATCCCCTGGAGGCTGAGAAGTTTAAGGAGAAGATCAAGACCATTCCTTTCTGGCCCAACTTCATATACCGCGAGATGGTGGTGTGGCTGCTCCTGCTGGGTGTATTCCTCACGGTGGCCATCCTGAAGCCTCATCACCTGGGCGTCCAGGCCGACCTCATGGCCCCCGCTCCCGTGGGGATCAAGCCCGAATGGTACTTCCTGTTCCTCTTCCAGACCCTGAAGATCTTTCCCGCTCATGTCCTTTTCGTGAGCGGAGAGACCCTCGCGGTCTTCCTGATCCTGTTTTTCGTCGCCCTGTTTTTTTTCCTGCCTCTTATCGACACCAAACCCGAGGAAAGGAGGGGCCGGATCATCACGTACTCCGCCTATGCCTTCATCCTGTACGCCGTGGTCATGAGCGTATGGAGCCTGCTATGAGGACCTGTCTGCCCATCCTGATGCTGGCGGCTGCTCTGCTGTGCGGAGCGCTGCTCATTCCCGCTGCGGCATCTCAGCCGGGACACATATCCTCGCCCTCCCAGGAGGAGACAACACCGGCCCCCACGGCAACAGAGGAGGGGCAGGAGGCCGAAGCGGAAAGGATCCCCCCGGGTCCCAAGGACATAACCGAGCGGATCGCCACCTACGTGTTCCTGGGCTGGCTGTGGCTCTCGATACTGGTTCTCATTTACGCCCTCCGCCTGAAGATCAGGGAGAGCGACCGTTTGCATGACCTAGCATATTTTGATACAGATAAGGAAACCTCGCAGCAAGGAACCTGATGGAAGCCAAGCGGAGAAAATTCGATCCGCACATCACGTGGGCGGGAGACTACTGCAAGCACTGCTACACCTGCATCAACATCTGCCCGGTTAAGAACCTCAAGTTCGAAGGGGACGAGATGGCATCCCTGAACAAGTGCATCCAGTGCCAGCTGTGTGAAAAATACTGCCCGGACTTTGCCCTCGAAGTGGAACCCAAGGCGTCCAAGCCCAAGACCCCCGCTGCAGCCAAGACAAAAACGGGAGTACGGAAGGCCAAAACTCCCTCCAGGCCTGCGGGCAAGGCCGATCCCGGAGCGAGAAGAGCCATCAAATGAAACGCCTGACCATGGGGAACGAGGCCGTCGCCCTGGGGGCGCTGCAGGCGGGAATGAGCTTCTTCGCCGCCTATCCCATCACCCCCGCCTCGGAGATCATGCACATCCTGGCCGAAAAAGAGGGCGAGATCGCGTTCGTGCACGCCGAGGACGAGATCGCATCGGTCTACCTCGCCATCGGGGCCAGCCTGGCCGGCTGCAAGGCCATGACTTCGACCTCGGGGCCGGGCATGTCCCTCAAGCAGGAGGGGATCGGGCTGGCCCACATGATGGAGGTCCCCATGGTGGTGGTCAACGTGCAGCGCGTGGGCCCCAGCACGGGGATGCCCACGCTGCCGGCCCAGGGAGACATCATCCAGGCCCGGCACGGCAGCCACGGCGACTACTGCCCCATCGTGTTCTATCCCTGCACGATAGCCGAGTGCTACCGCTACACCATCGAGGCTTTCAACGCGGCCGAGGAATCGCGCAGTCCTGTGATCCTGCTGCTGGACGGATACTTGGCCCACCTATCGGAGACGGTGGACCTGTCCCGGATCGAGGTCGAGCTCAAACCCCGGTCCTTCAAGCCTCTGGGAACCGGGCGCCGGCACTTCACGGGCCTCCTGGAGAAGGGCGGCATCCCCCAGACCAAGGACACGGCCTACTACCGCGAGTGGTACCAGCGCATCCAGACCAAGATGCAGAAGACCGCGGACAAATATCGCTTCTACACCTACTGGGAGAATCCCGCATCCGACACGCTGCTCATCGCCTTCGGCATCGCGGCCCGGGTCATCTCCCCCCTGAGGAATCACTACTCGATCTTCAATCCCGTCACCCTGTATCCGATCCTGGAAGAAGAGCTGGCAGAAGCCGCCGCCAAACACGACCGGATCATCGTGATCGAGATGAACGACGGGCAGTACCAGGGCGAGGTCCAGAGGGTCCTGATGCGCCGGGTGGAGAGCCTCCCCATCCTAGGCGGCACCATCCGCTTGAATGAGATCAAAGAGAAGCTCGATGCACTATAAAGACTACGTGAAATGGGCCCGTATGCCCTCCACCTGGTGCGGCGGCTGCGCCATCGGCATCGTGTTCAAACAGCTGACCTACACCCTGGCCAAGATGGGGGTGCCGCGCAAAAATCTGGTCGTGGTATCCGGTATCGGCTGCAGCGGCAGGGCCGCCGGCTACTTCAACGTTGACAGTGTCCACGCCACGCACGGGCGGGCCATTCCCGTGGCCGAGGGCATCAAGCGGGGCAATCCCGATCTCAGGGTGATCGTGTTCAGCGGAGACGGAGACCTCGCGGGCATCGGGGGGAACCACCTCATCCATGCGTCGCGCAGGGACATCGATCTGACCGTCATCTGCATCGACAATGAGATCTACGGCATGACCGGAGGGCAGATGGCCCCCACCAGCAAGCGGGGGGCCAAAACCCTGACCAGCCTGAAGGGCAGCGACTATTACGCGATCAACCTGCAGGGCCTGATCACCTCCACGCCCCGCCACTTCTATGCACGCGGGTCCGCATTCCGGATCAACCACCTGCAGAAGTGCATGCAGCAGGCCCTGGAGTGGCAGGGATTCGCGTTCGTGGACGCCATCTCGTACTGCATCGAGAATCACGGGCGCAGGCTGGGATTCAAAAGCTCCTTCGAGATGCTGGACAAGATCCGGGCCGACTACAGGATCAATTCCAAGCCGGAGGGAATCCTCCAGCCCAATGAATTGGGGGTTCTCACCAATGAAGGTTAGAGCAGGAAGGCCCACGGACTGTCCCCGCGTCAACACCCTGATGGGCAAGCTGATCGACGAGATCTATGCCGGCGAGTCCGCAAAGGTCCGGCGGATCCTCAAGGCCAACTACACAAAGGACGGGCTCAAGGAGATGTGCAGCGAGAGCCAGACCCGGATGTATGTCGCGACGGCAGACCGCAAGACCGTGGGTTTCCTCTTCGGATGGCTCTTCCACAACGTGTTCACCGTGTACTGGATCTATGTGGAAAAACCCTACAGGGGAAAAGGCGCGGTCAAAGAGCTCCTTTCCCATGCCGAAGAGGAACTGCGCCGCAAGGGCTGCTACAAGCTCGAGATGTATGCCTATGCGGAGAACAACCGGTTTCTCAACTTCAGTCAGAAGCTGGGATTCAAAAAAGGCGTGCTGATCCACAAGAGCATGTTCGGTTTCAAGATCCGCAACATCTACAAATACATCGGAGAGTGCGGGCCGGAGGACAGGATCAAGACCATCAAGATCATCGGCGAGGCGGGGCAGGGCGTCAAGCTCATGTCCTATACCCTGGCCTCCATCCTGGCCAAGCTGGGGAACGAGGTGTCCCTGAACCTGGAATACGATTCGGCGGTGCGGAGCGGGACCATCAGCGCCGACCTGACCTACTCCGACGACCCCATAGATAATCCCATCATCGACGAGGCGGATGTCCTCATCAAGTTCACCCGCACGCGGGACTGGTTCCCTGCCCGCGACCTGGTGATCGATGAGAGCCTGTGCGGCACTAAGAACCTGGAGTGCAACATCCAGAGCAAGCAGGGAGCCAACTACGGATTCCAGGATGTGGCCATCTCCAAGTTCGGCAGCAAGATCTACATCAACATGATCGCCCTGGGGCGCATCCTGCGCTACATCGGCGTCAACATCATGCTTCTCAACATCGAGGACCTGCTTCCGCCCAGATTCGTGGAGAAGAACCTGGCGGCCATAAAATACGGATTCAATTTCCGCGACGACACCTAGAGACCACCATCATTCCCGTGTGAGGAATATCAAGTGAGCGAAAAGAAAATGGGTTGGGGACTGTATTTCTTCCCCGTGTTTTCCTCCGTACTGCTGGCGGCACACTTTTCACGCGTAGACCTGAATGGGATCGCGCTCCTGTGCCTGCTCTTCCCCATGATCCTGCTTATCCGGAAGCCCTGGATCCTGCGGATCTTTCAGCTCTACCTTCTGATCGGCGCCGGAGTCTGGATAAAAAGGACCCTGGTCCTGCGCGCCCTGCGGATCGAGGCGGGTGATGACTGGCTCAGACTGGCCCTGATCCTGGGCGGCGTGGCGCTCTTCACGCTGATCTCCGCGCTGGTCATGGAGAAAAAACGATTCAAGGCCCGGTATGCCGGTTGAGAGTATGGACCCAGGCCCGCAAATCGGCCCTCCCCTGGCGGCTTTCCTGGCCACGGGGACGCTGCTCACCTTTGTACATCTCAAGGTCGAGCCTCCCATACTGCTCCTGGAGCGCTTCTTCCCCGGCACGGGCCTGATCGAGGCCTTACTGCTGTCCCTTTATGCCGCCTGGATCACCCATGTCTATCTCAAAGCTCGATCCACGGCCAAACTTCGCATGCGGCTCTGGCTTCTCTTTTCCGGCGTCTTTTTCCTGCAGTTCGGGCTGGGGCTGGCCGGGATCGATCAATGCATGATGACGGGCAAGCTGCACCTCCCCATTCCCGCATTGATCCTGGCGGGTCCCATCTTTCGCGGCGGGGGATTTTTCATGCCCATCCTCTTCGTTTCCACTGTCCTCATTTCCGGGGCGGCCTGGTGCAGCCACCTCTGCTACATCGGGAGCTGGGACAACGCACTAGCACGGCAGAGCCAAGTGCGGGACAATCCCCGCTGGTGGAAGGCGGCCCGCGGCGGCATCCTGGCCGCTGTGATCCTGACTCCGCTGGTTTTCCGCGTGTCCGGTCTGGGCGGGGGTGCGGCTGTGGCCAAGGCCCTGGGGTATGGGCTCACGGGAGTGCTGGTGATGTTCTTGTTTTCGAGGCAACGGGGTACCATGGTGCACTGCACGGTCTACTGCCCGATCGGGCTGCTTGCGGGCTGGATTGGGCGCCTCAATCCATTCCGAGTGCGGCTCGATCCTGCCTGCGATGGCTGCGGGGCCTGCCGCCACACATGCCGCTACAATGCGCTCACAGCAGATGACATTCAGAGACGGAAGCCCGGGATCTCTTGCACACTGTGCGGGGACTGCCTGTCTTCCTGCTCTAAGAACGCACTGAACTATGCCTTCTTCCGCCTGTCCCCGGAGATGGTGCGCTCCGTGTTCGTGGTTGTGGTGATGACCCTGCACGCCGTGTTCCTGGGCGTGGCGCGGATCTGAAGCTGCGATTCCAGCGGGTCCGGCTACTGCTTGTCCTTGGGATTGAATCCGATCCGGTCGAACGGATTACTCACACTGGTGGTGATGTTTCGCAGGTGGGAGTTGATCCGCTTCAGAAAACGGATGTAAAGGGCCAGTCCCGCTGCATCGCCGGCTCGGATCGATGAGTCTTTTTCCTGCACAACATCCCTCACACGGTCGTCGCAGGCATCGTTGACCCAGGCATATTTCTCCAATAGGGCTATGGCTAGCGCATCATCGCCCTCCATAAAACACTTCTTGGTCTGGCCGAAGTTATCCTCCACCGCCTCTTCCATGCGGACCAATTCGTCTTCGTACCGTCCTCCGTGAAGCTGGCCCGGATGGTCGAGTGCCAGCTCCACCATGTTCTTGGTATAATCACCGATCCGTTCGATATCAATGATGATGCTTACCAATGCCAACCCGGTGGAGAGATCGGCAGCTCCTCTCAGGACCAGGTGGTTGAAAACCATGCGCCGGACCTCGCGCTCATACTTGTTGACCTCCTTGTCCTTCTCCTTGAGGCCGAGATCAACCTCGCTGTCAGCCCTATTCCGCAAAGAATCCCGGGCCTCACGGAACATGTCGAGGGTGATATCCAGCATATCAAAAGACCGCTGAAAGGCATGATCCATCAGCGTGTCCTTCTTGAAGATTGCCAGCCATTTTTTAAACATGTTGAACTCCTCTTATCTCAGCAGCCAAATAAACATCAGAGGGATGAGGAAGAATACCACGATAATATAGACGAGGGGGAGATATTTATATCTCACTGAGACCTTGGCAAATTTTTCCGCGATCGTAATGGGGACGATCCGGAGAGGCCACCAAACCAGGATACCAGAAACATTGAACAGCAGGTGCGAGAAGGCCACGATGATCGCGGAGAGGTTCCCTGTAACCAGGGCCGCCAGGATGGCCGTCACGGTTGTCCCGATGTTGGCACCCAGGGTGTACGGAAAAACCTGCATCAGCGTGAGAAGCCCACCGGCTGCCATGGGGACCGCGAGGGACGTAGTGATGGAGCTGCTCTGGACCATGGCCGTGAGCAGAAGCCCCACCAGGAAAGCCCGAGTGGCGGTCTTGAACAGATAGCGGTCGAACCAGGCCTCGGCCTTGGCAACAACCAGGATCTTCAAAGACTTGACCATGCGGGTCAGAGCGAACAACAGGCAGACCATGGCGATGATCAACAATATCCAGGGCTTGTCCCCGATAATGCTGCGCAGCACCTCCACCACTGGTTTGGTCAAGGCCTTGATCGGACTCAAAAAGTTCAATCCGCCGATATTTTGGAAGTTTTCTCCCATAAATGTGGCGGCCCGGCCCAGGAAATTCGTGAAGTACTGAAGGGGAAAAAGAAGCAGCACGGCCAGGACATTAAAGAAATCATGGACAAACGCGGTAGACACCGCACGTTCATATTCGACCTTCCGGTTGATCTGAGTGATCGAAACCATGGTGTTCGTGACTGAGGTCCCGATGTTGGCACCCATGACGATGGGGATGGCATTGGACACATTCAAGGCGCCGCCAGCCACCAGGCCCACCACTATGGCGGTCGTCGAGGAGGAAGACTGGACGATCGAGGTCGAAAGGATCCCGATAAACAGCCCCACGAGCGGATTGGTTGTGGTGGCGATCAGAGTTTCGGCCAAGCCCTTGCCGAACATCTTGAGCGAGGTGCCCATCAGCTCCAGACTGAACAGGAACAGATAAAGTGAAAGGATTAAATACAGGAGGTTGAACAGCGTAGTGTGACGAATGTAGAAGCGGCTGAGCGCTTTCATCTGAGCTATCCTTGTTTTTTGGAAAAAAACTGGGATATCTTCCCCGATATCAGTTTCAAGTCGTATATATCACAGGCCCATGGGAGTGTCAAAACTCCAGTAGCAAAGTCACAGAATGCGGGGCAAGTCGAGACAGGATTGTTACCCCCCGAAAAATGCTCTAAAATAATGGTATGGACACGCCCCTCTCAAGTTATGATGCCCCACCATTCCGTCCCCCCAACGAGGCCGGCAGCGCGTTGATCCGGGTGACCAGGGGCTGCCCCTGGAACCGCTGTGCCTTCTGCTCCATGTACAAGGGAGGGGAAAAATTCACGGCCAAACCCCTGGACGAGATCAGGGCGGATGTGCTCACGGCCCGCGAGATCTACGGCCAGGCGGCGAGCATATTCCTGGGGGACAGCGACAGCCTGGTGCACAAGGACATGCCGGAGATCGTAGCCTTTATCCGGCAGGTCTTCCCTGAGGCCGGACGCATCACGACCTATGCCAGGGCCAGGACCGTGGTGAAGCGGCGGCCGGAATTCCTGAAAGAGGTGCATGATGCCGGTCTCGATCGGCTGCACTTCGGCCTGGAATCGGGGGATGCAGTCGTCCTGGACCGGCTGTGCAAGGGTGCCTCCCCCGAGGACATGGTCAAGGCCGCACACAAAGCCCGCGAGGCGGGATTCGAGTCCTCGTTCTACGTCCTGAGCGGGGCCGGGGGGAGCGACCGCTGGCGGGAGCATACCTTGAACAGCGCCCGCATCCTGAACGCAGCCAAGCCCGACTTCATCCGCCTGCGTACGCTTACCGTCCAGGCCGGCACACCCTTGGACGAGGCCTTGAGATCCGGCAAATTCGAGATCACCCCCCCCCGCGAGCGGCTGGAAGAGGTCCGGCTGTTCGTGGAGGGCCTGGAGCTCGAAGGATGCTTCCTAGCCAGCGACCACCTGACCAACTACCTTTGGGAAGGGGATACGATCTTCTATCGGGGCATAACCGGCGAGCTTCCCGAGGAGAAGGGGCGCATGCTCCGGACGCTGGAAAAGGCCATCGCACGCATCGAGGCCTCGGATCAGGAGATCCGGGATTCCAACCGCATGTATAGGGATGGGATTTTCACCCGGCTCTAATCAAAATCGAGGGACCGGGTGTCGCCGTAGATGTGTTTGAGGAGCAGCAGGGCTTTTTGGGGGGGGATGTCCATGAATTCGATACCCACTTCGAAGAGTTCGTTCTCATAGACGGGCGTGACCCAGCGGACCTGGGCCTCCAGCTCCAGCACCTTACGGGTCCGGGAGAGGACCAGCCGCACCTTCATCCGGGTATGGGCCGCGAGCCGGACATCGGTCAGGACTCGGAGCCCCCCCGTGGAGATGTCCTGGGTCAATACCTGGATGGATTTCTGACCATCTGGCAGGGCCTCCCCGGAGCTCAGGGACAGCGCGACCTGGTTTTCCTCCTTGCGGCGAGGTTCCTTGCGGCGATTCTTCATGTCCATCCGGTCTACTCTCTTTAGTCGGTCCCTTTTTGCGGTTTTTGAAATCGATGCGTCACACGGCTGCAAAACGCAACGATCAAGGGAGCGAGCGCGGCTCCCGCTCCTTCCTTTTTATACACCAATTCGGCCTTGAATTCCATAGGCCTGTCTGCTATACCAGTTGGGGAAGATTAGTCTTGAAGAGGTGAAAATGCGCGCGGTCCTTCGGAAAATAATGAAATTCCTCCTGATCCTGGTGGGCGCGGTGGCCCTGCTGTTCGTACTGGTCCTCTTTCTCATGCGGCCCCGCACCCCGGAGATCAAGGGCCCCTCCGGCAAACGGCTTCCGGACCATGTCGCCTCCCTGGAAAAGGTGACACTGGGGGGGGAGAAACAGTGGATCCTGATCCGGGGACAAGACAGGTCGCTGCCGGTGCTGCTCTTCCTGCATGGGGGCCCGGGCATGCCCATGATGTACTTGGCACATGCATTCCAGCGTCCCCTGGAGGAAAGTTTTTTGTGTGTGCAGTGGGACCAGCGGGGGGCCGGAAAGTCCTTCCGCCCGGACCTGCCCCTCGAAAGCCTGACCGTGGAGCGGATCCTGTCCGACGCACACGAACTCATTCTCCAGCTCCGGTCGCGCTTCGGGCAGGACAGGATCTACCTGGCCGGTCATTCCTGGGGAAGCTACCTGGGAATGCTGCTCGCCCAGCGCTACCCGGAACTGCTGCATGCCTATATCGGTATCGGGCAGGTGGTGGACGAGGTGCGGGCCCAAGAGATCGCGGAGCGCTTCATCCGGGAGCGCGCCATCGCAACCGACGACCAGGAGGCGCTGCTCGAACTCAACACAATGGGCACCTCGATCCACGAGAAATGGCTGTTCAAATATGGGGGGGTGCTCTTCGGGAAAACGGGCTATTCTCCCTTCATCTGGGCGGGGCTGCGGGCGCCGGAATACGGCTTCTTCGACATCCCCAAGGTCGGCAAGGGCTCGTCCTTCTCATCCCGGCACATGCAGTACGATGCCATCGCGGGCCCGCTCATGGAGCATGTCCGCGAGGTGCGGGTCCCTGTGTATTTTTTCGCCGGACGGCACGACTATACCACGCCCTCCGAGCTGGTGGAGGAGTATTTCTCGATCCTGGTGGCGCCGCAGAAGCGCCTGATCTGGTTCGAACGCTCCGCACACTTCCCCTTCTTCTCGGAACCGGAGGAGTTCGCCCGCATCCTGGGAGACCTCCTCCGGTAGGGTGCAACGGTCCAGACAGAACCGGAGTTTCAGATACTTAAGGGAGGAGAACTATGACAAAAATGCTTAAGCCATATGCGATCATACTGGTCTTGCTGCTGGCTGCATCGGGCCAGCTGTATTCGCAGAAGGTCGAGACCGTGGACGGCGTAAAGCTCGTCCATAACGAAAAGGACGGAAAATGGGGAGCGAATCCAGCGCTGGACATCGAGTTCATCCGGAACATCGGCGAGCTGGATTCCGACGACGAGAACATCCTCTTCCACCAGCCGGCCGACATCGCCTTCGACAAAGAGGGCAACATCTATGTGCTGGACGCCGGCAATCAACGCATCCAGAAGTTCGGGCCGGATGGCTCCTATCTCGCCACCATCGGCCGCCAGGGTGAGGGCCCGGGCGAGCTGCAGTTCCCGCTGTCCCTGGACATCGACGGCGAGGGATACATCTATGTCCCGGACATGGGGAACCAGCGCATCCAGGTCTACAAGCCCGACGGGATCGCCGACAGGGGCATCGCCATGAACCGCACTCCGCTGGGCACGATCCGCATGCACCCGGACGGCCGCATGCTGCAGGGAACCGGGGGATTCAACGTGATGATGGGCCCGGGTGGAAGGGATGAGGATGCCGGCCCGCCTCCCCTGCTCAAGGTCCGGAATCCGGAAGGAGAGGTGGTCGAGGAACAAGGGGATGTCCACGGAACGGA
>CBESWG010000054.1:0-19001 GCA_965533275.1 uncultured bacterium
GGACCGCATCGTGATCTTTTCCACCCACATCATCGAAGACATCTCCAGCTCCTGCAACCAGCTGGCCGTCCTGCTGGAGGGGAAGGTCAGATTCGTAGGTTCCCCCAGTGACCTGATCGAGCGGACCCGCGGGAACGTCTGGCAGGCCCACATCCCCGAGAGTGATCTGAACAAGTTAAGACAAACTGCCAATGTAGTCCATCACATGAGGGACGCAGGCAGGGTGAGGGTGAGGATTCTGGCCGGGGAACAGCCCCTGGCTGAGGCCAAGGAAGTGACCCCCACCCTGGAGGATGCTTACATGTGGCTGATGGGCAGGACCAAGCAGAATCAGGGAGGCCGGCCGTGATCAACAGGATCAGAACCCTTGTCGCCTTCTTGAGATACAACGCCCTTCACATTTTCGGTGGGCGGTTCATAATCTTCCTGGCTCTGGCCCTAGGCCTCTTTTTCCTGGTGCTCTTGCTCGGCCTGCTGGGGAGGGGAGGGACTCCCAATTCGGAGCAGTTGTACAACTATCTCCTTGCGCCCGGGATCCTTCTGGTCTTCTATCCCTCAGTGTACGGAATCCAGAAGGATCAGGACACCCGCATGGTGGAAACACTGTTCGGCATCCCCGACTACCGCTACAAAGTCTGGCTGACTCGGCTGGTGACGCTCTACCTCATCATCGCCGCCCTGATGTTCGCCCTGGTTCTCCTATGCCGGGTCACCCTGGCCGACTTCCCTGTCTGGCGCATGACCTTCCAAGTCATGATGCCCGTGATCTTCCTGGGGAGCCTGGCCTTCTTCCTCTCCGCCCAGTCCACCAGCGGCAATGTCACCGCTGTGATCATAGTGATCTTTCTTTTATTCTATTGGGTGCTGAGGGATGAGATCCAGGACAGCGCCTGGTTCCTCTTCCACAATCCCTTCCGCAGCGCGGAGGCCCTCCAGTCGATGCTCTGGGCCCAGACCACATTCTACAACAGGCTTTATCTCATCATGGGATCCGTGATCACCACCCTGTTCGCCCTCCTCCGCCTGCAGAACCGGGAGAAGTTCATTTAGCTCCGGCGGTCTGTTACATACCGCTGTGGTCGTAAGGAGGGGATCCGATCTCGCCTGATACTGGAAGATCAGCCTCCATCAATCGAGCAAGCTTATTTCTTGATCTTCACGCCTTCTATTTCCATACCCATGACGGCTAGGAGGGACTTGGTGATCTTCCCATCCTCATCCCTGGAGAAACTTATCACATACAGATTCCCGTCATCTCCAGTCGTCTCAAATGTAAGTTCTTTTCCTTCAATCGGGTCGAGCCGGGAGGGCGGGTTGGGATCATTTTCTTCTGTGCCATACAGAACACCGTCTTCGACTGTATAAATGACGACAAGGACCTGGCCCTCGAGCTCATATTCATAGACGCCAACGATCTCTTCCAGGATTTTTGCCTTGTCCCGGGCAAATGTTGAAACATTGAGACCAGACAAAACCAGAGCAAAACAGATTTTTGTGTGTTCTTTGCCATTGCGTTCTCCCTCGATGCAAAATTGTACTTCCAATTTTTTATACGGTTTTCACGCCAATATGTTTCCTCCTGAAATATTCATAAAAGCTGCCAACACCTTCATGCCTGAAAACATTTCTTTAATGTTGGAATCTTTTACCCTCCGGGCGAACCAATCTCACCACATCAACTTCATTGTGGCCCAATCGCCGTAGAAAACTACGCCTCATGCGCCACTTCTTCGTCGCTGCAGCAATCTTGGCCCGTGAATAATCCAGGCATCCTGAATTATTCATTAAGAATGTCGACATTTCAGGCATGAAGCATTTAAAATCTCTTTGCTTTTGTAGAATACCTGGAGCTGTGATAAATAATAGGGAGAGAGGCAGGATATGACAAAAACCATGGACACTAAGCCATTCGATAACTGCCCGCCCTTGGATGGCTATCACTGCCAGACCAATTCGCTGGCGAAGATTTTCCATTCTCACGGCCATCCTATATCGGAAGAAATGCTCCTCGGCCTGGGAGCGGGGATGGGATTCATCTACTGGAAGATGAAATTCGGAGAGAGCACGTATGTGTTTATGGGAGGCCGCGGAAATACCAAGGAGTTTTTTTATGACATAAGCAGCAGGACCGGCGTCGATATAAGGGTGGTATCCACATCGAGCGTCAAGAAGGCCCAGGCATCGCTTCTGGACAAGCTGGAGCAAAAAGAACCCGTCATGCTGTTCGGGGATATGGGGTATCTGCCCTGGTTCGAGTTCCCTGAGGAGTATCATTTCGGGGGACATACCTTTGTTGTCTGCGGCTATAATGGTCAGGATACGGTCCTGGCCTCCGATATGGATCCGAAGGCAAGCGGCCTTAAAAAGGGCTTCTATCACCCGACGACCCTGGAGCAGCTCAATAAGGCCCGGAATTCTCCTCACAAGCCTTTCCCGCCCAAGAACACCTACCTGGAATTCGAATTCAGCGGATTCCATCAGCCTTCCCCAGAGGACCTCTATGCATCGATCCAGCAGACTGTCGATGCCCTTTTGAATCCGCCGATCAAAAACATCGGTGTCAAGGGCCTCCGGCATTCCGCCAGAGAGATCAAGAAGTGGCCCGCCATGTTTGATGACTATGATCTCAGGATGAACCTGTTCAGCATCTACATCTTCTTTGAGATCGGGGGAACGGGCGGAGGATGCTTCCGGTACATGTATTCCCGGTTCCTGAAAGAGGCGGCTGAGATAACCCGGAACGATACGCTGCTGGATGTTTCCAAAAAAATTCAAAAAGCTGGGGAGATGTATACGGACATCGGCCTACTGTTCAAAGAGGCGGAGAAGGTCAACGATATTGAGAATCGAATTGCCAGGGCGAGCGATATATTTCTTTCTATCGCCGATCTGGAAGAGGAGACACTCTCTGAACTGTCACAGAGTATCTAGTTAGAGGTCCCCGATATCGAACTTACGCAAGCAGCCCCTGCATGCGGAGGATAGATTGAATCAAGTCCGTATGAACGGAAAAATGAAATATTGTATTCTTGCGGTGTCTGCTGTGGTGGTTCTCGCAATTGGAATGTCCGCCCAGTCTAGAAAGGATTCCGTTCCTGTCCCCAACGAGAGCCAGCTGGCCTGGCAGGAAGCCGAACTGGGAGTGCTTTTTTCCTATGACCTGCACGTGTTCGATGGAGAGAAATACCGACAGGGCTATAACCGGATAAATCCCATCCCCGATATTCAGATATTCGATCCCCGGCACCTGGACACAGACCAGTGGATCCGGGCAGCCAAGGCAGCCGGGGCCCGGTTCGCCATCCTGACCGCGACCCACGAAACCGGCTTCGCCCTGTATCAGAGCGACGTGAATCCCTACTGCCTGAAGGCCGTGAGATGGCGCGACGGCCAGGGCGACATCGTCCGGGAATTCGTGGATTCGTGCAGGAAGTACGACATCAAGCCCGGGATCTATGTGGGGATCCGCTGGAATTCGTTCCTGGGGGTACACGATTTTCAGGTTGGGGGCGAGGGGGAGTTTCGCGAGAATCGGCAGGCGTACTATCGCACGCTGTGCGAGGGGATGGTCACCGAGCTCTGCACCCGGTACGGAGAGCTCTTCGAGATCTGGTTCGACGGCGGAGCCGATCATCCGGATAACGGTGCGCCGGATGTCCTGCCCATCGTGAAGAAACACCAGCCCAACTGCCTCTTCTATCATAACCTGCAGCTGGCCGAGGCCCGTTGGGGAGGGTCGGAGTCGGGCACGGTGCCCTACCCGTGCTGGGCGACCTTTCCCAATCCATACTCCCATGGCGGGGACACGCAGGCGGAGCGGATACGGCTGTTGAAACACGGCGATCCCGAGGGAAGATATTGGATGCCGGCCATGAGTGACGCCCCGCTCCGCGGACATGACGGCCGCCATGAATGGTTCTGGGAGCCGGGCGACGAAGCCCACATCGAACCCCTCGAAAATCTGATGGACATGTATACCCAGTCCGTGGGACGCAATTCGACCCTGATCCTGGGTTTGACTCCCGATCCGGATGGCCTGCTGCCCGAGCCGGATGTGCAGCGGCTTGCGGAGTGGGGGAGGGAGATCGAACGCAGGTTCTCGAATCCGTTGGCTGTGACGTTCGGCGAGGGCAGCATGCTGGAGCTGAGGCTGCCGGAAACACATGCCGTGAATCATGTCATCTTACAGGAAAACATCAAGAACGGAGAGCGCGTCCGTGAATATTCCGTCCAGGCCTATCAAGATGGAAAATGGGTCACCGTCTGCGAAGGAACCTGCATCGGACACAAGCGCATCCAGCAGCTTAAGCCAGTCACAACGGAGAGGATTCGCCTGGTCATCCTGGAAGCGGTGGGGAATCCGCAGATAAAGAGTTTCAGCGTTTTTTATGTGGAGGATTGATGTATGCATTGCTATTCTATTCATTCGGACGGAGGGTCTGACATGTTGGACAGAAAGCTTTTACCTGCCTCCGGGTCCGCGGCAGCCGGCAGGGAGAGATCGATGAAAACGATCAAAGTGATCCTGTTCGTCCTGGTCGTCTGTTCAGCGTGCCTGTCGGCCCAGGAGATCGATATCTATGAGAGGCCCGTTCAGGTAGAAAGAAGCCGTGACTTTGATGCGCAGCATTACAGGCTGCAGCTGACCTTCGATCTGGACCGGAAAGAATTCTGGGGTGAGAACCAGGTGACTCTATTGCCCTTGAGAGACGCGTTCAGGGAATGCATACTCGACGCGAATGAGCTCGTTGTTACGGGAGTCGTAGATCGCCGCAACAGGCCCCTCGAGTTCGTTCAGACCGAAGATCAACTCAGGATTGTTTTGTCGCAGGCATATGGCTATGGGGAGGAAGTCGTATTCACCATAAAGTATCATGTGAAAGATCCGAAAAAAGGATTTTTCTTCAGCGACGAGACTCCCCGGAATCCCAAAATGGTCTCCACCGATTCCTTCCCGGACGAAGCCAGGCACTGGTTTCCCTGCTACGACTATCCTCATGACAAGGTGACGATGGAGTTGATCGCGACCGTGCAAAAACCCAATAAGGTGCTCTCAAACGGGAGGCTGGTAAGCGTTAAGGAAAATGAGAAGGACAATTCTGTCACGTATCACTGGCATCAGGACCTGCCGCATTCCACCTATCTCTCCATGGTTGCGATAGCGCCGTTCGTGGTCATAGAAGACTCACTTGGTCCTCTGCCGGTCAATTACTGGGTGTATGAAAAAGATGTGAAGGATGCACGCCGGATATTCAAGAAAACCCCCTATATGATAGAGTTCTTCAATGATCTGTACGGTTATGACTATCCCTGGGCCAAATACGATCAGGTAGAGACGCCCACGCAGGGGGGCGGTGCCGAGGCGACTTCGGCGACGATCCTCGGCCAGAATGTGATCTATGACGAGAAGGCCGACAAGGATTTTTCCTGGGAAACGATCATCGCGCACGAGACGGCACACCAGTGGTGGGGCGATCTCATCACCCTGAGAACCTGGTCGGAAACCTGGTTGAATGAGAGCTTTGCGACCTATTCCGACTATCTGTACACCCGTTTTGACAAAGGCGAGGAGGAGGGGGCCCTCGCTCACCTGGAGAAAAAGAATGCCTACCTGAGGGAGGCGCACACGCGGTATATGCGTCCCATAGTTTTCAACCGCTACGAGAGCCCGGGGCAGAATTTTGACAGGCACACCTATCCCAAAGGCGCGTGTGTTCTTCACATGCTGCGGTTCGTCTTGGGGGACAAGCCGTTCTTCCGGGTCCTGAAGCATTTTCTGCACAAACATGAGTTTCAACCGGTGGATACTCATGATTTTATGATCGCCGTCAAGGAGGCTACCGGTCAGAACCTGGACTGGTTTTTCGAGCAGTTCATCTATAAGCCGGGACATCCGGTATTCGATGTAAGTTATGACTGGGATGAGGATGCGAAAAAGGTGCGGATCAAGGTTGCCCAGGTTCAGGATTTTTCCCTGGGGATCCCTGTCTACCAAGTTCCTGTGATTTTTGGGATCACCACCTCGGAAGGGAAAGCCACCGAAAAGGTCTGGATAAGGCAGAGAGAGGAACTGTTTGAATTCGCAGTGGATGAAAAACCTCATTTGGTACGGTTCGACGAAGGCAACTTTCTGTTAAAGGAATGGACGTTCGACAAGGGCGTGGATGAGCTGCTCTATCAGCTCAAAAACGACGATGTGATCGGCAGGATGTGGGCTGCCTCGGAACTGGTGAGGTATAACGGGGATCCCCGCGTGGGGGAGGCTTTGGTGGAAAGGCTGCGAAGCGATCCGTTCTGGGCCGTGAGGAGGAGTGCTCTCGAAGCTCTCGGCAAAGACGAGGCGAACCTGAATGTCGAGCTGATCAGAAAAGTGTGTGAGGAGAGGAATTCAAAAGTCAGGACGGGGGCGTTACAGATTCTTGGAGATACCAGAGATCCTGAGCTGGTTTCATTCTTCAAAGAACGGTTCAAAAAGGACGACAGCTACGCGGCCCAGGCGGAGGCCCTGAGATCTATCGGCAAATGCGGAGACCGGTCCCAGATATCCTTCCTGAAAAATGCGGCCGGGATGGAATCCCCCAGAAACGTGATACAAAGAGCCGCCGACTGGGCCCTGAATGAAATAACACAGGACAGCTTGAAATGATCGGACCAAAGGAGGCCTGAACTGTTCCCCTCAAATCGAACAATCCTACGGGAATTTCTCAAAACAGCGGTGATCGTTTCCCTTGCCGCAGCCGCTTTCTGCAGAGCGGGGGATGCGGAAAAATCCCCCGAAAAGGCCTTTGCCGCCAGGCCCAACGTCGTCTTCATCATGGCCGACGACATGGGCTGGGGTGATGTCGAAGCCTACAATCCTGAAACATTGACCCCGACTCCGAACATCGACCGCTTGGCCGAAGAAGGCCTGCGCTTCACGGATGCCCATTCCTGCAGCGCCCTGTGCTCCCCCACCCGCTACGGGATCCTGACCGGGAGATTCTTCTGGAGAACCCACAAGAAGCACTCGCTGGTCATGCCCTATGATCCTCCGGTCATCCCACAGGAGCGTCTGACCTGGGCCCGACTCATGCGCCGGAGCGGGTACCGGACCGGTTTCGTCGGCAAGTGGCATTTGGGGCTGTGGTACCGCTCTCGAAAACTGCAGCGATTCCAGCGGCAGTTCACCATGAACGAGGATGAGATTGACTTTCAGAAGTCCGTGGTGGGCGGTCCCTGTGAGCTGGGATTCGATTATTTCTTCGGGACCGCCGGCTGCTCCACAAGCGATGCGCCGTACTGCTTTATCGAAAACGATTCCTGGGTTGGCGTTCCTTCAGTTCGGTCCTCGGAGGAATTGCATGAGCTGCCCGGTTTCTACCCGGGCTTGATGACTCCTGACTGGGACCTGGAGCAGGTGGATGTCAGACTGGCCGAAAAAGCCGTTGGCTTCATCGAAAGCCACAGGAGGAAGAGTCCGAACATGCCGTTTTTTCTCTACTATGCCCTGTCGGCTCCGCACATCCCCTGGGCAATCCAGAATTTATCCGCGGTGCCGGCAAGGAAGGCCCGCGGGGCGATATGAACGCTCTGGTCGATTGGTGTGTCGGGGAAGTGCGCCGGGCACTTGAAGCCCAGGGTGTCCTGGATGACACCATTTTGATATTCACGAGTGATAACGGGCCGCGTCGAGGAGCCGAAGGGCAGAGATCCGCCGGCCCCTTCCGGGGTTACAAAAACTCCGCCTACGAGGGCGGCCATCGGGTCCCGTTCATCGTCCGTTGGCCGGGAAACATCAAACCAGGCACCGTCTCCCATGTTCCCATCAGCTTGACCGACATGATGGCTACTTTTGCAGAGTTCGTGAAATATGCCCTGCCCGACAGCGCCGCCGAGGACAGCATCAGCGTGCTGCCCGCCATCTTAGCGGAGGAGGCGACACATGTCCGGCGCCCGGCCTTGATCGCCGACACCGGTGGGCATGTTTCTGAACTCGGGGACTTTTCCATCCGACGGGGAAAATGGAAGCTCATCGAAATGAATCCGCAGCCGGCCGGAGAAAAAGAGGCGGCGATCTATGAGCTGTACGACATGGAGGCGGACCCTTATGAGGCGACAGACCTGGCGGCGGCTCATGACGGGATCGTCGAGGAAATGCGGCGCCTTTTGCGTGCATGCAGGGAAACAGGCTTGAGGTTCTTAAGTGATAAGAAGGAACAGGGGGATTTGGAATGAGGAAAAATGTCTTTCCGGTTTTCTGCCTCGTTGGTTTTGTCGCTCTCTTGTGGATCTCCCCAGCGCTTGCTCAGAGCGTACCCAATCCGGAGTCTTTCTTCGGACACAAGCCCGGGGCGGATTACAAGCTGATAAGGTGGGAAAAGATCCACGAATATTTCACTATCCTGGGGGATGTCTCGGATCGCATGATTGTGCAGGAACTGGGGAAAACGACCATGGGGAATCCCTTTATCCTGGCAATCATCTCCTCGCCGGAGAATCTATCCCGGCTCGATAAGTATAGGGAGATCGCCCGTAAACTCGCCAAGGGAAGGATCTCCGAGGAAGAGGCCGAACGTTTGGCTGGAGAGGGAAAGACCATCGCACTGGTCACCTGCAGCATGCATGCCTCAGAATGCGGGCCGACGCAGATGTCTCCGGAGTTGGGATATGTTCTGGCCACGGATAATTCGGCCCAGATCCAAGGGATCCTGGATGATGTGATATTCCTCCTGGTTCCCAGCTGGAATCCGGATGGCAACATCCTGACGACCGATTGGTACCGGCAGAACGTCGGGACACCCTATGAAACGGCACCGCTGCCCTGGCTGTATCACTACTATGCCGGCCATGACAACAACCGCGACGCCTTCATGCACAATCTGGTCGAAACCAGGTATGTGAACAACATCCTCTACCATGAATGGTTTCCCCAGATCTTCATGGATATGCACCACATGGGGAATTCCGCGGCGCGGTTGTTTCTCTCTCCTCTGTACGATCCGCGCCACCATTCCCTTGATCCCCTGCTGACGCGTGAGATCGAGCTGACGGGCGCTTATATGAGGACCATCCTGGAGGAGCAGGGGAAGATCGCCGTGATGCATTATGCTTTGTGGAACCACTGGCGCATGTCGGCCATCCATACCTGCGCCCTGTGGCACAACGTGGCAACCATCCTCTTTGAGGCGGCGGCTACGCCCTTGGCGACTCCCATCTTTCAGAGAGCCCGGGACCTCGCTCCGTCGAACAGGGGAGGGCTCGGAACACGCGGCAACACCCAGACGATCAACTACCCCAGTCCCTGGCCGGGCGGGTGGTGGAGGCTCAGAGACATCGTGGAGTATGCCTACTGGTCCGTCATTGGCTTCCTGGAAACCGGGGCGAAACACAGAGATAAATATCTCATGAACATGTACCGGATGGCCAGAAATTCCATCGAGCGGGGTCAAAGCGAGGCGCCTTATGCCTATGTCATCCCACAGACGCAAAAGGATCCCAACACCACGGCTAAGATGATCGACGTCCTCATATCCGGCGGGATCGAAATGCATCAATCCACAAATTCTTTCACCGCGCAGAATCGTGAATTTCCAGCCGGGACCTACGTGGCCCTGATGTCCCAGGCATACCGGCCCTTTCTCATCGATATCCTGGGCCCTCAGGTCTACCCGGACCGGAGGCTGTACGAAGGAGGTCCTCCCGAAAGCACATTCGACCTGACGGGTTGGACCTTACCCTACCTGATGGGAGTTGAGGCCATCAGAATGGACCTCCCGTTTGAAACCGGGTTGAAGCCGGTATCGAAGGCCAGTCTTCCTGTGGGGAACGTGAACGGGGGCGGGGACACATATATCCTCGATCACGATGTCCTCGACAGCTACCGGGCTGTCAACCGGCTTCTGGAGGAGGGGGGTGACGTGGCCTGGGCCACAAGGTCTTTCACCTCCGGCGGCAGGAGATATCCGGCAGGCGCGATCGTCGTTTCCGGCACCGGGATCGAAAACAAGGTCCGGTCCCTGGCCAAAGAGTTCAATCTCCGGATCCAAGCGGGCAGCCCCCCCCCTGAACTCATGGAGCTCAAGCCCCTCCGGCTCGGCCTCTACAAGCCCTGGGTCGCCAACATGGACGAGGGCTGGACGCGCTGGATTTTCGATACCTGGGAGTTTCCCTACACGACCCTTCAGGATGCAGAGATCCGCGGCGGCCGCCTCAAACAGAAATACGATGTCATCGTCTTGACCAATGTCTCGTCAGCGCGCCTTGTAAAAGGTCATGCGGAGGGGACGGTCCCATCCCAGTATGCAGGTGGCATAGGATCGCACGGATTGGCCGCGCTGCTCCAGTTTGTGCGCGAGGGAGGAACCTTGGTCACGCTCAATGCCTCCTGCCAGCTGCCCCTGGAACATTTCAAGGTTTCCTTGAGGGATGTCTCCCGAAGTTTTGCCTCCACGGAGTTCTTTTGCCCCAGCGCCATTCTCAATGTTGATGTCGACAACTCTCATCCCATCGCCTACGGCATGGGCAAAACCGCCGATATCCTCTCATACGGCAGCCCTGTCTTCGAATTTCTCGAAGGGGATGAGTCCGGAGCGGACGAGAACCAGGAAGTGTCACCAGAATATAAAGTTGTCGCCCGCTATCCCGAAGGTAATCCTTTCAGGAGCGGCCGTCTGATAGGGGACCATATACTGCACAACAAACCGGTTTTGATCGAGGCCGGCTATGGAAAGGGAAAGATCATCTTGTTTGGCTTCCGGCCCCAGAACCGGGCGCAGACGCACGGGACGTTCATGATGTTTTTCAACTCGCTTTATTACGGCCCGGCTGTGACGGATTTTGAGTAAAGAAGCCGGAGTAGGGCAATCGGTGGGCGATACGGGATTCGAATCCGTGGCTTCTACCGATACCCTCTCCGGTACACTGTCCGGTTGGTCGACGGCGGCCCGCCCAGCGTTCCGCTCCTCTTAGTCTCCACCACTAGAGAGGGCTCCCAAGGGGTTCCCCTCGCAGGCTGCAGCCACATCGTCTGGGTCACCCTGTTCGTTATCCAGCGGCTGTCTTCGGGGTCCTGAAACGGATAGAGCGTCGTTATGACCAGCCGGTTCCCATCCCACGCGGTCGTCGAGGTTGGGACGGGGCCCGTGCGGCCCATGGTCACGGCATTTTCCGTCTCGGTGCCGTCAAGGGCGTAGCGGTATCGGACCAGGGGCTGGATCTCCCGCGGTACGAAAAAGACCCGTTCGACCTCGAGTCGATCCCCGGTGTGGACAATCGAAAACTGGTCGCCCCAGCCGCTCCCCAGTGTGGGAACCGGGAGCCTGGAAGCCCGGCCGGTTGGAGGTGCGGAACTTACTGCGGCCGTGGACCACGTCCCTGTGAAATCTGGGTCCGGGAGCGCCTCGGATCGGGGGCCAAGCTCCCTTCGGTCCGTGCGCGCATAGGTCGCCACAGGATTGCCCGAGCCTGCGGGGGGCGGCACGTAAGGATCGTCGATGCCGCCCGGGACCCGGGGGTGGACCTCCAGCGAGGCTTCGTAGTCGGCTACGATCCCGTCCATGATGCTGATGACCCACGGATAGAAGTCCTTCACATCGATCTCCTCCCTGGGATCGACCCGGAGATCGAACAGCCGCAGCAGGTTGTCGGGATCGGGATCCGGCATTTCGGTCCGGAAGTGATACCAGAGCTTCCAGTCTTGCCACTTCACGGCCATGACGTGTCCCTCCCTGGCCAGGAAGATGGCGCTCTCCCGGCTCGAGTGGGCCTGTTTTCCTTCGAAGAACGGGAGCTGGTTCACGCCGTCGATGTGCCGGTCGTCGGGCAAAATCTCGGGCGTCCCGGCTGCTGCTGCGATCGTCGGGAAGAGGTCGACCTCATGCATCATGTCGTTGGACACTCGTCCCTCTGGGATCCTTCCAGGCCATCGAACCACGCACGGAGTCCGGATGCCCCCTTCCATGGCGGAGTTGTAGAACCCTCGCCAGGGGCCTGCCGATCCTCGCCAGGGGCGCCTCATCTCGGCGCCGTTGTCGGTGCACCAGATGACCAGCGTGTTGTCCTCGATGCCCAATCGCTCGAGGGCTTCCAGCACCAGGCCCACGTTGTGGTCCACATCAGCCATGGCATCCCCCATGTCACCGGCCCCTGTGGTGCCGGCGAAATCCGGATGCGGCAGGGTGGGGAAGTGGACCTGTGTCATGGGGTAGAAGAAGAAAAACGGCTTCCCATCCCTCACATTCTTTTCCATGAAGGCGATCCCATGCTCAGCGGCTTCCCTGTCGATGGTGCGCCGCGTCTCGAGGTTGTAGGGCTTCACTCGCCGGGATGGTTCGCCGGCCCTTCCTTCCCAGATGTAGGGTGTCTCGGCTCTGTCCGGATCGAAACTCTCGAAGGATGTGAACTGCGCCGTGTGACTCGTGCCCGGGATGCCCCACCACTCGTCGAATCCCTGCTGCGTCGGTTCCCTCCTGCCTTCCCAGTTGGATCCACCCACGTGCCACTTGCCAAAGAGGGCCGTCGCGTAGCCGACAGACCGGAGGGCCTCGGCGATCGTTACTTCCCATAGAGTCATGCCTGCCGCATACCCCTCACCCGTGCGCACGGCATAACGGCCCGTGAGCAGCGCAATACGGGAGACGACGCAGGAATACTCCACGTTGAAGTTCGTGAGCCGCACTCCCTCGTCTGCGATCCGGTCGATGTTCGGTGTAGGGACGCCGCGCGCGCCGCCGTAGCAGCCCACCTCTCCCACTCCCAGATTATCCGGAAACATCAACACGATGTTGGGGCGATCCTGATCGGAACGCGCAGGGGCCTGAGGCGAGGCGGATACCGGCCATGCCATGAGGCTGGCAACCAACAGTATCAACGAGAACGGTGCTGTCTTTTTCATGAGATTCTCCAAAGTGCATTCATTGATATATCAAACATGTGCACCCCCTTTTTGTCCCTTTTGAGGCTCATGATGCCTCATCCGAGGACGTCTCTCAGAGCGGATTCAGCATCTTGGAAGCGGAATTCAAAGCCCATTTCCTGCAAGTGTTTCGGCACGACGCGCTGACCTTCCAATACCACGCTCGACACTTCTCCTAATGCGAGCCGCAGAGCCATGCCGGGAAGTGGAACCAAAGAAGGCCGGCCCAGGATGCGGCCAATGGTCTTCCCGAATTCAGCATTGGTCTTGGGATCCGGCGCCGTCATATTGAACGGCCCTTTCGCCTCTTCATTCTCTATCAGAAAACGAATGGCCTCACTTTGGTCCAGGGGGTGGATCCACGACAGCCATTGTCTGCCTGTGCCCATCGGGCCTCCCACGAATAGGCGGTAGGGCAGCAGGAGACGCGGAAGCGCCCCATGTTCACTACTCAGAACGATGCCGCTGCGGACAATAGCGCGCCGCACGCCCTCATCTTCGACCGCTGCCGTGGAAGGTTCCCAGTCCTCAGCGGCAAGCCTGGCCAGATAATCATCACCTGCCGGGCAGTCCTCAGTGAAGATCTCGTCTCTTCCGAAGCCATAGAATCCGACCGCAGACGCTTGGATTACTACTCGGGGTTTGATCCTGGCTCCCCTCACAGCCTCTACCACAGCTCGACCGGAATGGACACGGCTTTCGCGTATCTGGTCCTTTCGCTGAGCCGTCCAGCGGCTGGGGAAGAATCCAGTCCCAGCAAGATTGGCGCCGGCCAGGTTTACAATGGCAGCAGCTCCTTCAACGAGCTGGCCCCAGCCGTCGGCCGAGCGGGCATCCCACCGCTCGATCCGTACTCCGCCAGGAAGATCCGCCGCGCGCTTGAGAGACCTGCTGAGAACGACAACCTGATATCCTTTGGAGGCCAACAGAGTGGAGAGCATGCGCCCTACAAGCCCAGTCCCACCGGTGATGATTACCTTCATCATATCCTAGGCCCTGAAGACGCTGGCAGGTTCCAGCCGGGAGATGCGGCGCATGGCGAAAATCGCCCCCCCAAGAGAGATCGCCAGAGTCACGACAAAGAAAGCGATCCGGACAGCATTGGAGTATTCGAAGAGGATGCCTGAGTTGGAAATTCCAGACCTGAATCCCTCGATGAGGACAACGGCGATGCCGTACCCGACCAGGGCGAAAACCATGGCCTGGATCAGGATCAGGTTTCGGATTGTCCTGTTATC
Source organism: uncultured bacterium (assembly GCA_965533275.1). GTDB lineage: Bacteria > Acidobacteriota > Aminicenantia > Aminicenantales > Aminicenantaceae > JAUXEH01. The sequence continues at coordinate 14,131 of CBESWG010000054.1, forward strand.
CGCACCGATGGCCTTGAAAGTCCCGTAATCCCTCAGGCGGTCGACGGCTGCGGAGTACATGGTCAGCCCGATGATGATAATGCCTGAAAGGGTAGCGAAGATAATCAGGGTTCCGATGGAGAAGGCGATGCCGCTGGTACCCAGAATGGTAGAGACCGTGGAGCGTGACAGGTCTTTCTTTGTCCAGGCTCTGACGCCGTACATCGTCGTGTTGATATGATCCCGGATGGTCGGGATATCGGCTCCGCCTTCCGTTTTGATGAGGAAGGCGCTGACTTTGTTTTGGGGGATATCCCCGATCGCTCGAGCTCGATCCAGGGTTGTGAAGACATATGTGGATCCGAATCCCCGGACTCCCCGGGTTTGGACGGCGACACGGACACGCCGCCCGTTGATCTCGAAGGCCGTTCCCGGACCTGCATTATTCAGGATCTTGCGATCGAAGATGTCTGTCGAAACGGCCCCATCTTCCAAGAGGTTTTCCATCCTCCCTGATATTATCTGCCAGGGGCCCCCAAGGAAATGTGGAGGCTGGGTTCCGATCATCTGGACAGGGGCCGACCGACCGCGGGGGAATTTGGCTGTGCCTCTCGCAACGATCAGGGGATACGCCTTGATAACTCCGGGAAGGGACTCGATCTGCCGTCCGATCCGTGTATCGATCGGGCCCAGGGCATTGGCATCTGTGGTCCGGTTGTCCACCACCCAGAGATCAGACTCGATGTTGTCTACCAGAGCCGACATGGTCCCCGTCAAAAAGAGAAAGATGCCGGTCTGCTGCCCGACCAGGAAGATGGAGATGATGATGCCGAGAACGACACCGATGGACTTTGGCTTGTCATATCGGATGAAGAGGAGAGCGAAGCGGAACATGCGTCTTCAGTCCTGAAGTGCGATAACACACTCGATACGGCTTCCATAAAGGAGCTCGGATTCGGGTTCAAGTGTGATCCACACCTCCCGGACTCTCCGGTCCTCCAGGTCGCCCACCTCGTCGGAAAACAGAGACTTCTTCGTATACGATGGTGCAACGAAGGTTACCTTCCCACTGGCCAGGATCTTTGTTGTCCCCTGGTTACGGAGAGAAGCCGTCTGACCAGATTGGACCAGATCGGCGAACAGCTCATCGATTTCGCACCGGGCTACTCGGGGGCCATCCGGAGCGAAGACAGCAAACACCGTTTCCGGTGAGATCAATGATCCCATGGTTGCGTCCAGAGTGAGGAGCTGACCCTCGGTTGGAGCCCTGATGAACCTCCTCTCCAATTCCGCTCGAGCCAATTTAAGGTCGGCCCGGTTTTCCTTCAGGGTATTCTCAGCCGTGACGAGCTCGGCCTGAAAGCGTTTTACATCTTCCTTCAAGGCATCGAACTCGGCTTTTGCCGTGTCAAAGACAGCCTCTGATTCGGTGTTGGTCGCATAAAGTTCTTTGGCCCGCTCGAAGGAGACGCGGGCGTTCTCTGTCCTAATCCTGACCGCCGAGAGGGCGGCCTTGGCCGCCTCGATTTGAGATATCCGGGATTGAATACGGGCCGCGGCCTGCTCGACCCTTGCTTCCTCCAATGAGGTTGAAAGTTCGACGATGACCTCTCCCGCAGCGACAAAATCTCCTGGAGAGAAATAAATCCGGGCTATCTGGCCTGTTGTCTCACTCGAGAGATCGAGGAACCGCAGTTCGGGCTCGATCCGGCCGATGCCGATGACTTGATGGGGAGACATGTCGAGTTTCGAGGGTGTCTCAAGGGGGATTTCATCGCTGTCTCCGCAGCTGACTGTGCTAAGGAAGATCGTGAGAACGAACAGACAGATCGCCAAAAGACCAGAGCATTTTCCTGGTTTCAGGCCGAATACTGGTGGCATTTTTTCTATCTCAGGGACTCTCATTGCTTACTCCCGTTTTTTCACTGACAATACGGCCATGTTCCATGTGGATGATGCGGTCTGCGTAGCCCTCCAACCTGGGGTCATGCGTAACGACAGCCACGGCCTTCCCCGCATCGCTCAAGCCCCGGAGTTTCTGCAGCACGATTTTCATGGATTCGGCATCCAGCGCGGCGGTGGGCTCATCGCACAGAACGATCACAGGATCGCTGACCAACGCCCGGGCTATGGCCACTCGCTGCTGTTCCCCTCCTGAAAGCTGTTTGGGCAGGGATTTTCTCCGATCCAACAGCCCGACAAGATCAAGGGCCTTTTCAGTTTTTTCTCTCTTTTGATCTTTGGGAAGCCTGTTGAGGATCAGGGGGGCACGAATATTGTCCTCAGCACTCAGAGGAGAGATCAGGTTGAAATTCTGGAAGACGAAACCGATCGTGGTCCGGCGGAGGTGGGCCAGCTGTCGCTCGTTCAGATTTTTTGTGTCGACGCCCTTTATGCAGACAAAGCCTTTGGTGGGATAGAGGACACAACCGATCAAAGAGAGCAGAGTGGTTTTGCCGGAGCCTGACGGGCCGATGATGAGCAGCAGTTCTCCCCGGTTAATTTTGAGGTCGGTTGTATCCAGGGCGACGATCTCAGTGCCGCCTGTCTTGAAGATCTTGGCGGCCCCGATCAATTCGGCCACGACGGAGGCGTCGGAACTTTCTCTCGTCTGGCAGGTGGGTTCTTCTGGCATTTGTCTCTTGGAAGTCCATTCTATAGAAGCTCCGGGCGACGGTCAAATATCCCGATCAATAACAGATATGTCTAAAATGGGTAAGGAACAGGGCAACAAGCCATCTAAACGCCGGAAAAGTGGACGCGGGAGACTATTGTTTTTCTTGTAGCGGCTTTGTGTAGACGATCTCACCCCCGATAACGGTCATGTCCGGTTCGATCTTCCAGATATCCTCTGCTGGGATGGTCATGTAATCGACGGGGATGATCACAAAATCGGCCAGCTTCCCGGCCTCGATGGAACCCAGTGTGTCTTCCGCGAACATGGTATAGGCCCCTCCCATGGTCGCGGCCCGCAGGGCTTCCTCCCGCGTCATGGCCTGTTCGGGGATCCATCCGCCCGGAGGATTGTTGTTCCGGTCCTGCCGGGTCACCGCTGCGTGCAGAGTGTAGAACGGGTTATAGGGAGACACGGAATAATCCGTCCCCGTCGCCACCACGACGCCGAGATCCAGCAGATCGCTCCAGATATAGGCATACTTCAGGCGCTCGGTCCCCATCCGGGCTACCGCGAAGTTCATGTCCTCTGTGGCATGCAGCGGCTGCATGGAGGCGATGATCCCCAGCTCTGCCAGTCGGGGTATGTCGTCCGGAGTCAGGACCTGACAGTGCTCCAGCGCGAATCGGGCCTTCTTTCCGTCTATGCCCGTGGCCTTCAGGGCCCTCTCGTAGGCATTGACGGCCACATGATTGGCCCCGTCACCGATGCAGTGGATCCTCATGTTGAAGCCGATCTTCAGCAGCTCGGTGGCGGATTTCGCTATCTGGTCCTCACTCTGCCGCGGTTCTCCGAAATATCCGGGATAGTCGCTGTACTCCTCAAGGAAGAGCGCACCCCTGGAACCCAGGGCCCCATCCGCAAAGGCCTTGACGGACCGGACATAGTATTTGTCGTTGTGATTGAGCGGCTTGCCCAGCTTCTTCGCCGCACTCTCCCTGACCATCTCGTTGATCCTGATCCTGAGCAGGCCCACGTCGTAGAGTTTGATCCGCCTCTGGATCTCTTCATAGCCGGTCATGCTTGCGCCGTGGATGGTCGTGAGCCCGCTGGCCACCGCCAATTGGGTTCCCTCGACGAGGTTGCGGCTTATCTCGAAATCGGTCATGGGGGGCAGGGGAGGGATGAGGCGCATCAATTCTGCGGGCGCCCTTTCCACGAATTCGCCCGTGGGCTCCCCGTTCTTGTCCTTCTTGATGTGGCCCCCCGAAGGATCGGGGGTGTCGCGCGTGATGCCGGCCAGTTCCAGGGCCTTGCTGTTGGCGCCGCTGCCGTGTGTGTAGCGGCTGATGAACACGGGATTATTGGGTGCCACGGCATCGATCAGCTCCTTGCGGAATTCCGGCGGATCCCAGACCGCCGACATCCAGCCGCTCAAGACCAGCCAGCGCGGCTCGGGTCCGGGCCGCATTCCCTCTCCTGTTGCCAGGCAGTGTTTGATCACTTCCTGCATCCGTTCTACGGAAGCCCACTCGCCGATCGTTTCCCTGATGTCCGGGCTCCGTGGATACAGGATCCGCTCTCCGTACCGGATATGTACATGGGTATCATGCAGGCCGGGGATCACGGTCTTGCCTTCCAGGTCGGTCACAAAGGTCAAGGGACCGATGTATTCCTTTGCTCCCTCGTCATCGCCCACGTAGATGAATCTTCCGTCCTTCACCGCCATAGCGGTAGCCGTGCTGAATCCTTCGTCGACGGTGTAGATGTTGCCGTTGACATAGACTCTGTCCGCCTTTGAGGCGCCGCTCACTGCCCCAGGGGCCTGCGTGATCAATACAAGCAGCAAAAAAACGGGAAGAATAATGGACAGTCTGTTTGTGATCTTCATTTTATGGACTCCTTTACCCCAATTTCTCCGAGAAACCAAACGGCCTGGTTCTCATGCAAACATTCAAGTTTATTCTTATCACACCTGAGGAAAATCTTCCAACCCTCCGAAAAGTCAGCAAAACCAATTGACGGCATACGGTTCATGAAAGAGAATGATACCAGATTTATCTGACATTGGGCTCGATGGAAATGTCAGGCATACGCGATCAATGAAAGATAGGCCCGATCCCCGGCAGTTCGCCACGACGCGCTGGAGCCTTGTGCTTTCGGCCAGGCCCGGCGAAGAGGACCAGACCCGGGCCCGGGAGGCACTCGAAAAACTATGCCATGCCTATTGGTATCCCCTCTATGCTTTCGTGCGAAGCCGAGGATTTTCGGCGGTCGA
>CBESWG010000055.1:0-18482 GCA_965533275.1 uncultured bacterium
ATGAGATCACGGAGCGCTGCGAGGCCCTGCTGCGCAAGGAATACGGCGGCGAGGTGGTGTGTCACACGGACCCCTTGATGGACAAATCTCCCGAGACCCAGTCGGTGGAGGACATATTCCGGGCCCAGGTTCAGAGCATGCCGGAATTCCTCAGCTACCATGATTTTCGTGTGATCGCTCATTCGGACAAAAGGATCATCATCGTGGCCGACCTCAACGCAGCCGATGCAGTGCCCGAGGCGGATTTCGAACGGCTGAGCAAAGAGCTGGAACAGCGCGCCGGTCACGCAATCCCTAACTTGGCGTACGCTTCCTTCTATGTGACACCCAAGTATTCCTATTGATGGATCGAGATTCAGCAGGTGGATTCCTGATCCCGATTGACCCTGTTCCCGAGCGAAAGTGCCTCGATAAAGGAGACGGATTTATGAGAAGAAGACAAGGTCTGGGTGTGAGATTGAGTGTGTGTATACTGGCTGCGGCTGGATGTCTCCTGGCCCAGGAGATCGGGCCTGCCAGGGGCGCTCTTGTCATAGTGGGGGGCGCAATGCGGGATCCGGCCATCCTGGAGAGGTTTATCGAGCTGGCCGGCGGCCCCGATGCCCCGATCGTCGTGATCCCTACGGCCGGGGGGCGGGACGAATACGATGAACACTGGAGCGGTTTGCGGTCCTTCCGCGAAGCCGGACTGAAGCACGTGATCCTGCTGCACACCTATGACCGTGCTTTGGCCGACTCCGAGGAGTTCGTGAGGCCGCTCCTGGAGGCCAGGGGAGTGTTCTTCTCGGGAGGCCGCCAGTGGCGTCTGGCCGACGCCTACCTCGACACTCGTACCCAGCGGGAGCTGCAGGCCCTGCTCGACAGGGGCGGCGTGATCGGGGGCTCCTCCGCGGGGGCCACTATTCAGGGTTCGTTCCTTGCTCGAGGGGATACTTCCGGTAACAGTGTTATGATCGGCGACCACACCGAAGGAATGGGTTTCCTCAAGAATGTCGCCATCGATCAACATCTCCTCAAGCGCAACCGGCATTTCGATATGCTCGAGATCCTATCCGAGTTTCCCGACCTGTTGGGAATCGGGATCGATGAAGATACTGCGATCGTGGTCCAGGGAGACAGCTTCGACGTCATTGGACAGGGATACGTGGCCATCTATGATAGCCAGCACCATATCCCCCCGGCCGGGGCTTTCTATTTCCTCGCACCCGGAGACCGCTACAACCTCAAGGCACGGGAGGCCACCCGGCCGGCTCGGGTGATGCGTCCGCTGTCGCGTGTGGAATCCAAAGATAAGAAGAAGGATAAATAGGGGTTTGACATGAAGCGCGCCTCATATTTGGGGCTGTGTGCAGCCCTGAATAGAGGGTTGTGAAAAACTAAATTTATGTCGTTTTTGAGGGAATATCTACGACTAAACCTTCGATAAATATTAAGGAAAGCCTATGCCTAGAGAACAAGAAGTACATATCTTTCAAAAGGTCCAGAGGAGCCTGGACAGCCTGAATGAATCCATTGAGCTGTTCGAGAATTTTCTGCGCGAAGACGTGGCCACCTCACCGGGCGACTATTACCGCGCACGTAACCTGGCTAAAGAGGGAGGAGCCGCCTTCCAGGAGGCGCTTAAAAACGCTAAAAAACTTTTGGGGCCCATGCCCGATTACGCATCTGATGAGTTTAAAGCCTGGCGCTCGGAATTCCTGGAGAAACACAACATCCTGGCGCACTGCCAGGACCTGGAAGCCTGCCGGCTGGAGTTCCATCAGGATACCTTCCTTGCGGAGATAATGAGCGGTGAAGAGATGGACGCCCTGTTGAACCTGCATTTCCACTCCCAGCAGGAGGGGCACCGCAAGCTCGCCAACATCAAGGTGAGGGTAATCCTGGATAAACTGAACGAGATGTTGATCCATGTCAAGGAGCTTCAGAAACAGGCCCTGCTCAAGCAGCAGGGGCAGTAGAATCGGATCCCACGCGTCCTGAAAAGGAGCCTCCGGGATTGTCGCGCCCTGGGGCCCTTGCATAAATCTATCAGTCCCGCTATGATGATTTTCCACCATGAAGATTCGGTATTTGAATGGAAGCCGGCTCTACCATGCTATGCTGGCAGGTGGAGACGCCGTCATACAGGACCAGGCCTATCTGAACGAGATCAACGTCTTTCCCGTGCCCGATTCCGATACCGGCACCAACCTGGCATCCACCCTGCGTTCCATCTCTGCAGGAGCCTCCGCCCACAGGTCGATCAAGGAAACCCTGCGCTCCATCGCCGACACCGCTCTTTTGAGTGCTCGTGGAAACAGCGGGATCATATTCGCGCAGTTTCTGCAGGGATTCAGTCGTGAGGTGGAAGACCACGAAACCCTTTCGACCCGGTCTTTTGGGGAGGCGGTCAGGAAAGCGGCGAACCATGCCTATCAGGCCATGGCAACACCGGTGGAAGGCACCATGCTGACCGTGATCCGGGACTGGGCCGAGGCCGTATATCAGCAGAGGATACGGCTGAGCGATTTTTCTGAGCTGCTCTCCTATTCCCTCCCAATTGCCAGGCAGTCGCTCATGGACACGCCCAAGAAACTAAAGGTGCTTGCCAAGGCCGGCGTGGTGGATGCCGGGGCCAAGGGATTCGTCGATTTCCTGGAAGGGATCGTCCAGTTCATCTCCCAGGGCAAGCTGGCCGGGATCTCCCGCTGGAAGGCTCCCATCCAGGAACTGGAGCCACCCCTCCACCCGCAGCGCAGCTCGATCGAACAGCGGTACTGCTCCGAGGCCCTTTTGATCCGGCCGGGCATCGATCAGGGCCGGATCCGAGAGACCGTAAGCGGATTTGGGACCTCCGCCATCGTGGCCGGCTCCGAGGACATGGCTCGGATCCACGTGCACACGGACCAGCCGGAAGACTTGTTCTCGAGTCTGAGAGAATTCGGGAGCATGACACAGATCAAGGTCGACGACATGTTGAGGCAGTACGAGGCCGCACACGCCCCAAAGTCCGAGATCGCTCTTGTCACGGACTCCTCCTGCGACCTACCGCCGGAGGTCCTGGACGAATATCAGATCCACCTCATTCCCTTCAACCTGTCCTTCGGTGAGGACATCTTCCTCGACCGGCTGACCATCACGCCGGATCGCTTCTATTCGCTTCTGCAGTCCGAAAAGGAGCACCCCAAGACCTCCCAGCCCAGCGTTCAGACGGTACGGAACACTCTCGCGTTCCTCTCCAGCCATTACCGACATGTGGTCGCGATCCACATCTCCGACGGCTTGACTGGGATGTACCAGGCTGGATTGACCGCCCGGAAGGAGCTGGAAAGCCCCAATATCCACGTTATCGATTCCCGGAATATTTCCGTCTCACTGGGCTTGATCGTGCTGCGTGCGGCCGAGGCTATCCGGGACGGCATGGGCGTGGACGAACTCCTCCCGAGGATCGCGGAATGGATCGACAAGACCAGCGTCCTGGTCGACGTGAAAACCTTAAAATATTTTGTGCGCGGCGGGAGGGTCTCGCCTCTCAAGGGGGCCCTGGCCCGGCTGCTGCACATCAAACCCATCATCTCACTGAACCAGGAAGGGAAGTCCACTCCCATCGCGAAATCCTTCAGCCCAAAGATGACAATGGACAAGATCGTGAACGAGATGGAAAGGATAGCGGAAAAAGGCCCAATCTGGAATTACGGAATCGTCCATGCCCTGAATCCTGAACGGGCGCGGGAGTATGTCGAGAGGCTCCGGCCGATCATGGGCATGGAGCCTGCGTTCCTGACAGGAGTGTCTCCCGTGATCGGGGCCCACAGCGGCATCGGAGCGCTCGGGATATCGGCCATGTTGGAGTAGGACAGAAGTTAGGATTGGATGGGCGATGCACATCACACTGTCTAAAAACATAAGCTATTGTTTCGGTGTCAAGCGAACGCTGACTCTGGTAAAGAAGCTTCTCCTCGAGAACTCGGATAAAACTTACTACATGTTGGGAGAGATCGTACACAACGAATATGTCATCAATGATCTCCAGCAAAAAGGACTGCGGATCGTCCGCGATCTCTCTAGCATCGAAAACGGATCGAGTGTCATCATCCAGAGCCATGGAGCTCCCAAAAAATTCATCGATGATCTGAGGGATCGAGACCTCGATGTCATCGACGCCACCTGCCCGATGGTCACGGTCATCCACAAGAAGATCGTCCAGCTCGTCCAGGAGGGATATTTTCCTGTCATCATCGGCCAGCAGGGGCATGACGAGGTTCAAGGGATCTCGGGGCAGGTCGGAGATGCGCTCATCGTGGGTTCTCCAGAGGAAATTACGGCTGAACAGTTTGCGGGCCTCTCCAAGGTCGGCATTGTCGTGCAGTCCACTTTCATTCGAGCCCAGGCCCTCGCTATCGTGGAGAAGATCACGGCCCTGGTGTCGGATGTGAGGTTCATCGACACCATCTGCCGCCCCACCACGGAACGTCAGGAAGAGGTGGAAAACATACCGGAACATTTCGACACCATCCTGATCATCGGTTCCCGAACCAGCGCCAACTCGCGACACCTGTTCAAACTGGCGAGCGGCAGGGAAGCCGCCGTCTATCTGATCGATGATCCGGAGACCGTTCGTGACCTTGACATCCCACGGGATTCCCGCGTCTTCGTTGCTTCAGGGGCATCCACCCCCCTTTACCTGATCGAGCGAGTCGTCTCCTTCCTGGAACAACCTGGGATCATGGAGCCTGAAAAAAGGCTTGAAGATCGAAAGGACTAGGACAAGCATGGAATATTTTGATCGAAACAAAGAGAGCCTGAGCGGTTACATAGATGATTTTCTGGATTCCAAAGAGGAAGGATTTACCGGAGTCAACTCCTGGGGCGGGGATGTCGTGAAGAAGCTGCGTCCCTTTGTGAAAAACGGAAAAATGCTTCGAGGTGGATTGGTGATGCTGGGCTTTGAGATGTGCGGCAGGAGGATCTCACGTACCGCCCTGCGGGCCGCAGCGGCAGTGGAATTCATCCAGGCTGCCCTCCTCATTCATGACGATATCATCGACCGTGATCCCCTGCGCCGTGGGACTCCCTCCGTGCATTACCAATACACACGGAGGGGACAGCGTTCCGGGATCGCAGAGCCCGTCCGCTATGGCGAGGGGATGGGGATCTGTGCGGGGGATATCGGCTTTTTTCTGGCATTTGAACTGCTCGCCGGGCTGAGGGCCAGGAGCGAGCTCCGCGACTCTTTGACCGAGATGTGGTCCAGGGAGCTCTGCTATGTGGGGCTGGCCCAGATGCAGGATCTCCATCTGGGCACCTCCTCAGCCGGGGCGTCAGCGCGAGGGATCCTCGCCCTCTACCGCTATAAAACGGCACGGTACTCCTTTTCTCTCCCACTGCTGACCGGATGGGAACTGGGAGGCGGCGGCTCCGCCCAGCGCCATGGCCTGGAGGTATACGGTGAACACATGGGCCTGCTGTTCCAGCTCAAGGACGATGAACTGGGCCTCTTCGGCAGCCCCTCCAGGTTGGGGAAGCCAGTCGGCTCGGACATCCGCGAAAACAAGAAAACCCTGTACAGGTGGCATCTGTTTCGTGAGGTTGTACCTCAGGAAAAGAGAAGGCTGAACCGGATCTTCGGGAATCCTGAGGTTGATAAGGAGATGGTGAGAGAGGTGATAGGCTTGCTGGAACGCTATCAGATCAGGGAAAAGGTGCAGACGGAGATCCAGCGGCTCAGGCAGCCGGTGGAGACTGCGATCGAAGGGCTCAATATCCAGGACCGGCACCGCCGGATCCTTTCCGAACTGTTGGAATTCAATTCGGGGCGCACAAATTGATCCTCGAAAGTATTGTTCCCACGGCCCTCCTGGTCTTTTTCTACATGAGCGCACTTTTCCTATTCGCTCTGTGGATCAAAGATAACTCGATCGTGGATATCGCGTGGGGAGCAGGCTTTGTCCTGGTAGCCGGGGCGACGCTCATCCTTGGGGGAGATTCCCATGCGCGGCCGTTTCTAGTCTCTTTCCTGGTCCTGGTTTGGGGGGGGCGCCTGGCCATACATGTCTTCATGCGAAACCGGGGAAAAGGGGAGGATTTCCGCTATGCCCAGTGGAGGCGTGACTGGGGCCGCTGGATCGTGCCCCGGTCCTATCTACAGATATTCATGCTGCAGGGGCTATTTATGCTCCTCATCTCCACTCCGGTGGTCCTCATCAACCTTGGCGACAATCCTGGTTTATCGGCCTTGGATGCTGCGGGCCTCTTCGTCTGGCTGGTCGGCTTCGTTTTCGAGGCCGTGGGGGACCATCAGCTGAAGCGCTTCAAACAGGATCCCACCAGCCGGGGCCGGATCATGACGCGGGGGCTCTGGGCCTGGACGCGTCATCCCAACTATTTCGGGGAAGCGGTCATGTGGTGGGGCATCGCCTTGATCGCGCTCAATGTGCAGAATGGATGGGCCGGTCTCCTCAGTCCGGTCGTGATCACATTCCTGCTGACCAGGGTATCCGGTGTACGCATGCTGGAAAAAAAGTATGCCGACAATCCGGAATTTCAGGCTTATGCCGGGAGGACCAGCGCGTTTATTCCCTGGTTTCCGAAAGGCGACGATGCGGAGTGATCTCTGTGCCTAGAAGATAACCTCGAGCACGAACATGTGACACTGGTTGCGCAGCTCGATCTCGGGCAGTCCGGGGCCCGTCGGCAGGATCAAGTCAACCATCCCCAGTGAAAAACGGTAGTCGAACACGAACCTGGCATCCCTCCCGTTGACATCCATTCCCAGGCCGAAGATCAGGCCGTAGTCCGTGGACCTTAAACCGGTGATGTCCTCTTTGATCTCACCAAGGTAGGCATTCTTTATGGTGTAGCTGGTGCCGGCTAATAAAGATAGGTAGGGGCCGGCCACCAGGTGTGTGCCCAGCAGCTCCTGGTCGCTCTTAGCGTAAACTTTGAGGAGCACAGGGATCTCGTAATAACCCAGGCTGTAGGTGGCCCGTATGGGTCCCGCAGGAAAAATATCTAGAATGATGTTTTGTTTGGAGCCCTTCTGGATGTAGTAGATCTCGGGCTGGAGGTGAAATCGCCGGCTCAGGCGCCACGAGAGCAGGGCTCCCAACGCAAAGGTGGTCCTGTTCTCTGAGGCCACCGAGTATCCCCCTCCCGAAAGCTCATCCGGGCTCCATTGCCGGGATATGTTCATGGATCCCTTGATCCCGAAGCGGAGGTTGGATTGTGCCGCCTGCATCCCTTGGCCAAACAGCAGCAGCCCGATGATGACAGTCCCGATTCGTATTCTCGTCATGTTTCGATCCTGTATTCAAAATCCTCGTTTTCAGGCTACCAAAAAGGGCATCCATTTTCAATCATTGGCGCTCATTTCCCCAGGGAAAAGTGAAGCGATAGGAGCCGGAGGCGACTTCATACAGAGTGCGGCTGCCTTCCTGCCTTAGGAATGTTACGCCCTCGCTGTCACCGGCCGGTACGCCACCCTCCTGGATCAGATCCCTTTCCGAGCAGGGAATGTGCAGGACGGCGTTTGTGTTTGTCGGGACGGTTACTTCCAGTGTCATGCTCCTGCCTTCCAGGGACCAGCCGCTCTTGATCAAACCATAAAGGGAGTTGTATTCGGCCTTGGCCCAGTCCAGGCCGCTGCCGGGAAAGGGCCGGATCCGGATGCGCTTGAAGCCCGGAATGTCGGGATCGAGGTCGATGCCGGCCACAAAGCGGTAGAGCCATTCTCCCACGGCCCCGAATGAGTAGTGGTTGAAGGAGTTCATTCCCGGATCCTGGAACCCCCCCTCTTCTGTCCAGCCGTCCCACCGCTCCCAGATACTCGTGGCTCCCTGCCGGATGCTGTATCCCCAGGAGGGGAACGTGTCGTTGAGGAGCAGCCGGTAGGCGGTCTCGACGTACCCGGCTTCGGTCAACACGGGATTCAGGAACCCACAGCCCACGAATCCAGTGGACAGGTGCCCTGTGCGTGCCGCGATGTCCGCAACCAGACGGTCTGCTGCTGCATCTCTGAGATCTACGGGCAGCAGGTCCATGGCCAATGCGAGCAGATATCCTGTCTGGGTTTCTCCCTCCAGCCGTCCGTCATCCGTCACATATTCGGCTTGGAACGCGGCGCGGATCGTCTCAAAAAGGTCTGCGTACGCAGCGGCCGCTTCATCTCGCCCCAGGGCTATGGCCATCCGGGACATGAGTTGGGCGTCATGGGCCCAGTATGCTGTGGCCAGCAGGGCCTTGGGAGTAGCGGCCCGGATGGACAGCCAGTCCCCGTAGTTGTTCCCTACACCCCGAGTCCGTAGGTTATCCGGATTCGTATTCCGCAGGTATTCCATCCAGCGCTCCATCGCGTTCCAGTGTTTCTCGATGATCCGGGAGTCCCCATACATTCGGTAGAGGGTCCAGGGGATGATGACTCCCGCGTCTCCCCAGGCCGGCGCCCCCTCGAACCGGCTCAGGTTCTCATCATCCAGGCGGGGGGCAAAATCCGGAAAGGCACCGGCCTCTGACTGGGCGTCCTCCACATCCTGCATGAACTTCAGAAAGAACGCCGCCGTGTCTTGATTGTAGCTCCCCGTGCGGATGAAGATCTGGGCGTCTCCCATCCAGCCCAGCCGCTCGTCACGCTGAGGGCAGTCGGTAGGGATGCTCAGGTAGTTGCCGCGCTGGCTCCAAAACAGGTTGGAAAAAAGCCTGTTGACCATGGGCTCGGAGCATGCGAAGGTCCCGGTGTCCGGATTGGCGCTGGAGATCGCACACCCGGTCACGGCGTCGGCAAGTGGTGTGCCCGGGTATCCGGTGACCTCGACGTACTGAAAGCCGTGAAAAGTGAAACGGGGCTCAAAAACCTCCTCCCCCCTCCCCGCGCAGATGTATGTATCTGTGGCTTTGGCGTTCCGCAGGTTCTCGGTGTAGATGGTCCCGTCCGGATTGAGGCGCTCTGCAAAACGCATGGTGATCGTGTCACCGGCCTTTCCACTGATTTTGATCCGGGCCCAGCCTGAGATGTTCTGGCCCAGGTCGAAAACGAACACACGCGGCCTCGGTTCGGTCAAACCCACGGATTTCAGGTGTTCAATGATCCTGACTGGTGGTGAGGGCTGCGCCACCAGCAGGGCTTCGGACGCAGCTGCCGTTCGTACTGGCCGCCAGGACGACTCATCGAAATCGGCCCGATCCCATCCCGGCATATCTTTGCGGGCATCCTGGACCTGACCCATCAGGAGGTCCGCCGCACGGATGGGTCCTTCGGACCAGAGCCAGGATCCATCCGTGATGATCTGTTCCCTGGTGCCGTCCTCGAGTTCCACCTCCAGCTGCAGGAGAAGGCTGTTTTCGAGGCCATAGTTCCCGCGGAGCCTCCGCATGCCCACGTATCCGCTGTACCATCCATCGGCCACCACTGCTGCCAGCGCATTCCTGCCCGTGCTCAGCAGATCACTCACATCGTAGGTGCGGTACTGGATACGGCGGTTGTAGTCGGTCCACTCGGGGGCCAACATGTCCTCGCCGACCGGCACGCCGTTGATCCGCAGTTCGAAGATCCCCCGAGCTGTCACATAGACCAGGGCCTTGACGATTGGCTTGTCGATCTGAAACGTTTTCCGGAAATATGGAGGAGGGGGACCCGGCGCGAAGGGCTCTGTTGGAGTTTTATGCGGGGGCCTGCCGGCACGGATCCACTCGGCCTGCCACTCCGCTTCAGCCAGGAGCCCCAGAGACCAAAATGAGGGAAGGCTGAAATCTGTGGCCCTCCCGTCTACGTCCCAGCTCCGAACCTTCCAGTAACATTGCATCCTGGATTCCAGCGGCTTCCCGGAATACGCGATGTGGGTTGTCGAATCGCCTTCGGTCCTTCCTGTGTCCCAAAGGTCCCCTCGGTCTTGGGCCAGGATCTCCGCACTGGATGCTACCAGGATCTGGTAGGCGGTCTGTCCCTGCCCTCTGAGCGGAGAGGTCAGCTTCCAGCTCAACCTCGGATCTGGATCGTCGATCCCTAAGGGATTTTCCAGATACTCGCACCGCAGCTGCTGCACGCGCATCTCAGAGAGCGTACCACTCTGGCAGGCCAGTGTGATCAGCGGGACCAGTGTTAACCATGCCATCATCCATCTATTCATTTCGTCTTCTCCTCATTGTGGGCTACAGGACGGCGAAGAGCCAGGGGCCTGCCGATGAACCAAAGGACCATGCCGACTACCATCAGTTGTGCATGTGTTCCCCAGGAGAGGCGGCCCGCGAAGACCAGCAGGGAGGGGACCAGGGTCAGGATCAGGCCTCCCATGGCGATACCTTTCCAGAACTTACGCATGCTGCAGCCTCCGAGGCGCGAGCACACGCTGCTCAAGCCAGCTCCCGCCGGTGTACAGGAACAGGGCCGTAAACCAGCCGGGCAGTCCCTTGAAATAGAGTTCGAGGGGGAGTAGAAAAACGATCACCAGCGTCAGGCCCCAGCTCGCAGCCGCAGGCCAGTTGAACGCGCGGCGGTTTTTCTCGGCGTAGTTTTGCTGCAGGCCGAGGCGTGGAAACAGCCAGAAGTCGGCCAAGATCACTGCCCCCATGGGCATGAGGATGAGCCCGTAGAGTGCCACGAACTCTAGGAGCCTCATGACCAAACCCGGGAAACAGGCTGCCATGGTTGTGACCAGTCCGGCCGCCAGCGTGACCTTCCAGCGCTTCCAGTTGGGAGTCGCGGCTTGCAGGGCGAGGCCGGCCCTATAAAGCGTCGGATTGGCTGTCGTCCATCCGGCGACCACAACACAAACGGCTCCTGCCAAACCCGCTCCCATGTAGGCGATGGGGCCTGGCGCCACGGTCACATCCGCAGCAGCACATAGGATTCCGGAACTGATCCAGGCGACAAAGTGGCCCAGGAACATGCCGAAGGCACTGGCAAAACCGTAGGTCCAGCGCCGGGCATACCGGAAAAGGGAGAGATCCGCCATCCCGATGTGCATGGCCATGTTGCAGAACCAGGCGAAGAACATCACATGCCAGAAAGTGAACTTCGACATGCCGGCCAGGGGGACGCCGGTCCAGATCCGGGTGTTGGCCACCTGCCAGAACTCTGCGATCGAATGGCAGCCCAATCTTGGGAGGACGGCTATGGCGGCCGCAACGAACACCAGAAACATCCAGGGCGCACAGATCCGGGAGAAGTGCGAGAAGCGTTCGAAGCCCAGGATGGCCAGCGACGTGACCACGGCTCCGACCAGGAACACGATCGCGATCCAGAGGACAGAGTTGGGATACATGTCCTGCAGCCCTGGCATGCGCATCTTGAAGGGGAGCCCCACGGCTGTTGCGGCTACCGCGATCATGGCTCCCGCCAGGAAGCAGAACATCAAGGCATTTACGATGCTGTACACAAAGGTCAGGGCTGGGCCGCAGATTTTCCTCAGGTGCCAGTACAGGGTCAGCCTCACCTTCACCGCGATCGGGGCGCACAGCAATGCCCAGCTCAGTACCGCCAGCAGGTTGCCCACCAGCAGGCCGAGGAACAGATCGGGAGCGGACACGCCATGGGTCACAAAAAGAGGCCCGATGACGAACTCGGTCCCGGCCACATGTTCTCCGGCATACGTCCCTACGAACCGGCCGAAACCCTGAAGCCTGCCGTCTGCAACGGGCTCGCGGTCGAACTCGTACAGGGCATCCAGCCGTTTAGCCAGTCGAGAAGTGTTCGTTGTAGGCATGTTCAAGCCGGGCTTTGCCCTGCGTCTTTCGAGTTTATGTGTCGCGTAATTATTTTTTCCTGAGAAACACAGGCTGTGTGCAGGCAAATTTGCCGGAGGATTCGAAGACGCGGGCGCGGACGTAGAGCTCATCGCCCGTAAAGCGGTA
Source organism: uncultured bacterium (assembly GCA_965533275.1). Taxonomy (GTDB): domain Bacteria; phylum Acidobacteriota; class Aminicenantia; order Aminicenantales; family Aminicenantaceae; genus JAUXEH01. Next base: position 11,824 of record CBESWG010000055.1, read on the forward strand.
GGCCGCCAGAGAGCCGTGGGTCTCCTGCAGTATCTTCCCTCCCTCTCCGATAAACGTCGTAGTGTAGGTCACGTCTCGGTAGGGCAGGATCTCCACCACGTATTCGTCGCTGGTAACCCGGATGTCCTTAAGCTGAACCCCGACCGTGGCATAGAAGTCGCCTTTTTCCATGGCCGTGACGATGGCACCTGGAGTCAAACTGTCTGCCCGCACCATGATCCAGCCTGTCCCCGGATTGGATTTGTATTGGCTGAATTCTCCCAGGTAGTCGTGGGCATCGTCCGAGGCCACTCCATACATCAAGACTCCCTCGGAAAGGATCCCGTCCCAGATCTCTTCCATTCCGGGCCGCCCACCTGCTCCGAAGTTGTTGCAGTCGTAGCAGATGTTGTAGAGCTCGAAGAGGTGGACGCCTGTCAATTGAGACATCTCCGTGTCCGTGAAGGACCATTTCCAGTTGGGGTGGTTGATCTGGGGCACGGCACCGGCCGCCCGGATGGCATCCACGTTGTTCTGCAGGGTCTCCACGATCGAGTCCCCGTGCTGGGGGGCTATCAACTCCCGTGTGTCGAGGGCGTTCAGGTGGACCGGTGTCCCCTTGTATGAATCCGAGACCTCCTCTCCTTGGATCAGGATGAAGTCATCCCTGTCGTCCGTGTCCAGGTATTTGACCTCTGTGATGGTGTTGTGGTCTGTGATCACGATGAAGTTGTATTCGTGGTCCCGGTACCAGCGGATGACTCGCCGCGGCCAATCATCCCCGTCGGAGTTGAGGGTGTGGCAGTGCGTGTTGCCCTTATACCACTGCAGTTCTCCCCCTATACCCGGGCTTGCAGCCAGGAACAGTCCTATGCTCAAAATGACACAAAATCTCTTCATGTCCGACTCCTCTCTTTGTTCTCTCTTAAAACCAGGCCCTGAACGCCAACGGTCGTGAGCCCTCGCGTGCCGGGCAGCATGCTATGATCAGCGCTCGACTAGAGCCGAGTCACGCCAGTACCTCAGTTTCCCCTTGCCGGCCTGGTCGGGGCTGGCGTCGAAGGCCAGCCCGAAGAAGCCCTCCTTGACATCGACCAGGACCTCTTTCTTGTACAGCGCCTTGGTCAGGTTGACGATGGTGTAGTCGAGCCTCCCGCCTCGGAGAGTTGCGAACAGGAAATCGCCGTTGGTCTCGAAATCACCGAATGCGATCTTCCCTGATTCATAGGTATAGCGCGGCCGCCGCCAGTCCCGGATCATGTCCATCCGCAGGTTGTTCTTGGCGCCCACGTACACGGTCTTCTCTCCCGCCGTGATCTCGACGCCCAGGCCGGCGCGGGGATGGTCCACAGGGAGAATCGAAATGCCTCCAGCCAAGGCTTCCGGTTCCTCAGAGGCCTGGTGGGGGATCAGTACCGTGACCATTCCCACGGTCTCGCCCAGCTCGAAATGCTGGGCCGTCGTCTGGTGGATGACGAGCTCATCCTGGTAGTGGCGGTTCTCCTTTTCGACACCCTTCAGGCGGAAGAGGGTCTGCGGGAAGACGATCAGGAGGCGTGTGTCCTGGGGGAGTTCCTCCTTCTGGATGCGGTCGTAGACCGTGTCATACCAGCCCTCCCCCTGCTGCAGGATCTTGCGTGTGTGCCAGAGGTCGGCCAGCGTGAAATAGTCCTCTCTGCGGGCTTTGAAGATATCAAACACGACGAAGAGTCCCGGGTCCTTGACCCAGGTGATGACGCGGTCCCACTCATAACCCATGGCCTCATCGATAAGCCGCGTGCGGCTGTAGTCGAAATCGGGGAGTGAGATGAAATCGACTTTCTGGGTGCGCACGAGGCGGTAGGAGCCGGCATTGTGCAGGAAGTCCAGTACGCCCTGGCCGGGGATCGCATCGCGGACGCTGTAGCGGTATTCCCCCTGATTCTGGCCCATGAAGATCTTCTCCGCCCGCACACACAACCGGTTGTGGAAATAGTCCTGGCGGAAAGCCCCGTAGGGCCCGCTGGGCATGTAGTCGCGGTAGCCCCCGTCGTGCAGCAGGACGGATCCTCCCGACATGAGCAGCACCAGCGAATTTTCATCCGCGTGGCCGTGGGTCATCTTCTCCTCTTCCACCGGGATCGTGTCCCGCAGATAGTCGCGGAAATTGAGGCCCCCGTCGCCCTCGTCCCGGTAATTGAGCAGCAGGTAGGTGGAATCATCCTGCCAGCCGTCGCGGAACACGATCTTTTTGCCCTGGACGTCCTCCATGACCTCCTTGGACAGGCTGTGCGGGGGGGCAGGGGAGACATCATCGGTCCCCCACAGGTAGCAGTCCATGAGGATGTATGCGAGGCCCAGGCTGCGGGGCGAAGAGAAATCGATGAACCTGCGGGCGATCACGGAGGCTGCCCATTTCAGCTCGGGATCCTGGTAGAGGGCGGCGGCCGTCTCGAAGTACACGAGGTATCGGTTCCAGTTGGAGTTCCAGTGGGCGTCACCGAAATCCGGGATCATCCCGGCCGGGCTCATGAGGTGGAGGAAGTACTGCGCGTAATAGTACATCTCGGGAGTCTTGAACAGCTCGGGCATCGAATCCCGGGCATAGGAATAGCCGCACAGGGCGTACAGCCACACCGCATGGTAGATGGTTGCATCCTCGATCTCCCAGTTGCCCCAGTTGTCGTCCCCCAGAGCACGCCGCAGCATCTCCCACTCCGGGGCTTTGGGGTGATCGGGCAGGGCCCTGACCGCCCAGGCCAGCGATTCGGCACGCAGGGCCGTGCGGTTCATGGTTCCCCATTCCTGTGACCTCAGCAGATAGGCCATGCTGTCGGCGATGGTCTCCGCCACCACGGTGTGTTCTGCGGGAGAGAAAAGCTCGAAGGGCTTGAGGATCACGTAGGCCCGGATGTAGCGCATCACCGTGAAAAAATCCGGGAGAGGAGGCGGGGCCTCGTCATAGTCGGACCGGATGTCCGTGGCCCATTGTGGGTAGATCGACCTAAAATCCCGGTAGGTGAGCAGCACCTTCTTTGCACGTTCGGCGTATTCGTTCTTTTTCTCCAGTTCATAGAGATGGGCGAATATCACGGCCATCTCCAGCAGCCCCCCTGGGGGCCGATAGCCGAACACATTCTTGGGATCGAACGTGTCCCGCCACCGCTGAAGGTGTTCGTCGTAGTTATCCCAGGCCCACTGGGCCGCGTCCCTGGCATAGGCCATGTAGTCGTTGAGAGGGATCGCCTCCACTGCCAGCGCCGGCCGGGCCAGGCCGACCGCTGCTGCGGCGATCAGAACGATCAATAGAAAGACATGTCGGAGAGAGGTCATGGTGTGGGGCCTCCTTTGGGATCCTGCGAAAATTCCAGAGCGATCCGCAGAGCCTTCTGCCTGCTGATCAGCCCCAGAGCCTGATTATAGGAATCTGCCGAGAATGGCAGGGTGTGTGTCACCAGTTCACCCGGGTCGATGAGCCCCCGGTCGATGCAGGCAACGGTTTCTTCCCAGAACGGCCAGTCGTAGGTGGTCCGGGTTTTGACGGCCAGCCCCTTGTCCATCCAGCGGGAGAGATCGATCGCGATCGGCGAGTCATTGGGGGCAAAGAGCAGTACTTCCCGCGCGGCCAGTGTCAACGCGGTCAGAATCCCGGTATGGGAACCCGAACACTCGACCACGGTCTCGGGGTGGTTCTTTCCCAGCAGGTCCAGCGAACGGTGGTCATCGGCGGAGACGATGTCGTCAATACCCAGCTGCGAAGCTCTGGCCATGCGGTCTTGATCGACATCGATCCCGGTGACCTTGCGGGCTCCCAGAATTCTGAGCCAGAGCAGGGCGGCCAGGCCCGCGGATCCCAACCCGAGGATCACGGCGTTGGCACGGAAGATCTTCTCTCCGCTCTTCAACAGGTACAGCATCCGGGCGAACAGATCCGCGGGAGCAAGGGAAGTCCAGGGCCGTTCGGACGATATCTTGAGGGCCCATTTTTCGGGTGTGATCACATATTCCTGATGGAGGTCGCCTGCGTTTCCGCTGAGCGCCACGCGATCGCCCGGGCGAAGCGTTTCCACCTCCGGTCCGGTCTGCCACACTTCACCTGCCCCTTCCTTCCCGGGGAATCCGGGGCGGCAGGGGAAATCGGTGGGCCGTGCCTCCCGGAATGCTCCCTTGAAGACCTTCCACTCGTGACGGCCGCCAAGGCTCGTGACATGCATGCGGATGCAGACATGTCCGGGAGGGGGGGGGCCGTGCGCGGGTATCTCCACGACCTGTATTTTACCGGGCGCGATAATTTGAAGGGCTTTCATGGCGTCTGTAACAGACAATTTTTATCGCATAGAGTCGAAAATGGCAACTCATTTCCCCAGGCGTGGAAAATCACCCCTCGAATCATCTCCAAAGGCGATTGCCCTATTTTTGTCACATTTGCCATAATGAGGGCACTTTGAACGACAAAATTTTCGTGATCAGAGGAAATTCTGATTGGAATATGAAATGAGGGAAAACCGATGAACGATGACAAAAGAACGAGGCTATTGGAAGACCTGGACAATGTCCGCCTGCGGATAACCGAACTCGAGGAGTCGGAGAACACTCGCGCCGAGACAGAAAAGAACCTGCGGGAAGACTCCGAGCGCTACCGCCATGCCGTCGACACCGCTCCCTTGAGCGTGCTTTCCGTGGATGTGCAGGGCAAGGTCAAGTACGCCAACAGCCAGCTGTTAAAGACTTTTAAGCTGGCGCCGCAGGGGAGCAATGGCGACGTGAACGTCATGTCACATCCCGTGTTCAAGGATACCGGACTCTCCGATGCCGTCCGCAACTGCCTGCAGACACAGAAGCAGAAGGTCTTCGAAAAGGATATAGCGGACCAGAACGGACACCAGTCCTGGTACCGTCATTTCCTGAATCCGATCCTCGATAAAGACGGCTCCATCAACGGCGTATTGGCCGTGATCGATGATGTGACCGACTACAAGAATTCCCAGATAGACCTCACGTCACGTTTGAGAGTCGAGAAGAACACAAACCGTGTGCTTTCGCAGCTGGTAGGTGTCTTTGACATCGACCAGGCAGTCGATTCCACCCTGGCAGAGCTGGGTGAAGTCGTTCAGGCCGACCGCACATTCCTGTTCCTGGTCTATGAGAAGGGCACCAAGATGGACAACACCCACGAATGGTGTGCCGAGGGCGTGGATTCCCATATCGAGAAGCTCCAGAACCTCTCCACGGCCGACCTGCCCTGGTGGAAGAAGCAGCTTGAGACAGGAGCTTCCATCGACATCCAGGATGTCAACTCCCTGCCGGAAGAAGCCAAGGCGGAAAAAGCTTGGTTATCACAGATGGGCGTAAAGTCCCTGTCGGCACTGCCGGTCAGGCTAAACGGACAGCTGACCGGGCTCATGGGGCTGGCTGCGGTGAAAGAAAAAAAGGCATGGGCGGAGAACGAGTCCCGGCTCCTCAAGACCGTGGCCGATGTGGTGGGCGAATACCTGGATAAGAAACGGACCGACGATGCCCAGCGGGAACGGGATGAGCGATTTGCCCGGCTGGCTCAGGCCAGCATCGAAGGGATTTTCATCCTGCAGGAAGGACTGATCATGGATTCGAATCATGCGGCAGGAACACTGCTGGGATTCAAGCCCTCGGAATTTCAGGGCCAGGCGTTCTTTTCCCTTTTCGACGACAAGGCCAAGCCTGAGGTGGAGAAGTATCTGAAGGAATCCGGAAACGCTCCTTTTGAGTCAGAGATCCGGAAGAAAACGGGCCTCCTGGTCCCTGTCGAGCTTCAGAAGCGCTCCCTCCTGATCCAAGAGATCCCCGTGACCATTGTGGCCGTGCGTGATGTTTCGGAACGTAAGAAACTGGCCGCCGCCGAGCTGGACAAAACAGTCATGTACAAGGATGCTCTGTCCGGCTCGATCCGTGCCCTCTCCCTCAGCCTGGCATTGAGAGACCCATTCGCGGCCGGGCATGGGGAAGGAGTGGCAGAGCTTTCCGTTGCCATCGCCCAGGAGTTGGGCCTGCCCGAAGATAGGGTCGAAGCCCTGCGTCTCACGGGGACTGTGCACGACATCGGTAAGATCAATCTCCCTGCAGAGATCCTCAGCAAACCGGGCAAGATCTCGGATGCGGAACGAACACTGATCGAAAGCCACCCTAAAACAGGATCGGAGATTCTCAAGGACATCAAGTTCCCCTGGCCCGTATCCCAGTTCGTGCTGCAGCATCATGAGCGGATGAATGGAAGCGGGTATCCCGCCGGACTTTCAGGAGAGAAGATCCTGCTGGAAGCCAGGATCCTGGCTGTGGCCGACATCGTGGATGCCATGGTCTCGGACCGGTCTTACCGCGCGGCACACGGCTTGGAGAATGCGGTCGACGAGATCACCAAGAACAAGGGAACGCTCTATGATCCCAAGGTGGTGGATGCCGCCGTCAAAGTGATCAGCCGGCGCGGCTATCCCTTCAAATCATAGGGAATATTTATTCACCCCAGCCCTTGATCCCGGGCGGGTCAGGGTCTTCGGATCCTACTGGCCTGCGAAGATCCCCTCCATGACATCCACCAGGTTGAGGGCGTAATCCACCTCCGTGATGGGGATGGATTTTGTTTTCGCGATCTCGCTGAACCGGCCGTCCTTATTGCTGTCCTTGGTGACGATCAGGTAGTCGGCAAAGGGAGCCACGGCATCGATCAT
>CBESWG010000056.1:0-18480 GCA_965533275.1 uncultured bacterium
CTGGCCGGTCCCTGAGGTGCCGTCGCCGAAGGTCCACTTGTAGCTGATGAGCTTGCCGTCCTGATCGTTCGAGCCCGAGGCATCGAAGGTGATCTTGTGGGGCGCGATGCCCTCCAGGGATGAGGCGGTGAAGCGGGCCGTGGGCTTGGCATACACGTTGATACTCTTGGCCGCCGAATCTCCCTGCCCCTTGCTGTCGGTGACGATAAGGGTGGCGACAAACGATCCGGTCTTGGAGTAGTTGTGGTTAACCGACTTTCCTTCTCCGTAGGAGCCGTCCCCGAAGTCCCACTCAAATTTGACCAGGGAGCCGCCCGTCTTGGCCGGCTTGGAGTTGTTGGCGTTGAAGTTGACCCTGAGGGGGGCCTCTCCGTGTTTCGGAGAGGCGGAGATGCGGGCGATGGGTCCCGTGGAGACCTCGATCTCGATCGCATCCGAGGCTTCCAGGCCGTCGTTGTCCCTGACTGTGAGCTTGGCCGTGTAGGTCGCATTCGTGTTATAGGTGTGTTCCGCCTCCACTCCTTCGGCGCTCCCGCCGTCCCCGAAATCCCAGCGGTAGGAGGCGATGTATCCATCCGAATCCTCAGACTCGCTGCCGTCGAATAGGACTTTCATGGGGGATGCGCCGGCCGTGGGGCTGGCCTGGATCTTGGCGACGGGGGGCTTGCCCACCATGATGGTCGTGGTGAGCGAGGATTCCTGATCTTCGTTGTCGATCACCGTGAGCTTGGCGGTGAGCATGCCCGTCTTGGTGTATATGTGATCTTTCTCGACTCCGAGGCCGAACGTGCCGTCACCGAAGTCCCATTCGTAGCGTTTGATATTGCCGTCGGGATCATAGGAGGCGGAGGCGTTGAAATGTACGTCCAAGGGAGGCTGCCCCTGGCTCGGGGTGGCTGTGAAGGCGGGCACAGGGAAGCTGGTGACCTGGTCGACGCGGACATAGAAGACGTCGCGTTCTCCGCCCACGCCCAGGTCGCTGTACACCACGTGCACCTTGCCGTCCGGCCCCACATCCAGACCGGGGTATTCACCGCCGCCCGCGTGTGAGACCTTCGTGGGTACACCCCACTGGCCGTTCAGTGTCCCGCTGCCGTAGACGATGTACTGCCCATCCCCTTCCCTCTGCCTCCAGACCGCATGGAGCATGCCGTTGGCCAGCTTCATGAACTGGAAGGTCGTGACATCCGTCTTGGCGGTTGAGATCTCCTTGGCTCCGCTCCAGTTGCCGCCCGGGCTTTTCCGCATGTAGTAGACCGGCCCGGCTTTTCGGGAGTAGATCAGGTGTACGTTGCCGCCGCTGTCGACCGCCAGGGCCGGCACGTACTGGTTGGGGCCCGGGTCAACCCGCTGCGCACTGCTCCAGTTCCCGTTGATCCGTTCGGTATAATAGATATTCCAGTTGAATTCCTGATGGTTGTCATCCATCCAGGCCGCGTACACGTTGCCGTTCTTGACCGTGAGCCAGCAGTGGATCGAGGTGGATTTGGTGGCGCGGGAGACGTTGACATAGTTGGCGGGGAAGTTGCCGCCGTCGGTCTTCTCGATCAGTACGGCGTCCTGAGGCGTCGGCTTGGCATAGTTGTGGCACCAGAGGATATAGATGCGGTTGCCTTCGACGGCACAGCGGTTCCAGGCTGAATTGTATCCCCAGGAATCGTAGACGAGCTGCCGGCTGCCCCAGCTGCCATTGTATTTCTGGTAGTAGATATCCCGGGCCACCGAACCGGCTCCCTCCCAATAGGACATGTGCACATCTCCCTCGGCGTCGAGGGCCATCTGCGGGAAGGCGGATGTGTCAGAGGCCACGATCCTGACGGGTGTCCAGCCGCTGCTCTGCTTCCAGGAGCGGTAGAACACGGCGCCGCCCTTGTTGAAGTGACCGCCTCCACACCAGGCCGCGATGACCTCGCCGTTGGGCCGGACGATGACAAAGGGCAGTTCGTCGAACTGCCTGGAATTGGACAGATTGATCTGCCCCTGTGCAAAAAGGATGCCGGGGGCCAGCAGGCAGAGCAAGCCGACCACAGCTATGGTTGACCTCAGGATCTTCATTTTCACATCTCCTCGAGGATATTAAACAGGGTTTGACAATTTGTGTCAATCATCGCCAAAGGTGAAAAAGGGGGTGATATCAGGGTATCGCATCCCGAATGGCTGCCGCCACATCGTCCACGTCCCGCAGGGTCATCCGGGGGAATAACGGCAGCGAGAGGATTCCGGCATATATTTTTTCCGACACGGGAAAATCGCCCTTCCTATACCCGAACTGCTTCTGGTAGAACGGCTGCAGATGCAGGGGTATAAAGTGCACGCTGGTGCCGATGTTGCGCTTCCACAGGGCCGCGACCAGGCCATCACGATCCATGCCCAGTTTCCGGGCATCCACGTGGATAGGGAAGATGTGCCAGGAACTCTTCATTCCCGGAAGCATCTTGACCGTCCGGATCCCAGGGATGGTGGCCAACTTCCGGCTGTATCTCTCGACGAGTTTGGCGCGCTTCCGATTCAGCGCATCCAGCTTGGTCAGCTGCGCCAGGCCCAGGGCGGCATTGAGGTCGGCAAGGTTATACTTGTAGCCGGCCTCATGGACCTCGTAATACCAGGACCCTTCACGCGCGTAGCGCTTCCAGCCATCCTTGCTCATGCCGTGCAGCCGCAGCCGATGCAACCGCTTGGCCTTGCGTCCGTCGTTCAGGGCGATGATCCCGCCCTCACCCGTGGTGATGTTCTTGGTGGGGAACATGCTGAAACAGGTGAGGTTTCCCATGCTGCCCACTTTGCGCCCCCCTCGGTATTCGGCTCCCATGGCATGGGCGGCATCCTCCACGACCCGCAGCCGGTGCTTGCGCGCGATTCCCTGGATCGCCCCCATGTCGCAGGGCTGTCCAGAGTAGTGAACCGGGAGCAGCGCCTTGGTTCGGGGAGTCACTGCCTCAGCCATCCGTTCCGGATCGATGTTGAAGGTCTCGCCGTCTATGTCTGCGAAGACCGGCTTGGCGCCCAGATGAAACACGACATTGGCGGTCGAGATGAACGTCAGAGGGGAGGTGATCACCTCGTCTCCGGGGCCGACCCCGTCCACCTTCAGCGAGAGGAAGAGGGCCGCGGTGCCCGAGGCCACGGTCACAGCGTGCTTGCAGCCGATGTAGTCCGCGAAGCGTTCCTCCAGCAGCTTGGCGCGCTTCCCGGTCGTGAGCCAGCCGCTCTTCAGGACCTTGACCACTTCGGTGATCTCCGCCTGGGCGATGGTGGGGATCGAGAACTGGAGGTAGGTCTTGCGCATGTCAGCAGGCGTAGTGGTTGTAGTATATTTTATCCGTGGGATCGGAGATGCGCCCGTCCATCAGGGCCGACCGGATCTCCTGGATCCCTTCTTCGATGGAGATCTCCGCCCGGAAATCCAGGGCATCCCTGATCTTGTCGAACGCGACGTTATAGCTGCGCTTGTCCTCGAATTTTTTCAGGTGCTGGACCTCGGCCTCGGGGATCTGTTCCTGGATGATGCGGCCGATCTCCTTGATCTGGAGGTTGGCCATCCCCACGTTGAAGATCTGGTTCCCCACCTTATCGAGCGGGCTTTCCATGGCGACATGAAAGGCGCGTGCCGCATCGGCCACATGCAGCAGCGGACGCCACTGCTCTCCGCCGAAGATGGAGATCTGCTTCTCCCGCACCGCCTTCTGCGTGAGGTAGTTGATGATGATGTCGAAGCGCATCCGGGGGGAGAGGCCGAAGAGGGTGCCGAGCCGCAGCAGGACCGGGCGAAAGTTGTTGTCCGCCAGGGACAGGATCCCTCGTTCTCCGTACAGCCGGGTCTCGGCATAGAGTGAGATGGGGCTGACCTCGGAATCCTCCCGGAGGACCTCGGTCTTTCCCATGCCGTACACGCTGCAGGTGGAGGCGAACACGAAACGGCGGACCTTCCGTTTCTTGCACATGTCGGCCAGCCGCACGGTGGCGTTGAAGTTCACATTGACGGCCAGCTCGGAGTCCGCTGCACAGGCCGGATCCCCCACGATGGCGGCCAGATGGATCACAGCATCGGCGTTCTCCAGGGCCCGCTGGACATCGTCCTCGTTCTGGATGTCGCCCACGATCACCGCCAGGTTGGGATTGGGATTCTTGAGAAAATTTTTGAGGGGTTCCACCCCGAACATCAGCTTGTCGAGGATGATGACCTTGTAGCCGCTCTTGAGCAGGCGGTTGACCAGGAGGCTGCCGATGAAGCCGGCCCCGCCGGTCACCAGCACCCGCTTGCCGTTGTTCTCGGTTGCTGTCATGGTTTTTCTATGCCTGTTTGGTTGCTGAAATTTTAGAGGAAAGCGCCTCGGAATGCAAATTGTAGCGGTCGACGAAGACCATGGTCTCCCGCACCTTCTTTTGGAACTCTGGGAAGGGAAAGATCCGGCTGGCATTGGCTTGCAGGCTGAAGGGATCATACAGGTTCCAGTCTGCGTCCGCCGTCAGGGCCCCGTCCCGCTCCAGTTCATAATAGGTCGCGCATCCCGGATAGGGGACCAGGACGCTCATGGAGACATAGGTCGGCCGTATCTCCTCGATGAGTTCCCGGCTCATTCGCATCTCCTCCTCCGTCTCGTCCGGGTAGCCCAGCATGAAAAAAGCCGACCACTTCTGGCCCATGCGCTTCAGCACCGCGGCCCCTTCTCTGATCTGAGCCAGCGAGATGTTCTTGTGCGTGGCCTTCAGCAGCCGTTCGCTGCCAGTCTCGATGCCGATCTTGAGGTTGAACATCCCGGCTTCACGCATGCGCAGGATCAGCTCCTCGTCGACCAGCTCGATCCGAGTGAGACACTCCCATTTCATTCCCAGGTCCTTCTGTTTCAGGGCCTCGCAGAACGCCAGGAGCCATTTGCGGTTGACGGTGAAGGTGTCGTCCTTGAAGTAGACATTCTCGATACCGAAGCGCTCCTTCAAGTAGGCGATCTCCGCCAGGATGTTGTCGATGGAGCGGAACCTGGCCCGGCGTTCCCAGAGGCTCGAGCAGAAGGTGCAGTCGAAGGGACAGCCCCGGCTGGTCATGATCATGCTCATGTCATCGGGCCGGTAGCTGTCCACGCGGCGCAGGGATTCCCGATCGGGGAACGGCAGGGAGTCAAGGTCGGCGATCAGGGGCCGGGCGGGTGTGATCACAAACCTGCCCGAAGGATCCCGAAAGGCCAGCCCCCGGATCTCGGAGAAGCGCTCGTCCTCTTTCGCCAGGAAGTGAAGGAGCTCTGAAAAGGTCTCCTCCCCCTCGCCCATGACAACAAAATCCGCCCCCGTCTGTTCCAGCGATGATTCGGGGAGGAACGAGGGGTGGGAGCCGCCGAGCACCAGGGGCACATCGGGGAAGAGCCGCTTCGCCATGCGGGCCAGGAACTCCACCGCACCCTTCTTGGTGGAGAGGTACGTGATGCCGATGAGATCGGGAGCGAATTCCCGCATCACCCCCTCTGCCTCAAGCCAGATGGGGTGCTCCGCTTCCTGTAAGCCGTCCAGGTAGCGGGGGAATACGTCAAGAAGGTCGGTCGAATTCATGTCGACCGGATGCCCCCCTTCGTGTTCGGCGTCATAGATCAGGACCTCGTGGCCCTGCCGCTTGAGGTAGGCGGACAGCGAGGAGAGCGCAAAGGGAAAAAAGAAGCGGTAGAAGCCCATGAAGCGGGCGAAAGGAGGCTCGATCAGGAGGATCTTCATAAGGGGTCATCTTACATCCTGGGCCCCGAAAATTCAAGCTGTGGAAGGGGAATCAGTATTTGGCGATGGCGCTTTCGCGGCCCTCGCTGTCCACGGCGGATATCCCGTAGAAATAGCTCTCCGCTGTTTCCTTGTCTTCCAGGCCCCTGTCCTGGTACCCACTCTGTCCTGCCGGGGCCGATGCCAGGAGCTCGAACAGGTCGTCACTCTGGCCCTTGATCTTGCGGTAGATGTTGTAGGAAACGATGACATGGCTGCCTTCGTTCACAGGGTTGGCCTCCCAGCTGACCCGGTTGATGTGCTCCTGGACCAGGAAGGCCCGGTTGAGCACGTACTCGGTCTCGATGTTCAGGGGGGGGGAGGGGGCCAGCTGTACCGCAACGGCAGGATCGGACAGCGGGCCCTCGACGGCGCGGGAGGTGCGGGAGCTCAGCATGTAGAGAAAGTCATATTCGAGGACCGCGTTCCTGTCCTCGAACTCTTTCTGGGACGCGGAGACCAGCGCGATGGGGCTGAGGATGCTGCTCCCGATCCTCTGGCGGTAGACCCTGTAGCTCGAGAGGCCTGTGGCCGGCAGGATGCGGGGATCATCCTCCCATGTCAGGAGAATGGACCTGTCTTGTGAACGCTTTTCGGCCACGAGCTAGACGGGCGGGAAGGGCAGTCTCCGGATCTGCTGATACCAGGTCTCGGCCATCACCTGATAGCCAAGGTTGTTGGGATGGAGGTTGTCATCCGAGATGAGGGCCTCGTGGCCTCCAGAACTTGGGGGAAAATCAAGGAAGGCGCCGCCGTTGTCCACGAGCATGATCTTGAGCTCCCCTGCCAGGTCCTCGATCAGGCCGTTCAGCTCGGCTGTCCTGTTGATGATGATCTGCTTCCAGCGGCTGCCGGCCCTGGGTGGGATGGTCGAGATGAAGGGAAATACTCCCATGTCGAGGGCCGTGACCAGGATCTGACGAAGGTTGAAGGCTGTGGTGCTGAGGGAGTAGTCCAGCCAGGACACATCGTTGGTACCCTCCATGAGCAGGAGATAGAGGGCCAGGTTTTCGGTGAGGACGGGGCCGATGCGGCTCACAGCTTCCCAGGTGTTTTCGCCGGGCATCCCACGGTTGATCACCACCGGATCAAGGAAGAGGTCCCCGAGCAGGTCATGGAGCCGGGGCGCGTAGCCCACTCCCTGAAAAGGGCCGTTCATCGAGCCGTAGGTGATGCTGTCGCCGAAGGTGACGAAGGAGCTCCTCTCCAGGTCGGCGGCGTTGACCAGCAGTGTGTCCTCTCCTGCGGATGGGCGCAGGGGAGCTGCATCGGCCAGGGAGAGGGGCTGGACCGATACCTGATGGCCATCTTCCCATGCCAGTGCCAGCAGATCCGCCCGCGAAACGAGCCGAGGGGAGCGGCCGTGGGAGCCCGCACCGGCCGCGGGAGAAGGAGCCAGCCAGCCGCCGTCCCGGTGTTGGGCCCATAGGATCCGGTTCCCTTCAGGGCCGGCGCGGGTCCAGGTGATCACAAGTGAAGCCTGTTGATGACAGATCAGCGAGGGCTGCGCGTCCGAAAACCCGCGGTCGTCCGTCATCTGTTCTATCTCTGCCCACTTGCCGTCTTCCCACTGGGTCCAGAACAGCTCATAGTCTTCGCCGTCAAAACCCGACCAGGCCACCGCCGGAAAGCCCATGGGATTGAGAGCTGCGCTGGGATGAAAGTGGGGGGCGGATGGCCCCCGGCTGAGTGGTTCCGGATCCGTCCAATTCCCCCTGTCACACCGGGAAAAAAACACGGCATCGTGCGGCCCCATCCCCTTCCCTACCCAGAAGACCCACGGCCTGTCCAGGACATCGATCAGGATGCGGGGAGAAAATACCGCCGCCCCCAAGGGAGTGATCGCCTGCCGCCTGCCTCGCGTTCCCTGAGACACGAGCAGGCGGTGATCGCCGTCGATGCTGTTGACCCAGGCCACCCAGGCGCGTCCCTCGGCATCGACATCGAAGTGGGGGGAATGGTGAGATCCGCGGATGCCGCGTGAGATCCGGAATTTTTTCTGGAGCTGTGCGTTTTGTCTTTTTCCCAGGAACACCTGGCCCTGTGCCCGGCCTTCAGTCTGCCAGGCGATCCATAGGCGGCTGCGGTTATCCCTGCGCACGGCCGTGATCCTGCCGGGCCCGATGCCTGAGGCTCCCTCCCGCGCAGAGAGGAACATGCGGCCCTGTCCGTCCTGGTAGACCAGGTCCGGCTGCCCGCTCTCGGCGATGTAGGGAAATCCGCGCTCTGCCCTGATCTTGAGCGGAGGGTCAGAGGCCTGTCCCGGCGCCACCAGCAGGAGTGCTGCCGGCAGGAGCGCTGCCAGGACAATGCTTGATCGTCTTATATTCATGGTTTCTTTTCAGTCGCCTCCGGGCTTCCGATGCCCGCGCGGCCGCGCTGCGGTACGGGCGGTAGGCGATGTCCCACTCGGCCGCCCCCTCCTCGTCCCGGCTCTGCCAGGAGAGGAAGTAGTTCGTGAGCCCCATCATGACCGTTGCGGGGATGTACTGGCGGCCTGCCCCGGCGGCGTTGACCTGGAAGGCCGGGCCCTGAGCCTGTCCGTTGGTGTCAAAGGTCCGGGCCAGTATGTCGAATCCGGCCCCGTCTTCAGCGCGATCCTGCCAGGCGATCAAGAAGTTTCCCAGAGAGTCGCAGTCAATGGAAGGGAAAACCTGCCAGTCCGGGGAGGGTTCGTGCACCTGGAACTCGGTGCCCTTGAGCTCCGCGGTCCGATCGAAGGTGCGGGCATAGACGGCGTATTCCTCCTCATCCAGCTCATACCGCTGCCAGCACACCACGAAGTTGCCGAGGGAGTCCATGCCGATATCCGGATGTTCCTGGCGGCCCAGGCTGGCGCTGTTCACTTGAAATTCCTGGCCCAAAGGATCGCCCGTCCGGTCGAAGCGCTTCGCAAATACGCCGCTCTGGTCGCCGTCCTGAGAGGAACTGGTCCAGACTACGACGAACTCACCGGTCTCTTCCATGGCCACGGTGGGCTGTATCTGGTCTCCACTGATGTAGGTGTTGACACGGAATTCCGCCCCCAGGGGATTTCCCAAGCCATCAAAAAGGCGGGCATAGATGCCGAAGCCATCTCCGTCCTGCCCCCAGGCCTGCCAGATGACCACGAATTGTCCCAGGGAATCGATCCCGACGACCGGAGCTCCCTGGAAGTCGTCGGTCTGCTGGTTGACTATGAATTCCGGGCCCAGGGGTTCGCCCGACAGGTCGTAGATCCGTGCGATGACGGCGCTGGAAACGGGGCCCTCGATCCAGTAGTTCTCCGAGACCACAATAAAATTCCCCAAGGGGCCCATGGCCACATCGGGGTGCCCGTGCGGGCCCCAGTAGGTGTTGACCTTGAATTCCTCCGCAGCCGGATCGCCATCCGAATCGAACAGGCGGGCATAGATCCCAGCGATGCCGTTATCCTGGGGTGTGCTGATCCAGACTACGATGTGGTTCCCCGAGTTGTCGGCGTCCATGACCGGTGAGGTCTGGTCGCCTTCGTGTGTCGTATTGACGATGATCTGACTGCCTGTCGATTGCGGATAGAGTACCGCGCCCAGAAGCAGTACCAGTAGGGGCAGCAGGTGTCTCCAACGCATGTTCATCAACGACCTCCTCTTTTATCCTATCTCCGGGGATATGTCAATCTGACCCCAGAGGGGTGTGGCTTCCGCAATCCATCGGAGTGGGCCGATGGCACGGACTGATGTTTCCGTGTGTTGAATAAAAGCCTGGTCTATTATCCGGCTAATCTTATATAATGGGGCCTGCCGTTTGATGTCAGGGCGGCGGCAGGCCCTAACTGAGGGGATCGAGACACATGCAAGAAAAATTCGAGAGCAGCCTCCAGAAGAAGCTGATCGATCAGCGGAAATCGTTCTCTCAGAAGTATGCGGCCCTGGTCATCGGCAAGAAGGGTGTCTGGGCATTCTGCAAGTTCGAACTGATCGTGTTCTTCTTTTCCTGGATACCCGGCGCCCTGGGCTATGCCCTGCGCCGGATCTTCTATCCCTTCCTGTTAGGCTCCGTGGGCAAGGGTGTGGTGTTCGGACAGGGGATCACTCTGCGGCATCCGCACAAGATCCGGATCGGGGACAACACCGTTATCGACGACCATGCCGTGCTGGATGCCAAGGGAGAGGACAACCAGGGCATCCTCATCGGCCAGAACGTCTACATCGGCCGGAATACGATCCTCAGCTGCAAGGAAGGTTCGATCGTCCTGGGTGACTACTGCAACCTGTCGGCCAACTGCTCCCTGCTCTCAGAGACCGAGATCCATCTGGGGAAATATTGTTTCCTCGCGGGCCGCTGCTACCTGGTAGCTGGAGGCAACCACAGCTTTGAGGATGTGACGACCCCCATCATGTTCCAGCCCTCTTTCTCCAAGGGTGGGATCAAGATCGCTGAGGATGTGTGGCTGGCCGCGGGCGCCATCGTTTTGGATGGGATCTCCATCGGAAGGGGCAGTGTGGTCGGGGCCGGCTCCGTGGTTACGCGGTCTCTGCCGGAGCTTTCGGTTGCGGTGGGTACGCCTGCCAGGGTCCAGAAGACCAGAGGCCCGGCAGGCGATCGAGTCGACGTCTGATCCGCCCCCGCGTCCTCCCATGCTCGTCAGGGCATGCGTCTGAAGAGGAATTTCCAGAGATACTCCTTGGGTACCCCCAGGATCCGTTCCCGCCAGGGTCGATCGCAGCGGGAGCACGTGTCCAGGCCGGAGATATCCTGGGAGGCCAGCTTGCCCCTCAGGTCCGTCATGGCGGGGCTGTTCCACAGGGATATGAGGCTCTCCTGACCCGCGTTCCCCACCGGGTAAAATCCGAAGAAATCCTGGGTGCAGGGAAAAACCGTGCCGTCCCAGAAGATGATCAGGGCGTTCCAGGGAAAGGGACAGACGCTGTAGCGGGCCTTCCTGTCCCGGGCGTCGATCTCTCCCGCCCAGTTGTGCAGCTCCTTCATGACGAAGCTGTCCAGGGGCAGGCCGCGGAAACGGTCCCGAAACTGCTGCTTAGCCTGTGCAAGTTCCGGGGCGGATAGCTTCTCGAAGTTGATGACCTCGATGGCCGTTTCCGGAGTGCGGGAGCCGGTCTCCCGCTTGATCTCCAGCAGGCGGAGGATGTTGCCCAGAGTCTGCTCGAAGTCGCCCCCCTTCCGGATGTTCTCGTAGGTTTCCCGGGTGTATCCGTCGAAGGAAAAGGACAGCCGGTTGAGACCCGACGCCACGATCTCCCGAGCCAGTTCCTCGGTCAGGAGGGATCCGTTCGTATGCAGTCGCGTATACAGCCCCCGCTCCCGCGCATAGGTGACGGCCTCGACCAGCCCGGGGTGGAGCATGGACTCTCCCCTGTGGGCCAGGTTGATGTCGAAGACGGAACCTTCCGCCTGGTCGATGATCCGGCGGTAGAGCTCCATGTCCATGTGTCCCTTCTGAGCCTTGGGCAGGTCCTTGTTGGGGCACATGATGCAGCGGTAGTTGCACATGCTGCTGAGCTCCACCCAGAGGCGGATGGGGGAATAGGGCAGGCGGGTCGATTTCCGGCGGTAGTGATAGAAAACGCGGCTCAGGCGGAGCCAGTAGCGGATCGAGGCGCTCATGCCCGGTTCTTTTCCTCCAGCTCCTGGATGACCACGGAGCAGGCCATGTTGCCGATAACGTTGACCGAAGTCCGGACCATATCCAGCAGCCGCTCGACGCCCAGGATCAGCGCGACCCCCTCCATGGGGATTCCCAGCTGCTGGAGGATCAGCACCAGGGCGATGATGCCGGCCATGGGCACCCCGGCAGCCCCGATGGAAGACAGGACCGCCATGAGGACGATCGTGAGCTGTCCGGTGAGCCCCAGCTGGATCCCGTAGATCTGGGCGATGAAGACCGCGGACACACCCTGATACAGGGCGGTCCCGTCCATGTTCACGGTCGAGCCGAGGGGGATGATGAAACTGGAATACTCCCTTTTCACGCCGATGTGTTCCACGCTTTCCATGGCCACAGGCAGAGTTGCCATGGAACTGGACGTGCTGAAGGCGATGATGATTGCTTCCTTGACCGCCTTGAAAAACAGGATCGGATTCATGCGGCCGAGCAGGCCCACGGTGAGGCTGTTGAAGGTCACGGTGTAGAGGATCAGCCCGCCGATCACCACCGCCGAGTATTTGATGAGCGTCATCAGGATGTCGAATCCGAACTGTCCCACCACCGCAGCGCTCAGAGCGAAGACTCCGTAGGGCGCGATCTTCATGACGACGTGGACGACCTGGATGAACATGTCGTTCAGGCCGTCCAGCAGGTCGGTGACCAGCTTGGCCTTCCTGGTATCGATCATCGTCAGTACCACGCCGAACAGGAGGGCCATGAAGATGATCTGCAGCATGTTGCCTTCGACAAAGGCGGCCACAGGATTGCGCGGGACGATCCGGACCAGCACATCGACCAGGGAGGTTTTTTCCTCCATGCGCAGAATGCCGTCCTGGGCGCTCGTCTCGTAGTTCTTGTAGAGCTCGGCCCTCACGTCTTCGCTGAGCCCTTCTCCGGGCCGGAAGGTGTTGGCCAGCAGGAGCCCCACGATGATGGCGACCACGGTGGTGAGGACAAAATACAGGGAGGTCTTGGCCCCGATGCGCCCCAGCTTGCGGACGTCTCCCATGCTGGCCGTTCCCAGCATGAGGGAGACGAACACGAGCGGCACCACGATCATGGTGATCAGGCTCATGAAGACGTCGCCCACGGGTTTGACGAAAAGGATCTTATCCCCGAATGCCAGCCCGGCGATGACGCCGAGGATCAGCCCCAGGAATATTTTGGTGTGCAGCTTGATCTTGAACTTTTTCATTGGGGCCTATCATAGCCCCCGCAGGGGGAATAGTCAATCGGCCGCGCGTCAGCGCCAGTCAGGGAAAATGTCGCTGCCGGGGCTGTCGTAGAGGAGGGTTGTGGCCCCTGTCTCCAGCTCCAGCAGCCAGAGCTGCCAGTCCCCCCGGTGGTCGTGCTGGCGGGAGGAGTTGAAGACCACGAAGCGGCCGTCAGGAGACCAGGAGGGGAAATAGTCGTAGGTCTCGTCGCGGAAGGTCAGGCGGGTCTTTCCCTCGCCGCTCGGATCCATCATCCAGATGTCCCCCTTCCCGTCCGCACGTCCGGAAACATACGCCAGTTTCAGGCCGTCCCTGGTGAAGCGGGCCCGGCAGCTCTTGCCGCCCTCCTCCAGGAACCGGACCGTACCACTCTCCCCGTCGTACAGCGCCACGTCCCAACCCATGGTGCGTTTCCCCGTGAAAACGACCTGTGCGCCATCGGGAGAGACATGGGGGATCCCGTGTGCGCCGTTGTGGTCCGGGATCAGCCTCCGGGTCTTTCCTGTGTCGAGGTCGACTCGGTGCAGCGCGCTCCTCCGCCGCAGGAGCTTCTTGGTTTCTATTGAATAGGCGAGGCTCTCTCCGTTCGGGAACCAGGACGGTTCCCGCTCGTCGTTGTCTGACCCGGTCACCCCCACGGCCCCGGTGCCGTCCGCATCCATGACGAAGATGTCGAAGTTCCCGAGCCGGTCGGAAGCAAATGCGATGCGGGTCCCGTCCGGAGACCAGACAGGGAATTCGTCCTCCCAGTCGTTGTGGGTCAGCTGGCGGACGCCGTCCCGTGTCAGCAGCAAGATCTCGCTGTCCCCGTCCGCGTTGGACTGGAACAGGATCCGGCCTGGCTGCGTGAAAGCCTGGGGAGACACGTCCTCCCTCTCCGAAGGGGGTGTTCCTGGCTCCGAGGCTCCCCCGCATCCCATCAGGATCAGGACGGTGAATCCCCAAAGGGCCAGTGGTCGGAAGCTGTGCATGTCTTTCCTATTATACCCGAATCCAGAATAAATGGGGGAGTCTGAAGTGATGTATCTGCTGGCGACCCAGGCCCGGGCACCTGGAAATCAGGCTTTGCGGGCCTTGAATATGAAGTTGGAGGTGCTGTCGAAGCGCCCGGAGGCTGGAAGGAATATTTCGATTGCGAATCCTTTCCCTTCCAGGTATTCCTGGATCTCCTCCGGCCGATAGTAGGATCGAATGGGGACGAAGTACCAGTCCAGGATGAGCTCCTCCAGTTTTTCTCCCTTGCGGGATTTTTCACGTTTCTTGAAGAAGAAGACCACGGGGGTCAGGAAAAACGCCATCACCTTGGAGAGGAAGGTCCAGCTCCGCCGGGGCGTGCGGACCAGAATTTTGCGTATGATCTCGTGCAAGAAGGTCAGGCGTGTCCGGGTGTAGACGGCCAGCAGCAGCGCCCCGCCAGGCTTCAAGACTCGGATGAGCTGATCGATCGCCCGGAAAGGATCTGTGGTGTGATGGACCGTTCCCCAGGCCCAGACGATGTCGAAGCTCGCGTCTGCGAACGGCAGCTCCAGCATGTCCTGCTGCAGGAACTCGGCCGCGTCCAGCCCGAATTTTTCCTTGAGTCCCCGGGCGGTTCCCAGGCTGCCCTTGCTGATATCGATGCCCGTGACCCTGCTCGCTCCCTGGTTGGCGAAGATCGCACTGAAGATGCCTGTGCCGCATCCCGCATCGAGTACGGAGCGGTCCCGGACCTCTTCGGGAGTGAAGAAGATCCGCCAGTGTTTTTCTGTTTCCTCGTATTCCGGCAGGTATTCCGTCCACACGACGTCGTAGAAACGGCCGACTTTCTCTTTATCCATATGCCTATTGTAAACCTGTCCTGATTTATGTCCCGCCTATCTTAGCGGCCCGACCCGCCCAAGTCAAATCCCCCCCCTTATCGCAAGGACCCTACGGGAGCGAGACCTGCTTCCCAGAGGAGGAACAGGGGGACTGATGCGCATTGGGCAGAGCCTGAGGCGCCATCAAAGGGAGCGCGCTAAAGCCAATCGTTCTCGCGGTACCACGCGATGGTGCGCGCCATGCCCGTGCGGAAGTCGGTGGGGGGTGCATAGCCAAGCTCCTGCTGTGCCTTGCGGCTGGAGAGGGGTTTGGGGTGGATGAAGAAGGCCAGCTTCCCGGGCGTCAGGGGGGCCTCGCGATGGAACAGACGGAAGGACTTGTCCAGTTTCCACGCGGCCACTTTGACGGGAAACAGGGGAAGTGTGAGGCGGGGAATCCGGGTCCCCGCGGCATTTGCGATGGCGTCCACGATCTCCCGAACTGTCAGGGTTTCCGGCCCGGCCAGGTGATACAGCGAGCCGGCGGAGGCCTTCTCCGCACACAGCAGGGTTCCCTGGATCAGGTCGTCAATATGGACAGGGGTTTGCCAGGCCAAGCCCCGGGTCACCAGCAGGAACCTCCTGCGGGCGATGGCCCCGATGAGTTTGAACGTCCGCCGATCCCCCGGTCCATAGACCCATCCCGGGCGCACCACGATCACGCTTGGTCCATCCTCCGCCTCCTCCAGGACCAGCCGCTCCGCCTCCAGCTTGGTCTGGTCGTAGATGTCCTGAGGCCGACAGGCCGTGTCTTCGTCGGCGGTCTTTTCGGGCTCCACACGGCCCAGGACACCCGCGGAGCTGAAGTGGATGAAGCGAGCGGCCCCGTGTTCCCGGGCGGCAGATAGCAGGTTGGCCGTGCCCTCCACGTTGACGCGGGCGAATCCCCGCCGATCGAGTTGGGCAGCCCCCAGTGCGGCAGCCAGGTGGAAGACCGTGTGCACCTGCCGCATCGGCTCTCGCAGGCTGGTAGGATCCGTGATGTCTCCCCGGATCACCTCGCATTCCCGCGGACAGTCCGGGGTCCGGTTATGGGAAAGGACGCGGACCTGCCATCCGTGTCGGATCAGCTCTTGGACGAGGTGACTCCCGATGAAGCCGGAGGCACCCGTGACCAGGGCCCTCTGTCTCATCCGTTCGCCCCCTCCTCTCTCTCCTGCGTTGCCTTGCGCAGGACGAGGCTCAGTTTTTCGGAGTAGCGGGAGAACGTGTACTCACGAGCCGCCATCTCACCGGCCCGCGCGGCCCGTGCTGCGCCTTCCGGCGTGAACAGGGCCTGCCTGAGGCCGGCGGCCAGGCTCTCTGCATCAGGTGCAACCAGGAATGCGATTTCAGGGTCCAGGACCTGTGTATGCGTCCAGAGGTCCGTCGCCACGACCGGCTTTCCCGATTTGAGGAAAGAGTAGATCTTGAGCGGAGTATTCGTGCCGGAGATCCGAGGCGAGACCAGGGCATCCGCCATCTCGACAAACTCGGGAACCCTGTCGGGCGGTACCTGGCCAGTGAATGCGACGCGGTCTCCGATCCCCAATCCCGTGGCCTTCTCCCGCATGCAGGCGACCGCCTCCGGCGTATCGCCGACGAGGAGGAACCGGACCGGATCTTCCTTCATTTGCGCCGCCGCTTCCAGCAGCAGCGGGATGCCCTGGTAGTTCTGGAAGTTCCCGGCATAGAGGACGATCTTCTCATCGTCGTCCGCATATTCGCTGCGCATGCTCCGAGCCTCTTCCGGCGGCCTCCGGGAGTACTCGAAGTCCAGCACGTTTTCCAAGAGCACGGCCTTGTCGCCCTGGCCGGCCTTCTGGACCTGTTCGAGGAGGTCCGGGCAGATCACGATGATGCCGGCGGAGCGTTTCAGGACATAATTCTCCAGGCGCCGGAACATTCCCGTCAGAAGGCGGGAGCGGGTGAATTCGAAGTTTTTCAGCTGTTGGGGGAGGCTGGAGTGCATGTCATAGACATGCGGGATCCTCCAGAGTCGGGCCAGTGCGGTTCCGAAGAAGGCGGCCTCCTCGTGCGAGAAGACCAGGTCATAGCGCCCGCGGGCCAGACGGCCGATGGTCTTGAGGAGCATCAGGGAATCCAGGGGGATCTTGGCCCAGGAGGGGCCGATCTTGATCGTCTTGATCCGGAAGAGGTCGGGGATCCGCAGGATGCGGACCTGTGCAAACTCCCGGTCTTCGCCCAGGTGATAGGTGACGAGATCGACACGGTGGCCCATGGTCGACAGGGCCTTGAGGCGGAAATAGACGCTGATGGGCGTTCCCCGGGGCTGAAAAAACGGCTCCGGGGCCAGCATGAGGATGTTCATGGGCGGGTCACTCGGAAGACGGGCCGTCGTTGGGATCGAGGACCTCCCTGATGTAATAGATGCGTTTTTCCAGGGTTTCGTGGTAGGCCCGGACCATGATCTCGGCCAGCAGCCCCAGCGTGATGAACTGAAATCCGATCACCAGCAGCAGGATGGCCAGCAGAAGAAGCGGCCGGTTGGCGATGCTCTGCTGTTGGAACAGCCTCTGGTAGGAGAGCCAGATCCCCAGGCCGCCGCCGATGAGCCCGCTGACAAGTCCGAACAGCCCGAAGATCTGGAGCGGGCGCGTGGAATAGCTGAGGAGGAACTTCACGGTCAGCAGGTCGAAAACCACCCGGATGGTGCGGAATATGTTGTAGTTGGATTTGCCATGGCGCCGCGGCCTGTGATTGACCTTGACCTCGGCGATGGTTACGCCCATGTGGCTGGCGATGGCCGGGATGAAGCGGTGCATCTCCCCATAGAGGTTGATGTTCCGGGCCACATCCCTATGCATGGCCTTGAGTGTGCAGCCGTAGTCATGCAGCTTCACGCGGGTTATGAAGGAGATCAATCGATTGGCGAGCATGGACGGGATCCGCTTGGTCAGGAACTTGTCCTTGCGTTTGACCCTCCAGCCGTTGACCAGATCGAATCCCTCCTCGATCTTTTCCAGGAGGAGTCCGAAGTCCTCGGGGTCGTTCTGGAGGTCGGCGTCCAGTGTTATGATGATCTCTCCCCGGGCGTGGTCGAAGCCGGCGGACAGGGCCGCGGTCTGGCCGAAGTTCTTGCGCAGCCGGATGAGCCGAATGGGAGTGGAGTCCTTTGACTGGAGCCTCTTCAGCACGGCAAAGGATTCGTCCCGGCTGCCGTCGTCCACGAAGATGATCTCGAAGTTCTTGTCCAGTTTCCGGCAGGAACTCATGATCTGGGTGTGCAGTTCCTCCAGGTTCGGGGCTTCGTTGTAGACCGGGATGACAATGGACAGGTCCCGAGTGGCTTGCTCTTCCATCCCGGCAAATATATCACAACTCCCTCCAAATGGCCATACTCGTGGTACCGTGTGTTCCCCTTGTCCACATCGGTTCGCGATTCCTCTCCCCGCCGTGCCGAATGAGTGGGGGGGAGTGGTGGCGGAGAGGCCTGTGTGAGAGGAGAGCCATGGTCGATGAAGGACCCTGTTCCGGAAATTGACACACCGGGGGGAAATCCATACAATGGGGAGGCTCGGTGTCGCGATGTCGAAAAAAAAGATCCTTATTGTCGATTATGATGCTAAGAATCTGGAAAGCCTGGAAGAGATGTTCAAGGCCAATGACCTCAGTGTGGTCAAGGCTTCCGACGGCCTGCAGGCCTACGAGGTGTTCAAGCAGGAACGCCCGGACCTGATCGTGCTGGAAGCCATGCTCCCGCGGCTGCATGGATTCGACCTCACCCAGAAGATCTACAGCGAGACCAAGGGGAGCGTGCCGGTCGTGATCGTCACAGGCCTGTACAAGGGGCCCCAGTACAAGAACGAGGCCCTGCGTTCGTTCGGTGCTTCCGATTACTTCGAGAAGCCGTTCGACAAGAACCGCCTCCTGGGATCGGTTCTGAATCTCCTTCAGGACGAGATCGACATTACGGATGAGCTGCCCTCCCCGGAATCAGTCCTGAATATGGTCGCCCAGCTGAGCCTGAAAAAAAGGCCGGCTGCGGGGAAAAAGGCCTCTTCCTGACGGGGGGGGCGGGCAAGAGAAGGAAAAAAGAAAGCTAGATAGAAAGAAAAAAGAG
>CBESWG010000057.1:0-18316 GCA_965533275.1 uncultured bacterium
GGAAAGGGGGGGGGGAGAGGGGGGGGGGGAGGGGGGGGGAGGGGGGGCGTTGTCGATCGGGGCTGTGAGGTGTACTAGTTTGTTACATGAAAGAGTAGTAGGACCTGTATCTTGTCCGGCAATGACCTCAAAGGGGCCTTCATTCCAGCCATAGAAATCACCTGGGAAATATCCTGCATCCGGGGGAGTCTTGCTGTCGTCAATATAAACTTGAATGGAGTAGTTTTCGGGTGGCAGATCTGTGATCGTATATGTACCGTCAGTATTGTCATATGTATATGATAAAAGGCTCGGAACATTGTTTGATGAATCTCTTACCCACAGTACCACAGCTTCATTGGTATAGGTTGTTATATTTGCTCCATTGAAATTAACCGTACCCGAAATTGTACCTGTCACCGCAACTGGAGGAGCGACGACGAAATTAGCATCTGTAATATCTGTTGTGACGCCAACTTCAGAGTAGTCATATATGGGCGGAGTAAAATTGTAGTCCTCATGGGAGGCAGAAAATGTCCCGGTCCAATTGTAGGGAACGAGAACAGAATAATATCCTGAGGGATTGGTTGTTGCTGTTTGTCCGGTAGAGAAATTGATCGCTACTCCTTGCAAGGGTGCAGGAGGTACTTGGTTGTCGAGGACCGTACCTGAAATGACAACATCTGGAAGAGATGCGACGAAATCAACACCAGTAATATTTGAGGTAACGTTTGCTTCAGGGGACCAGGATATAGGATCGAATGTATAGTTAGGGAAAGATGGAGAGACTGTACCTGTCCAATTGTAGGGAACGAGAACAGAGTAATATCCTGCGGCATTGGTTGTTGCTGATTGCCCTGTATCGAAATTGATCGTTACTCCTTGCAAGGGTGCAGGAGGCACTTGGTTGTCTAAGACCATACCAGAAACTACTACATTATCCTCAGGGTTGTAGACGGTGAAATCCTGACCAGTTACGAAGCCTTCCAGATTGGAATAGGAGTACTCTACTGGATTAAAAATATAACCGGCTTTGTAAGCCTTGCTGGTTCCTTCCCATCCGTCTGGCACATAGTGTGTGTAATCTCCATATGAATCGGTAATAGCTATCCCTGCGCCGCCAGAGAATGTAATGGAAGCTCCGAGGACTCCTTCATCGTTCGCATCCGTGACTGTTCCAGCGATGCTGATGCTGGATGACAGTATAGTAATATAGAATATCTTAGTATTTGTCTGGCCTTGAGAATCCGTCATTTGTACCTCAAATGAGAAATCTCCAGCGCTTGGATAATTTTCTTCTGGATAGAGCATCCCATCCTCGCTGAGCCCAAGGAAATTGGTCAGGGCAGCAGGTGGTGTTGAAGCGAATTCCCAATGATAAGAAGGAGGCTGCGTTTGAAATGGTATTCCTCCAGATGCCGTCAATTGCTGAGCTGGATAGGGATAATCAACATCTCCAGTTGCTAGTTTTTCTGGAGAGTCAATGGAGAGGGCCTTTGGAAGTTCAAGAGGGAATTTATCAATTATGTTTACGGTATCGGCTGTGACGTCCATCTCGATCGTATCTGGATAAAATACTTCGCCATCATCAGGAGCGAAATCTAAGAAACGATACAGGACTATCCCTCGCTCGCCGGGAGCCAGAGCCAGTTTGGCGTCGGCAAAAAGCAGTGGATCAAGCTCGGGCAAAGAGGACGTGCTCATCCCTTCTTCCCCAGGAGGACTTGCTGCGACATGAGGAGCTGCTACGTGAGGATTGAGTATGTTGGCAAGCAGCTCATGATGTTCCTCATGTTTACCGATACAGTTATTGGCGTCATCATCCCATCCAGCTGAGGAGGAAGTATGGACTTTATAGATGAGCAGCTGAACTGCTATGCCTGATGGGACATTTCCGGGAAGGGAGCTGACTGAATAAGACGAAGTCGTATTTCCGTGGTTTTCGACGCCGACATACACATCAGTTAATGTGCTGGTTGCTGGAATATTGTCATCTCCTAGGGCGCTCGCTGCAACATGGGGATTGGCAATGCTCAGGGCTGCGACATGAGGAGCTGCGACATGAGGAGCTGCGACGTGGGGCGCTGCAACGTGGGGAGCTGCAACGTGGGGAGTTACCGATTCGGGATTAGCCGCCACGTGGGGCGCGGCAACGTGAGGGGCCGCGACGTGGGGTGCTGCAACATGAGGATTGGCCTTACCGTAGTCCCAATAAACAATATCATAAGCGGCGATATGAGGGTTATGAGTTTCATCGTCAAACCCTACGTCAAGGTTGCCTACATACCAGTCAGGATTGGTAATCTCAGGATTTAGATCATCCGGATTGAGTATCACCTGGGAAGCTAAGCGTGACCCATCCCAAACATTAATGTAGAGCTTCCCATAGCGACTGCCTTGATAGCCTACCAATACTGTCGCTGCGTAAGAATTGTAGGGTAAGATGGTTACTGGGAGAGTGTTTCCCGGTAGTGGAATTCCTCCTTCAACAAAGTTTGCATCGTCTTTCAGAGGCCCAGCTATCTCTAGATCAAGTTCTTTGACATATCCTGTGGTATTCTTGACAAGTACAACAAAAGAACGGGGGATTTCATCCAAAGGTTTGGTATTGCCTGGTGAACCTGCAATGATACCATTTGAGATTCGAGATGTGTATATGTTTTGATTCCTGTTGCCGAGATAGTCTGCATCGTTCTCATCATCACATTGTCCGGGTAAAACAAAAGTGTAATAATCAGATGTGGAATCGTTGACATCCCTGTTATCGGTCCATACAGCATGGAAAACCGGATCCACAGTGGAATCCGTATTGAATTTCCAGCCATCTCCATCCGGTATCATGACAGGCGAAGGCGCCAGATCGATATAGTCGCCCATAAATGGGACAGTGCTGTCCCTGAAAAGCGTATGGCCTGGCATATGCAGTTTCAATGGTTTCATCCACAATTGTCCGCTCTCTTCGTAGATTACCCAGGGAAATTGAGTCACTAGGATGGATCTCGAAAAATCAGGGTTGGTACCAGCATCTGATTGAGCTGCCCTTACATCGATCGTGTGTCTAATACCTTGAGTAGGATAGAAGCGATCGTTAAGGGTATGCTCCTCAACATAATCTGGATTGACCTGCTGGATAAAATCGAATCGTTGATCGTACCATATGAGCGTAACCTTTCCTGCAGCATAGCTCAGAGCGGGCATGAATTGATGACCAATAACCTCAGGTTCATCCTCGGACTCGGACAAACTTATTGTGACTGATGGCGTCCATTGGGCCATAGAGGGATCATAGGTGGTCGTTTTAATCCGAGCAAAGTTATCGTCATTTTTTTCAGAATAGGCGATATATACGATTCCGTTGTGGTCTACGGTCATGGTAGGATAGGAATTCGTCCGAAACATGGTTTCATATGTTGGTTGATCAAACGGAGCGATTTCTGCAACAACCATCGGTTGTACGAATTTGAAATTCTTTATCCAGAATATTTCATCTTTTTCTTGCTTTCGAAGTTGTCCCCAGGTGATCATGATGGCATTCGAGTGGTCCTTGGCAAAACGCCGCCAGGCGACATAGGGTTTCCCATTTTTAGGATCTAAGGCGATGGTTGCTGCCTGATACGGTTGTCCGGCATCCGTTATTTGAGCCGGCTTTTCCCACGTGGCCCCGGAATCAGTAGACATGGCACACATAAGTTTCCCATGCACATCCTCTTCCATATCGCCCATAAAAGACGTATACACAACAAAAATGTTAGCATCAAGGGCTTCCTCTCCGTTGGGTAGAAGGGATTTCGATCCAATTCGGGGAATATCGACTGCCATCCAGGGCTTGTCCAGGAAATGGCTGACTTTTCCAAAATCGACTATATGAGTATCGATGTATTGTATGCAGTCCCCAGATTCTTTGTTATTCAGATCTTGGAAGCGTGCTACGAATATGGCTCCCAGGCCCTTCTGCCCTCGGTTGAAGACCATACCACAGTAATAGAACATACCATTAGCGCCTGCCCGGACGACAGGATCAGCTGCCGCATCATATCCTATGAGGGGACTATCAACGTTGTATGGATTCAGTGTGTCTACTGCGCATCCCGGAAGAAGCATGCTTATCCAAGACTCTCCTCCGTCGAATGACTTGAATACGCCTAACCAGGCATCGACTGCCGCTGTATCCTGATTCATCCCAGGGAGTTCTTCGTTGTCCGGGAAGTCAACAGTGCGGTAGTCATTGGCACCAGCCAAAAGATGCATAGGATTCCTGGTGGAAACGGCAACAGAGGGCTCGTTCTGGCGTTGGAGGTAAGGGTCGCCAGTAAATTTTTCGATCCCAGAGACCATGTTGACGTTTCGGCCGGCAACTAGATCATCAACACCATTCTGGATCGAACCAGCTGATCTGACTTGAGTGCTTACCAGAAGAAGACAAATGATCCCCAATACAGAAAAAAGACCAATGCGGCGGATTGACATGATATCCCTCCTTAAAAAAATATCTACGTCAAAAAATCAAAAGGCAGAGAAGCTGGCTAAGTATAAAAATGTAGTTTGGCTGCAAAATATGCAACACGATAGATACAAAAAACTATATCCCAACAACCTCTAGCAAAGCCTCCCCTCCCTTCTGCATACAGAATATAGTAATCAGAATAGTACTTTGTCAAGCAAAATCACGAACTTACATCCGCTCGGGCTGGGGGATGCCCATGAGCGAGAGTACGGTTTTGAGGACCTCACGGATGTAATAGATCGTGAGGATCCGCGTCTGTTTCAGGCCTTCGTCCTTCTCGTTCAGGATGGGGTATTTGTGGTAATAGGCGTTGAACTTCTGGCTGAGGTTGAACGTATATTTGGCCAGGTGCAGGAACTCCAGGGAGCGCAGGGAGTGGAGGACCTCCTCGTCTGCCTGTGCCGCGTAGAGCACGATCTCCCAGAAGTCCGAGGCCTCGGCATCATCCAGCTTGTCCAGGGGGATCGTTCCTCCTGACATCCAGTCTTGAATGGCTCCCTCGTCGAATCCGTCCTTTTCCTTCAGCCTGCGGAAGATGCTGTTGATGCGCACCAGTGTATACTGCAGGTAGGGGCCGGTCTCTCCCTCGAAGCTCAGCGCATCGGCGAAGTCGAAGACGATCAGGGAGTTGCGGGCATACTTGAGCATGAAATAGCGCAGGGCGCCGATCGCGATCTTGTGGGAGATGTCTTCCTTCTGTTCGGCCGAAAACTCGGGATTACGGGACTCCACTTCGGCCAGGGCCTTCTGCTCCAGGCGGTCGAGTAGGTCGTCGGCCTTGACGCCCACTCCCTTGCGGCCCGAGACCTCGTGAAAATCCTTGTCCTTGTCTTCCTCTGCCACGACGAAGCCCAGTTCCTTGAGACTCTCGGGCGAGAGTGCCACCATCTCATAGGAGAAGTGGATGGAGTTTTCCGCCTCCTCGAAGTATTTGAGGGATTTTAATCCCTGGGCCACGATCTTCTGGGGATAGGACTGGCGGGTGTCGATCACGTTGTAGACACGGTTCCCCTTGCCGAAATCAGGCGAGTGATCTGTGGGCCGGGCCGTGGTGATCCAGATGGTGTGTCCGTCCTGCTCCACGAACGGCTCGTAATTGAAATCTTTGTCCAGGAGCCCGAACTTCCAGAGCTGGTAGGCGATGTCCTTGCCCGTGTAGGTCACGATCCCGTTGGAGCGCACGATGACCTTTTCCTGCTCGGGGCCTTCCTCGAGTTTCATGACCCAGCAGCCCTTGTGTTCGCCCTCCTCAACAAAGTACAGCCCGCCCTTTTCCTTGAGCAGGGAAAACGCCTTGTCCCAAAACTTGAGAGCGATGATGCTGCTCTCGCAGGCCTGGAGGTGGTAGGTGATGCCCAGGCGGCGCATGGTCTTGAGGTGGGCCTTGAGTATGCGGCGGGACACATATGCCCCGATCTCGGCCTCGGTACCCTCGCCCTCTTCGATCTTTTTCAGGATCCTGGCCTTCCTTTTCTGAAGCTCCGGATTTTCCTCCAGATAGCTTGTGGCCTTTGTGTAGAGGTCCCAACAGAAGTAGTCGAACTTTCCCGGGACAGACTCGATCTCTGCCAGGGTCTTGTTTTCCATCTCGAGCAGGCCGAACACGACGTCTGCCACCTGAACACCGGTATCGTCGATGTAATTCTGGATCTCGACGTTTTCACCCTTGTGCTGCAGGCACCGCACCAGCGTATCGCCTAACACGGAATTGCGTAAATGCCCGATGTGGGCCGCCTTGTTGGGATTGATGGAGGTGTGTTCCACGATGATCTTGGAGACCTCGGGTTCCAGCGTGGATGTGCCGGCGGCCTTTAGCTTGTCTGCGAAGAAACGCTCCCGGTCGAGGTACAGGTTGATGTAGCCTGGTCCTGCGATCTCGCTCCGGGCCACGCCTTCCAGACCTTCCAGCAGGGGGGCGATCTCCTGGGCGATCTCGCGGGGCGGCCGCTTCAGGGTTTTGGCCATCTGCAGAGGGAAAGCCAGGGCCAGGTCGCCCATGCTGATGTCGGGTGTATAGGCGATCTCCATCCGGTCCGGTTCCGCAGAATAACGCTCATTTAGAATGCGGAGGATGTCCTGTTTGAGGTGGGCTTTTAGGTTTATCATATTTGGGTTCTAATTATAACAAAATGAGGGATGTGGGCAAGTGGGAGATCGCATTTTGTCCGATGGCAGGTTATTCTTGAATACGGCCCGGATATGTGATAATTTTTAGCTTTGCTTCTATCGAGGAAAATACATGAAAACCACCCGCCTGCACGACAACCACACCAAGCTCAACGGCCGCATGATCGAGTTCTTCGGATGGGAGATGCCCGTCGAATACTCAGGCATCATGGAAGAACACCTCGCCGTCCGCAACCAGGCTGGATTGTTCGACGTGAGCCATATGGGGGAGATCCTCGTGAAAGGCCCCCAGGCCCTGGACTATGTTCAGCACCTGACCCCGAACAACGCGGCCCGCACCAATCCCGAGAAGGCACAGTATACGGCTTTGACCACGCCTCAGGGCACGTTCGTGGACGACATGCTGGTGTACTGTTTGGAAGAGCAAATCCATTACCTGCTGGTTGTAAACGCCGCCAACGCGGACAAGGACTTCGAATGGATCCGCACGCACACCGAGGGATTCGATGTCGAGGTCACGAACGTGAGCGATCGGTATTCCCAACTCGCCCTGCAGGGGAGGAAGGCGATCGATATCCTGAAGACCCTTACCCCAGCCGCGCTGGATGAGCTGGGTTCGTTTGGTGTGGTGCACACCGATGTGGTGGGAATCCCTTCCATTGTATCGCGCACGGGCTACACAGGGGAGGACGGTTTCGAGATATACACGCAGTCAGAGACCCCCGGCGTCATCTGGGATGCCCTGATGGAAAAGGGTGAGGCTTATGGACTCAAGCCCATCGGGTTGGGCGCGCGGGACACTCTCCGGCTAGAGGCCTGCCTGATGCTCTACGGCAATGACATCGACGACACCACTACGGTCCTCGAAGCGGGCCTGCGCTGGCTGGTCAAGTTCAAGAAGGGCGACTTCCTGGGCCGTGACGTCCTGCTCAGGCAGAAAGAAGAAGGCCTCGCCCGCAAGCTCGTGGGATTCGAGGTCACGGGCCGGGGGATCGCACGCTCCCATTATCCCGTATCCGTGGGGGGAAATCCGGTGGGAGAGGTCACCTCCGGGACGTATTCGCCCTATCTCAAGAAGAGCATCGGCCTGACCTATTTGCCCATCGGATCCATCGAGGTGGGAACTGACATCGAGATCGAGGTCCGCGGCAAGCAGGTGCCTGCCCGGGTGGTGGAGCTGCCGTTCTACAAGCGCGATTATTAGGCCCAGGAGCTGCCGGGAATTCCGTGTAGATTTGGGAAAGAATCACTTGAACATAGATGAATGAATAAAAGGAGGATGGGAGATGTATCCTGAGGATTTCTATTACACCAAGGACCATGAATGGATCAAGGTCGAGGGCGAGGAAGCGGTGATCGGCATTACGGACTTTGCCCAGAAACAGCTGGGAGATGTCGTCTATGTGGAGCTGCCCGAGATCGGAGCTGAGCTCGGATTCCATCAATCCATGGGCGTCATCGAATCCGTGAAGGCGGTCTCTGACATGTACTCACCGATCGCGGGCGAGGTCATGGCCGTGAACGAGGGCCTGAACGACGCGCCCGAACAGGTCAACGAGGACCCCCACGCCCAAGGCTGGATCGTCCGTCTCAAGGTGAAGGATGCCGCGGAAATCGAAAAACTCATGTCTGTCGACGAATACGAAAAATTCCTGGAGGGGCTGGAAGACTAAGGCCTCTCTTTTTCTCTCTAATAAAAGGGGATCTGACCTCCAATGAGCTATATTTCTCTCAGTGACAAAGAAAAAAAAGATATGCTGGCGAAGATCGGCGTGGGTTCTGTAGAAGAGCTTTTCCGGACCATTCCCGAGGGTGTCAAACTGGATCGGGAACTGAACGTACCCGCGGCCATGTCCGAGCCAGAGCTCGTGGCACACTTCGAGGCCCTGGGCGCTGATAACAGATACACCGACTACCTGTCCTTCCTGGGCGGGGGGATCTACCCCCATTTCATCCCCAGTGTGGTGGACTATCTGGCCGGCCGCGGGGAATTCGTGAGCCCGTACACACCCTATCAGCCCGAGGTATCCCAGGGCACGCTGCAGGTGATCTTCGAGTTCCAGACCCTGATGTGTCAGCTCACGGGCATGGACATCGCCAACGCGTCCCTCTACGACGGGGCCTCGGGGGCGGCAGAGGCCGTTCTCATGGCCAACCGCCTGAACCGGAAGACCAAGATTCTGGTGGCAGGCTCTCTCCATCCCCAGTACCGGCAGACCATCGACACCTATATCAGGAATCTGGGGATCACCGCGGAGACCATGGGTTACGCCGAAGACGGCCGGCTGGACCTCGGTGACCTGGAAAAACACCTGGACGAGGACGTGACCGCCGTCATCTTCCAGTCTCCCAACCATTTTGGTGTTGTGGAGGATATACGTGCCATCTCTGACATGATGCACGACCACCATGCGCTTTCCATCGCCGTGGTGACCGAAGCGGTGTCCCTGGGACTCCTGGATCCGCCCGGGGCCCTGGGGGTGGACATCGTGACAGGGGAGGCACAGTCGTTCGGGATCCCCCCGAGCTTCGGGGGCCCTGTCCTGGGCTTCATGGCCTGCGGCCAGAAGATCATCCGCCAGCTGCCGGGACGCATCGCCGGAGAGACCACGGATGTGGATGGCAACCCGGGCTTCGTGCTCACGCTCTCCACGCGCGAGCAGCACATCCGCCGGGAGCGAGCCACCTCCAATATTTGCACGAACCAGGCTCTGTGCCTGCTGCGCGCCACCATATACCTCGAATCCCTGGGAAAGAACGGGATGCGGGAGCTGGCCGAACACAACCTGCACAAGGCGGCCTATGCCAGGGAGACCCTGACTGCGATCGAAGGCGTCAAGGCCCGTTTCTCGGGCCCGGTCTTCAATGAATTTGTGCTCGAATTCGACCGGCCCTGGCAGGAGGTCGAGGCCCGGCTCAAGGAGGAAAAGATCCTCGGAGGCCTTCCCCTGGCGTCCGATTATCCCGAACTTGCGAACTGCGCCCTGGTGTGCGTGACCGAGACGCATACCAAGGACCACATAGACCGGCTGGCCTCAGCCCTGAAGGAGGCCCTGTCATGATCCGCGAACCATTGATCTTCGAGTTGAGCGATCCGGGCAAGAAGGCGTTCAAGCTCCCGCGGTTGGACGTGCCCAGGCAGGACGGCCTGATGGAATCCCTTCCGATCAGAAAAGACATCGCGGACTTCCCAGAGGTCTCCGAGATCGAGGTGGTCCGGCACTTCACCCGCCTGTCCCAGGCCAACTACTGCATCGACATCGGCATGTACCCCCTGGGATCCTGTACCATGAAGTACAATCCCAAGGTGAACGAGAAGATCGCTGCCCTGAACGGCCTGGCCGGGATCCACCCCGAGGCCCCCACCGACCTGATCCAGGGGAACCTGGCCATCATCCACGATCTGGAGGAGCACCTCGCGGAGATAACCGGCATGGATGCCGTGAGCCTCCAGCCCTCGGCCGGTGCCCAAGGCGAGCTGGTGGGCATGATGCTCATCCGCGCCTGCCTGGAGGAGAGGGGAGATCCCCGCAAGATCGTCCTGATCCCGGATTCGGCGCACGGGACCAATCCCTCGAGTGCACACATCTGCGGCTACAAGGTGCAGGAAATAAAATCCAATGAGGCCGGCACGGTCGACCTGGAGGACCTGGACCGAATGATGAACGAGGATGTGGCGGCGCTCATGGTCACGAATCCCAACACGCTCGGCGTGTTCGAACAGGACATCTGCCGCATCACCGAGCTCGTGCACAGCCGCGGGGGGCTGGTCTACATGGATGGGGCCAACATGAATGCCCTCATGGGTGTGTGCCGGCCCGGTGACATGGGAGTGGATGTCATCCACCTGAACCTGCACAAGACCTTCTCCACGCCCCACGGCGGGGGAGGGCCCGGTTCCGGTCCGGTGGCCGTAAAAAGCCTTCTCGAGCCCTACTTGCCCGTGCCTGTTATAACCAAGGGGGATTCCGGCTACGCGCTTGACTTCGAGCGCCCAGAAAGTATCGGGAAGGTACGGGCCTTCTACGGCAATTTCCTGGTGGCTGTCAGGGCCCTGGCCTACATCCTGACCCTGGGCCCGGAGGGACTCAAGGAGGTGGCCGAGCTCGCGGTGTTGAACGCCACCTATATCCGAAAGTGTCTGGAGGGCGTCTATAACCTGAAATATGAGACCCCCACCATGCACGAGTGCGTGTTCGACGACAAACTGCAGAAGCCCTACGGGATCTCCAACCTCGACATCGCCAAGCGTTTGATCGACTACGATGTGCACCCGCCTACCATGTCCTTTCCCCTGATCGTGCCGGGTGCGCTCATGATCGAACCCACCGAGACCGAGAGCAAGGAGGACCTCGACCGCTTCATCGAGGCCATGCTGGCCATAAGCCAGGAGGCGAAGGAAGATCCGGAGCTTCTCAAGGAGGCCCCGCACAATTCCTATGTGCGCCGGCTGGACGAGACCTCCGCGGCCCGCAATCCCATCCTAAAATGGAAACCAGGTAATCCTGAGAAGAAGGGATCGGCAACTTAAATGAATAGCGTGCAAAATTTGATACTGAACCTGAGCCACTTCTGGGCCAGGCAGGGGTGCTACCTGGCCCCCTCCTATGATTTGGAAGTGGGGGCGGGCACCATGACCCCGGACACGTTCTTCCGTGTCTTGGACAAGCGGCCCTGGAGGGTGGGCTATGTGCAGCCCTCACGCAGGCCCGCGGACGGCCGCTACGGAGAGAATCCCAACCGGGTGCAGAAACACCACCAGTATCAGGTGATCATGAAACCCTCGCCGGACAACATCCAGGAGCTCTATCTCAAAAGCCTGACCGGGATGGGGATCGACCTCCAGGAACACGACCTGCGTTTCGATGAGGACAACTGGGAGGCCCCCACCATCGGGGCCTGGGGTGTCGGCTGGCAGGTGCTGCTCGACGGGCTGGAGATCAGTCAGTTCACGTATTTCCAGCAGGCGGGGGGCATCGAGACCTTCCCGGTACCGGTCGAGATCACCTACGGTCTGGAAAGGTTGGAGATGTTTCTCGAGGGAAAGGACGACATCTACGATCTGCAGTGGTCGGCGGACGTCACGTATCGTGACCTGCGCCTCCGGGAGGAAAAGGAGTTTTCCGAGTACAACTTCCACGGAGCGGATGTGAAGGGGCTCCAGAAATCCTTCGCCATCCAGAGCAAGGAAGCCCAGAAGCTGATCGATCAGGACCTGCTGCTCCCGGCCTATGATGCCTGCCTCAAGTGCTCGCACCTGTTCAACCTGCTCGACTCCCGCGGTGCGATCAGCGTCACCGAGAGGGTCAAGATGATCGCGAAGATCCGGGACCTGGTCATCCAGGTCGCACGGAACTATACAGCCGGGGAGGGATCTTCCTGATGGAATTCGTGCTTGAAATACTGACCGAAGAGATGCCTCCCAGCCATGTGCTGGAGGGGCTGGCCCAACTGGAAGCCGGCCTGGCCGCCGAACTCAAATCGAACAGCCTGGTGAACTCACGCGGCGAGAGCGGCAAGATCCGCACCTATGGATCCTCCCGCCGCCTGATCCTGCATGCAGACCTGGCCGCGCAGCAGCAGGACAAAGAGGACCTGGTCACCGGGCCGCCTAAGAGGGCGGCATTCACACCGGAGGGAGAGCCCACGAAGGCCGCCCAGGGATTTGCGCGCTCCCAGGGCGTCGAGGTCTCGGCCCTGGAGGTCGTGCAAACGGACAAGGGAGAATACGTGGCCCTCAGGAAGGTTGTGGAAGGCCTTTCCGCTCGGGAGATTCTGGCCCGTATCCTGCCGGGCCTGATCACGCGGCTCTCCTTCCCCAAGATGATGAGATGGGGAGAACAGAATTTTCGCTTCTCCCGCCCCATAAAGAACATCCTCTGCCTGTGTGACGGGAAGGTGCTTCCTTTCGAAGCGGCCGGGATCCCGAGCTCTGGGTATACGCAGGGGCATCCGATCTTCGCGCGCCGGAGGATCAAGGTGGCATCGTTTCGAGAGTACCGGGACGAGCTGCGCCGCAACAAGGTGATCATCGATCAGGAAACGCGGAAGACCCGGATCGTAAAACAGATGCAGAGGAAATTGGAGCCGTTCGACGCGGCCTGCTATCCGGATGAACAACTTCTGGACAAGCTTTCCCTGGATGTGGAATATCCCTATGTGTTCCTGGGGACCTTCCCGGATTCCTACCTCAAGCTGCCCCTGGAGGTTTTGAGCACTGCCATGAGAAAGGGCCAGAACCTGTTCTCCGTGGTCAAGGGCCGCCGCCAAATGCCCATGTTCCTGGGAGTGGCGGATGCCTGTGATGACAGCCGGTCGCTGGTCCGCAAGGGCAACGAGCGCGTCCTCAAGGCCAGGCTCGAAGATGCCCGGTTTTTCTGGGAACAGGACATGCAGATCCCGCTCAAACAGCGGTCTTCGGAACTGTCGCGAGTGATCTTTCAGGAAAAGCTGGGGACCTACGAGGACAAATCTGATCGGCTCAAAAAGATCGCCGGCTACCTGGCCGGACAGCTGGACGCTCGCGAAGAGAAAAAATGGGCCGCGGAAGCGGCCGGGCTGTGCAAGGTGGACCTGGTAACGGAGATGGTGCGGGAATTTCCCTCTCTACAGGGGATTGCCGGGGGACTATACGCCCGCAAGGAGGGCCTCCCGACCGGTGTGTGGAAGGCCGTGTATGAACACTACCAGCCCGTAACCCTCGAAGACGCGCCTCCTTCCTCGCTCACCGGTGCGATCCTGTCCATATGCGATAAGCTCGATTCCGTGGTAGGCACCCTCGGACTGGGAGTGGAAGTCTCGGGCTCCAGAGACCCCTTCGGACTCCGCCGCAACGCCCAGGGCGCCTGTCTGGCGATCCTGCACAAGAAACTGTCATTCTCCTTTCCTCGCCTGCTTGCCAAAGTGATCTCCGTCTATGAGGACAAGCTCGAGGTACCGAAGGAGGAACTCAAGGCCGTTTGCCTGGAGTTCTTCAAGGGCCGGATGCAGTACATCTTCGAGCGGCAGGGCTTTCGCTACGACCTGGTGAACGCGGTCCTGGCCCCCGGGCTGGGCAACCTGTATCATGCGTATCTGCGCCTGAAGGCCCTGGACGGCTTCAAGGACAGCCCCCATTTCGAGCCCATGATCCTGATCGCCAAGCGGGTCAACAACATCCTCAAGGACCAGCCCGCCTATCGGGTCAACAGCGATCTGCTGGTCGAGAAGGATGAGCGGGAGCTCCACACGTCCTTCGAGATCATCCGGGACAATGTACAGCCCCTGATCGCCAGCGGCGATTTTACCAGGGCCCAACGCATCGTCTTTCGGCTCCGGTCCACCATCCACAGCTTCTTCGACAATGTCCTGGTGATGGACGAGGATTTGAATCTGAGGCGAAACCGTCTCGCACTGCTTCAGGCTATCAGCCGCCTGCTGGATCAGATCGCTGATTACTCCCAGATCGTGATCCAGGGCTGATCCTGAGTTATGTATATCGAATAGTTCGATTTCTGCGCACAGGCACGACTAAAAAAAAGAGAGCCGACGTATCGTTGACAACGCTGAGAGGTTGCGTTATTCTAAAAAAAAATCCCTCCAGGTCGGAGAAGGCTGATTAGGAGATATTCATGACGGAGAACGGGATAGAAAGGCGAACCTGCCTGAGGTTCGAGATTCCGGGTGCCACTGTCAGCTACAAGGTCAGCAAGCTCCTGCCGGCCCTCCTTGATAAATACGAGGAGGAATTTTGTCCTGTTCTCGACCTCAGCAGGGGAGGCATGCGCTTCAATTCCAATCGGCAGCCGGACATCGATTCCAAGCTGATCATGCACATCTCCGTTCCCGGTGAGCGCGTTCCCCTCGTACTGAATGGCGGTGTGCGCTGGGCCACCGAGGAACAGGGGGACGGATTTCCCTTCCAGGTCGGCGTCCAGTTCAATGCTTACGGGGAGAAAAAGGACCAGAACTATCCCGGAAACCTGGTCAAGATCATCGCGCTGGAACAGAAGTTCTGCCCTCCTGATGCGTCCGCCCGAACTGCCGACGAAGACGGCGACTACGAAGTCGACGGATAGACCCACCCACATCAAAAAAAAAGGCCTGCTCCGGGGAGCAGGCCCTATGCGAACAGCGTCGCAGTTCTAAATCAGCGCAGAGTTCCTTCGTAGCAGGCGGTCAGCTGCCGCTTGCGGACATCTTCTGGTGTGTAGTCGGGAAGCAGAACGGGGGCGACGCGGTTGGTCCGGATCTTGGCCTTTTTCAACTCGTCCTCGTATTCCGTGACATGGTCGAGGCTGAGGCGACCCAGCTTGACCTTCTGAATGTATTCCGAGGAATAGATGCCGGCTCTGCGGCCGAACACGTTATAGTCGAGCACGGAGTTGCCCATGAGGCGGTTGCGCCCATGCACGCCGCCCGAGGCCTCACCGGCCACGTACAGTCCCGGGATGTTGGTCTCACAGCGCTCGTTGATCTCGATCCCGCCGTTCTGATAGTGGAGCGAGGGATAGATCAGCATGGGTTCTTCGGTGATGTCGATGCCGTAGCGGATGAACTGGCGGTGCATGGCGGGAAACTGCTGGTTGATGTAGCCCTCGCCCTGCAGCATATCGATCAGCGGGGAATCGAGCCACACGCCTGTCCGGCCGCTGGGTGTCTCGATGCCGTTCATGTTTTCCTCGCATTCCCGGATGATGGCCGAACTCTCCACGTCTCGCGGCTCCCGCGGGAACACGAACAGCTCGCCGAACTTGTTGAGGGGCTGGCCCCCTGCGCCGCGGATCTTCTCGGTGATCAGGAATCCCGCGATCTGCTCGGGAAAGACGGATCCGGTGGGGTGGTACTGGACCGAGTCCATATACATGAGCTTGGCGCCGGCCTTGTAGGCCATGATGATGCCGTCACCCGTGGCCCCGTAGTGATTGGTGGTGTCGAATCCGCGGATGTGCAGCCGGCCGTAGCCTCCGGTGGCGATGATGGTGGCCTTGGCCTTGACCACGAAGTATTCCTCAGTCTCGATGTTGTAGAGGATAGATCCGGCACAGCGGCCCCTTCCGTCGAGCAGCAGCTCGATGGTGGGCATGAACTCCAGAGCCGTGATCTTGTCCGGGTTGTTGCGGACCTCGTCCATCAGTGTGCGCATGATGATGGCGCCCGTGTAGTCCCGGGAGGAAAGCATGCGCTTGCGCGAGGTGCCTCCGCCATGGAGGGCCTGCAGTGAGTCGTCTTCCAGCTTGTCCCAGATCATGCCCAGGTCTTCCAGCCATTTCACAACATCCGGGCCGTCTTCGGTCATGGCCCTGACCAGCTCGGGTTTGTTGTCGAAGTGTCCTCCGCCGATGGCATCGAGATAGTGCCGGGTGGGCGAGTCCTGGGGCTTGACAGCTGCCTGCATGCCGCCCTGTGACATCATGGAGTTGGCGTCTCCCATGCGCAGCTTGGTCGAGATGATGGACTTGACGCCGTGCTGCATGGCCACGATGGCGGCGGCACAGCCGGCTCCGCCTCCTCCCACGATGAGGAGGTCGGTCTCATAGTCGGGATTTTCCAGGTCGAACGCGTCGGCTTTGATCCGGGCGTGTGACTCCAGCATGTCCGCGATCTCGGTGGTGATCGATTCACCCTTGTTGGGGCCTATCCTGACCTTGCGCCGGGATTCCTTTTTGTAGTCCGGATGGAACCTGGTAAGGACATCTTCGCGCTCGTCTGCGTCCATGGGGGGGAAGACCGGCTTGTCGGACTTGGCCAGTTCGAAACGGCGGTTGCGGCTGGCAATGACTTTGTTAAGAGATTCCTGCATATATTCTGGATACATTGGCTACTCCTTTACTCCGAATCCCTGGCATAATATTTCTTTTTCAGCTCGTCCTTCTTGGCGGACATGAGTTCGTCGTACTCTTTATCGAATTTCCGCTTTTTGACTTCCTTGAGCCGCTTCTCCAGCTCGGGGCTCTTGGGAGCCAGGTAGCGGCCGTAGAGGCGCTTGGCCAACAGGCCGACGTTGAACTGCACGATCTCAGACGGGCAGCGGATGGCACACAGCCCGCACATCACGCAGTCGAAGGACAGGTCCATGACCGCTGCGATGTCCCCGCGCTTGGCAGCCTGGATATAGTCCATGACCTCCAGGTCCTGGGGGCATGCCTTGGTGCAGGTGTTGCAGGCCACACACCGGAACACCTCAGGGTAGAGGGCCTGGATGGTGGCCACGTCCGGTTTGATCTTCCGAATGTCATATATGGACTTGTGGGCGGGGGAGGCGGGGAGTTGGCTCAGCCACATGCCTTCCTCCACCAGCGTGGTGCAGGCGAGTCCGGTGTAGATCTTGTAGTCGCCGGGCATGCGGTAGACCGTGGCGCAGGCTCCGCAGAAGCCCTCGCGGCATCCGGCTCCACGCTTCAACTGGTAGCCGGCGTACTCTATGGCTCCCATGATGGTGGCTTCCGCGGGAACCTTGTATCCCTTACCCATGAGAAAGACTGTGACCAGCTTTACTTTGGCCTTCTTCTCCGTAGCTTTTGGCTGCTTTTTGGCTGCTTTCTTGGTTGCCATCTGTCGTTCTCCTTCTAATATTCTTGGGGAAGATTCTTGAGCTCGGCCCAGGAATACACGGGGCCGTCCTTGCACACGTAGTGAAGACCGATGTTGCAGCGCCCGCATTTGCCGATGCCGCACTTCATCTTGTTTTCCACCGTCGTGTATATCTGATCGTCCTTGAAGCCCAGGGCTTCCAGGTTCTTGATGACGAACTTGATCATGATGGGGGGGCCGCAGGTGATGGCGATGGCATTCTTGGGCGAGGGTTTCTTGTCCAGGAGGTTGACGGGGACAAAGCCGACATAGTCATCCCAGCCGGGTTCTTCCACGTCGATGGAGAGCTGGACGTTCACTTCCTGCTTGAGCTCCTGGAGGTCTTCCTTGTACACGATGTCCGACGAGGTCCGCGCCCCATAGAACAGGGACAGGTCGCCGTAGTTCTTCTGCTGTCGGCGTGCCGTCTGCAGGACCGACCAGATGGGGGCCAGCCCGATGCCGCCTCCGATAAAGATCAGGCTTTTGCCCTTCCAT
Source organism: uncultured bacterium (assembly GCA_965533275.1). GTDB lineage: Bacteria > Acidobacteriota > Aminicenantia > Aminicenantales > Aminicenantaceae > JAUXEH01. Next base: position 17,660 of record CBESWG010000057.1, read on the forward strand.
TTATCGATGGGAAACTGGTTTCCGTAGGGACCGCGCACACCGAGCAGATCGCCTTCCTGCATATCGTGGATCGCTGTCGTGACCCGTCCCACCCGCATGATGCTGAACTGGAGGTATTCTTCCTCGAGGGGGGTGGAGGAGATGGAGATCATCGACTCTCCCTTCCCGAGCACTGAGAGCATGGCGCTCTGTCCGCACTGATGTTTGAAACCATCGTCTACGAACTGGACCCTGAAGGTCTTGATGGCCCGGGCCCCTTCGACTTCCTCGATGATCTCGACGATCCGGGCTAGCTTGGGCATGTAGGGATTATCAGGCATGGTCTCTCACCTTATTGAGGACTTCGATTATGTCGATGCCGACCGGACAGAGCGAGATACAGCGTCCGCATCCGGTGCACTGGTAGGTCTTGTAGTTTTCCACGAAGTACTGAAACTTGTGAAAGATCCTCTGGCGCAGTCGCGAACCCTTGTCGGGCCGCGGATTGTGGCCTGAGGAGTGCATGGTGAAATCCGGGAACTGGCAGGTGTCCCAGGTCCGGACCCGTTCTCCCTCTACTGCCCCGGCGTTTTTTACCTCATCTCCGATGTCGAAACAGTGGCAGGTAGGGCACAGGTAGGTGCAGATGCCGCAGCGCAGGCAGCTCATAGCCTCCTG
>CBESWG010000058.1:0-17498 GCA_965533275.1 uncultured bacterium
GAAGTCGGGGAGCCCCCCCCCGGGAAAAACCCCACCGGGGGGGGGGGGGGGGGATGGACGCCATTGAGCTGGTACAGACCGGCGTGCAGAGCCGCGGCCTATTCTTGAAAATGCATCTGGCGGAGGTCAACCGGCCCTGGGATGACCTGGGGGCCCGGACTGTTACTCCGCCGAAAACCGATAAGACCAAGATTTTTTAAGGAGCAGACGATGAAAAAAAGATCAAAACTAGTAGCGTTCGCGACGGTTATTCTATGGCTGACTGCGGGATGGATGTCCCCGGGAGTTAGGGCAGAGGAAGACCAGGACAAGGATGCGGTCGCCTACCGGGCCGCCTATAGATTGTACATGGAAGAGAACTGGAACGAGGCGGCCCGGGCGCTTGACGCCTTCGTGCAGGAATTTCCCGGGAGTGCCTATGTGGACGATGCGCAGTATTTCCGCTGCAGCGTGCGGGAAAAGAGGGAGGAAGCCCCGGAAGAGGTGTTTGCCTGCTACCAGAACTTCATCAAGGCCTACCCGGACAGCAGCTACGTGGACAATGCAAAATCCAACATGATCCGCATCGGCAACCAGCTGGCCAAGCAGGGCAAGACCCAGTACAAGACACTGATCCAGGGTTTCTATGAGGAGTCGGAAGAGGACATCAAGCTCGCAGCCCTGTACGCGCTGGAAGACATGGGAGATGAGGCGGCAATGGATGCCATCTTCGCGCTCTACGACGATTCCTCAGACAACAGGGTTCGGGCCCGCATCATCAACATTCTGGAGGACTTCGAATCGTCGCAGGCGCTTGAAAAGCTCAAGGAGATAGCCCGCAAGGAGAGCGATCCGGAGCTTCGCCGCCGGGCGGTCTATGCCATTGCCGATTGGGATGACGAGGCGCCTATCGATTTTCTGTTGGAGATCGCGCGCTCCGATTCCGATCCCAGGACCAAGCGGGCGGCCCTTTATGCTTTGGGAGATGCGGAAGATCCCGCCGCCATCCCGGTCCTGCGTGATATCGCCATCAACGAGGACGACGAGGAACTGGCGAAGGCTGCGATCCACGCGCTGGAGGACATCGACAGCCCCAAGGTCCTGCCAGCGGTCCTGGATGTCCTGAAGACCTCGAAACATCCCGAGGTGCGCAAGCAGGCTCTGTACACTCTGGAAGACCTGGACGGCGCCGAGGTGGAGCCCATCCTCCTGGAGATCATCCAGAAGGAAAATGACCCCGAGATGAAGCAGGCGGCCTTGTACGTGCTGGCCGACATTGGCACAGAGAGGTCTGCGGACATGCTGATCGAGATCATGCGGACCAGCGACGATCCTAAGATGAAGAAGGTCGCTCTGTACGCTCTGGAAGACGTGGGCAGCGAAAAGGCGGCCCGGGTCGTCTACGAGACGGCCCTGAGCGGCGAGGACGAGGAGCTGGCCCGCGCGGCCGTGCACACGCTGGAAGACATCGTGGATGAGGACCAGCCCGACATGTTCCTTGAGATCTACCGCAAGGCCAAGTTCCCATCGGTCCGGCGCTCGGCCCTCCACGTGCTCGAAGACATGGGCGACGAGATGTCGGTCAAGGTCCTGGGCGAGATCCTCAAGACCGAGAAGGAGCCGGACCTGAGGCGGTCGCTCGTCTATTCGTTGGGGGAGACCGGGAGCGATGAAGCGGTCCCCATCCTCCTCGACATCGCCCTGAACGATACGGACAACCGGATCCGGGCCTCGGCCGTGTCCGCTCTGGGGGAGATAGGGACGCCCAAGGCGCGTGAGGCGCTGCTCAAGGTCCTGGAAAAGAAGTGAAGCCGTGCCAGAGGCTTAAAATGAATCATCGATCGAGAATCCTGTCCCTTTTAGTACTTGCGGCCCTCTCTCTTTCCATGGCGGCGTTCGGTGAGAGTGGAGAGGTCTATCGTCATCCCGATCCCCAGGAGAGCCTGGCGTCGCGCTGGGCCTGGGCCCAGGATCAGGCCGGGCGCCTGTCTGCAAACGATGGTTTCTGGGTCGGGTATTCCCTCAAATTCCTCATGCGGGAGTTCACCTATTATATTTCCGAGGGATCCTCCAGCTTCACCACAACGAGTTTGCACCGCAGGATCCCGATCGGTGTGACGCTGCAGGAGTGGATACACGGTCGGCCCAGCGCTGAGAGGACCTCCGATGAGGAGGCCTTGAAGGAACTGGCCCGGCAGGCCCTGGAAGAGGGGGACGTGCCCTATTCTCAGCAGAAGAAAGTCTGGAAGGATGTGGCCCTGCTGTTCCGGTTCGATCCCAGGGATCCCCAGCATCCGGCCCAAATCCGCTACAGCAGCCTGGATGTCCCCTTCGATGTGGACGGCCTCCCGCTGTTCTGGCTGGAACCGGCCGAAGATGAAGAGAGTTTCGATCTCGTCCGCGGGATGTTCGATCGGGAGGAGGATCTCAAGCGGAAGAAACGGCTGCTGGGCGCAATCGGATTTCATTCCGATTCCGAGCGTGTGGTTTCCTTCCTGGCGGGTGTGCTGCAGAGCCGGGCTCCCGACGAGCTGCGCGCTCGGGCGACCTCGGAACTCGAGGACCATCCCATCCCCCGGTCCCTCGAACTCTTAAAAGAGACCGCTTTTGAAGACCGCTCCCTGGATGTCCGCAAGCGTGCCGTGAGCGCCTTGGAGGACTTGGAGATGGAGGGTGCCGTGGATGTCCTGATCGAGCTGGCGCGGCGCAGCGACCATCCCGACATCCGCAAACGCGCAATCTCCACCCTGGGCGACCTGGCCTCTCTCAAGGCCGCCGAGGCCCTCGTGGAAATTGCCTACAACGATCCTGAGGCCGACATTCAGCGGCGCGCTGTCTATGCCCTGGAAGACCTGCCCAATAACGAGGGGGTCCCATACCTGATCGAGATCGCCCAGACGCACTCCCATCCCCGGGTGCGCAAGAGCGCCATCCACTGTTTGGGGGACTCAGGCGACCCACGCGCCCTGGAGGCCCTCATCGCCATCCTTAAAAAATAGCTGGAGGACGTCTCCCCAGGGGTACCCCAGCTCCTATTTTCCCTGTCCATTCCTGCAAGTTTGCGATATTTTCTATCAAGGTGTCCCTTTGGGGAACGCCTCCCAGTGAAATCTCGTATCTAGATAAGAGGAGGCTGCTATCATGATCAGGTCCAAAGCCCTTTGGGGCACTGCAATCTTAACTCTGTTCCTGTTGAACGCCTGCGTCCGCGTGGGGGATTTTCAGGAGGAAACTCGCAACTTTCCCCTTGAGGGTCACTCTGCGGCAGAGGTTTTCCTCAACATGGGCACCGGAGAACTCAGGGTCCAGGCAGGTGCCCGTGAGCTTCTCGAAGGGATCTTTTCGTTCAATGTGGAAGACTGGCGGCCGGAATTCGAACACACGACCCGGGGAGACTCGGTCCAGCTCACGGTGAGACAGGGCGATGTGAAAGGGATCCCGATGGGGAAGAGCAAGAACAGATGGGACATCTATCTGAATGAAAGCATTCCCCTCGACCTGAAGATCGACTTCGGAGCGGGAGAGGGCCGGCTGGACCTGCGGGGGCTGATCCTGAATTCGCTGGAGATCGACATGGGCGTCGGGGATCTGAACGTGGACCTCTCCGGGAAGCTTGACCGGGACCTGCATGTCCTCATCGACGGGGGGGTGGGATCGGCCACGGTGTACCTGCCGGAAGACATCGGGGTCAAGGTCTACATCGATAAGGGCATCGGATCCGTCGATGCCAGAGGATTCACCAAGCGGGGTGATGTGTATACCAATGCCGTCTATGACGACTCAGCGGTCACCCTCAGTGTGGACATAGATACCGGAATAGGAAATATCGATCTCAAGCTGAAAGGGCGCCCTCCCACACCTGCCCGTTGATCCGCCGGCACTGCTTTTGCCTGCCGTCCTCCCTGTGAACCCGGAGCTTGACTATCTCCACGGGGACCAAGTACAATTCCTCCTGCATTTAAATGACGATGGCATTTCATCCGCATTATTTTCAAATACTCAGGAGGTAACCCCATGGCTTTATTCCGGCACACACCCTTAACGAAAATGACCCTGATTCTGGGGCTTCTGGCCTGGGCTCTGGTACTCCCACCGGCGCTCTCTGCCGGCGCGCAGAAGAAACTGGAGAACACGGATCCGGCCCAGCGCCTGAAATGGCACGAACAGCACCAGGCCATGAAGGAGGCCTCTCCCTTCAACAGTCTCAAGTGGCGCCTGATAGGACCGGACATCATCTCGGGGCGCTGTACAGACATCGCCGTCCCCGGCAGCAGCAAACATACCATCTACGTGGGCGCTGCCACTGGCGGTGTCTGGGTGACCCACAACTCCGGGATCACCTGGGAGCCCATCATGGATGAGGCGCCCACCCAGTCCATCGGCGACCTGGCCATCGCACCCTCGGATCCGAACATCATATGGGTGGGGACCGGCGAGGCCAACATCTTCCGCGCCTCGACAGCCGGCGTGGGACTGTACAAGTCTACGGACGCCGGTAAGACCTGGCAGCACATGGGACTGACCAATACCTACACCATTGGCCGCATCCTCATCCATCCGGAGAATCCGGACATCGTCTATGTGGCCTCTCCCGGACACGAGTGGACCCACAATCCCGATAGAGGGGTGTTCAAGACAACGGACGGCGGCAGGACCTGGGACAAGGTGTTCTACATCAACGAGAAGATCGGGGCCATCGACCTGGTCATGGACCCCACAGATCCCGACACTCTGTACACGTCCATGTGGAACCGGATCCGCCTGCGCTGGTCCGATCCGCAGCCCGGACCCGGGGACGGGATTTTCAAGACCACCGACGGCGGCAAGACCTGGCAGCAGAAGACGGACGGCCTGCCCAACCTGGAGAAGACCGGCCGCATCGGGCTCAGCCTGTGCACCAGCCAGCCCAATGTGATCTACGCCTTCGTGGACAACCACAATCTCGGCCGCATGCCCCAAGAGGGGGAGCGGGACGCCTACGGCCGGACCAAGACCGGGCGTGTTATCAAGGGCGCCGAGGTCTACCGCACCGACGACAAGGCGGAGACCTGGGTGAAGGTCAGTCCCGACGACCGCTATATGGAAGGATTCGGCGGGACCTACGGCTGGGTGTTCGGACAGATCCGGGTCGATCCTTCGGACCCGGATACGGTCTATATCATGGGCCTCCGCCTGTCCCAGTCCAAGGACGGCGGCAAGACCTGGAAAACATTGTACTATAACGGCCTGCACGGGGACCATCACGGCCTCTGGATCGATCCGGAGAACTCGGACTATCTCATCAACGTCAACGACGGGGGCGTCAACGTCTCCTACGATCAGGGAGTGACCTGGCGGGATTTCCACGCCATCCATCCGATTGTCCAGTTCTACAACGTGGCCTATGACATGGCAAAACCTTTCAATGTGTACGGTTCGGTCCAGGACCACGGCACCTACAAGGGCAGTGTCGCCCACGGCCGTCCGCGCAGCCGCAGGGAGCCCCGGCCCATCACCTATTGGGAGGCGGCTCCGGGTGGGGAAGGAACCCACGTGGCGGTCGATCCCCGCAATCCCAACCTCACCTACTCATCCAGCTTCTACGGCCGGCTCATGCGTTCCGAATACAAGGATGGGATGTGGCAGAGCAAGAACATCCTGCCCGAGGTCCCCGAGGGTGAGCCCCCGCTCCGGGGACAGTGGATGGCGGCCACCGTCCTCTCGCCCCACAATCCGGACGTGGTCTACCACGGCATGCAGTACCTGTACCGCTCCATGAATCAAGGCGAGGACTGGGAGCGGATCAGCCCCGACCTCAGCTACGACGATCCGGACCAGCAGGGCAAACTCCCCTTCGCCATCCCTTTTGCCTCCATCACGGCCATCTCCGAGTCACCCTTTAAGTTCGGATTGATCTACGTGGGCACCGACGACGGGCGCGTCCACATCACGCGCAACGGCGGCGACGCCTGGACCGAGATCACGCAGAGCCTGCCCTACAACAAGCATGTATCCCGCGTCGTGGCCTCCCAATATGACAAGGCCACGGTCTATCTCACGCTCAGCGGCCGACGGGATGACGATGCCAACGATTATGTCTATAAGTCTACGGATTACGGCAAGACCTGGGTCGATATCTCCGGAAACATCCCCGGCGGCCCGGTGAACGTGATCCGCGAGGATCCCAAGAGGGAAGATGTCCTCTACGTGGGGACCGATCTGGGAGTTTATGTCACGACAGACGGGGGCGCGAACTGGCATATCCTGGCCAATGGACTGCCCAATTGCCTCGTATGGGACCTCATCATCCACCCGCGCGACAACACCCTGGTCATCGCCACCAACGGCCGCGGAATGTATGTTCTAGACAGTGTCGAGGCAATTCAAAAACACGAATGAGCGATAGGTGAGCGGCATTCGCTTGAGCCGTCAAGCGGAACCGTTCCCAATCGATTTTGAGATCAGATCTCCGATGCTGGCGGGGAAAATGGGGGGCCTTACTTTGTTCAGCTCCCATCCCAGAAGGAACTTCAGAGAATTGGCACACATCCGTCCCTGACATGGGCCCATGCCGCAGCGTGTATAGAGCTTGGCCGAACACTGATCCTCCAGGCGCTTAAGCTGTCCGTAGGTGATGTCTTCACACCGACAGATGATGGTATTTTCGTCTGGCATGTATTTCAGCTGGTCCCTCAGGGAAAAAGACCGGTTCAAAAGGCGGCTAAATTTTCTCTGCTTATTGATCCTGATGACGTAGGCTCCGGCCCGGGTTTCGTTTCCTGAGGCTGCCAGGCCGGCGATCTCGCCTTCGGTGATGGCCAACTCCACTCCTCCGATGCCAGTGATCTCTCCGGCACAGAAGATGTTCTCCACAGAGGTTCTCTGGAAACGGTCCACCGAAGTGAGATTATTTTCTTGACTGCATCCTGCCAGTTCCGCCAGGGAACTGCTGGGAACCAGTCCGTAGCCGCAGGCAACCAGGTCACACGCAAAAGTGCGCCGGCGACTGCCATTGGTCAGCGTGATTTCTCTGACCTGGGAGCCTCCCCGGGCTTCCACTATCCAGGTCCTGAGAAAAAATGGGGACGGAAGATATTGCCTGGCATAGCCCACTCCTTCCCATAGTTTTGCGGGATTTAACAGTGTGGTCCCCATGCCGAATTTTACTAAACTCCACCAGGTGGTTTGCTCGGCGATCCCAATGATCTTAGCCCCGGCCTTGGCTAGATTTCCTGCCACCGCGAACAACAGCGGCCCGGATCCTGCCACCAGAATCCGGAGGCCCTTGACAGGCATGCCACCTTTGACCAGGGCCAAAGCCCCGCCCGCCCCCATGACATTGGGCAGGGTCCATCCGGGAAAAGGAATCAGCAGTTCCTGGGCGCCGAGCGCCAGGATCAATTGATCAAAGGAGACTTCTTCCAAACCTCCGGCTTCACTATGTACCTTAAGGATTGGATCTTGAATGTCGATTACACTGCAGCCGAATCGCAAATTAATGTGAGGATGTTCTAAACGCTTGAGCCAGACCCGAATCTTTGGAGGAACCGGGGAAGCTCCGGTATGACGCCAGATCTGTCCCCCGGCCCTCGGATTGGCATCCAGCAGGGTGACCTCGGCCCCGGATCGGGCGGATTGCCAGGAGGCTGCCATACCCGCCGGGCCTGCACCGACCACCACTACCTTAGTCATTGGGTCCGGATCTCCATACCTTGTCGGCACAGCCGGGAACACGCCCGCTGATGCGGCTGGTCATCGATGGTCACCCGGCATTCGAAGCAGATGCCCATTCCGCAGACCGGGGAGCGTGGCTGACCGCTCAAGGATGTTCGAAATATTATTTCACCGGCTAAAAAAACTGCGGTTGCCACGGTGGTTCCTTCCGGTACCACCATCTGCCGGCCATTCACGGTGACAGCGATCTCTTTCATTCCGGAGGATTCTCCAATATACGTGTGGCACGGTAGGGAGTCGGATCTATGGCAGGTTTTCTTCCCAGAATCTCATCGGCCAGCAATCTGGCTGTGCCTAAGGAGCTGGTGATGCCCAGACCCTCGTGCCCGGCGGCGATATAGAGCCCTGCTACCTGGGGCCACTGTCCGATCAGCGGAAGCTTGTCGGGCGTGGCTGGACGAAATCCTGTCCAGGAACGCAAGGCCATCAGGTCTTTAAGTTTTGGCATGTAGTGACAGGCCCGTGCCAGCATCCGTCCGAGAACAGAGCGGTTGACCCCATCATCCCAGCCCGCAAATTCACGGGATGATCCCACGAGATACTGACCAGATAAGCGCGGCTGAATGTTGAATGCCACGGATTCTTTTTCCATTTTGTGCGCGCTTTTTAGATACTCTAGTTCAACGAGTTGGTGTCGGCAGAATCCCGGATAGCGGTCTGTGATGACCAGATGGCCCTTGCGGGGTTGGATCGGCAGCTCCGGCGTGATCTGAGGCGCGGCCGCACCGCAGGCATTGATCACAATGTCGGACTCAAGAGTGGCCCCGTCTTCCAACTGGATCTGGTGGGGGAGGATCCGGGTCACCCTGCTGTTTTCCCTCAGCTCGATCCCTTCCAGAAGCAGACGGGAGCTGTAGGGAGGATAGATAACACAGTCGTCCACAACCCGCAGTCCGCCTTTAAGGTTCTCTCTTAGATTCGGTTCCAGGGAATAAAGACTCGGGGCGTCCAGAACCTGGACAGAGATACCGTGATCCAGATAATTCCGGGCCTTGCTTTGGACCGCCTCCATCTCCTCTTCATCGGCCGCAACCCATATGGTTCCGCAGGGATTGTACTCTACTGCCTCAGCATTTTCCTCGGCAAGATTTTTCCATAGATCCCGCGACAAAGATGTCAGGTGAAGCTGGGCATCGCTGTCGTCCATTACGACCACATGCCCCATGCTCCCCCCAGTAGTGCCGCAGCCTACTTTAAAGGCATCCAGTGCTACGACATTCATGCCGGCCTGGTGAAGCTCGCGGGCACAGGCGGCGCCCACAATTCCCGCACCGATCACGATCGCATCGTATTTGGGTGTCATTCAATTCCCCAGCAGAATTCATCGTTGGGGTCGAAGTAGAGTGTGGATCTTGATACCACATGCGCGCTGGAACGGATGTGGGGAATGATTCGATCGCCTTGCTTTTCCAGCCATCCTTCGAAGATGGAGCCGGTTATGCTTTCCTGGGTCCAGAGCTTGCTCAGTTCAAGTTTGCCTTTGGCATGCAGACAGGCCATTTTTGCACTGGTCCCGGTTCCGCAGCAGGAACGGTCATAGGCGTTGCCAGGGCAGAGCACGAAGTTCTTGGAATCAGCCCCCTGGACGGTCGGAGGTCCAAAAAACTCAATATGGTCCACCATTTTGTGATCAGCACCGGTGATGCCGGCTTCATGCAGAGCCTGTCGGATGGCCTTGGAACTTGACATCAGGAAATCCAGATTATTGAACCTGAGTTCTCCCAATGGAGTCTCGACCAGGAAAAACCAGTTGCCGCCATAGGCGATATCTCCCCGTATCCGGCCGAGGTTGGGAACATCGATCTCTACACCTTCCCGGTACACATAGGAGGGCACATTGGTTATGGTGATCTTTCCATTCTCCCCGATCTCGGCCGAAGCCCTACCGACAGGTGTGTCGAACATTAGGTGTTTTTCGGTAATCCTCCCCAGGAAGCGCAGGGTTTCCGCCAGGCCGATGAGGCCGTGTCCGCACATGTCCAGATAACCGACATCATTGAAGAATATGATGCCAGCTTCGGATCCGGCATGGACAGGAGGGGTTATCAGACCGCCGATAATGGCATTGTGGCCTTTGGGCTCACAAACCACGGCCTGCCGCAGGTGGTCATGGTGTTGGATAAGATACTCCCGGCGTTCGGACATGTTCTGTCCGGGAGGTTGTGGCCATCCCGAGAGGACTATGCGAGTGGGTTCACCACCGGTGTGGGAGTCGATCACCTCTATTTCTTTGGGTTGGGGATCCATTAATTCACTTATTGATTCGACGGATTATGCTAGCCTCAATCAGCTCGTTTGTCAAATTGAGCCGCCTGGTCTGCTGAGGCGATATGTCCTTCTCCCTGGGTTAGAGGATTCAATTTTTCCAGGCAAAGCAGTAGTAATCGCAGATAAGGCCTAATTCATTGACGCGTTACGTGAAACATCCTAATATAATCTGGCAGGGCGAGGCGCTGCGCCAGGCGGATATGCTCGCAATCGACGACCTCGACCAGCTGGAGGACCACCGCCGCATGGGATATTTTCAGGATACACCCGACCCCTATGCAGACCTGGGGCAGATCGTGGCCGGGAAGAAGCCGGCACGGGAAAACGATAGCGAGCGCATCATCAGCCTGAACCTGGGACTGGCCCTGGACGACATGGCCACCGCCATCCGCATCTGTCACCGTGCGCTCGAGACCGGGATAGGGACGGAGCTGTCGCTCTAGGCCCCGGACGCCTGCATGCCTACCTGGTTCCTGCTCGCACTGCTCTCCGGCCTGCTCATGGCCGTGGTCAATATCCTGGACAAGCTCGTCCTGGACTTGTGGTCCCGGCATCCCATGGTGCCCGTGCTGCTCTTGGGCGTCATCAACCTTGTTCCGGCCCTGGTGCTGCTGCTGGTCAAGGGCTGGCCAGCCATGTCCCTCAAACAGGGGCTCCTCATCCTGGCCGCCGGAGGCGCCCTCCTCCTCATGACCTTGTTCTACTTCAGCGCCGCTGCGCGGGAGGAGATCTCGCGTGTGGTGCCGCTCATGTTCTTCAGCCCCCTTTTTGTGGCTACCCTGGCCTGGGTCTTTTTGGGAGAGACGTTCGCCGTCCGCCAGTATTTGGGTGTGGCCACTTTGATCGCAGGCGCGGTACTGGTCTCTTCCCGTCTCCCCCTGAATCTCCGGCCGGGACATGCATTCTGGTTGATGCTTCTGGCTGCCCTCTCCCTATCAGTGTATTTTGTGCTGATGAAGTACCTGCTGCGCTCTTTCGACTACTGGAACGTTTTCTGCCTGACCCGTCTCAGCTCGACACTCCTTATGCTGCCACTTTTTTTCCTGTATTTCTCTGAGCTGCGGGACACGCTGCGCGAATATGGCATCCGGGTCGTAGGCGTCATGGCCTTGGACCAGACCATCGCCTTGGCCGCCAACCTGTTCGTCATCATCGCCGCGGCCTCCGGGCCCATCACCCTGGTCAACGCCCTCATCTCCACACAGCCTTTTTTCGTGCTGCTGTTCGCACTGATCCTGAGCTGGCTCGTGCCGCGGCTCTACAGTGAGGAAACCCGGCGCGGGACCATTGTTCAGAAGATAGCAGCCCTCGCCCTCATGTTCGCCGGGGTGCTGCTCTTAAGCTGAGCGCCGTCTCCCAATGAGCCTGTACAGCTGGGCGGGAAGAGAGATGAGGAAGGGTCTGCCCAAACTAGACCGGATCACCAGTTTTGGATGCGATTGACGAAGCCGCAGAAAAATTCTAACATGGTTTTCGGCCGTTCCAGTGGATGTGGCCCAATGAATACCTCAATACCGAGACTACGGGAGGAAAGATGCCTTACGACCTTCGCAACCGACACTTCTTGAAACTACTGGATTTTACTCCCCAGGAGATCCGCTTCCTGCTGGACCTGTCCGCTGACCTGAAAAAGGCCAAGTATGCCGGGAACGAGCAGCACCGGCTCACGGGTAAGAATATCGCCCTGATCTTCGAGAAGTCCTCAACCCGGACACGCTGTGCTTTTGAGGTGGCGAGCTTCGACCAGGGCGCCTCGGTGACCTACCTGGGGCCCTCAGGCTCCCAGATCGGCAACAAGGAAACCATGAAGGACACGGCCCGCGTCCTGGGCCGCATGTATGACGGCATCGAGTACCGGGGTTTCGGCCAGGATATAGTGGAGGAACTGGCGGCTTTTGCTGGTGTCCCCGTCTGGAACGGGCTGACCAATGAGTTTCATCCCACACAGGTCCTGGCGGATTTCCAGACCATGTTGGAACATTCGGATAGGCCCCTCGGGGAGATCTCCTTCGCCTACCTCGGGGATGCCCGCAACAACATGGGCAATTCCCTGATGGTCGGGGCGGCCAAGATGGGCATGGATTTCCGGGCCGTGGCCCCGAAACAAGTACAGCCATCCGAGGATCTGGTGACTGAAGCCCGCGCGATCGCGGCGGAGACGGGAGCCCGGATCACCCTGACCGAAGATGTGAGACCGGGGGTTGAGGGCTGCGATTTCCTGTACACTGACGTCTGGGTTTCCATGGGCGAGCCGGATTCGGTATGGGAGGAACGGATCAACCTCCTCATGCCCTATCAGGTGAACGCCGAGGCCATGGCCGCCTCCGGGAATCCCGATGTCAAGTTCATGCACTGCCTCCCGGCCTTCCACAACCGCGAGACCACTATCGGCCGGGAGATCTATGAGAAATTCGGGCTGGAGAGCATGGAAGTGACCGAGGACGTTTTCGAGTCTCCGGCATCCATCGTTTTCGACGAGGCGGAAAACCGGGTCCACACGGCCAAGGCCGTCATGGTCGCTACCCTAGGCGACTGACACCCACTCCGCTGCTCGCGGCTGTATTCCCCTTAGACCGTGGGCTCCCAGCCGGGCTGGTATTCGCGTTCCCACATAGACATGGTCTCCTTGTTCCCCAGGATCCGCCCGTTTCCTGGATCGATCTGGAGAGAACGCTCCATCTTCTGGGTGATGTTACCCAGGTGGCAGAGCAGGACGCTCTTGTGTCCCTCATCGATGGGGGAGTTCTGTTTTGCGCCCTTGCGTACAACATCCAGGAAGTTGGTGATGTGGAAACCGGTCAGGTTGCCGCCTGCGCCGGTGATGTCCAGCGTGGCATTGACCTCACCCGCGGTCTTTTTCTCGAGCAGGTGATTCTCGTTGTCGTAGAATTCGTAGCCGTTCCGGTCCACAACAAGTGTGCCTTTTTCTCCGTAAAGGACCGAGCCGCGGCCCCTCCTCTCCACGGGCCGGCCGTTGCAGCTGCGGCCCTCCCAAAAAATGGCTTTGCGTCCTTCGAATTCCCAGCCGATGTATTGAGTGTCATAGAATTCCCAGTCGTCGTCGTAGTGGAATCGGCCTCCGGTGGATGTGACCTTGGTGGGGAAGCCCGCGTCCAGGAACCAGCGGCAGATGTCGACCTCGTGGGCTGCGTTGTTGCAGGACTCTCCTGTGCCCCAATGCCAGAACCAATGCCAGTTGTAGTGCACTAGGTTGTCCCGGTAATCGGTGCGGGGTGCCGGGCCCTGCCACAGCTCCCAGTCCAGCCAGTCGGGAACTGGGGCTGGTTGGCCGCGGCCGATGGGGCCGCGTGTGTTGGCATAGAACGCCTTCCCCATGTAGAGGCGGCCAATGAGGCCCTCCCGAACCTTACGCAAGGCTTCCAGTGTGTGCGGGGACGAGCGTTGCTGGTTGCCCATCTGCACCACACGGCCGTATTTTTTCTGTGCCGCGATCAGGAGCTCGCCCTCGTGGGGATTGTAGCCGCAGGGCTTTTCCACATAGACGTGCTTCCCGGCCTCAAGCGCCAGGATCGAGGCGGGGGCATGCCAGTGGTCCGGCGCCGCGATCACCAGGGCATCGATATCGGGGCTGTCCAGGGCCCTCCGGAAGTCGGTTATGCCCTGTGGTTTCGTGCCGGCAACCTCCTCCACCGCGGACACGGTCTTGCCTACGGCCCGGGAATCCACGTCACAGATGAAGCCGACCTCGCTGGCGGGATTCCGCGCAAACTCCGTGGCAAGGGAGTGTCCCCGGCTGTTGACCCCCATGACGGCGACGCGTATCCTATCATTGGCCCCCAGGGCATGGGCTGAGATGGAGGGAGCGAGCAGGATCCCCGCCGCCCCCGCCGCCGTCGTCTTGATAAATTCCCGTCGAGTTGTCGCTTTGGTTTCGTTCACGCGTCCTCCCCCAGATAGGTATTTTCCACAGCCCCAGTATAGGACTTTCCGGCGGGAACTGAAAGTATTTTTGGTCAGGAAGAGAGGATGCTCAGCTCCCTGCCCACACGGACAAAGGCCTCCACGGCTTTCTCCAGGTCCTCTGCTTCGTGGGCTGCTGACAATTGAACCCGGATACGGGCCTGTCCCTCGGGCACAACAGGATAGGAGAAGGCGACCACGTAGATCCCCTCATCGAGGAGGCGGGAGGCCATGTCCTGTGCCTTCCGGGCATCATAGATCATGACCGCGCAGATCGCTGACTGAGTCGGCCTGATCTCGAATCCAGAGGCCTGCATCTCTTTGAGGAAGGTGTGGGTATTTTGCTGCAGCTTGTTTGGCAGGTCCGAACATTCCCCGAGCATATCAAAGGCACGGATGGCCGCCGCCACCACCAGGGGAGGCAGAGAGTTGGAGAAGAGATAGGGCCGGCTGCGCTGGCGGAGCAGGTCGATGAGCTCTTGGTGCCCGGTGGTGAACCCGCCCATGGCCCCGCCGAAGGCCTTGCCCAGGGTGCCCGTGATGATGTCGACGCATCCCATGACCCCGAAGATCTCAGTGACACCGCGCCCACACGCACCCACCACTCCAGCGGAGTGGCTCTCGTCCACCATGACCTGGGCATCGTATTGTTTTGCCAGGGCCAGTATCTCATCGAGGGGTGCCGCGTTGCCGTCCATGGAGAACACACCGTCCGTGGCAATGAGCCGGAAGCGGCGGTCCTGCGTCCGCATGAGCTTGTCCTCCAGATCGGCCATATCGCCATTCCTGTAGATATGCCGGGCGGCCTTGCAGAGCCGGATCCCGTCTATGATGGAGGCATGATTCAAGGCATCGGATATGATGGCGTCCTCTTTTCCCAGGAAGGGCTCGAACAGCCCGCCGTTGGCATCGAAGCAGGATGCATACAGGATGGTGTCGTCCATCCCGAAAAATTTGCTGATCTTCCGTTCGAGGGCTTTGTGGAGGTCCTGGGTGCCGCAGATGAAGCGCACCGAGGACATGCCGTATCCACGTTCGTCCAGTGCGGCTTTGGCCGCGGCGATCAACTCGGGATGATTGGACAGTCCCAGGTAGTTGTTTGAGCAGAGGTTCAAGACATCCCGGCCGTCAAGGAGGGTGATGTTTCGGTCCTGCGGTGAGACGATGATCCGCTCATCTTTGTAGAGACCCGAATCCTGGATTTCCTTCAGTGTGGATCGGAGATGATCCTGCAAACGGCTTGACATACTGCCCTCCTGGACCGGAGCGCCGCCCGGTCAAATAATAGACCCATTATAGGCCAAGCTCCCTCCAAAGTCATGGCGGCGGGATCGGGCGGTCGAATATCAACTCGAGGGCCGGGAGGGGCTCCTGCGGCGGAACAGGTCCCTCAAGCCCTGGGACAGAAGCGCAGCCTGTAGCCCCGGATTCATAGCTTTCCTAAAAATGGTGGCATAGGACTGGTTGCCGGTGAACATGTTCCAGAGGATGGAGCGGAGCATCCGGGTGGGTCGGGAGCCCTTCTTCTGGCCAGCCAGGTCGAGGTGAGTGCTCTGCAGGGCGGGGGCAGTGGTCAACATGTCGTTGAGGAAGAACAGGAGGCGTCCGTATCGGTTGTCCCGTATGATGATTTTTTTAGCAGGCCGGTGATAGTGGGCGGCGAACGATCTTGCGTCGATACCGTGATATACGGCCGTGCGTGCCGCCAGCTCAGCGGTCACAAAGGCGGACTCGATGCCATTCTTATAGTAGCGCGTGCAGCTGGCATCCCCGATCATTACCATCCTGTGAGTGAACGGATTCCGGGCAGCCGCGGTGACGATGCGCGGAAAACATGTGCACTGCGGAGTCTGCTCGGGTGTGATGATTTGCGACCGCATGAATTCTAGAAATTCGGGGAGGTCCTCCTGAGTGATGTCCTTCCTGCCGACAAAGGTGAGGCTGAGGAAGTCGCCCTTGGGGACAATGGTGACATAACGTATGCGCTTCGAATGCGGCATGAAGACGTGGATGAGGTTTCCGAACTTCCGAGTGATCTCATCTTGGTCTAGCTGAACCTCGGCCTGGTAGGTCCGGAGTGTAGCGGGAGGAACATATCCGAAGCCCAGGCTTTGGATCTTGAGGGCCAGCTGTGTATTGACGCCGAATGCGCCGACGACCAGGTCGAAATCCTGCACCTGAACATCTTCATCCAGCCCTATCTGGAGGCGGGCCGGGCCTCCTGTCTGCCCAGTCCATCCTATGTCGTTGACAGGCTGGAGCACGACCGAAGCTCCGTAATCCTGCGCAAGGGTCAGAAGGAAGTCGTCGAAGCTTATGGTTCCGAAATACTTGGAATAGCGAGGCCCGTTCCCCCGGAACACGGTGGCGATGCTGTCAGCTTTCTCGCCTTCTCCTGTCAAGAGGAGCCGCTTGTGATCCATGTGAAGACAGTAGCCGTCCACCCGGTGGACGACCCTCTGCTCAGGGAGGGGAATGCCTTCGCTGCGCAGCCGTTGGCTCAGGGTCTCGGAGATGACTCCGGCGCAGAGGTTGCATCCCCTGGGTCCTTTAAGCTGGAAATCCTTGGCGTCGAAGATGGTGACATCCGGTTGGATTCCCCGATGTTGGGCGTATTTCTGGAGGAAATATGCAAAAAACGAGCCGGCCGGGCCGCCGCCGATGATGGCCACGCGAGAGCCGTCCTGCAGGTCCAGATTTGTCATCCGGTGGATTATTATACACCAAACACGATAAATACGATAGGTAATCTCTATTTAGAAACTTGAAAATATCACTGGATCTTCCAGGAAGATTCCACTGCCCAGAATCTTAATCTGGTCTAGAGCAGCGACTATTTGTCTGCCAGCGCATGAGCGGCCCAGAGCATGCCGCGCTGGACGATCTCCCGGGCCTGAGGCACCTCGAAATCCTTGGCCACATGGCCCAGCGAGGTGTAGAAGACCCGGCCCTTTCCATAGGTCTTTTTCCACACCACCGGCATGACCACGCTCTCGATCCAGGGTGCGTGTTCGCCCGAGAAGGTCGTGGTGGCCAGCACATCGTTGATGGGATCCACGTGCATGTAGTACTGTTCCGAATGCATCTTGAAGTCGCTGAGTCCTCTGGTGATGGGATCTTCGTGGTCCGTGATGTTCACCTCGTAATCGATCACTCCGCCTGGATGCGCCACCCACTGCCCGCCCACCATGAACTGATATTCCGTGTTGTTGCGGAAGGAATCGGCCAGCCCCCCGTGCCATCCGGCCAGTCCCACGCCGCTCCGGACAGCATCCAGGAGCGCCCTCTCCTGCTCGTTGGTTATCTGAGACATGGTGAAGGCCTGGACGATGAGGTCCAGCCCCATGAGCTTTTCTGCATCTAGGTAGGCATCCAGGGTGTCGGAGACCTCGACCGAGAATCCCTGTTTCTCCAGCCAGGGAGCGAAGATCTCCACACACTGCTTGGGTTCGTGTCCGTCCCATCCTCCCCAGACGATGAGGACCTTCTTGGGTTCGGGAGCCGGTTCCCCCAGGTAGAGCGGCTGGGCCGCCAGGGCCCCAACAAGCAGAACTGCGGACACTAAGGGTAAAAATTTATCGAGCAATGGATTGTGGTTGTGGGACATGGCCTTCTCC
>CBESWG010000059.1:0-17215 GCA_965533275.1 uncultured bacterium
AACCTGCTGGACCCCATTCAGCCGGCCTTCCGCGACCGGATGGAGGTCCTGCGGCTTCCCGGCTACACCGAGGAGGAAAAACTCCAGATCGCCCTGCGCCACCTGGTGCCCAAACAGATCAAGGAGAATGCCCTGAGCGACGCGCTCATCACGATCACCGGGGGAGCCATCCAGAAGATGATCTCGCTGTACACACGCGAGGCCGGGGTTCGCAACCTGGAGCGCGAGATCGCCACCGTGTGCCGTAAAGTGGCCCGCAAGGTGGCAGAAGGCAAGAATACTCGGTCCCGGATCACCTCTCAAAACATCGAGAAATACCTGGGTCCCAACAAGGTCTTCCGCGACCAGCTCCTCAAGCGCGACCAAGTGGGTGTGGCCACGGGAGTGGCCTGGACCGCCACAGGAGGCGAGATCCTTTTCGTGGAAGCCCTTCGCGTCAGAGGCAAGGGGCACCTGGCCCTGACCGGGTCGCTCGGGGATGTCATGAAGGAATCGGGGCAGGCAGCGCTGACCTATCTCAAAGCCCGTGCCAAAGAACTGGGCATCAGCTCCCGTATCTTTGCAGAAAATGATTTTCACATCCATGTGCCGGAGGGATCCATCCCCAAGGACGGGCCCTCGGCCGGGGTGACCATGGCCACGGCCCTGGTCTCCGTGTGCACGGACCTCAAGGTCCGCCGTGACGTGGCCATGTCCGGAGAGATCACGCTGCGCGGCCATGTTCTGCCCGTGGGCGGGATCAAGGAAAAGGTGCTGGCCGCCCAGAGGGCCGGAGTCCGCAGTATGATCCTCCCCTCGGCAGTCAAGAAGGACTTGATCGACATCCCCGCCAAGATAAAGAACGATATGCGGTTCATCTTCGTCGAGGAGATCAACGAGGTGTTCAAACACGCGCTGCTGCCGGCTTCTTCATCCACGACCAGGCCTCCTGCAAAGAATTGAAAAAGTCGGGATGAAACACCGCGGATTATCCGAAAGAAAACTCATCGCAGATCTGAGGGAGCGGTTCAAGCCCTCCGATGACAGCGTGCTCCTGGGTATCGGAGACGATGCCGCGGTTTTCAGGCCGGGAAGCCTCCCCCTGGCTGCGACCAAAGACATGCTGGTGGAGGGGGTCCACTTCCTGTCAGACCACCCGCCCCATCTCCTGGCCCGCAAGAGCCTGAGCGTGAACCTGAGCGACCTCGCGGCCATGGGGGCCCGGCCCCGCTATGCCCTCTTTGGCCTTGGGATCCCCGCCGACACAGAAGACGAATGGGTCGAGCTCTATTTCCGGAGTATGGCGGAGATGGCCTCTGAATACGATGTGACCCTGCTCGGCGGCGACATCACCGAAGCCCCTGCCCTGATCCTCTCCCTTACTCTCTTGGGCGAAGCCAGGGAGATCGTCACGCGCAGCGGTGCGCGTGCCGGGGACGGGATCTTTGTTTCCGGCCTCCTGGGGGAGGCAGCGCAGGGCCTGGAACTCGCCAGGCAGTGTGTCGTCTGGGGCGCCCGTGCAGATACCGATCGGTTCCTCAAGGCATTCCTGGATCCCACTCCCCAGGTCGACCTGGGATGCCGCTTGTCCTCCCACAAGGTGGCATCGGCCATGATCGACATCAGCGACGGCCTGTCCGTAGACCTGGGCCACATATGTGAGGAAAGCCATGTAGGGGCAGAACTGGAGGCGGCCGGCCTGCCGATCTCGCCCGAGCTGCGCCAGGCTTCACCGAGCGCTGAGGAGCTGGCTCTGCACGGCGGGGAGGATTATCAGCTGCTGTTTACCGTTTCGCCCGAGGTGCAGGAAAACCTGACCCGGATCCCGTTGGGGCACAAGGTCACACGGATCGGGACCATCAAGGAAGGGACGGGGATAGCGCTCGTTGGCTCCGATGGGACGCGGAAGCCACTGGTCCCAAAGGGCTATCAGCACTTCCAGGAAAAATAGGCCTGGCTCAAAAAGCCAGATAATCCCCTTCGAATACCACCTTGGCAGGGCCTGTCTGGTACACCTTTTCGCTGTTCCACTCGACCGTGAGCTGCCCCATGCTCGTCCGGACGGTGATTTCTTTGTCGGTCAGGTCCTTGAGAATGGAGGCCACGGCCGCCGCGCAGGAGCCGCTGCCCGACGACAGCGTCTCGCCCACTCCGCGTTCCCAGAACAGCACCTCGATCTCCTTCCGGTTCAGCACCCGGATGAACTCGATGTTGATGCGCTTGGGAAAGAAGGGATGAAACTCGATCTCATATCCCAACTGATGCCACTCGATCCGGGCGGGGAAACGGTCGAAAAAGATATCGCAGTGGGGATTGCCCATCGAGACCAAAGTGATGGGATAGGTCTCCCGGCTTATGGAGAGCGGATAATCCACGATCCGGTCATGGACGGCCCCGTCGTCGAAGGGGATGTCCTGTGAGCCAAACTTGGGGACGCCCATGTCGTTCTTGATCATGAACAGCCCATTCTTCTGCTCTATGAACTCGCACTCCCGTTCCCCTACGCTGGTGGAGAACAGGATCTGGGGTGATTCGATCTTCTTCTGGTGGTAGAGGTAGGCCGACGCACAGCGGAGCCCGTTTCCTGAAATCTCGGGTTCGGTGCCGTCGGCGTTGAAGATGCGGAAGTTGACAAGTCCCTTATCCTTGTCCCGTATGGAGATGAGCAGGAGTCCGTCTGCGCCCACTCCGGTGTGCCGCTTACAGATGCTGCGTGCCAGGGCCTCCTTTCCCGCTAGCCCCGGTGTTTCTTCTTCGTCTATGATCAGAAAATCGTTGCCCAGGGAGTGGATCTTGGTAAATTTCATTCAGGTATCCTGAGAGTGACAATGAAATCCTGCGTTGCTCTCCGCCCCTCCCTCCGGACGTTCAGGAGCACGACCTGGCCAGGTTTCTTCTTGTCGATGATCTTTTCCAGGTCCTTCACGGATTCCATTTTCTGCTTGTCGGCCTCGAGGATGAGGTCTCCCATCTGCAGGCCCTTGCGGGCAGCTTCGCTGCCGGGCTTGATCTCCGTGATCACAAGGCCCCCGGTCGTGCTGTAGCCGTAGCGCCGGGCGATGCGCGGGGTCATCTCGCTGACTCCCAATCCCAGTTCGGTGCCCGATGTGGGCTCGGGCTGTTCGGGTTCGACCTCGCCCTTCTCCCCGATCTTGACATCGACACTGCGCTCCTTGCCGTCTCGAATGATCGTGAAGTCGACCTTGGTGCCGGGTTTGGTCTCCGCGATCAGGAAGGTGAGGTCATTGGAATCCTTGATCGGTTTGCCGTTGACCTCCGTGATCACGTCATACCTCTCGAAATCTGCCTCTGCTGCGGGAGACTCCTCATCGATCGTGTCGATCCAGGCCCCGTTCGCCACATCGACCTCGAAGATCTCTTTGGTGTCTTCGGTGACGGCGTAGACGCCCACTCCCAGCCAACCGCGGATCACGCGGCCGTTCTCTTTGAGCTGATCGATGACCTTTTTGGCCAGGTCCGAGGAGATGGCAAAGCCGATCCCGATGTTTCCTCCGCCGGGCCCGAAGATCAGGGTGTTGATCCCGATCACATCGCCGTCCATGTTGAGCAGGGGGCCGCCGCTGTTGCCGCGGTTTATGGCGGCATCGGTCTGGATAAAATCCTGGTAGGGGAGGTTCAGGTCCCGGAACAGGCGGCCCTTGGCGCTCACGATGCCTGCGGTCACGGTGTGGTTGAGGCCCAGAGGATTGCCGATGGCCACGACCCATTCCCCAACCTTGAGTGCGTCGGAATCCCCCAAACCGACATTGGGGAAATCCTTGCCCTTGACCTTGATCAGAGCCAGGTCGCTCTCCGCATCGGTCCCGATGATCTCAGCCTTGTATTCTTTCCCATCCTGCAGGAGCACTTTGATGTTCACCGAGTGTTCGACGACATGGTTGTTGGTCACGCAGTATCCGTCGTTGCTGATAAAAAAGCCCGCTCCCGAGGAGGTGGAACGGCGTTCCTTCTCGCGGCCTTCCGGCTCGTCGAAAAAGCGCCTCCAGAAGTCTTCCATGGGGGAGTCGGAGAATCCGCGAACCTGGACCTTCTCGACTTTTTCCGCCTCGATGTAGACCACGGCCGGGCTGATGCGCTCGGCTATATCGGCGAAATTAAGGTCAGTCCTCGCCATTTGGGACGAGGAGGGCTGGTCGTCGGCGTATAGCGCCGAGGACAGCTCTGCCACACCAGGCGCCTCCAGCGAGGCCTGAGCGACGTCTTCTGTCTTGGGATAATTCATGAACACAAATGCGGCCAGCATCAGGCCTGCTATGAAGCTCGATAGCGCGATTATAACCGAGGTTTTTCTCATTTAATCTCTCCTAGGAACAAGGGTCTAAAGTAGCATATCGGCGGGAAAAATTCAATTCACCCACCTTTGTATAACTCCATTTCTCGGGAAGCGTTGCTTGGGGTTGACTTCTTTGGGATATGCAAAGACAATCGGGCTGAACGAGAGGTGAGAGTGAGAGAACTCGAGAGAGGCATCCTGATCGTATTCGAGGGCATCGATGGCGGAGGGAAGACCTCCCAGGCCCGGCAGCTTTTGGAGGTCCTCCAGGCCCGGGAGTTCGATGCCGTGTACTTCAGGGAACCATCAGAAAGCCGGTGGGGACGGGCCATCCGGGAAAAGGCTGTTAAGAATGATTCCCTTACCCCTGAGGAGGAGTTGGACCTCTTCCTGAAGGACCGGCGGGAGAATGTCGAACAGAACCTGAAACCGGCTCTGGAAGCGCACAAGATCGTGGTCCTGGACCGATACTATTTCTCGACCATGGCCTACCAGGGGGCCAAGGGCCTGGAACCGGAGAAGATCCGGGAGACCAACGAAGGCTTCGCCGTCAAACCAGACCTGGTCTTCATACTGGACGTCGATCCGGCCAAGGGGCTTAAGCGCACAGAAGGGCGTCAGCAGAGGGACCTCCTCTTCGAACGGGAAGACTACCTGGTCCAGGTGCGGGCGATCTTCCAGGGACTGGAGGGAGACGAATTCTTCCATCTGGACGCCCTCAGGCCCATGGAGGACGTGGCGGAGGACATCACCCGGATCACCCTGGATTTTCTTGTTTTTTTCACGCTCGTAGACTGAAGCCCACCGTCCCGCCTGGAGCCAGACCGCGCCCGCGAAGCCCCAACCGGGAATATTCCCGCAGTCGAGTTGTATAAGAGCTGGAAGGTAGACCGTCCCCGGGAATTTTGCTATTATGAAAATCTGATGTCTGAGGAAAAAAAGCTGATCCTGCGGGTGCCGAAGCTCTCCTTCAAAAAACTCAAATGGCCCAAGTTCCGTCTCCCCATCAAGAACAGACGAAAATTCTTCAGGATCACCCTCCTGGCCCTCCTGTTTCTGCTGGTGTGCGGATTGGGAATATCGGTGGGTGTGTTCCGGGCCATCCTCACGAACCTGCCCGACATCGAACAGCTGGCCAAATTCCAGCCCGGGATCATCACTTATATCTATGCGGATGACGGTACCGTAGTGGGCGAATATGCCCTGGAGAGGCGAATCCAGGTTACTCTGGCAGACATTTCCGAAAACCTGAAAAACGCCATCATCGCGACCGAAGATCCTCGCTATTATAGCCACAAGGGGATCGATTTCCTGGGCATGCTGCGGGCTTTGAAGGAAAATGTCCGTCTCGTCTTCACTCCCCGTAAGTTGCACGGTGGCAGTACTATCAGCCAGCAGCTTGTCAAGAAGCTGTTCCTGAATCCCAAGCAGACCATAAGGCGCAAGCTCAAGGAAGTGATCCTGGCCCTCCAGCTCGAGAAACGCTACACCAAGGACGAGATCCTGACCATGTACTGCAACCAGTTCGACCTGGGTGACGGACGGGTGTACGGGGTGGAAGCGGCGTCCCAGCTCTATTTTGACAAGAGTGCTGCGGATCTGGACCTGGCAGAGGCTGCCATGATCACGGGGATCTTTCGGGCCCCCAGCCGCTATTTCCCCTACCGGAACTATGACGCGGCGCTGGGCCGGCGGAACCATGTCCTCAACCGCATGGTGTCCGAGGGTTATGCCTCTCAGGAAGAGGGAGATGAGGCCCGATATCAGCCTCTCAACATCCTCCCCCTGCACCGTGCAGATTCGGATTTTGCAGGCTACTTCCTGGAAGAGGTCCGTAAGTACCTCTACGACAGCTATGGGATGAAGGCCCTCTACAGCGATGGACTCAGGGTCCACACCACGCTGAACCCCGACTACCAGAAATGGGCGGAAGACGCGGTGCGCCGACAGCTCCATGTCCTGGACAAGCGGCAGGGTTGGAGAGACGACAAACCCAACCTCCTGGAATCGGAACTCGAGATCGAAAACCTCGAGGAGCTGGTCGAGCCGATCTGGGACGAGCGGGCCCGGAAAAACTGGATGGCGAGCTGGCGCCGCCCGGAGTTCGAGGAGGGCCTTATCATCGAGGCCGTGGTCCTTGAGGTCACACCCGCCAAGGCCAAGATCAAGGTCAAGGAGTTCACCGGAGAGATCACGAACAAGGATATCCGGGTTTGGACCGAGAAACGCAGCCTCGTGGACCTGATCGAGATCGGAGATGTCATCCATGTGAAGGTCACGAGTTTCGATCCTGAAAACCTGACCCTGGTGGCAGAGCTGGACCAGGAGCCCAAGCTGGAGGGTGCGGTGCTGGCAATCGAACCCCAGACCGGGCAGGTCAAGGCCATGGTGGGCGGATATTCGTTCCGCCGCAGCAAATGGAACAACGCCATCCAGGCGATGCGCCAGGCCGGCTCTGTGATCAAGCCAATACTTTACACCGCGGCCATCGATACCGGGGCTATGACGACGGTCACGCCGTTCGTGGATGAGCCCGTGGAATTCGAGGACAAGTGGTCGGGAGAGATCTGGGATCCCCCCAATTACGACGGCAAGTATAAGGGGAGGATCACACTCCGTCAGGGCATCGAGGAATCGCGCAACATCGTGACCGCCAAGATGCTGCGCGACATCTCCCCCCAGCTGGGCGTGGATTACTGCCGCAAATTCGGCATCACTTCTACGGTGTATCCCTATCTCTCGCTCTCGCTCGGGGCCTTCGAGGTGAAGATGCTGGAGCTGGTGTCCGCCTTCACGGTCTTCCCGAACAGGGGGGTGCGTGTCACTCCCTATTTCATCTCCCGCATCGAAGACAGGGACGGGAACATCAAGGAAGAACATCTGAGCGAGTCCGAGGAGATCATTTCCCCTCAGGTGGCCTACATCATGACCTCCCTCCTCCAGGGAGTCGTCCAGCGGGGAACCTCTCAGGGAGTCCGCCACCTGACCCGGTATAAACAGCTGGCCGGCAAGACAGGTACAACGGATGATTGGGCCGATGCACGGTTTGTGGGCTTTTCCCCCTCGCTGGCTGTGGGCGTCTGGGTGGGATTTAATGAAGGTAGGGTGACGATAGGGGAGCGCCAGTCCGGCGCCGTGGCAGCCCTTCCCGTGTTCACCGAATTCTTCACGCAGTTGATCGAGAAAGAGGCCGGCATCGCTAAGGAGAACGACGAGGAGTATGTCACGGAGAAATTCGTCGCGCCGCCTAACCTGGAATACGTCCAGATAGACCGAAAGACCGGTCTACTGCCCACGCTGGTCTGCCTGCCCCAGTTCATCATCACCGAGGTCTTCCTACCGGGGACTATGCCGAATCGGTTTTGTTCGAATGAGGATCATATGATGACCTATGACTATTATGAGATACTAAAACAAAAGCGGTAGGCCGGATTTGTTTATAAACCGATCTCAGCACGTTGTCTTCATCGAAACCCATTCGCTGTAGTTCACTACAGCTCATGTGATTTCTCTTCAACACCGCACCAACCTCAACTTCTAAACCAACCCGGCGTTCCTTTAACTGGGAAGGGACTCTGGATAAAGAGAAAAACCTGGTTTGTTCAGGGGGGAATCTTAGTCCCAAAACAAACCAGGCTGTATGTCTGCTTATTTCTTCTTTTTCTTCTTGGAGCCGGTTGACTTGGAGCCGGAACTCTTGCTTGAGGATGAGCCTTTCTTGGAAGAGGAGGAATTGGATTTCGAGGCGGAGCTGGTAGAGCGGGCGGAGGAGCTTTTCTGGGACACGGAGCGCGACTTGGAGGTATTGCTCACAGAGCTGGAGGAGGATTTTTTAGAGGAGGACGAGCTTTTCTTGGCAGCAGAGGAAGACCTGGAGTCGGAGCCTTTGCTGGAAGAGGAGCTCTTTTTTACGGGGGAGGAACTGGATTTCGAGGTGGATTTTGACGCTGATCTTTCCCGTCCGGGAGTGCTGACCGAGGCGGATTTGTCCCCGGATGCACTTTTCCTGGACGAACCTGCAGGAGCGCTGCTCTTGGCTGGGGCTGATCGTTCGGTCGTACGGATCGTCCCCGATTCGCCCTTACCGGTCTTCGCTCTGCTTGGTGTGGTCTGCATGCTCGCTTCGGAATCCGAGCTGCGGGATCCCCTCGAGCTGGGGAGAGTGCTCATTCTTTTGGCGGACTGTTCTGGCCTTGGCGCGCTGCTGGACATGCGAACACGAGAGGTCTTGGCGGACAGGGAGTCCTTGCTGACAGATACACGCGCGATGTCTCGAGATGACAGCTGATTCTTGGATACGAAGGTCATCGCCGCAGAAGCAGTTGGATAGTAAGGCTCGCTGTAGTCCGCATAGAAGTGGTTGTTGATGATCACTGCCGGGCGGCCGTAATAGGTCATGGGCGCCCAGCCGCAGTAGTCCGCTCCCACATACCAGCTGACCCAACCTGGACCCCACCGAGTGGTCGGAATCCAGTACCATCCGAGGTCAAGACGCCAGTGCCAGCGACCATAGTGGCAGGTCACCCAACCCCAGGATTCATAAGGAACCCAGGTCCAGCCACAGGCGCGATACCACACCCAGCGGCCGTGGTGATAGGGCCTCCAGCCCACTCTCCTGCCGCCGGGTATCCAGACATTCCCATAGGGGGAGACGTAGTCCCAGCGGCCGTAGCTGGCCAGTTCGTATTCGAAGTCACCCAGCTCCTCGGGCAGATAGTACCGGGCCAGGCGCATGCGGAGCAGATCCTCGCGATTTTCACTCCAGCGGTCGAAGCTGTCGACAGCGGCCAGCATGAACGGGGCTGGATGCGAAGTGAAATGACCCTGGACAACCTCCAGGCGCTGGCCGCTCTTTATCAGGGATGAGCGTCCGTCACCGGCGGCCTCGAGCATACCACTGAAGACGTAGATCTCGGTCTCGCGGTTTTCCCGGACATCGATGCGGTAGAGGCCGCGATCCAGGACATAGAGGGAAACGTCGGAGGTGTGGATCTCGATAGTTTTGTGTTCGTCCAGCCTCTGTACGCTGAGGTAGGTGTTTCCGTCCCAGAGACGCAGCCGCATGATCCCCGAGCTCCTTCCGGGCAGGTCGATGACATCCAGCTTGGTCATGTGGTCAAGCCGGAGGTAGGTCCCTGTGCCAAGATAGATCTCGGCCCTGCCGTCGGTGGTCCCGACGCGGTCTCCCTGAGCTATCGGCATGTTGATGATCCCGGATTCGTACCCCAGGTCGGTCGCCCGCTGGACATAAGTGTCCCCGGTCAGATAATTCAACCTGGCGAAGGACTGGTCACCATAGTCGGCTTCGCCGGCGTGGGCGACGGAGAAGAGCAGGGGCACGCACAGTAAAAAGCCCACGATCTTTTTCATTTTAGTTCTCCTGTCGCTTTGATTTCCACCTTTACCTATGCAATCGTCGTGCCAAGAAGGGTTTCCCCTGGGAATGCAGAGGGAAGGTGTGGTTTTATGTCCTCATTTGGTGACAACTGAGGGGCATGCCTCAGGACTTGAGGAGGGGCTCGAGCTCCCGTGCGAGCTCGGGGGAGGCTTCTGCCCGGATGTCTGGATCAGGACCGGTGCCGCTGAGCTGCCTCAAGACTTCGCGGCTCCCGTCAGCCAGGGCGGTCAGGTCATATCCCCCCTCCAGTGCGATCAGGAGGCGGTCCTGACACAGGTCCTCAGCCAGGGCGCGCAGCTCTAGGGTGAGGGCGGCAAAGCCCCGGGCCGTGATATCCATCCCGCCGAGGGGATCGGTGGCCGCGATATCGAAGCCGGCCGAAACCAGGATGGCATCGGGCGCGAATTTTCGGGCGGCGGGGGAGAGGATGTGCTTGAAAATATACAGGAAGTCCTCGTCTGTTTTTCCCGGCATGAGGGGGACGTTCAGGGTGAATCCTGCTCCCTTTCCCGTGCCGGTCTCGGTCCAGTGCCCTGTGCCGGGGTAGTGAGGGTACTGGTGCGTGGAAAAATAGAAAACATCGTCCCGGGTCAGGAAGGCATTCTGCGTACCATTGCCGTGGTGGATGTCCCAGTCTACCACCAGGATCCTGGAGAGGCCGTGCTGCCGAAGCAGGTATTCGGCGGCCAGTGCCACGTTGTTGAACAGGCAGAAACCCATGGCTCGGCCGGCCTCGGCATGGTGGCCTGGCGGCCGCACCGGGGCGAAGGCATTCCGGATCTGGCCGGACAGGATACGGTCCAGGCATTCGAAGAGTCCCCCGACCGCCAGGATCGCCGTCTCGTATGAGCGGGGAGAGGTCGAGGTGTCAGGATCGAGCACCACGCGCTCCTGACCCGCCGTGCTGCGGACCGCCTCCACATACTCGGGTGTGTGGATCCAGAGCAGTTCATCTTCCCGGGAGGCACGGGGTGAGATCGACATGTAGGGGAAGACGACGCTCTCTTCGATCATATCCAGAATGGCTTCGAGGCGGCGGGGGCTCTCCGGATGAAAAGACCCCATGTCGTGGTCCAGGTAGCGCCTGTCGAAAAGGATGCCGGTCTGCGCCATCTATGCCTGTTCCTTGAAGAACGGGCGCCATTTTTCGGGATCTGGTTTGGGTGTTGCCAGGCTGACGAAGATAAGCAGGCCGATCGAGACGACCAGGGCTGGGTACACGGCGGGGATGCCAAATGGCAGCGCGCCGTTGATCCGGTTGGCGACCTCCCAGGCGATGGTTGTGATCAGTCCTCCCAGGATCGAGGATACCCCACCTTTGGCGGTGGCCCTTTTCCAGAAAAACACGGCCATGAGTGCGGGCGTGATGCCAGCCCCGTACACGGTGTAGGCGGCATAGGCGGCGTCCAGGATGCGCTTGAAAAAGAAGATCAATATGAAGGCGATAGCTCCCAGGAAGACCACCACGACCCGGGAGAGGAGGATCATCTTCTTGTCGGACAGATCCGGATTGATGAACCTCTGGTAGATGTCGCGCACCACGTTGGTGGCAGGGACCAGCAGGAAGCTGTTGGCCGTGGAGATGACGATGGCCACGATGGCCGCCAGCAGGGCGCAGCCGATCACGACAGGCATGCCCTGGTAGGCTGCCAGGATGATGATGCGTCCCGACTCGGCCTCGCTCAGCCCTTTGAAGTAGCTGCTGCCGATGACGGCAATGCTCTGGATGGCGATACCCAGGAAGATCACGCCGATGACCCATCCGATCACGGATTTTCGTGCCTCACCCTCATTCTTTGCTGAGAAGAAGCGCTGGTACATGTTGCCGTTTCCGAGCGCGAGCAGCAGGGTCGGAAAGAAGTAGCCCAGGGCCTGGATCAGGCTCATATTCCCCAGGATGGGGTGGGCTCGGGGAGTCACGTTGGCGGCCACATATTCCAGGCCGCCCACATGCTGGATGAGGAAGGGGACCGCGACAAAAAATGCGGTGATCATGAGGATCCCGTTGAACATGTCCAGGTGGGCCACAGAGAGCATACCTGCCAGCATGGTGTAGGTCACGACAAACACGGCCATGATCATGATGCCCTGCTTGTCGCTGATCTTGCCGTCCGTGATGGTGTTGAGGACCCAGCCTCCGCCTCGGAACTGGTAGCTCACGATCGTGACATAGGCGATGATGGTGGTGATAGTCGCCAGGATGCGGGCCCAGTGATTGTACCGCGCCTCCAGGATGTCCGGGACCGTGAACTGGCCAAAACGCCTGACCCGGCCGGCGATGAAAAAGACGATGATGATCCCGACCCAGCCCCCGGCGCTCCCGATCAGCGAGGAATAGCCGTGGTGATAGCTCAGATCCGAGACGCTGAAGATGTCACCTG
This sequence comes from uncultured bacterium, assembly GCA_965533275.1. Taxonomy (GTDB): domain Bacteria; phylum Acidobacteriota; class Aminicenantia; order Aminicenantales; family Aminicenantaceae; genus JAUXEH01. Next base: position 12,053 of record CBESWG010000059.1, read on the forward strand.
AGCCGATCCAGGTCGCCAGCAGGGTACCCACCAGGACAGGTGCAGTCAGGCTCCGACCCGCAACCAGAAAGTCCTCTTTTTTCTTCAGCCTCTTGACGTAGCGTAGGCCGAAAATAAACAGAAACAACAGATACAGAAGGATGGTAATGACGTATGGCACAGGCGTCTCCTTTCCCTGTCCACTGGGCTGCCGAGGCAATCATCCAATATCCTCAGGAGCAAGTCAAGGATGTGTTTTTTGAGCGGGTTGGAGTTTACGGGTCCCATCTCCTCTGTTAGAATAGGCGGCGGACCGAACGAATATGACCAAGATCCAACTTTTCGTGCCTCCCCAGGGCTATGTTGCCCAGCGGTGGTCCGAAGGGACCTCCATGCCTCCCCTGGGGATCCTGTTCCTGACCGCCGTCCTGGAGGATACGGGCTTCGAAGTGGATGTGGTCCCCGCCGATGTGCTCGGGCTCCAGTGGCCGGAGGTGGAGAAGCGCATTCGGGATTTTGCCCCCGACATCGTGGGAGCCACCACGACCACCGAGAACCGCTTCGATTCCTTTCGCCTGATGGAACTGGCCAAGCAGATCGATCCGCGGATCGTCACCGTGCTCGGGGGGCCTCACATCTCCATGGCGGCCGAAGACACCATGCGGCACATCCTCGACCTGGACGCTGCAGTGGTGGGGGAGGGCGAGGTCACGCTCCGGGAGCTGGCCCTGGCAGTAGGGGAGGGCTCCGACCTGTCGCAGGTACAGGGACTGTGGCTGCGGGATCCCGATGGGGCCCCTGTCTTCACGGGCGCCAGGAGCCGTATCGAAGACCTGGATACGCTCCCGTATCCGGCCCGCCACCGGATTCCCATGGACCGCTACAACTTCTATGTCAAGGTCCCGGACGGGCGGGCGCTCAAGGCCCAGAACATCATGACCTCCCGGGGATGTCCCTTCAACTGCTATTTCTGCGCCACACCAGCGAATTGGGGACGCAAGATGCGCGGACACTCACCCGAACGGGTCGTGGAAGAGATCGAGCACCTGGTGACGGAATACGGTGCCGAGTACATCTGGTTCTACGATGACACTCTCAATTACAACCTGCCCCGACTGCACCGCATCCTGGATCTCATCCTCGAGCGCAGATTTGACATCAAGTTCTGCAACGAGTTCCGGATCGATCAGGTCGACAAGCCCCTATTGGAAAAAATGGTCTGTGCAGGTCTGGTCTGGGCTCACTTCGGGGTCGAGGCCGGGAGCGAGCGCGTCCGCAGGGAGATAGTGGGGAAAAACTTCGACATCGAAGAGGCATACCAGTTCGCGCGCTGGGGCAAGGAGCTGGGATTCGTCCCGGATGCTTTCCTCATCTTTTCCCATCACACTGAGACCTGGGAGGAGGCGCAGGAGACGATCTCTGTTATGGAGCGCCTGCGCGAGGTCAATCCGCAGACCGATTTTGCCACGGCCATCCTGCACGTCTATCCGGGAACCCCGCTCGAGGGTATTGCCAAGGACCAAAAGATCATCCCTGACGGATTTTCCTGGTCCCGCAGGAAAGACCTGAAGCGTGTGCCCCTGCTCCCTGCCGCCCAGGGCTATGTGCCTCTCTTCAAGGACCGCCTCACTTGGTTTCAGATCGCCGACCTGGTCATGCGCTGGTCCGCCAGCCACAAGCGTTACCTGTCCCGCTCCAAACTCCGGTCCGCACTGAAGACCCTGACTTCACTGCGTGCGTTCGGTGTCTACCTGGTGTTCTTCCTTACCATGCTCAAGTACCGGATCAAGAAGTTCCGCAAGCAGAGCGTGAGTCAGGACAGCGACTACGTAGGCAAACAATAAGCCTATATCTTCTCCCTGTGGATGTTCGCCCGATTCTCGGAAAAGGCTACTCGGTCTTCTCGTCAAGGTCCAGCTGAGTGTCGCGGCTTTTATCCTTGTCCTTGATCTTGACCGAATAGATGCTGGTGATGTTGGGCTCTGCCATGGTGGTGCCGTAGATGTAATCGGCCACCTCCATGGTCTTGTAGTTGTGGGTGATGATGATGAACTGAGTCTGGTCCTTGATGTTCCTCATCAGGTTGAGGAATCGGATCAGGTTGGTTTCGTCCAGCGCGGCGTCCACCTCATCCAGGATGCAGAAGGGGGAGGGCTTGTAGCGGAACAGAGCGAAGAAGAAGGCCAGGCTGGTCAGCGTTTTTTCGCCCCCGGACAGGAGATTGAGGTTCTGTACGCGTTTGCCGGGTGGCTGAGCCACGATCTCCACCCCGCTCTCCAGGGGATCGTCCTCGTCCGTGAGCTTGACCTGTGCTGTCCCGCCCTGGAAGAGTTGGGCGAACACATCCTGGAAATTGTGGTTGACCGCGATCAGCGCGCGCAGGAACTGCGTCTTGCTCTCGTGATCGATCTTTTTGATCGCTTCTTTAGTGGTCGCGATGGATTCCGCCAGGTCGGCCTTTTGTTTGGTCAGGAAGTCGAGGCGTTTCTGCTGGTTGAGGTACTCCTCCTCCGCCATCAGGTTAACTGCCTTGAACCGCTGCAGCTTGTCTTTGGATTCCTCGAGAGAGGCCTCGGCCTCAACGATGTCGACGCCTTCTTCTAGGGGGACCTCCGCCTTGATCTCCTGGAGCGTTTTCTTGAGCTCCTGCCAGCATGACTCTTCGAGGTTGACCAGGTCCCTCTCCCGCTCGGCTTTGCTCACTTCCCATTTGACGCGGTCTTCCTTGGCCGATTCGATGTCTTCCCGGAGTTCCCGGATCCGCTGTTCGGTCGCCTCCTGGTTGCTCTGGAGACCGCTGAGTTTCGCTTCCCTTGATGCCAGGGAGGACGCCTTGTCTTTGGATTCGCGGTCCAGGCGCCCTGCCTGCGTGTCCAGCTCGTGCAGCCGGTCCTTCAGCTTCTCGCTGTCAAGCAGGGCCGAATCGATCTCCCGGGACAGGTCGGCTGACTTGTTTTCCACAAAAGCATGCCTCTGGTCCAGCCTCTTCAGCAGATCCCGGGCGTTATCGATCTTTTCCTGGTAGAGCTCTGTCTCAGCCCGGATCTGAAAAAAGGACCTGCGCGACTGCTCGGCAGCCTCCCGCCTGGCGGCCAGGGCCTGTTCCTCTGCGCGGATCTTCTGGTCCAGCCCCGTCTCCTGTTCCTTCAGACCGACGATCTGTGTGGTCAGGGATTTCCAGTTCCGTGTGACATCCCGCTTGTCTTCCGTGAGCTTGCGGGATTCGTTCTCCAGGACCGCGATGTGGGCCTCTGTCTGCTCGAGCGCGGTGCGGGCAAAGCTGACCTCTTTCTGCTCCACGCCCCGCCGCTGTTCCAGGGAGGCCAGGGCGGCAGCCTCCTCCCGAGCTTTTTGCTCCAGGGCGTCCAGGTCCTGCGTCGCATCCTGGATCTTTGCACCCAGGGGCAACAGCTCTGTCTGCAGGTGAGTGGTTTCTTCCCTGAGGCCCTTGATGTCGCGGTTGAGGGAGATCAGGCCGTCCTTCTTTTCTCCCAGCTTCAGGAGCCCCGAAGATAGGAGCAAGTCTCCCCCCAGCGTGATGTAGCTGAAGTGGGGGTGTTGTATCCAGAGATCGATGGCATCCTGGACGCTTCCCACGATGGCCGCATCTCCCAGTGCAGAGATCTGGTTCTCGATCGCGCTCCGCGGCCGGAGGTGGGACTTGAGTCTCCCCAGAACGCGGGGATCGTTCAAAAGGGAAGCGGGGAGGGAGTCCTCATCCCCCTTTTGATGGAGAAGGAGGAACTGACCCTTGAGGGATCTGTCCTCACCCTTCAATATCCGGCGCAGATCGCCGGCCTTGACCAGCGCGGCGCGCGCCTCCTCCTTGTACAGGACATCGATGAGCGCCGTGTGTTCCTCCGAGGCATCGATAAGGTCTGCCAGCTGGCCCAGGGCCTCGGGCAGGTCGGGCAGGTCTGCAGACCGGGCCTCCTGTTCCTTGAGCTTCTCCAGGGCATGCAGGTGGTGCGATTTCTTATCCAGCTCCTTCTGAAGCGTGTTTCTCCGATTTTCCAGCTCTCCCAGCTCCAGACGGTCCGCTGCACGCTGCTTCTCAAGGGACTCAAGGCTCGCTGTCGCCGCCGCGGCCTGCTTCACGGTCTTTGCTAGACCGGATTCCCGGTTTTCCAGCTGAGATGCCCTGTCCTCCCGTCCCTTTTTCTGTGATTCCAGCTCGCCCTTGAGTTTTTCACCCTGAATGGTGGTAAGTTCCAATTCCTTCTCGAAGCGGGCGGCTTCGTTCTTTATCTCGGTCTGGGAGGAGATCCTTCGGAGGTACTCTTCCCGGAATCCCCCCAGCTGCTTTTCCCGGCCGCCCAGGTCGTCCTGTACATCCTCCTGTGATTTTTCTTCGGATTCCAGTGCCCGGGCCTTTTTTTTCAGGCGTGCGTTCAGGTCATCCAGATTGTCCCTGACCTCCTGACGTTCCTTTTCCAGCCCCTCCCGTTCCTTCTTCAGCTCGGCCAGGTCTGTTTCGGCCGAGGCCTTTTTTTCCACATAATAATCCCCACGCTTCTCTTCGCGTTCCTTCTCCGCTTCTGTCCTGGAGAGCTGTGATCTGAGCGTGTACAGGGAGTCTTTGTCTTCCTGGAGTCGTTTTTCAAAATCCCAGACCTCTTTGCGCTGTTCGGCCAGGGCCTTTTCTTCATCCTTGATCCGGAGGATGATGGTGTTCTCCGTGTCGAGCCGCTCCCGGTAACCGGATGAGACCTCCCTCTGATTGGTTTCCAGGCCCTCGATCTTCTGCCTGTAAACGGTCAGCGTCAACTCCCTGATGTGTTCGCGCAGCTTGCGGTACCGGATCGCGGATTGGGCCTGACGCTTGAGGGAAATCGTCGCCTTTTCCACCTCGAGGATGATGTCCTCCAGCCGGAGGAGGTTCTGTCCGCTGCTGTCCAGCTTGTTCTGTGCCTGGCGTTTTTTGTCCTTGTAGAACGCGGTCCCGGCCGCCTCTTCGAGCAGCAGCCGCTTCTCTTGAGGCTTGGAGGTCACGAACAGACCCACGCTGCCCTGTTCGATCACGAAATAGTCTGTATCCCCGATGGCGCTCTCGTGCAGGGCCTCCTGGATGTCCTTCAGCCGGGTCACCTTGCCGTTCAGGCGGTATTCGTTTTCCCCCGATCGGAACAGCCGGTGATTGATGATCAGGTCTTCCTTGTCCGATTCCTTTTCTTCGCCCAGGAC